>NZ_JBICKN010000057.1:0-370289 GCF_043104185.1 Delftia sp. WSY_22
TCGTCGTCGATGGCCTGCTTGCCCAGGATGATCAGGCCGGGCTGCTCCTTGTCCACCAGGGCCTTGAGCAGCTTGGCGACGGCCAGGGGCTGCAGCTCCTCGGTGGTCTCCACCAGGATGCCGCGGTCGGCACCGATGGCCATGGCCGTGCGCAGGGTTTCCTGGCACTGGGCCACGCCGCAGGAGACGGCGATGACTTCGGTGACCACGCCCTTTTCCTTGAGGCGAACGGCTTCTTCGACGGCGATTTCGTCAAAGGGGTTCATGCTCATCTTGACGTTGGCGATGTCCACGCCCGTGCCGTCCGACTTCACGCGGACCTTCACGTTGTAGTCCACCACGCGCTTGACCGGGACCAAAACCTTCATTGCAGCGGCTCCTGATTGATTGATAGATTGACGTTTACGTAAACCGAAATCATTGTATGCGGCGCTGCAGCAGCTGAGGCAGGTTTCCCTGACGGCCGAGGGCCGCATGCGCGCTCACAAAAAAGAACGATCGTGCCATTTTAAGCACGACCCTTGAGATTTCCTGCGGGGGAACAGCCTGAACTCAGGGTATGCACCTAGGAATAATCCTAGCTGCTTTTCTCTGCTGCCTGGGCCACCACGCCCCCGCGTTCGGTGATCTGCACCACCTGCTTGGGGACTGGCAGGCTCACGCCCGCCGCACGCAGGCCGCGCAGCACGGCGAGGTTCACCTCGGAGCGCACATTGCCCTGGCCATTTTGCGGGTCGTTGATGTAGTAGCTGAGACTGAACTGCAGACCCTGCTCGACGAAGTCAACCAGTGCCACCGAAGGCGCGGGCGTCTTGAGCACGCGCGGCTGCGCGGCTGCGGCTTCGAGCAGGATGCCGCGCACCTGCTCCACATCGCTGTCCATGCCCACGACGATGTTGGTGGACAGGCCGAACTTGACGTCGAATCCGGTGAGGTTCTCCACACGCTGGGTGATCAGCGTCTCGTTGGGCACGATGGATTCGCGGCCGTTGAGCGCGCGGATGATGGTGTAGCGCGTGCGGATATCAGTGATGCGGCCCTCGAAGCCGTCCACGCGCACGTTGTCGCCGATGCGCAGCGCACGCTCGATCAGCACCAGAAAGCCGCTGACGTAGTTGGAGGCGATCTTCTGCATGCCGAAACCCAGGCCCACGCCGATGGCGCCGCCCATGACGGACAGCGCCGTCAGGTCCACGCCCACCATGGACAGCGAGACCAGCAGGCCCACCAGGATCAGCACGCTGCGCGTGATGTTCATGGCCACCTTGCGCATGGACAGGTCGCTGACCCACTGGTTGATGACCTTCTGCTCGAACAGCGTGGACAGCCAGAGCACGGCCACCATCATCAGCCCCGCCGACAGCGTGCCCTCGATCAGGTTGAGCAGGCTGACCGGCGTCTTGCCGATGTTGAACTGCAGGGCCTCCAGCTCCTCCATGACCTGCGGCAGCAGGCCGATGCTGTGCAGCACCGCCGCGCCCCAGGCCAGCCAGGAAAAAATGCGCTCGATCAGGCGCACCACGGTGGAGTGGGGGAAGGTCCGGCTGAGCACCCGCGCCACGAAGCGGATCACCGACAGGGACACCAGCAGCGACACGGCCACGCGCAACCAGAACACCGTGGAAAACCGCGCCAGGATCTCCTGGCTGGTGAAGACCAGCACCAGCGCCAGCAGCGGGAACAGTGCGCCATCGAGCGCATGGCGGCCAATCCATACGGAGGGCTTGCCATCGTTGAGATGGCCGTAGCGCGCATGCAGGCCGCGCATGGCGCCATAGGCCAACAGCAGGCAGCCGATGAGAACGGAGAACTCAAGCCAGGCGCTGGAGCTTTGGAAGTCGTTGATGAGCTTGTCGAAGATATCCATGGATCAGGGCCGTTCCGCCGCAAGGGCGCAGGCCGCCATCATCGCGCAGATCCAGGACAGGCCAACCGGACCGGGGCCTACATGCAGGTCGGTCAGCGGCCCGTCTTCCAGGCCGGTTCGCGCTTGGCGGCGAAGGCCTGGGCGCCCTCCTGGGCGTCGGCATCCATCATGTTGGCGGCCATGGTCTGGCCGGCCAGCTGGTAGGCGGCCTCGATGCCCATCTCGCGCTGGCGGTAGACCAGGGCCTTGCCCATGGCCACGGCCGCGCGGGGCTTGCTGACGATGGACTGCACGAAGTGCTCCACCGCATCGTCCAGCGCCTGCTCGGCCACCACGCGGTTGACCAGGCCCTGGTCCAGCGCCTGCTGCGCGTCGATGAAGTCACCCGTGAGCAGCATCTCCATGGCCTGCTTGGCCGGCACATTGCGCACCAAGGGCACGCTGGGCGTGGCACAGAACAGGCCATAGTGGATGCCACTGGTGGCAAAGCGTGCCGCCTGCGCAGCAACGGCCAGATCGCACTGGGCCACGAGCTGGCAGCCCGCGGCCGTGGCAATGCCGTGCACGCGCGCGATCACGGGCACGGGCAGCCGGTGGATGGACAGCATCATGCGGCTGCACTGCGCGAACAGCTTCTGGTAGTAGTCCAGCTGCGGATGGGCCGCCATGTCCTTGAGATTGTGTCCGGCGCAAAAGGCCTTGCCGGCTGCAGCCAGCACGACCACGCGCACCGACTCGTCACGCGCCACATCGTCCAGCGCCTGCTGCAGCTGCGTGAGCATCTGCTCGCCCAGGGCATTGAAGCGCTGCGGATCGTTGAGCGTGAGCCGCACGACGCCGCGCGCGTCGCGCTGCACGTCGAGCAGGGGGCTGGCTTCAGAAGGATGGGTGCTCGCGTTCATGGTGCTCCAGATCGGGTTCAGAGGTCGGCCAGCACGCGCACGTGCGCTTCCACGCTGCGCGCAAGCGGCCCCATCACGTAGCCGCCTTCCAGGCAGGAGACGATGCGCCCCTTGGAGAAGCGCCGCGCAATGTCCTTGATGCGCGAGGTGATCCAGGTGAAGTCCTGCTCGGTCATGCCCAGCTGGCCCATGTCGTCCTCGCGGTGGGCGTCGAAGCCGGCGCTGATGAAGATCAGCTCGGGTTTGAAGGCCTCCAGTCGCGGGATCCACATCATCTCGACGATCTCGCGGATGTCCATGCCCTTGGTATAGGCGGCCACCGGCACGTTGACCATGTTGGCGGCCGGGTGCTGGTCGCCGCTGAAGGGATAGAAGGGGTGCTGGAAGATGCCGCACATGAGCACGCGGTCGTCGCCGGAGAGGATGTCCTCCGTTCCATTGCCGTGGTGCACGTCGAAATCGATCACGGCCACGCGCTTGAGGTGGTGGCGGCTGAGCGCGTACTTCACGCCCACGGCCACGTTGTTGAAGAAGCAAAAGCCCATGGCCTGGTGGCGCGTGGCATGGTGGCCGGGAGGGCGCACGGCGCAAAAGGCGTTCTCCAGCTCGCCGGCCATCACCGCATCGGTGGCCGCCAGCGCGGCACCGGCCGCATGCAGCGCGGCCGAGAAGGTGTGGCTGTTGATGGAGGTGTCGGTGTCGATCTGGGAGTACTCGGGGCCGCCGGCCTGCTGCTCCTCGATGAGGCGCTGGGTCAGGCCCTGCAGCGCGGCCACATGCATGCGGTCATGGGCCAGTTCGATGTCGGCCAGCGAGGCCTGGGGGGCCTCGTGCCGCTCCAGCGCATCGGCCACGCCGGTCACCAGCAGCCGGTCCTCGATGGCGTCCAGCCGGGCCGGGCACTCTGGGTGCCCCGGCCCCATCTCATGCCGCCAGCACTCCCTATGGGTGAAATAACCCGTCTTGCCCACAGTGATGTCTCCGCGATGTTTTTTTTAGGATAACGTCGCGCCATGCAAGCTACACACAAGATCAAGGCGCTTCTGGATCAGCTTAACACGGTGGTTGTAGGGAAGCCGGCTCAGGTCCGCGACAGCGTGGCCTGCCTGCTGGCCGGGGGACACCTGCTGCTGGAAGACGTTCCCGGCGTGGGCAAGACCACGCTGGCCCATGCGCTGGCGCACAGCTTCGGGCTGCAGTTCTCGCGCGTGCAGTTCACGGCCGACCTCATGCCCAGCGACCTCACCGGCGTGTCCATCTATGAGCGCAGCAGCGAGTCCTTCGTCTTCCATCCAGGTCCCGTTTTCGCCCAGGTACTGCTGGCCGACGAGATCAACCGCGCCAGCCCCAAGACACAGAGCGCCCTGCTCGAAGCCATGGAAGAGCGCCAGGTCTCGTCCGAAGGCCGCACGCACCGCCTGCCCGAGCCCTTCTTCGTGATCGCCACGCAGAACCCGCAGGAACAGTTGGGCACCTTCCCGCTGCCCGAAAGCCAGCTGGACCGCTTTCTGATGCGCATCAGCCTGGGCTATCCCGACCGCGCGGCCGAGCGCTCCCTGCTGTCCGGCAATGGCCGGCGCGCCCAGGCCGATGCACTGCTCCCGCTGCTGGCCACGGACGAGCTGCAGCAGTTGCAGGCCGCCGTGCTGCAGGTCCATGCCAGCGATGCCTTGCTCGACTATGTGCAGGACCTGCTGGAGGCGACGCGCTCGGGCCAGTGGTTCGTGCAGGGCCTGTCACCTCGCGCGGGCATTGCGCTGCTGCGCGCGGCCAGGGCGGTGGCCCTGATGGAGGGGCGTGACTACGTGGCGCCCGACGATGTGCAGGCCATCCTGCCGCAGACGGCGGCCCACCGCCTGGTGCCCATAGGCTCCAGCGGCCGGGGTGCCGTGGAGCAGGTGCGCGCCATGCTGGACGCCGTGGCGCTGCGCTGATGCCGGCCGCTCCCGCGTCCTCGCCCGGCGCCGCCCAGCCGGGGGCATCGCTGCGCCAGCGCTGGTCTCCTGCGCGGCGCGTGCGCCAGTGGTGGCATGCCCGCCTGCCGCGCACCGACAGCCTCAGGCTGACCCAGCGCAATGTCTACATCATGCCCTCGCGCGCAGGCTGGGCCCTGGCGCTGACGCTGTGCGTGCTGCTGGTGGCGGCCATCAACTACCAGCTCAACCTGGGCTACCTGCTGACCTTTTTGCTGGCCGGAAGCGCGGCTGCGGGCATGGTGGTCGGCCACGGCAACCTGCGCGGCCTGGCAATGCACCTGGTGCCGCCGGCCGGCAGCTTTGCCGGCCAGCCCTGCCGCTTCGACGTGGTGCTGCACAACAGCCGCCGCAGCACGCGCTGGGGCATAGGCCTGGCCGTGCAGGGCGATGCCCCGGCCAACGACTGGACCTGGATCGATGTACCGGCACAGGGCAGCACCACGGCACAGCTGGCCTTCACGCCGCTGCGCCGGGGACGGCAGCCGCTGCCCACGATCACGGCGGCCACCCGCTATCCGCTGGGCACCTTCCGCGTCTGGGCGCTGTGGCGCGCACAGACGCAGGCCTGGATCTACCCGGCGCCCGAGCACAATCCGCCACCCCTGCCACCGGCCAGCGCCGATGCTGGCGGCCGCAGCGCGGCCGCCACGCGGCACGGCGACGAGTTCGACGGTGTGCGGGCCTACCGTCGCGGCGATCCGCTCAAGCTGGTGGTCTGGAAAAAGGCTGCACAGGCCTTTGCCACGGGCAGCAACCAGCTGGTGAGCCGCGACCGCCCGCTGTCCCAGCAGCACCGCCTGTGGCTGGATGCCAAGGCCACCGGCCTGGCCGACCCCGAGGCCCGCCTCAGCCGCCTGACCGCCTGGGTGCTGGCCGCGCGCCAGCAGGACCTGACCTGGGGCCTGCGCCTGCCCGACGGCCGCGAGATCGCCCCCGACCAGGGCGCGGCCCACGCCACGCTCTGCCTGGAAGCCCTGGCGGCCTGCCCATGAATCGCACGTCCATGCCCTCCTCCTTCCAAGCCATTGCGCAGCCCGCGGCCACTTGGCGCCAGCGCCTGGCCGCCCTGCCGCGCGATGCGCGCGACACCCTGTTCCTGCTGGCCGTGGTGGCCTGGGTGCTGATGCCCCAGGCCGCCCACACGCCCTGGTGGACCATGGTCTTCGTGGCCGGCCTGCTGCTGTGGCGCGCCCTGCTGGCCTGGCGCGGCCAGCCCCTGCCCGGCCGCTGGCTGCTGGGCGGACTGCTGCTGCTGGCCGTGGGCGCCACCTGGGTCTCGCACGGCACCTTTATCGGGCGCGATGCGGGCGTGACCCTGATCGTGCTGCTGCTGGCGCTCAAGACGCTGGAGCTGCGCGCCCGGCGCGATGCCATGGTGGTGTTCTTCCTGGGCTTCTTCGCACTGCTGGCCAACTTCTTCTACTCGCAGTCCCTGCTGCTGGCCCTGGCCATGGTGCTGGGCCTGCTGGGCCTGCTCACGGCCCTGGTCAATGCCCACATGACCGCCGGCCGCCCGCCGCTGACACAGGCGCTGCGCACGGCAGCCCTGCTGGCGCTGTGGGGTACGCCGGTGATGGTGGCGCTGTTCCTGTTCTTCCCGCGCATGGCGCCGCTGTGGGGTGTGCCCAGCAACGACCTGGCCGGCCGCAGCGGCCTGTCGGAAAACATGCGCGTGGGCTCCATGGCTTCGCTGGTGCTGGACGAAAACGTGGCCCTGCGCCTGCGCTTCGATACGCCCGATGGTGCTCCTCCGCCTGCCAACACCCTGTATTTCCGGGGGCCCGTTCTGTCGCGCTTTGACGGGCAGGAATGGCAGATGGACACGGAGGCCGTACTGGAGGACGCGCAGTTGCGCGTCTCCGGCGAGGGCGTGAGCTACCAGATGACCATCGAGCCCAGCCGCCGCCCCTGGCTGCCCCTGCTGGACGCCGCGGCCAGAGCTCCCGAGCTCCCCCCGGGCATGGGCAGCGCCCGCATGACGCCGCAGCTGCAATGGCTGACCTGGCGCCCCATCACCGACGTGGTGCGCATCAGCGCCCAAAGCCATGTGCAGTTCAGCTACGGCCCGCTCAAGCCCACGCGCGCCCTGCGCCGCTACACCCAGCTGCCCGAAGGCAGCAACCCGCGCACGCTGGAGCTGGCCCGGCAGATGCGCGCCGACCCGCAACTGGCCGACGCCCAGCCCCGCGCCTGGGTACAGGCCGCGCTGGCGCGCCTGCGCACGGGCGGCTACACCTACACGCTGGAGCCCGGCGTGGTGGACAGCGTGCACACGGCCGATGACTTCTGGTTCGACAGCAAAGAGGGATTCTGCGAGCACATCGCCTCCGCCTTCGCCGTGCTGATGCGCGGCATGGGCGTGCCTGCCCGCATCGTCACCGGCTACCAGGGTGGCGAGCGCAACCCGGTCGACGGCTACTGGACCGTGCGCAACGCCGACGCCCATGCCTGGACCGAGGTGTGGCTGGAGGATGAGGGCTGGGTTCGCATCGACCCCACCGGCGCCGTGGCCCCGTCGCGCGTGGGCGAGTTCCAGCGCCTGCGCGCGCCGCAGGGCGCCATCGCCGGAGCCATGGGCAACTTCGTGGGCGTGGGCATGCTGCAGCAGATGCGCGCCGTGTGGGAGGCCGTCAACAACGGCTGGAACCAGTGGGTGCTGAACTACACGCAAAGCCGCCAGCTGGACCTGCTCAAGAACCTGGGCGTGCAATCGCCCTCGTGGGTGGACATGCTGCGCCTGCTGGGCGCGCTGGCCGGCGTGGCCGCGCTGGCCTGGCTGGCCTGGATGGCCCGCGCCCAGCGCACCAGTCGCGACGAATGGCTGCGCCTCATGGACAGGACCCGCGCCCGGCTGCGGCGCATCGGCCTGGACGCCGACGCCAGCCTGCCCCCACGTGCGCTGGCAGCCCAGATCATGGACCGCTGGGGCCGGGACGATGCCAAGGCGGCCCAGGCCCTTCACGACTGGCTCCTGGGCATGGAGCGCCAGCGCTACGCACGGCCATCCCCATCCTCATCCGCACCCGACACCCCCGGCCTGCCCGCCCTGCGACGCCAATGGCGGGCGCTGGACTGGCCACGCACTCCGCAGCCACGGCCACAAGCCGCCGCTGCCGGCCCCACGACAAGCACACCATGACCAAGCAACGACTGATCCCCTGCGCCCTGCTGCTGCTCGCGGCCGCGGCCGTGCCCTGCGGCGCGCTGGCCGGCAAGCCGGCAGCCAGCCCTGCCGCCCAAGCCACGGCCAAAACCTCGGCTAAAACCACGACCAAGTCCACGGCCAAACCTTCCACGAAAAAGCGCACGGCCGCTGCTGCCGCCGCCACGGCCGCTGGCGGCGCCGCCGTGGCCAGGACCGTGCAGGGCAGCACGCCCTACGGCGAACGGCCTGATGCCATGCAGATGGCCGCCGACATTGCGATGCGCCACGACCTGCCGGTGGACTGGGTGCGCGACACCATCGCCCAGGCGCGCTTTCTGCCCCAGGTTCCCCGCCTGATGACGCCGGCTGCCCAGGGCACGGCCAAGAACTGGGGCGTCTACCGCAGCCGCTTTGTCGAGCCCGTGCGCATACGCGCCGGAACCCGTTTCTGGCAGGCCAATGCCGCCGCGCTGGCGCGTGCCGAAAAGCAGTACGGCGTGCCGGCCGAAATCATCGTCGGCATCATCGGCGTGGAGACCATCTACGGCCAGCAGATGGGCAATTTCCGCGTGATCGACGCCCTGGCCACGCTGAGCTTCGACTTCCCCGCAGCCCACCCCCGCGCGCAGGCACGCACCGAGTACTTCCGCGGCGAGCTGGAGCAGTTCCTGCGCTTCACGCACCGCGCCGCAACGGACCCGTTCTCGCTGCGCGGCAGCTACGCAGGCGCCATGGGCATGGGCCAGTTCATGCCCAGCAGCTGGGTGAAGTGGGCCGTGGACTTTGACGGCGACGACCGCATCGACCTGTTCGGCAGCGCGGCCGATGCCATCGGCTCGGTGGCCAACTACTTTGTCGCGCATGGCTGGAAAAGCGGCATGCCCACCCACTACCCGGTGATCATGCAGGCCCAGGGCGCCGACCTGGCCGCCCTGCTGGCGCCCGACATCCTTCCCCAGTTCACGGCCGACGAGATGGCCGCACGCGGCGTGCAGTTGCCAGGCGACGGCGCCGCGCACCCGGGGCCGCTGGCCCTGGTCAAGCTGGAAAACGGCGCGCAGGGCCAGCCGCTGTACATCGCGGGCACGGAGAACTTCTATGCCATCACGCGCTACAACTGGTCCAGCTACTACGCGCTGTCCGTGATCGAGCTGGGCCAGGAAGTCGCGGCAGCCATGGGCCGCTGATCCAGGCCATCCAAACCGTCGAGGCGGTCAGGGCCGGCGCATGCGGCACATCGCGGGCTGCTCGGCACGCGCGGCCTCGATCTCTCGCACCACGCGGAAGCCGTAGCCCGAGCCTTCCACATCGAAGGGCACGCCGGGCGCGCCCTGCCTGTCCATGACGCCGACCACTAGCGCCTGCTGGAACTGGTGGTCGGCCGCGCGCATGCGGCCCCTGCGTCCGGCCAGGGTCACGTCCGCGCTTTCCAGCGCCTGCGCCACGGCAACGGTGTCCGTGCTGCCCGCGCGCGCCATGGACTGGGCCAGGGCCTCGATCATCAGCTGCATGCGCATGTGCACATAGTCATCGGCCGGCCTGGGAAAGCGCTCGCGGAATGCCTTGTAGAAGGCCTGGCTGTCGGGCCCCGGCACGTTGGGCAGCCAGTCGGCAACGGCCAGCACCTTGCCCACGCCGGCCTCGCCCAGGGCGGCTGGCGCGCCCAGCGCATTGCCGTAGAAGGTGTAGAAGCGGCCGTCAAAACCCGCCTCCCGCGCGGCCTTGACCAGCAGCATCAGATCGTTGCCCCAGTTGCCCGTGATCACGGCCTGGGCGCCGCTGGCCTTGATCTTGGCGGCATAGGGCGCAAAGTCCTTGACGCGGCCCACGGGGTGCAGCTCGTCGCCCACGATGGCCACATCGGGCCGCTGCGCGGCCAGCTGGCGCCGTGCCTCGCGCAGCACGGCCTGGCCAAAGCTGTAGTCCTGCCCGATCAGGTAGGCGCTGCGCACGGCCCCGTCCTCGCGCAGCACCTGCATCAGCGCGGCCATGCGCATGTCGGCATGGGCGTCGAAGCGAAAGTGCCAGAAGCTGCAGCGCTCGTTGGTGAGCGCAGGATCGACGGCCGAGTAGTTCAGGTACAGCACGCGCCGGGCCGGATCGCGCTCGTTGTGCTTGGCAATGGCATCGACCAGCACGGCGGCCACGGCCGAAGAATTGCCCTGCATGACCACGCGCGCACCGCCGTCGATGGCTGCGCGCAGCGCGGACAGCGCCTCCTCGTTCTGGCCCTTGCTGTCATGGCGTTCGATGGCCAAGGGCCGGGCGCCGCCCTGCGCGGCCGGCATCAGCACACCGCCGCGCGCGTTCACGCGCTCGGCGGCCCACAGCAGGTTGCGGAACACGGCCTCGCCCGTGTTGGCAAAGGGGCCGGACAGGCTTTCGATCAGCGCCAGCCGTATCGGCTCGCCGCGCGGCGGCGACACGGGCCGGTCGTGTCCGCTTGACGCACGGGCCAGCAGCGCGGGCGCCGCAAATAGCGCCATGGCGCCGCTTTTCAAGACCTTGCGGCGCAATTTATTCATGGCTTTTTCCTCTTGAAATGCGTTCAACACCGCTTAACTAGGCTCCATGCGGCGACAACTTCGATGAAGCCGCGCAGTTTATAGGAGCCAACCCACCATGATCTTCACGCCTGTTCTCCGCCGCAACGCCTTCGCTCCCCAAGCCGCCGATCTGGCCCTGCAGCGCTTCTTGCAAGGCACCCTGGGCAACGCGGCCCCTTCGCTCTCGTCGGTGCAGGTTCAGCGCGATGAAAAGGCCACGACCTTGCAGCTGGATGTGCCCGGCCTGTCCCGCGAGCAGCTGCAGCTGAGCATCGAAGGCGCCGTGGTCCGTCTGTCCAGCGTCGAGGGCGCGCCCCGCCAGGTGCAGCGTGCCTGGGAGCTGGACCATGAAATCGACACGGCCGCCAGCAGCGCCAAGCTGGAAAACGGCGTGCTCACGCTGTCCCTGGCCCGCCTGGAACCCCAGAGCAAGGCCACCATGCTGAGCATCCAGTAAGTCCGGTCACGGCCAGCGCGTTTGTGCACCCGGGCTGTCAACCATCCTTTCTTCCATCCTCTTGGCAAGGTGACAGCCCGTTTCCAGAGCCCGGCCCGCGCCGGGCTTTTTTTGCGCCCGCCGTGCAGGCCGGGCACGCGGCCCCGGACCATCAGGCCAGCGAATCGAGCGGCCAGCGCGGCTTGACGTCGAACGCGTAGTGCCTGTTCGCCATTTCGCGGCCTGCCTGCAGGCGCATGGCGGCGGCCATGGCGATCATGGCGCCGTTGTCGGTGCACAGGTGCAGCTCGGGGTAGTGCACGCGCAGCTTGCGCTTGGCACAGGCCGCATCCAGCTGGGCGCGCAGCAGACGGTTGGCGCCCACGCCGCCGGCCACGACCACGCGCTTCATGCCGGTCTGCTGCAGCGCCGCCAGCGTCTTCTTGACCAGCACCTCGACGATGGCCGCCTGCGTGCTGGCGGCCAGGTCGGCCTTGCGCGCCTCAAGGTCATCGCCCAGCTTCTTCGCCTGGGTCAGCACGGCCGTCTTCAGGCCGGCGAACGAGAAGTCCAGGTCGCCCGAATGCAGCAGCGGCCGGGGCAGCTTGAAGGCCTGCGCGTCCCCGCCCTCGGCCAGGCGCGAGAGCACGGGGCCGCCCGGATAGGGCAGGCCCATGAGCTTGGCCGATTTGTCGAAGGCCTCGCCGGCCGCGTCGTCGATGGTCTCGCCCAGGATGGCGTAGCTGCCCACGCCGTCCACGCGCATCAGCTGCGTGTGGCCGCCCGAGACCAGCAGGGCCACGAAGGGGAATTCGGGGGGATCGGCGCTCAGGAAGGGCGACAGCAGGTGGCCTTCCAGGTGGTGCACGCCCAGCACGGGCTTGTCCAGCGCCGCAGCCATGGCGCAGGCCACGCCCGCGCCCACCAGCAGCGCGCCGGCCAGGCCGGGGCCGCGCGTGAAGGCGATCACATCGACCTGGTCCAGCGTGCGGCCGGACTCGCCCAGCACGCTTTCGGTCAGCGGCAGCACGCGGCGGATGTGGTCGCGGCTGGCCAGCTCCGGCACCACGCCGCCATAGGCGCGGTGCATGTCGATCTGGCTGTGCAGCGCATGGGACAGCAGCCTGGGCACGCCCGTGCCATCGGGGGCCTCGACCAGGGCCACGCCGGTTTCATCGCAGGAGGATTCGATCCCCAGAATCAGCAAACTCATGGGACTGAAGTGTAGAACCTGCGGGCGCGGCGCACGGCCGCCCGCGTCAATGGCCCCTGGCCGGCGGGCAGTTGCGGGGCCGGCGGGCCGCTACAGGTTGTCCAGGTATGACGAGCGCGAGAACTGCACGGGCTCGATGCCGTCGGAGGTCCAGATTTCGCTGGCGATCAGCGCCTGGGCGTTCATGGGGCGAGCGAAGTAAAAGCCCTGCAGCTCGTCGCAGCCCAGCGTCTGAAGCACTTCGCGCTGCTGCTGGTCGGTCACGCCTTCGGCCACCACGCGCAGCTCCAGCGCATGGGCCAGGCGCACGATGGCATCGACCACGGCCCGCGCGTCGCTCTTGATGGCCACGTCCCGCACGAAGCTGCGGTCGATCTTGACCTCGTCGGCGCCCAGCTGGCGCAGCAGGGCAAGGCTGGAGTAGCCGGTGCCGAAGTCGTCGATGGAAATCTGCACGCCCATGCCCGTCAACTCGGCAATCACGGCCATGGTGGTCTTGTCGTCCTCCATGGCCACGGACTCGGTGATCTCGAAGACCAGCTGCTCGGGCCGAATGCGGTGCCGCTCGATCGCTTCGCCGATGTACTGGGCCAGCCGCGTCTGAAAGAGCTGATAGCCCGAGATATTGATGGAGACGCGCATGAAGCGCCGCTGGCGCGTCCACTGGGCAGTCTGGCGGCAGGCCTCGTCGATGACCCAGTCGCCGATCTCGCTGATCAGGCCGAAGCGCTCGGCCAGCGGAATGAACACGCGGGGGCTGATGAGGCCGAATCGGGGATGGTTCCATCGAACCAGCGCCTCCACGCTGCGGATGCGGCCCGTGCGGGCATCGATCTTGGGCTGGTAGAACAGCACCAGCTGCTGGCTTGCCACGGCGCGGCGCAGGGCTTGCTGCAGGTCGAACTGCACGGCCACATCCTTGCGCATGCTTTCCTTGAAGATGGCGCAGGAATTCCCGCCGGCGCGCTTGGCCGTGTACATGGCGAGGTCGGCCGCCGCCATGAGCTTTTCCTTCTGGCCATGATCGGGATAGATGGCCACGCCGACGGAGCTGCCGATGGAGATGGACTTTCCCGGCAGATCGAAGGGCTGGCCCAAAACCTTCTGCACCCGGCCGGCCATGGCCACGGCATCGTCCTCCGATGCCAGGCAGCCCAGCAGCAGCACGAACTCATCGCCCCCCACGCGCGCCAGCGTGTCCGACTTGCGCGTCATACGGTTCAGGCGCACGGCCACCTGGCACAGCAGCGCGTCACCTGCGGCATGGCCCTCCACGTCGTTGATGGGCTTGGATCCGTCCAGATCGATGTACAGCAGGCCCACGCGCACCGGTCCGCCGGGCCCTGGCTGCTCCACCGAGCTGTCGGCGCGCGCAATCGCCCGGCCAAGCCGGTACTCGAGCAGCGCACGGTTGGCCGTGCCGGTCAGCGGGTCCCTGAAGGCGATGCGCTTGAGCTTCACATTGGCGCGCAGCAGCTTTTCATTGGTCTGCTGCAGCGATTGCGTCAGGCGCTGAGCCTTCTCGCGCAGGCGCACATGGACCACCAGCGAAACCAGCAGGAATATCAGAACGGGAATGGCGCCCCACAGGCCGAAAGCGCTCCACCCCGCGGCCCAGCTTCCCTGGCCATCGGATGGCGCCGACGCGGCCAGGAGCTCGCCCCCCGCCAGTGCCCGGCACTGCGCCAGGCCCAGCAGCAGCGCAGCCAGGGACGGGCCACGCCGGCGCACAGCAGTCCGCCGCAACACCGCCTGGGTCATGAACCGCCAGCGCACGGGGGACATCCGATCTTCTCGTGATATTGCAAGCTCATGCTGATTCAGCCTCGCTGCCGCATTGCGCAGCCCGATCTTGTGGATGGCTATGCCATGGTTGTCGTGTGTGCCGGAAAGCCGGGCTTTTCCTGCAGGGCGCCCGGCAAATACTCGACACATTCGCGCGTCCAAATTTGTATCGACGATTTCAAAACGTTAGAAAAATTCTATCAAACCCTGCGCCTTGCTTCTACTTCTCCTTTTGCGCCACGGCAGGCCCGGCATGGGAATTGCATCAACGCAGGCAGACAGGACCCGTCCCCCATGAAAACCGCTCTCAACTTTCTTGTGGCCGCGCGCCAGTGCGAAATCGGCGAGCTGGAGCAACTGCAGCGCACCAGCGCACTGGTGGATCTGCTCAGCCGCCTCATCCATGCGCTGCAAAAGGAGCGCGGCCTGTCCAACGTCTTTCTGGCCAGCGCGGGCGCGCATGGCGGCGAGGCACGGCTGGCGCAGATGGCCGAGTGCGACCGGATTGCCGCGGCGGCGCTTGACGGCTTCGACCGGCTGGACATGCAGCCCGGCCAAACAGACTCCACGGGGCACCCCGGCCATGGCGCGCGACTGTTCAGCCGCATCGCCCATGTGCTGCAGTGCCTGGACGCCCTGCCTGCGCTGCGCGAGCGCGTCGCCAGCCACGACCTGTCGCCGGAGGCGGCCACCGCCATCTACATCGAGCTGGTGGCAGGCCTGCTGGCCGTGGTGTTCGAGGCGGCCGACAGCGCGCCCGAGCCCGGCATCTCGCGCCTGCTGGTGGCCTTGTTCAACTTCATGCAGGGCAAGGAATTCGCGGGCCAGGAGCGTGCCACGGGCGTGGCCGCCTTTGGTGCGGGCGTCAGCGATGCGCCGCGCCAGCAGCACTGGCTGCACCTGATCGCCTCGCAGGAGCGCTGCTTTCAGGTCTTTGCGGAGTTCGCGCCGCCCCATTCCCTGGCCCTGTGGCAAGAAAGCAGCGCGGCCGACGCCACGCTGGCCGTGATCGAACGCCTGCGCCGCGTGGGCTGCACGGCCGCGCCGGGCACTCCCCTGGCGCCGGAGATGGCCGAGCCCTGGTTCGACAGCTGCTCGCGGCGCATGGATGCGCTGCACACCGTCGAGGCCCGCCTGACGGCCGAGCTGCAGCAGCAGTGCCAGCGCTGCATTGTCGATGCGCGCGCCGCCCTGCAGACGCTGCTGCAGGCGCCGCAGGCAATGGAGATCACGCCCGTCTCCGCCACGCTGGCGCTGGGCGGGCTGCAGCCCCCGGCCGCGCGTCTGGGCCCGCAGCTGGACCGATCCGTGATGGACCTGGTGCAGGACCAGTCCCAGCGGCTGCAGGCCATGCAGGCCGAGCTGGAGACCGTGCGCGCCACGCTGACGGAACGCAAGCTGCTGGAGCGCGCCAAGGGCCTGTTGATGACACGGCGCCAGCTCAGCGAAGGCGAGGCCCACAAGCTGCTGCGCCAGACCGCCATGAACCAGAACCGCCGCCTGGCCGAAGTGGCGCAGGCCGTGCTTTCCATGGCCGATCTGCTGCCGCCCGCCCCATGAACCCGGGCCGCTGCGCGCCATGTTGCAGCGCAGCACCGACTTGGTGCAGTGCTGCGGCAAGTCGCGCACCAGAAGGTGGCCCGGCGCGGACGGCAAGGCAGGTGGAGTGCATGGTCCCCCTTGAACGCCGCCTGGCACGGTTTCTGCATTGACTCTGGCAAATCCCGGCCAAAGGCGGCCGGGAACCCGGTCTTGATTCAGGGCCCCAGGACAACGGCGTCACTCTCCCCGCGCAGCGCGGCCGGAGAGGACGCCGTTTTGCTTGGGACATGCCGGTTTGCAAGTGTTCCATTCCCGACGATCGAAGGAGTTCCGCCATGGCGTCCACGCCCCAGCCCACCACAGGCCCTCTCACCTCCGGCCCGGCACTGCCCCGGCGCGATTTTCTGCGCCAGGCCGGCACGCTGGCAGGCGGCGCGGCGCTCTACACCCAGCTGGGCCACCACGGCGCCTGGGCGGCCGGCTCGGATGCGCCCGAGAAAAAGGAAGTGCGCATCGGCTTCATTCCGCTGACCGATTGCGCCAGCGTGGTCATGGCCTCGGTGCTGGGGATCGACCAGAAGTACGGTGTCAGGATCATTCCCTCCAAGGAAGCGAGCTGGGCCAGCGTGCGCGACAAGCTGGCCAATGGCGAACTGGACTTTGCCCATGTGCTGTACGGCCTGGTCTACGGCATGCACCTGGGCGTGGGCGGCGCCCGGAAGGACATGGCCGTGCTGATGACGCTCAACCACAACGGCCAGGCCATCACGCTGTCCAAGAAACTGGCCGACAAGGGCGCCGTCAACGGCGCAGGCCTGGCCAAGCTGATGGCCAGCGAAAAGCGCGAATACACCTTTGCCCAGACCTTTCCCACGGGCACGCATGCCATGTGGCTGTACTACTGGCTGGCGGCCAACGGCATCCACCCGCTCAAGGATGCCAAGGTCATCACCGTGCCGCCGCCGCAGATGGTGGCCAACATGCGCGTGGGCAACATGGACGGCTTTTGCGTGGGCGAGCCCTGGAACCACCGCGCCATCATGGACGGCATCGGCGTCACGGCCACCACCTCCCAGGCCATCTGGCAGGACCATCCCGAGAAGGTGCTGGGCACCACGGCCGAATTTGCCCGCCAGAACCCCAACACGGCACGCGCCGTGACGGCCGCCATCATCGAGGCCGGCCGCTGGATCGACGAGAGCCTGGCCAACAAGACCCGCATGGCCGACACCATTGCCGGCAAGGCCTATGTGAACACCGGCGTGGACGCCATCAACCAGCGCATCCTGGGCCGCTACCAGGACGGCATGGGCAAGACCTGGGACGATCCCCACCACATGAAGTTCTACGGCGACGGCAGCGTGGGCTACCCCTACCTGTCCGACGGCATGTGGTTCCTCACCCAGCACAAGCGCTGGGGCCTGCTCAAGGAGCACCCCGACTACCTGGGCGTGGCCCGCTCCATCAACCGCCTGGACATCTACCAGCAGGCCGCCACCGCCGCCAAGGCCCCGCTGCCCAAGGGCGAGATGCGCAGCAGCAAGCTGATGGACGGCACGGTCTGGGACGGCAAGGACCCGCGCAAGTACGCGGACAGCTTCGCCATCAAGGCCTGAGAGATCCCCTTTGAAGACCCATCCCACCGAGGAACACACCATGGTCAGCGCCGTCTTCCACTTCCCGGCAGAGCCCTCCACCGCCGCCGCCCCGCCTGCGCCGGTTTCCCCCACCGCTGCATCCCCGGTCCCGGCCATGCAGGCTGCCCCGGCAACGCCCAGGACTCCCGCCCCTGCGCGCGACTGGGCGGCGCTGTCGCGCGCTTTATGGCTGGCCGTGCTGCCGCCGCTGTGCGGCCTCGGCCTGCTCGTGGGCGTGTGGTCCCTGGTGGCCGCAGGCTCGGGCCAGAGCATTCCGGGGCCCCTGGCGACCTGGCAGCAGGCGGTGGAGATTTTCAGCGACCCGTTCTACCGCAACGGCCCCAATGACCAGGGCGTGGGCTGGAACGTGCTGGCCTCGCTGCAGCGCGTGGCCGTGGGCTTCGGCCTGGCGGCCCTGGTCGGCATTCCGGCCGGCTTCGTGATCGGGCGCTTCAACTTCCTGTCGCGCATGTTCAACCCGCTGATCAGCCTGCTGCGCCCGGTGTCGCCACTGGCCTGGCTGCCCATCGGCCTGCTGGTCTTCAAGGGCGCCAACCCGGCGGCCATCTGGACCATCTTCATCTGCTCGATCTGGCCCATGCTCATCAACACCGCCGTGGGCGTGCAGCGCGTGCCCCAGGACTACATGAACGTGGCGCGCGTGCTCAACCTCAGCGAATGGAAGATCGCCACCACCATCCTGTTCCCGGCCGTGCTGCCCTACATGCTGACCGGCGTGCGCCTGGCCGTGGGCACGGCCTGGCTGGTCATCGTCGCGGCCGAGATGCTCACCGGCGGCGTGGGCATCGGCTTCTGGGTCTGGGACGAGTGGAACAACCTCAACGTCAAGAACATCATCATCGCGATCTTCGTGATCGGCATCGTGGGCCTGCTGCTGGAGATGGCCCTGGTCAAGCTGGCAACGGCATTTACGTTCGAAGAGGTGAAGGCATGAATGCATCGTCCAAGTTCATCGAGATCCAGGGCGTGGAGCAGAGCTTCAAGACCGCCAAGGGCCTGTTTCCGGCGCTGCGCAATATCGACCTGACCATTGCGCGAGGCGAATTCGTCTCGCTGATCGGCCACTCGGGCTGCGGCAAGTCCACCCTGCTGAACCTGATCGCGGGCCTGACCACGCCCACCACGGGCGTGCTGCTGTGCGCCAACAAGGAGATCAAGGGCCCCGGACCCGAGCGCGCCGTGGTCTTCCAGAACCACTCGCTGCTGCCCTGGCTGACCTGCGAGGGCAACATCCACCTGGCCGTGGAGCGCGTCTATGGCCGCACGGAAAGCCGCGCCCAGCTCAAGGCCCGCACCCTGGCCGCGCTGGAACTGGTGGGCCTGGCCCATGCCGCGCACAAGCGGCCCGGCGAGATATCGGGCGGCATGAAGCAGCGCGTGGGCATTGCGCGCGCGCTGTCGATGGAGCCGCAGGTGCTGCTGATGGACGAGCCCTTCGGCGCGCTCGATGCGCTCACGCGCGCCAAGCTGCAGGACGAGCTGCTGGAGATCGTGGCGCGCACGCAAAGCACCGTGGTCATGGTCACGCACGATGTGGACGAGGCCGTGCTGCTGTCCGACAAGATCGTGATGATGACCAACGGCCCGGCCGCCACCATCGGCGAGGTGCTGCAGGTCGGCCTGGCCCGCCCGCGCAACCGCGTGGCGCTGGCCGAGGACGACCTCTACCGCCAGTGCCGCAAGGCCGTGATCGATTTCCTCTACACCCGCCAGGGGCATGTGGAAAAGGCGGCCTGAACCTTCACAGGTCCTGCCGCCTTCGAGACCCTGCCCATGGCGGGCAGGCCGAGCCCTGGCTCAGTGCCGGCCCGAGATGTAGTGCTCCAGCTGCTCGATGATGAACTTCTGCTCGGAGATGATGTCCTTGACCAGGTCTCCGATGGAGATCAGGCCCAGCAGCTTGCCGCCCTCGTCCACCACGGGCAGGTGGCGCAGCCGGTTCTCGGTCATCACCGCCATGCATTCCTGCGTGGTCTGGGTGGGGCCGACGAAGAGCACGTCGCGCGTCATCACGTCGCGCACCAGGGTGGCGCCCGAGGTGCGCCCCAGCAGCGCGATCTTGCGCGCGTAGTCGCGCTCGGTGACGATGCCTGCGATCTCGCTGCCCTCCATCACCAGCAGGGCGCCAATGCCCTTGTCGGCCATGAGCCGCAGCGCGTCGAGCACGGAATCGGTAGGCGCGATGCTGTACACCGCGCTGGTGGCCTTGGACTTGAGAATGTCTGCAACTGCTGTCATGGGTGCCTTTCAGTCGTTCGCCAATTCGGTTCTAGTGTCATCCGAACTGCGCCCAAAAAGCAACAGGGCCAGCGCGTGTATGCACACGCACCGGCCCTGCCCGATTCAGTGAATGCGGCCCTTCAGCGGCGGCCGCCCAGCAGGCTGCCACCAATCTTCATCAGATCGCTGAGACCTACCTGGCCGTCGCCATCCTGATCGAGCAGGCTTCCCAGCAAACCACCACCCAGGCCGCCCTGCTGCTGCGCCTGCGCATGCTCGCGGCCCAGCACCTGGCCCAGGCCGCCGGCATCCATGCCGCCTGCGCTCACGCGCTGTGCAAGAAAGGACATGACGATGGGGGCCAGCAGCTGCAGCAGCTGGGCCGCGCCGCCGCTGCCCAGGCCCGTGGCCTGGCCCAGGCCGTCCTGCGCGCGCTGCTGGTTGCCGCCCAGGATATGGCCCAGGATGGCTGCGCCGTCGAGCCCGCCGCCCGCATTGCCGCCTGCGCCTGCGCCGCCGCCCAGCAGCGAGCCCAGCAGGCCTCCCAGATCCAGCCCGCCGGCGCCACCGCTGGCCGCGCCGTGGTCGCGCTGCAGCGCGCCGAAGAGATTGGCCGCGCCCTGCGGATCGGCCGCATTGCGGCCCAGCGAGCCCAGCAGCACGGGAAGGGCCGCGCCCACGGCACTTTCGGTCTGAGCGGGGCTGGCGCCGATCTGGTCTGCCATCTGCTGCATGGGCGCGCCCTGCAGTTGGGCCATCAGTTCGGCGGCCAGGGAAGAGCTGGAGTTCATGGTCGTTCCTTCATCCGGTCGCCCGGTCAACACAAAGTCACATGGTAGCGCCGGCCGGTGCAGCGGGCATGGCGGCGCAGCGCCCCAAGTGTCAACGATGTTTTCCAGCGCCCGGATCGCGCTCAGCCCGTGGTCAGCGCCGGCTGCGGCTGGGTGCGCGGCGGCCGCAGCGGCGGCAGCGGCGCCTGCGCCTTCATGGACCGGCGCAGCGCCACTGCGTCGGCCACGGCCGCCGGTGCCCGGGCCGTGGCGTCCAGCCGGAAGACCTGCACGGTCTCCGACACGGTCTGCGCCTGGGCCTGCAAGGCCATGGCCGATGCCGCGTTCTGCTCCACCAGCGCCGCGTTCTGCTGCGTGATGTTGTCCAGATGCGCCACGGCCGCGTTGACCTGCGAGATGCCGCTGAGCTGCTCGTTGGAGGCGCTGTGGATTTCGCCGATCAGCAGGTTCACGCGCCGCACCAGGTCCAGCGATTCGGTCATGGTTTTCTGCGCGACCTCGGTGCGCTGATTGCCATCCAGCACCTTGGCGGCGGAGTCGTCTATGAGTTCGCGGATCTCCTTGGCCGCTGCCTGCGTGCGCTGCGAGAGACTGCGCACTTCGGCCGCCACCACCGCAAAGCCCCGGCCCTGGTCGCCCGCGCGCGCGGCCTCCACGGCGGCGTTCAGCGCCAGGATGTTGGTCTGGAAGGCGATGGAGTCGATGAGCTGCGTGATCTCGCCGATGCGCCCCGACGCGGCCTGGATCTGCTTCATGGTGGCCGCCACGCCGTCGACGGCGCCGCTGCTGCGCTCGGCCACCTCGCTGGCCTGGGTGGCCAGGTCCGTGGCCTGGCGCGCCGACTCGGCCGTGTGCTTGACCGTGCCCGTGATCTCCTCCATCGAGGCCGCCGTCTGCTGCAGGTTGCCGGCCTGGGTTTCCGTGCGCGCGGACAGGTCCTGGTTGCCCTGCGCGATTTCCCGCGTGGAGATCTGCATCTTGTCGCTTTCCTCGCGCGCATCGCGCACGATGGACAGCAGGTTCACATTGAGCTGGCTCAGCGCCTTCTGCAGATCGCCCACCACGTCCTTGCGCGTGATGCGTATGGTCTGCGTCAGGTCGCCGGCCGCCAGGCGGTTGGCCTGCAGCACCATCTGCGCCAGCGGCGCCACGGTCAGCCGGTACGCCCAGGCCCCGGCCAGCCCCGTGAAGATGCAGACCGCCAGCCAGGCCAGCGCGGACCATGCATCCAGCGTGTGCCCTCCCGCCATTGCCGCGCC
This sequence comes from Delftia sp. WSY_22, assembly GCF_043104185.1. Taxonomy (NCBI): domain Bacteria; kingdom Pseudomonadati; phylum Pseudomonadota; class Betaproteobacteria; order Burkholderiales; family Comamonadaceae; genus Delftia; species Delftia sp. WSY_22. The sequence continues at coordinate 21,341 of NZ_JBICKN010000057.1, forward strand.
AAAGGCCGCCGCCACCACCAGGAAGAAGATCAGCACCAGCTTGCCTGCCAGGCCCAGGCTCAGCGCGCTGGCAAGGCGTCCGCGCAGGTTGTTGCGCACCAGATGGCCGGCGCGCAGCACGTGGACCTTGCGCCCTGCGTCCTTTTCGGCGCGCATGGTTGCGTAGAGGCGCTCGGCCGCATCCGTCTGCTCGCGCGTGGCCTCGGTGCGCACCGACATGTAGCCCGAGGGCCGGTCGCCTTCCATCAGCGGCGTGACATTGGCCATGACCCAGTAGAAGTCGCCGTTCTTGCGCCGGTTCTTCACGGGCGCCGACCAGGGCAGGCCGGCCGAGATGGTGGCCCACATGTCGCGGAAGGCTTCCTCGGGCATGTCGGGGTGGCGGATCATGTTGTGGGGCTGGCCCAGCAGTTCTTCGCGCTCGTAGCCGCTGACCTCGATGAACATCGGGTTGCAGTAGAGGATGCGCCCCTTCAGGTCCGTGGTGGACACCAGGGTCTGGCCCTTGGGAAATGCGTATTCACGCGTGCTGACTGGCAGATTCACTCTCATAGGCGTGGTCCCTTGAAGAAGAAAAATCCTTCACGTCATTGCGGCCCTGGCTTACTGCAGGACCCGGTGGCTTGTTGTACCCCGATTCGTCGCATTTGAAACAAATCGCCACAAAACCTCCATTCGATTCAGACATCTGATTGCGCGCTCTCGATAGCGGGCGCACCGCCTTGAGGCATGCGGCGCACCACCATGGCTCGGCCGCCGGGCGGCAGCCCCGAGGACAGCGCCCGCGCAGGGCTGCGCGCCCTGGCATGCCGCTTGCTTCATCCCGTGCGTGGCCATTGCAGGCCATGGGGGCAAGGCGCAACGAGGTGCCGCTGCCCCAGGGACAAAGGCGTCAACCCGCGCGCAGGCAGCAGCCGCGCAGTGGGGATGACGCCTTTTTGCTTTTCGAACCGATGCGGGGGCGCAATGAAGAAATCCAGGCTGGTGATGGTGGGCAACGGCATGGCCGGCGTGCGCACGCTGGAAGAGCTGCTCAGGATCGCGCCCGACCTCTACGAGATCACCGTGTTCGGCGCCGAGCCGCACCCCAACTACAACCGCATCATGCTGTCGCCGGTGCTGGCGGGCGAGCAGCAGCTGGACGAAATCATCCTCAACGACTGGTCCTGGTATGCCCGGCACGGCATCACCTTGCATGCAGGCTGCCGCGTGCATGCGGTGGACCGGGCGCGCCGCGTGGTGCACGCCGTGGACGCGGCCGGACAGCCGGTGAGCGCCGGGTACGACCGCCTGATCCTGGCCACGGGATCGCGCCCCTTCATGCTGCCCGTGCCCGGGCGCGAGCTGGAAGGCGTGCTGGGCTACCGCGACATTGCCGACACCCAGGCCATGATCGCGGCGGCCGCCAGCCACCGCCATGCCGTGGTCATCGGCGGCGGCCTGCTGGGCCTGGAGGCCGCCAACGGCCTCATGAAGCGCGGCATGGAGGTTACCGTGGTGCATGCGGGCGAGCGCCTGCTGGACCGCCAGCTGGACGAGACCGCCGCCGCCTTGCTGCAGGCCTCGCTGGCCGAGCGCGGCATGCGCTTTCTGATGCAGGCCCAGACCCGCGCGCTGACGGGCGACGGCCAGGGCCGCGTGGCCTGCGTGCACCTGCAGGACGGGCGCGATGCGCCGGCCTCGCTCGTGGTCATGGCCGTGGGCATCCGACCCGAGACCGCGCTGGCCGAGCAGATGCACCTGCACGTGCAGCGCGGCATCGTGGTCAGCGACACGCTGCAGACCGTGACCGACCCGCGCATCTATGCCGTGGGCGAATGCGCGGCGCACCGGGGCGTGGCCTACGGGCTGGTGGCGCCGCTGTTCGAGCAGGGCAAGGTGCTGGCCAACCACCTGGCCGAAATCGGCATCGGCCGCTACCCGGGCTCGCAGACCTCGGCCAAGCTCAAGGTCACGGGCATTCATCTGTTCAGCGCAGGCGACTTTCGCGGCGACGACGACACGGAGGAAATCGTGCTCAGCGACCCCGGCGCGGGCGTGTACCGCAAGCTGGTGCTGCGCGGCGACAGACTGGTCGGCGCCTGCCTGTATGGCGACACCGAGGACGGTGGCTGGTACTTCCGCCTGTTGCGCGATGGCGTGGCAGTGCAGGAACTGCGCGACCGCCTCATGTTCGGCGAAAGTCAAGCCAGCCAGGCCAGCCAGGCCGACCCGGCCAGCGGCCCGTGACGGCGCCCGCCCCCGTGCCCTGCCCTTCCCTCATCCACCCCAGGCCCACCATGCAAGAAACCCGATCCACCTGCCCCTACTGCGGCACAGGCTGCGGCGTCATCATCGAAAGCGATGGCGCCCGCATCACGGGCGTGCGCGGCGACCCGGCGCATCCGGCCAATCACGGGCGCCTGTGCACCAAGGGCAGCACGCTGCATCTGACGGCCTCGCCCGCCCTGGCGCGGCAGACCCGGCTGCTGCAGCCCGCCCTGCGCACCACGCGCGGGGCGGCGCCCCGGGACATCAGCTGGGATGCCGCGCTGGACCTGGCAGCCGGCAGGCTGGCCTCCATCGTGCAGGAGCACGGCCCCGATGCCGTGGGCCTGTATGTGAGCGGCCAGTTGCTGACCGAGGACTACTACGTCTTCAACAAGCTGGCCAAGGGCCTGATCGGCACCAACAACATCGACACAAACTCGCGCCTGTGCATGAGCAGCGCCGTGGCGGGCTACAAGGCCACGCTGGGCGCCGACGCGCCGCCGGCCTGCTACGAGGACGTGGACCATGCGGACTGCCTGTTCATCGTGGGCAGCAACGCGGCATGGGCCCACCCCGTGCTCACGCGGCGCATAGAGCAGGCGCGTGCTGCGCGGCCGCAGATGAAGATCATCGTGGCCGACCCACGCCGCACCGACACGGCCGGCATGGCCGACCTCTTCCTGCCGCTGCGCCCCGGCAGCGACACCCTGCTGTTCCACGGCATGCTGCACATCATGGAGCTGGAAGGCTGGCTGGACCGGGCCTACATCGCGCGCCACACCAGCGGCTTTGCCGACCTGCAGGCCCTGGTGCGGGAGGCCACGCCCGAGCGCGTGAGCGAGGTCTGCGGCCTGCCCCGCCACGACCTTTTCCAGGCCGCGCAGTGGTTCGCGCTGGGAGGAGATGCGCGGGACGGCGCCGCCCGTGGCGCAACGCTCAGCCTGTACTGCCAGGGCCTGAACCAGAGCAGCAACGGCACGGCCAAGAACGCCGCGCTGATCGGCCTGCACCTGGCCACGGGCCAGATCGGGCGCGCAGGCGCGGGACCGTTCTCGCTCACGGGCCAGCCCAATGCCATGGGCGGGCGCGAGGTGGGCGGGCTGGCCAATCTGCTGTCGGCCCACCGCGACCTGGCCAACCCCGCCCACCGCGCCGAAGTGGCCGCCCTGTGGGGCGTGGACGCCGTGCCGCCACGCCCTGGCAAGACCGCCGTGGAGATGTTCGAGGCCGCCGCCGAGGGCGAGATCCGCGCGCTGTGGATAGCCTGCACCAACCCCGCGCAAAGCATGCCCGACCAGGCCCTGGTGCGGCGCGCACTGCAGCGGGCCGAATTCGTCATCGTGCAGGAGGCCTTCGCCACCACCGCCACCTGCGCCTACGCCGACCTGCTGCTGCCCGCCACCACCTGGGGCGAGAAGATCGGCACGGTGACCAACAGCGAAAGGCGCATCTCGCGCGTACGCCCCGCCGTGGCCGCACCGGGCGCCGCGCGCCATGACTGGCACATCGCCGTGGACTGCGCACGGCGCATGGAAACGCGGCTGCGCCCGGGCCGGCCCAGCCTCTTCCCCTACGACACCGAGGACGCCGCCGCAGGCGCCGAAGCCATCTGGAACGAGCACCGCGAAAGCACGCGCGGGCGTGACCTGGACATCACCGGCCTGTCCTGGGATCTGCTGGACGCGCAAGGCCCCCAGCAATGGCCGCTGCCCGAAGGCGCAGCCCTGGGCCGCGCACGGCTCTACGAAGACGGCCGCTTTCCCACGCCCGATGGACGCGCCCGCTTTGCCCTGCTGCCCTGGCAGCCGCTGGCCGAGTCGCCCGATGCGAGCTACCCCTTCAGCCTGACCACGGGCCGGCTGCGCGACCAGTGGCACGGCATGAGCCGCACGGGCCAGCTGGGACGACTGTTCGGCCAGGCTGCCGAGCCCAGTGTGCAGATGCATCCGCAGGACATGGCCGAGCGCGGCCTGCGCGCGGGCGACCTGGTGCAGATGAGCAGCCGCCGCGGTGCCCTGCTGGTGCCGGTGCAGCCCGATGCCAAGCTCGCGCCCTCCCAGCTCTTCATGGCCATGCACTGGGGCGGCGAGTACCTGGGCGGCACGGCTACGGGGGGCCTCAACGCACTGACCACGCCGGCCTTCTGCCCCGCATCCAAGCAGCCTGAACTCAAGCACACGGCCGTCAAGCTGCAAAAGGCCGCTCTGCCCTGGACCCTGCTGGCCATGGCCTGGCTGCCCGAGGACCGTGTGCTGGCTGTGCGCGAGCAGTTGTCCGCCCTCATGCCGCACTTCGGCTTTGCCAGCTGCGTGCCTTTCGGCAATGCCGTGCCGCTGCAGGACGCCGCCCGCGCCCGCCACGGCGTGCTGCTGCGCGCCGCCGCGCATGAGGCGCCCGACGACGCCCTCATCGCGCAGATCGAGTCCCTGCTGGGCCTGGATGCCGCCGACACCCTGCGCTACAGCGACCGCCGCCGCCAGCACAGCCGTGCGCTGCGGCTGGACCGCACCAGCCTGTCCACCACGGTCGAAGCCTTGCTGCTGGCCGGAGACACGCGCGCCGGCAGCTGGCTGGGCACCCTGCTGAAGGACCAGTTGCCGGCCCAGGACTATGGGCGCCTGCTGCTCATGTCCTCGGCCTCGGCACCGCTGCCCCTGGCGCAGCGCACGCGCCAGGTCTGCGCGTGCTTCGACGTGGACGAGGCCGCCATCGAAGGCGTGCTTGCGCGCTGCGAGGGCAGCGACGATGCCCGCCTGGCCGCTTTGCAAGGCCAATTGCGCTGCGGCACCAACTGCGGCTCCTGCCTGCCTGAACTCAAGCGCCTGGTGCGCCACATCCCCGTTGCGCCCAGCCCGCAGGCGGCATGAAAGAGGCCATGGAACGACAGGTTTGCATATATAGCGAAAAGTAATGAAACCTGCGGGAAAATATGCGCCCACAGGATTCCACCCACGATCACCACGCCATGGGCATCAGCCAATACATCAAGGAAATAGGCCGCGGCGCACGCGGAGCCAAGGCGCTGGAGCGCGCGCAGGCCGCCGACCTGTTCGGCCAGGTGCTGGACGGGGGCGTCACCGATCTGGAGATCGGCGCCTTCTGCATCGCCATGCGCATCAAGGGCGAGACGGTCGAGGAGATGAGCGGCTTCCTGGATGCCGTGCATGCGCGCGCCGCGCGCTTTCCCGCATCGGCCCATGGCCGCCCCGTGATCGTGCTGCCCAGCTACAACGGCGCGCGCCGTCTGCCCGTGCTCACGCCCCTGCTGGCCCTGCTGCTGGCGCGCGAAGGCCTGCCCGTGCTGCTGCACGGCATGCGCACCGAGGCGCGGCGCATCCTGGCCAGCGATGTGCTGCAGGCGCTGGGCATTGCGCCGCTGCAGGCACCCCAGGCACTCGATGGCGGCCAGGTGGCCCATCTGCATACCGAACACCTGCATCCGGCGCTGGCCCGGCTGCTGTCCGTGCGCGAGGTCATCGGCCTGCGCAATCCGGGCCACAGCGTGGTCAAGCTGCTGGCGCCCTGCGACGGCCCGTCCTTGCTGGTGACGGCCTACACCCATCCCGAGTACCTGCCCATGCTGCACGGCACCTTCGGGACGCTGGGCATGAATGTGCTGCTCTCGCGCGGGCTGGAAGGCGAGGTCGCGGCCGACCCGCGCCGGCTGCCGCGCTACGACGGATTCGTCGCAGGCGCCCACCAGCTGCTGGCCGAGCAGCAAAGCGGCACGGCCTCCGAAATCCCGGGCCTGCCCGCCGAGATCGACGTGGACACCACGGCGCGCTACACCGAGGACGTGCTTGCGGGCCGCCTGCCCGTGCCGCCGGCGCTCACGCGCCAGGTGGAACACATCGTCCACCTTGCCGATCAGATTCGCTGAACACCCCAGAAAAACGGAGCCCCGCCATGACGACCCCGTCCCCCACCCCCGCAAACACCGCCCGGCGCGGCAGCTGCACCCTGGTCGGCGCCGGCCCCGGCGACCCGGAGCTGCTGACCATCAAGGCCCTCAAGGCCATACAGACGGCCACCATGCTGCTGGTCGATGACCTGGTCAGCGATGCCATCGTGGCCCATGCCTCGCCCACGGCGCGCATCGTCTACGTGGGCAAGCGCGGCGGCTGCAAGAGCACGCCCCAGGCCTTCATCGAAAAGCTCATGCTGTCCGCCGTGCAGGATGGCGAGACGGTGGTGCGCCTCAAGGGCGGCGACCCCTTCATCTTCGGGCGCGGCGGCGAAGAGGTGGAGCATCTGCGCGAGGCCGGCATCGAGGTCCAGGTCGTCAACGGCATCACGGCCGGCCTGGCCGGGCTCACCAGCCTGGGCGCGCCGCTCACGCACCGCGACCGGGCGCACGGCGTGGTCTTCATCACCGGCCACGCCAAGCCCGGCGACAGCGGCACGGACTGGCGCCAGCTGGCCGCCACCGCGCGCGATGCCCGGCTCACCCTGGTGATCTACATGGGCGTGAGCAGCGTGGAACACATCCGCGCCGAGCTGCTGCACGGCCTGCCCGCCGCCACGCCCGTGGCCGTGATCCAGCACGCCAGCCTGCCGCAGCAGCGCCATGCACTGGCCACGCTGGACACGCTCGTGCAATGCATTGCCGACACCGGACTGGGCAGCCCCAGCGTCATCGTCGTTGGAGATGTGGTCCATGGCATTCGGGCAATGGCCGAACCCCAGGAGCAGCCCAACCCTGCGGTTGCTGCCGCCTGAGTGCCGAGCTGCAACAAAGAAAAAATCTATCGATAGATAAAATCATTAGTTTTCATTAAAAATCCCCTGTTGGTTGCCGAAAACAGCGTCTAGACCGTTTTCGCAGGCCGTCAGCTGCGCCGGACGGCGGCAGCGCCACCGGGGGATTCAATGAAAACATCAAGCCGTACTCTCACTTCCACAGCGACGCAGGCATGGTGGCCGGCATGCCGACACCTGGCGGCCCAACTGCTGGCCGGCTGCGCACTTGGCATGGCCATGCCCATGCCCGGCCTGGCCAGCGGCGCCGACATGGTGCTGGCCACGCGCGTCACGGCAGGCGCCAAGCCCTGGCTCACGCCTGCGCACCGCCAATGGCTGCAGGCGCGCGGGCCGCTGACGCTGGGCATTTCCACGCCGGACCATCCGCCGCTGGGCATGATCGATGGCGATCGCTTCCAAGGCATCACGGCCGACCACCTGGGCCTGCTTTTTCCCACGCCCGTGCGCTTCAAGTCCTATGGATCGCGTGCGGCCGTGCTCGATGCGCTGCGCCGCGGCGAGATCGACCTGGCCTGCGGCGGCACCGAGCTGGAAGCCGAGCGCGCCGACCTGGCCCTGAGCGTGCCCTACCTGCCCAGCCAGCCCGTGCTGGTCTCCCCGTCGAATGCCCCCTTCGACGTCCGGCGCCGGGGTGCGCGGCTGGCCATGACGCCCGACCAGCTGCTGCGCTCCCAGGTGGCTGCCGCCTATCCCCTCAGCGAGCTGCTGACCTATGAAACACCCCGCCGCGCGCTGGAGGCGCTGAGCCTGGGCGAGATCGACGGCTTCGTCGGCGACACGGTCACGGTGCACTACCTGATCCAGGCCAACTACCTGCTCAACCTGCGCGTGCAGGGCTTTGCGCCCATAGAAAGCCGTGGCTTCGGCATGCTGGTGAGGCATGGCGATGCACAGCTGAAGGCCTACCTGGACCAGGCCCTGCCCAGCATCACCGTGCAGCACGGCGACGACATCCTGCGCAGCTGGAGTGGAAGCCGCCGCCCGCTGCTGGGCGGCGACCGCGTGGCGCTGACGCCCTCGGAAAAGCAGTGGCTGGATGCCCATCCGCGCATTCCCGTGGTGCTCAACGGCTCGCTGGGTCCGCTGGGACAGCTCGATGCCGACCGCCAGGCCCAGGGCATAGGCCCCGACTACCTGGACCTGATCAGCCGCCGCGCCGGCCTGCAGTTCGAGTACATCGCCGCGCGCAACTATTCCGAACTCGAAACCATGCTGGGCTCCGGCAAGGCCCTGCTCACCCCGGCGTACACCTCGCCGCCCACGGCCTCGCCCGATATCAGGCTGCTGCCGCCCTATCTGCGCAGCACGGTCGTGGTGATGGCCCGGCCCGAGGCCAACGCAGGCACCCCGCGCGACAAGCCCATACACCACCTCCAGCGACTGGAGGGCAAGCGCGTGGCCATGGTGGCGGGCTTCTTTCTCGAAAGCACGGTGCGCAGGGAACATCCGAGCATACGGCTGCAGCTGTATGCCGACCTGACCCAGGCCCTGGCCAGCGTGGCGGCCAATGACAGCGATGCCTTCGTGGGCAACGACTACGCGGCGCGCTATGCCAACGCCCAGCAATTGGGCAGCCGACTGCAGCTCACCGGCATCCTGGACGACTACACCCGCCCCATCAGCCTGGCCGTACACGCCGCCGAACCTGAACTGCTGGGCATCCTGGAAAAGGCCCAACTGTCCATCGCACCCGAAGAGGTGGCCGAAATCGTCCACCACTGGGCGCCGCACCATAACGGCAACGGCGCGAGCTTCTGGCGCGAGCACCGCCAGCGCCTGCTGCTGCTGGCCGGGGCGCTGGCCCTGGTCACGGTCATCTCCCTGGTCTGGGGCTTTTACCTGAGCCGCCAGATGCGCAGGACACGCCGGGCCGAGCGGCGCGCCGAGGCCGCCAACCAGGCCAAGAGCCTGTTTCTGTCCACCACCAGCCACGAGATACGCACGCCGCTGAGCGCCGTCATCGGCTTGCTGGAACTGGCGCAGGACCGGGAAAAGCTCGGCCTGCCCCACCGCGATATGCTGGCCTCCGCCCACAAGGCCGCCCAGGGCATGCTGCTGTTGCTGGGCAATGTGCTGGATCTGCACCGCATCGAGTCGGGCCATATCGACTCCACGCTCCAGCCCGTGGCACTGCGCCCGCTGATCGAAGACATGGCCCCGCTGCTGCAAGGACTGGCCCACGGCAAGCGGCTGTCGCTGCGCACCGAAGTGGGCAGCGGCGTGGACCACAGCGTGACGGCCGACCCGCTGCACCTCAAGCAGGTGCTGTTCAACCTGCTCAGCAATGCCATCAAGTTCACCGAGCGCGGCAGCGTCACCCTGCGCGCGCATGGCGCCAGCCGGCATGACCGCCTTCTGCTGCAGATGGAGGTCGAGGACACGGGCATCGGCATTGCGCCGCAGGACCAGGCCCGGCTGTTCCAGCCCTTCTCGCAGGTGGAAGGCGCCCACCAGGACAGGGCCTTTGGCAGCGGCCTGGGCCTGAGCATCACGCGGCGCCTGCTGGAGCACATGGGGGGAACCATCACGGTGGACAGCGCACCGGGCCGAGGCTCGCGCTTCACGGTCAGGCTGAGCCTGCCACTGGTGGAGCCGGACCACCGCATGCAGGCCGACGTCACGCCCGCGTCAGAGGGAATATTGCCCCTGGTCCTGCCCGCCTCGGTGGCGCTGCAAGGAAAGCCCCAGGCCAGTGCCGAGCCCCTGCCCGCATCACAACCCGGGTCCGGGTCCGACCTCAGAATCCTGGCCGTGGAAGACTATCTGTTCAACCGCGAGCTGCTCAAGAGCCAGCTGGCCGCGCTGGGCCACGGCATCTGCCTGGCCGGCGATGGACAGGAAGCCTGGGCACGCTGCCTGGTCGAGTCCTTCGATCTCATCATCACCGATGGACGCATGCCGCTCATGGACGGCTTCGAGTTCATCCGGCGCCTGCGCCAGCGCGAGGCCGAAAACCAGCTGCGCCGCTGCCGCGTGATCGCACTGACCGCCAGCCCCGAAGCCTCCGAAGCGCTGCGCTACCTGCAGGCCGGCGCCGACGAGGTGCTGTCCAAGCCGGCTGCCATGGAAGACCTCAGGCGCGTCATCGAACAGGTGCGGAACGAGCTGCAGGGCGGCACGCCCGGCACCTGGCATCCGCCGCCCGCCGCGCCCTCCACGCTCAGCCCGGCCTGACCGTGCTGCTGGCCGTCACGCGGCTTTGCTCGAAGCGCTGGGCCAGCTCGCGGCGCAGGTCCTTGCGGATCAGCGCAGCCTGCCAGCGGCGCCTTTCCTCGTCGTTGGACGGCACCAGCGTCGGCACGGCGGCCGGCTGCTTGTTCTCGTCCACGGCCACCATGGTGAAAAAGCAGCTGTTCACATGGCGCACCACCTGGGTGCGGATGTCCTCGGCCACCACCTTGATGCCGATCTCCATCGACGACTTGCCCGTGTGGTTGACGCTGGCCAGGAACGTCACCAGCTCGCCCACGTGGATGGGCTGCAGGAACATCACCTGGTCCACGCTCAGCGTGACCACATAGCGGCCCGCGTAGCGGCTGGCGCAGGCATAGGCCACCTGGTCGAGCTGCTTGAGAACGGCGCCGCCATGGACGTTGCCCGAAAAGTTCGCCATGTCGGGCGACATGAGCACGGTCATGCTCAGCTGGTGCGATGGGAAATTCATCACGGGATTCTAGGAAAAAGCGCCATTGCGCGAGAATGGGCGCCCTTTTGCCCCCCGAGTGACGTTTTTGTGACCTCTTCCCTCTCTTTCGACGCCATCGTCATCGGCGCCGGCGCGGCCGGTCTGTTCTGCGCGGCCCAGGCCGGACAGCGTGGCCTGTCGGTGCTGCTCCTGGACCACGCGGAGAAGGTGGCAGAGAAGATCCGCATCTCGGGCGGTGGCCGCTGCAACTTCACCAACCGCGACCTGGACGTGCGCGCGCCCCACAAGCACTTCGTGGGCGGCAACCCGCAGTTCTGCCGCTCGGCCCTGTCGCGCTACACGCCGGCCGACTTCATTGCGCTCATGGACAGGCACGGCATCGCCCACCATGAAAAGCACAAGGGCCAGCTGTTTGCCGACCGCTCGGCCGAAGACATCATCGCCATGCTGCTGGCCGAATGCCAGGCCGGCGGCGTGCAGCGCTGGCAGCCCTGCAAGGTCGATTCCGTGGCGCACTCGGACGGCCAATACCGCCTGCAGACCAGCCGGGGCGCCGTGCAGGCGCCCAGCCTGGTCATCGCCACGGGCGGCCTGTCCATCCCCAAGATCGGCGCCACCGACTTCGGCTACCGCCTGGCCCAGCAATTCGGCCTGCCCCTGGTCGAACGCACGCCGGGCCTGGTGCCGCTGACCTTCGATGGCGACGCCTGGGCCCCCTACGCCCAGCTCGCGGGCCTGGCCCTGCCCGTGGAGATCAGCACCGGCAGCAAGAAAGAGCGCATGGCCTTCATGGAAGACCTGCTGTTCACGCACCGGGGCCTGTCGGGCCCGGCCGTGCTGCAGATATCGAGCTACTGGAAGCCCGGCACGCCCCTGAGCATCAACCTCGCGCCCGAGGTGGACCTGCAGGGCGAGCTGCTCAGGGCCAAGTCGCGCTCGCGCAAGCTCATCGCCAATGAACTGGCGCAGTGGCTGCCCTCGCGACTGGCCGATGCCTGGGTGCAGCAGGATGCTGCCTGGCAGCGCCCCATCGCCGAAGCCTCCGACAAGGCCCTGAACCAGCTGGCCGAGCGCCTGTCACGCTGGGAGATCGTGCCCACGGGCACGGAAGGCTACAAGAAGGCGGAAGTGACGCTGGGCGGCGTGGACACGCGGGCGCTCTCGCAGCAGACCATGGAATGCAAGACCCAGCCGGGCCTGTACTGCATTGGCGAAGTGGTGGATATCACCGGCTGGCTCGGCGGATACAACTTCCAATGGGCCTGGGCCAGTGGGTACGCCTGTGCGCAGGCCTTGCCTTCTGCCTGATTTGTCAGACCGCTTTCGTCTCGCGTATAATCGCCCGCTTTGCTGGCAATCGCCCCGTCGGCCAATACTAGTTAACTTTGGACGGGGACCAACCGCTGAACATGGCTCTCAGGCCCGATCTTCCCGGGAACCCGCTGTCAGCACAGATATCTGGAAATCTAGCTAATGACCACCATCCGCGTAAAAGAAAACGAGCCCTATGAAGTTGCCCTGCGCCGCTTCAAGCGCACCATCGAAAAGCTCGGCCTGCTGACCGACCTGCGCGCTCGCGAGTTCTACGAGAAGCCCACTGCCGAACGCAAGCGCAAGAAGGCTGCCGCCGTCAAGCGTCACTACAAGCGCGTTCGCAGCATGCAGCTGCCCAAGAAGCTGTACTGATCAGCCCTTGACCAGCCGGCTCTCGTCAGCCGCAAAACCCGCGCTCGGGACGCCAGGCGCGGGTTTTTTGTTTTTTTGTTCCGTGTTTTCCGACGCCATCACCTCAGGAGAAAAGCCATGAGCCTCAAGGCCCAGATCACCGAAGACATGAAGACCGCCATGCGCGCCAAGGACAGCGAGCGCCTGGGCACCATCCGCCTGCTGCAGGCAGCGATGAAGCAAAAGGAAGTCGATGAGCGCATCGAGCTGGAGGACGCCGCCGTCATCGCCATCGTGGACAAGCTGATCAAGCAGCGCAAGGACAGCATCGCCGCCTTCGAGGGCGCGGGCCGCCAGGACCTGGCCGACAAGGAAAAGGCCGAGATGGCCGTGCTGACCGCCTACCTGCCCGAGCGCATGTCGGCCGAGGAAGTGGCCACCGCCGTCAAGGCCATCGTGGCCGAACTGGGCGCATCCGGCCCCGGCGACATGGGCAAGGTCATGGGCGCGGTCAAGGCGCAACTGGCAGGCAAGGCCGACATGGGCCAGGTCTCCGCCGCAGTGAAGGCTGCCCTGGCAGGCTGATCCCCGGCCAGTCCGCTGCAGCAGCCGCCCCGCTCAGGGAGCGGCTGCCATCCACTCCTTCTTGAAGTGTTCCTGCAGGAACTCCACGCACACCCGCACCTTGGCCGACAGCTGCAGCCGCGTCGGATACACAGCCCAGACATTGGCCTCCTGCCGCCATTCGGGCAACACCTGCACCAGGCGCCCGGCCTGCAGATGGGCGCCCACATCCCATAGCGAGCGCAGCGCAATGCCGCGACCGTCCACGGCCCACTGCACCACCATCTCGCCGTTGTTGGCCGACAGCGGCCCCGTGACCTTCACCGCCTGCTCGGCCGCGCCCGCGCGCAGCCGCCACACGCCAAAGGCCTGGTCGCGCTCCTTGATGGCCAGGCAGTCATGGGCCGACAGCTCGGCCGGCGTGCGCGGCGTGCCACGGCGCGCCAGGTAGGCAGGCGCGGCGCACAGCACGCGGTGGTTGTCGGCCAGGCGCCGCGCAATCAGGTGGGGCGCGATCTCGTCGCCCACGCGCACATCCAGATCGAAGCCCTCGCCCGCCACATCCACCAGCCGGTCGAACACGTCCAGCCGCACCTGCAGCCCCGGATGGCGCTCCACCAGCCTGGAAAGCGCGGGCGCGATCACATGCCGCCCGAAACCGAAGCTGCTGCTCACGCGCAGCAGGCCGCGCGGCTCGCTGCGCGTGATGGCCACCTCCTGCATCAGCTGGTCCATGTCGTCGAGGATGCGCTGCGCCCAGTGGAAGACGCGCTCGCCCTCCTCGGTCACGGCCACGCGGCGCGTGGTGCGGTGCAGCAGCTTCACGCCCAGTTCTTCTTCCAGCAGGCGGATGCGCTTGCTCACATAGGCGGGCGAGGCCCCCAATTCCTCGGCCGCAGCGGCAAAGCCGGATTTGCGGGCCACCACGGTGAAGACGCGCAGGTCTTCGGGAGACGGCTGTTTATTCACGATCTGTAAATAATGGAACCACAGTTGGCCGATTGTATTTAGCCCTGGCGCAGCCAACAATGCCATGCATGCGGCCTGGCTGTCAGCGGCGCCGCTTCATATCCATCCATTCGATCCAAGGACAGACACCATGCAAGACACATTCAAGATCGCCGTCATCGCCGGTGACGGCATTGGCAAGGAAGTCATGCCCGAAGGCCTGCGCGCCCTGGAAGCTGCCGCCAGCCGCTTTGCGATCAAGCTCGAATTCCACCATTTCGACTGGGCCCACTGCGACTACTACCTGGCCCACGGAAAAATGATGCCCGACGACTGGAAGGCGCAGCTGTCCGGCATGGATGCCATCTTCTTCGGCGCCGTGGGCTGGCCCGCCACCGTGCCCGACCATGTCTCGCTGTGGGGCTCGCTGCTCAAGTTCCGCCGCGAGTTCGACCAGTACATCAACCTGCGCCCCGTTCGCCTGTTCGAAGGCGTGCCCTGCCCGCTGGCCGGCCGCAAGCCCGGCGACATCGACTACTACGTGGTGCGCGAGAACACCGAGGGCGAGTACACCTCGCTGGGCGGCATCATGTACGAGGGCACGGACCGCGAGATCGTGATCCAGGAATCGGTCTACTCGCGCAAGGGCGCCGAGCGCCTGCTCAAGTACGCCTTCGACCTGGCCCAAAGCCGCGAGCGCAAGCACGTCACCCTGGCCACCAAGAGCAACGGCATCGCCATCAGCATGCCCTGGTGGGACCAGCGCGCCGAGGACGTGGCCAAGGCCTACCCGGAAGTCACGCTGGACAAGCAGCACATCGACATCCTGACCGCGCGCTTCGTGCTGCAGCCGGGCCGCTTCGACGTGGTCGCCGCCACCAACCTGTTCGGCGACATCCTCAGCGACCTGGGCCCGGCCACCACGGGCACCATCGGCCTGGCCCCCTCGGCCAACCTCAACCCCGACCGCAGCTTCCCCAGCCTGTTCGAGCCCGTGCACGGCTCGGCGCCTGACATCTACGGCAAGAACATCGCCAACCCCATCGCCATGGTCTGGTCGGCGGCGCTGATGCTGGACTTCCTGACCCACGGCCAGGGCGCAGGCCGCGCAGCCCATGACGCCATCGTCTCGGCCATCGAGGAAGTCATCAGGAGCGGCCCGCGCACGCCCGACCTGGGCGGCACGGCCAGCACCACCGAGGTGGGCCAGGCCATCGTCCGGCGCATCGCTGCCGCCTGAGGCGCCGCGCCGGGGTTCATGCCGCCCGGCAGCCTGGCCTACCGGCCCATGCGGCCCATGCGGCCCCTGGGCAGCCTGCCGGCCCCCATCCCGGCCGCCAGCAGGCTCAGCATGACCAGCGCCACGGTGTGCAGGGCCGGCACAGGCGTGGGCACCGGCGCCGCCACCACGGCCTGTGTGAAGCCCTGGCTCATCGGGGCGTGGACTGCATCCCCGCTGTAGTCGACCACAAGGCCGTGGGATCCGGCCGCCACGGGCAGCCGGACCGTGATGCTGGCGGCGCCGCCAACCAGGGGCGCCGACCCCAGCTGCGCCCCGTTGTACGAGACCGTGATGCTGCCCGAGGGGAGCGCCGCCGCCATCGCCCGCAGCGCCCCCCGTCGGTCCTGCGCCCCGGTCACGGCCGAAACGCTGATGGTCACATCGTCGCCGGGCCGGGAAGGGTTGGGGGTGGAGGTGATCGCCAGGGTGGTTGTGGCCTGGGCGATCTGCACGCTTTGCTGCTGCCTTGCCGCCGCCTCGTAGTTCGCATCGCCGGCCTGGTCTGCCAGGATGCGGCAGGGTCCCGGCGCAATGAAGGAGACAGAACCGCCCGCGATGGTGCAATGGGCAGCCGTCGCCGTATCCACGGAGAACACCACCGCCTTCCCGGAAGCCCCGCCCGTTGCTGCCACGGCATAGGTATCGCCCACCTTGGCGGCCGCTGGCGCCACGGAAGTGAAGGCAATGGCCTGCGCGCCCTTGCCGATGCTCAGGGACAGGACTTGCCGGGCCGCAGGCAGGTGGTTGGCATCCCCCTGCTGATCGGCGGCCAGCAGGCAGTTGTCCGTACCCGCCAGCCTGCCGGACACCTCGGCACCGCTGACGGAGCACGCCGCCGGCGTCAGGGAGCTGAACTGCACGGCCTGGGACGAGCCACCGCCGGCGGCGCTCAGAGCCACCCGTGCATCCACGACCAGGGGCGCCGGCATGCTCCAGACGATGTTCTGCGCAGCAGGCTGCACCGTCACCGGGTAAGCCACCTCGGGGGCGGGACCATAGGTCGCGTCGCCGCCCTGCCGGGCCGTCATCCTGCAAGTGCCTGCGGAATGGAAGCTGAACACCCCTGCGGCATCGACGGTGCAAACCTCTGGCGCAGATGCGGAAAACGTCACGGCCAGGCCGGAGGTAGCCGTTGCAACGGGCGTGAATGTCGTGCCGAAGGTTTGCGCCGACGGCTGCGCAAAGTCGATGCTCTGCTCCAGCCTGAGCGTGGTGAAGGGCACGCTGGCCACATCCGGCTGCACGCGGCCTGCGCCATCCCTGGCGATGAAGTGCAGCCTGTAGGCCGTATTCACCGCCAGCCCCCCGATATCGATATCGTGGACCACGCCTGCCGTCATGACGACCGGGGAGCCGCCGGCCTGCAGCGTGGCGGCATCCGGCGCCGCGGCGGCCGCAGCAAGCACCTGCCAGTAGCCCGTGCCGTCCCGGTCCAGCGCCACGCGGGCCTTGGCCGTCACACCGCCCGCCTGCGGGTCGACGACGGGAGCCAGACTGAAGACCGGGCGGCCCAGCACATAGCCGGCAAACCCAGGGTTTTGCGCTGCATGCCACCCATCGGACAGGGATGACAGACCCGCCCAGACCGCATTGGCGGGGATGGTCGATGCGTCCATGGCGAGCAGGGTCTGGATGCCATCGAGCGAATAGTGGAAAACAGTGCTGTCGATGGGGCGCGGGAGGGAGGACCCCTCGATCTGAAAGGAGCTGATCGTGGCCCAGGCTGCCGCTGCGGGAATTCCCATGGGATCGCTCGTCCGCAGGACCTGGCCCTGGTAGCTGTATGTGTAGTCCTCGTTCCAACTGTTGAGACCCCAGCCGTCATCCCAGTAGTTGGAAGGGGTGACCCAATCCGCAGTGGAGGGCGGCGAGCCGCCTTGCTGCACCACGCCGCCCACGCTGAACGTGTATTCGGTCACCATGGACGTATACCAAGCGTTGGACTGCGTCTGGTAGCCCGTCATGACCAGCCCCTGCGCCGGCGCGGCCACGGCCGCGACGCAATGCAGGCCGGCTCCGAATACCACCACCCACGGCATCATGGCCCTGGAAAATTCCGCCTGAAGGCGACTGCCTCGTTCTCTCACATGCACTCCCGTTTCAACTTGCTGTTCTTCTGGTCCGTGCCGGGGGTACCGGCAATGCAGGAGCCTAGCGGCCGCACCTGCCCGCGCCTTGACTGCGCGTTGCGCTTTTCTTGACAGTGCGTCCCGCCCCCTGCGCAACGCGGGCTGCCGCGCCACCGTCCGTTCATTCGCCACCAAACGCCTGCTGCCCCCGGCCCTGCAAAGCGGCGATATGCCGGCCAACCGGGCCGTCGTCTGGGCGCGGAGATGGCGGCATTGCCCCCGCCACAACCCCTGGCCGGCGAACAGGGCAAGATGGCCGGCTGCGGCATTCGGGCCGCTCAGACACAGCACGGAATCTCCATGAAGCACTACGACTACATCGTCATCGGCGGCGGCAGCGGCGGCATTGCATCGGCCAACCGCGCCGCCATGCACGGGCGCCACTGCGCGCTGATCGAAGCCGGCGAGATCGGCGGCACCTGCGTCAACGTGGGCTGCGTGCCCAAGAAGGTCATGTGGCATGCGGCCCAGATCGGCGAGGCCATGCACCGCTACGGCCCCGACTACGGCTGGGATGCCACCGTCAACCGCCTGGACTGGCAGCGCCTGCTGGACAGCCGCAGCGCCTACATCGACCGCATCCATGCCTCGTATGAAAGCGGCCTGGCACGCAACAAGGTCGAGCTGATCCAGGGCTTTGGCCGCTTCGTGGATGCGCGCACCGTGGAGGTGGGCGGCCAGCGGCTCAGTGCCGACCACATCCTCATCGCCACGGGCACGCGCCCGGCACGGCCCGACATACCTGGCGCCGAGCTGGGCATCGACTCCGACGGCTTCTTCGCCCTCAAGGCCCTGCCTGCGCGCACGGCCGTGGTGGGTGCCGGCTATATCGCCGTGGAGATTGCCGGCGTGCTGCACGCGCTGGGCTCGCAGACCCATCTGTTCCTGCGCCAGAACTCGGCACTGCGCGGATTCGATCCGCTGCTGAGCCAGACCCTGATGGAGATCATGGAGGCCGAAGGCCCCGCCGTGCACCGCCAGGCCACCCCGAAGGCCGTGGTCCGCAACGCAGACGGCAGCCTGGACCTGCAACTGCAGGACGGCAGCAGCCACACCGTGGACTGCGTGGTCTGGGCCGTGGGCCGCAGGCCCGACACCTCGGGCCTGAACCTGGAGGCCGCAGGCGTGGCGCTGCAGGACAGCGGCCACATCGCGGTGGACAAGTTCCAGGACACCAATGTGCCCGGCATCCACGCCGTGGGCGACATCACGGGCCGTATCGAACTCACGCCCGTGGCCGTGGCTGCAGGCCGGCGCCTGTCCGAGCGCCTGTTCAACGGCAAGACCGGCGAGCACCTGGACTACGACAACGTGCCCACCGTGGTCTTCAGCCACCCGCCCATCGGCACCGTGGGCCTGACCGAGCCGCAGGCGCGCGAGCGATTTGGCGACGATCAGGTCAAGATCTACCAGTCGGCCTTCACCGCCATGTACACGGCGGTCACGCGCCACCGCCAGCCCGCGCGCATGAAGCTGGTCTGCGTGGGCCCCGAGGAACGCATCGTGGGCATACACGGCATCGGCCTGGGGATGGACGAGATGCTGCAGGGCTTTGCCGTGGCACTCAAGATGGGCGCCACCAAGCGCGACTTCGACGACACCGTGGCCATCCACCCCACGGCGGCAGAAGAGTTCGTGACCATGCGCTGAACGGCGCGCACCACCTGCCTTCGGCGGTTGACCACCGCCCTGGGCAGGACACGCGCAGGGCGAGCGCGAAGCCGCCCAGGTGGGCGAAGGCATCGGAAATGGCCGTGAGCAGGCCGATCTGCGCCGTGCTCCTGACGCCAGCCTCGCGGACGCTGGTGGCAGCCGCAAGCTGCGCGCGATCCGCAGCCGGCTCCGCTTCTCCTTCTCCTTCTCCTTCTCCTTTTCCTTCTCCTTCTCCTTTTCCTTCCCCCGACATGGACCTCCTGCCCCTGCATGCCGCCGCTGCCTGCATGGCTATGGGCTGACATTTCAGCTGCCTGCGGTGCATTTCCACCGTCCAGGGTCCTGCGTCGCCACGCTGGCCCGGTGGAAACATCCGTCCACCGCAGGAATTTCAAGCGCCTACGCTCAAACACCCTATTCAATAGTCAAAAACAAATAAAGCATTTTCCCGATAGTCAAGTCAAATCGAAAAATTCACAATCCTTGTACGCGGGGAAAAAGAGGCATTGCTCCATGGAAAGCCTTGGTGTTTCTTTGTAGGCAATCCGACTTAATTCGAGTGCATACACCTTAATTTTCCACATCAACCCAGCAGCCATGGGTCGAGAGCCGCGATCGGAGCCCAGGAGACATCCCATGCCCAGACTGCATTCGAAGACAGGGCATGGCGAGCCCGCGCCAGGCGGCATGCAGGCCAGCTTCTGGCCCCTGCGGCAAACGCAGGCGCTGGGCAGCAGGCTGAAAGCAGTGTTCGCGCTGGAGGCCTTCCACCGTGCGGGCAGCGGTGCCGGGAGCCGCTTGGCCGATGACGCCTTCTTGACCCGCAGCGCCTATGGGGCTGAGCAGCGGCCGGGGCGCAACACCACACTCAACAAGGAGACAGATCCATGACAACCGATGTACTCGATACCTGGTCCCCGTTGACCGGGTCGCGCAACGCGGGCCACCCTCTGTCGGCGGACCGCATGATCGTGGGCGCGCCCACGGGCGGCTGAGGAGCAGGTCATGCACGAAGCCCCCCGCCCCACCCTCCCGCCCATCGGCTGCAACGGCCGTGGCGTGCAGCGCTCCTCGCGCCACCAGCCCATCGGCCTACAGGAGCTGCCCATACGCGAGCAGTTCCGCCTCGTCAGCGAGACCGGCGTGTTCGACTGCTTCGACCGCCTGCCGCTGCGCCACCAGCTGGCCGACTACGAGTCGGCCATCGCCGAATTCAAGCTGCCCGTGCACACCGCCAGCTGGTTCTACCGCCTGGGCGAGGACGAGGTCCTGCTGGCCGGCAACCTGCGCATCTGCCGCGAGATCGGCGTGCGCTGCCACAACATCATGACCTTCAAGCACCACCGCAACGGCCATGTGCTGTCCGATGTGGAAATCGCCGAACACTATCTGCGGGTCTATGACGACGCCATGGGCCTGGGCGTGGAGCCCAGCTTCGCGCTGCATGTGAACACGTGGACCGAAGACTTCCTGCGCGTGCGCAGCGTGGCCGGGCGCGTGCAGGCACGCGGCGTGCCCTTTCACTTCACGCTGGACTACAGCCATGTGAACTTCAAGATCGGCAACCCGGCCGAGCTGGACCGGTCTGGCGTGCGCGGGCTGCTCGAGCGCGGCGAACTGGTGCTGGACCCGTTCGAGCCCGGCTCGCTGTGCGAACAATGGCTGGACATGGGCATCGTGCGCTGGGCCCAGCTGCGCGCGGCCGGCCCCAACCAGCCCCTGAACCTGTGGCACCGCGACGAGGACGGCAGCCCGGGCCGGGGCATCCAGTACCCCATGCTGCGGCCCGGACCCGGCGAATGGCATTCGCCCTGGCATGCCTACCTGCTGGAGCCCTCCAAAGAGGCCATCCGCAAGGTGCTGGCCTGCCACCATGCGCAGCCGCACAGCCCGCTGCGCTACCTCACCACCGAATTCATCAATCTCCCCGACTACGGCCTGGGCGCAGGCTATGACCTGCTGGAGCAGAACGTGGCGGCCGCGCGCTTCATGCGGCAAGCCTGGGACGAGATCTGCGCCCGCCCCGTACTCCGGGCCTCCTGCGAAGGTGCAGCATGAACCCCGCACAACACCCCCAAGGCCATGCCGTCATCATCGGCGCCGGACACGCCGGTGGCACCCTGGCCGCCCTGCTGCGCCAGTACGGCCACCCGGGTCCGATCACTGTGGTCGGCGGCGAGGACCTGCCGCCCTACCTGCGCCCGCCGCTGTCCAGGGCCTGGCTGCAGCAGGCCATGGGCCCGGACGAGCTGTTGCCGCGGCCCGCCGGCGCCTCCGCGGACCAGGCCATCGCCCTGCGCCCGGGCATGCGCGCCATGGCCATAGAGCCGGGCTCGCGGCAGGTGGCGCTGAACGACGGATCGGTGCTGCACTACGAACACCTGGTCATTGCCACAGGCTCCGCGCCGCGCTGGCTGGTCCTGCCCGGGGATGAGCGGCCTGGCATCACCTACCTGCGCACCATGGAAGACGCGCAGGCGCTGCGGGGCCATCTGCAGACCGCGCGCTGCCTGGCCATCATCGGCGGCGGCTATGCGGGCCTCGAAATCGCTTCCACGGCCCGCAAGCTGGGCGTGCAGGTCCGGATCATCGAGCGCGAAGGCAGGCTGCTGACGCGCAGCGCCTCGACGCAGATGGCTGCGCATCTGCTGCAGCTGCATGCAGGCCAGGGCGTGGAGGTGCATTTCAATGCAGCGGTCGCCGCCATCCAGGGAGACAGCCCCACCCGCATCACGGCCCTGTGGATGGCCGATGGCTCCCGACTGGAGTGCGATGCCGTGCTCATCGGCGTGGGCGCGGCGCCCTGCATGGAACTGGCGCAATCCCTCGGCCTGGACTGCGCCGACGGCATTGCCGTGGATGGCGAAGGCCGCACCGCCATGAACGGCATCTACGCCATAGGCGATGCCACGCGCCGCCCGCTGGCCGGCTACCCCGGGCTGCACCGGCTCGAAAGCGTGCCCAGCGCGCTCGAACAGGCCCGGCGCGCGGCCTGCGCCATCACGGGCAGCGAACTGCCCGCCCATGAAACGCCCTGGTTCTGGTCCGATCAGTACGACACCAGGCTGCAGATCGCCGGCCTGCCCGGCCAGGGCGACCAGACCGTGCTGCGCGGCAACCCGGCCAGCGGCAGGTTCGCCGTCCTGCACCTGCGCGGTGGCCAGCTGTGCGCCGCCGAATGCGTGAATTCGCCGGGCGAATTCATGGCTGCGCGCAAGGCCATCGCCGCCACGCACTGCGCCGACCCCGGTTTCCCAACGCTCCCCTCCAAAGCCCCACTCACGTCATGATCTCCATTGCCTTCATGGAGCACGGCGGCAGCGAGCATGCGGTGCAGGCCACGGAGGGACAGAGCCTCATGCGCGCCGCTGTCTCCAACGGCGTGCCGGGCATCGATGCCGAATGCGGCGGCGCCTGTGCCTGCGCCACCTGCCATGTCTACATACAACCGGAGTGGCTGGACCGCGTGGGCCCGGCCCAGGGCGGCGAAAGGGAGATGCTGGACTTCGCCCTCGACGTGCGCGGAGACTCGTGGCTGGCCTGCCAGATCACGGTATCGCCGCAGCTCGACGGGCTGGTGGTGGGCATGCCGGTGGCGTAGAGCTGACGCAGGTACCGCCCTCGGCATTCGGGAGGCATCTTCAGAAAATGCCTTTGAACGCGTATGGCTGGATATTCCTGCGCGTTGACTAGCATTGCAATGGGTGAGAGACCGACCAAGACAGACATAGCTGCTGCTATCGTGAGCAGAATCCCACTCTCTGCCATCACCGGAGCCACTGTCTTGAACATGTCAAACGCCGACTCAACTATTTGGAATTCTAGATCTAGACTCTCGCTGCTCTGCAACTAAGAGAGGGCGCTACTGCTGCACTCGAGACTTGAGCCATATCGTACTCAGGCCACCGTGACCAGCAATCCCAACCCCGTTGCCTAGAGCAAGACGACTGATGAAGCCCCGCATACAGTCCTAGATTCTTTCGGATCTACTACTCACCCACACCATTAGCCCTTACTTATAGCAATCCACCATTCTATGAAAAATAATTCCCCTTTGCTCTGCCGATTTTACCTTCATCTGATTCCATGAGATTTTCCTAAAAAGATCGCTTTTTCTGCTTATCAAAAAGGCCCTCTCGTGATTGCTAGGAACAGGGATCACTTTCATTACTGGATCAGTAGATACTACCAATTTCATTTCTTCTTCGGTTAGAGCACACTTATTTGCTGGGCCAGCATCAAATTCAAAAACTATTGCCGACAGAATAATCTCTACGAAATTTTTAGAAAACCCCATTGTTGCCACGTGCACACCTGTATAAGAGGCCAAAAAACTCATGAACAGCAAAATAGCCATTCCGATCTTTCTCAAATGGACCCGTGTATGAACAAGTATTCCGACATCACTTGATCTATTCAAAGAAAACAACACAGGAAATATTTTACCTGTGGATTTTCGCTTCTTATCACCTATTTTAGAAAACACAGTAAGAAAGGCAACCTCAAACATCAACGCAAAAATACTCAATAAAAGAGAAACAAAAGTCAACAAAAAAATACATATTGCCGCAATACTTGCCATAGGCACAGTTGAGGCATGAATTTTCAAAATATCGCCAACCATTACAGATGCATAACCTCTGGCCAGATAAACAACAAATACAGGAAGAACCAACAAAGCAATTCTAAAGAATACATCAGCCCAGAGAATTCTGAAGAAATTTATTTTTGAAAAAACAGACAAGGTCAAAGAAGAAACCAAGAAAACATAACCCAGAACAATCACTGAAAACCAAAATAGATTAAACGAATTATTCAGAGAAAAAAACAATAAAGCCATCGATGAAATATGTAAAAAAGATATAATCCAGACCCATGTACCAGATATTGATCTGAGCTGTTTTTCAAAAATAACAGAAGCCATCCTTCTGTAAAAACTCCAACTCCTGCATATCCAAGCTGCAAGAAACACATTCACCAACAAATAAATAAAAACAATCAAAACAACGCAAAAAACCTTCAACATAATTCTTTCTCATCCCAAATTTAAATCCCACCACATTTGACACTCCATCAGTCTTAGCGTCTACCCGCTACCGCCCGCAAACACTCCACCAGCAAGCGCGTCGTCGCCGTCATCGGCTGGCCGCGCAGGGTGATCAGGCCCACGGGCGGCAGGTCGATGGGCACGGGCAGGTCCAGCACGGCGACCAGCCCCTGCTGCGCGAAATGCTCGGCCACGCCGCGCGCCATGAAGGCCACGGCGCCGCGCTGGTGCAGGAAGCTGATCTGCGACAGGAATGAGGCGGACTCCACCAGATCGGCCGGAGGATGCAGGCCGTGGGCGAAGAACTGCTGCTCCAGCTTCACGCGCAGCGATGCCCAGGGCGGGGGCATGACGCAGGGCATGTCGGCCAGCGCCTGCCAGCTGGCGTGCTGCGCCAGCAGCGCATGGCCGGGGCGCACGACGGCGACCATGGGCTCGTCGTACAGGGCTTCGGTCTCCAGGTCGGGCGAGGCATAGCCGGGTTCGAGCCGGCCCACGAACAGGTCCAGCTCGCCCATGCGCAGCTTGGGCAGCAGCCGCGTGAGATCGCCCTCCTCGACCAGCACCGTGGTCTGGGCCGATCGCGCCTTCAACTGCTCGACGGCCCGGGCCAGCAGCACGGGCGTGGCCACGACCATGGCGCCCACGCTGGTGCGCCCGCGCGTGCCGCTGGCCTCGGCCGCCATTTCATCGCGCGTGCGTTCGAAGCCCGCCAGCACCGAGCGCGCAAAGCGCACCATGCTGACGCCGGCCGCCGTGGGCTCGGTGCCGCGCGTGGAGCGCTCGAACAGCGTCATGTCCAGCATGCGCTCGATCTCGGCCAGGGTCTTGGAGACGGCGGGCTGGGTGACGGCCAGGAACTCGGCGGCGCGGCCCAGGTGGCGGAACTGGTCCAGCGCCACCAGCAGCTGCAGATGGCGCAGCTTGAGGTTGGAGCGCAGCACGCGGTCTATCTTGCTCATGGGGGCTTCATAGCTTTGAGGTTATGAAGCCAGTCTATCTTTTCATTGGATTGTCATGATCAGGCGCTGAACAATCGCGCCAGTCAGCCCAAGGCCCGGATCACAGGGCTGCAAAAAGCCAATACAGGAGACAAGCGATGAACACCCCACGCACACGCCATGCAAGCCGGCGCGAATTCGTGCTCGCCACCCTCGGCGCCAGCGCACTGGCCGCCACCGGCCCCCTCTTCGCCCAGAGCTGGCCCGAACGCCCCATCACCTTCATCTGCCCCTGGCCTGCGGGCGGCACGGCCGACCAGTCCATGCGCGCGCTGTGCACCGTGGCCGGCAAGCTGCTGGGCCAGCCGATCGCGGTGGAGAACCGCGCGGGCGCCTCGGGAATGATCGGCGCCAAGGCGCTGGCCTCGGCCAGGGCGGACGGCTACACCATCGGCCAGATTCCCATCTCGGTCACGCGCTTTTCGCAACTGGGCAGCCTGCAGGCCGATCCGCGCAAGGACTACACCTACATCGCGCGCACCTCGGGCCAGACCTTCGGCATTGCTGTGCCCGCCAATTCGCCGTTCAAGACGCTCAAGGACTTCGTGGCCGCCGCCAAGGCGAGGCCCGGCCAGATGACCTATGCCCATGCGGGCGTGGGCGGCGCCACGCATGTGGGCATGGAGGAGTTTGCGGGCGTGGCCGGCATACAGCTCAACCATGTGCCCTACAAGGGCGGCGCCGAGGCGCTGCAGGGCGTGCTGGGCGGCCATGTGGATGCGCTGGCCGACTCCAGCTCCTGGGCCCCCCATGTGGAAGCCGGCAAGCTGCGCCTGCTGGCCACCTGGGGCGAGCAGCGCACGGCGCGCTTCAAGGACGTGCCCACGCTGCGCGAATGCGGCTACGACGTGGTGGTCGATGCGCCCAACGGCATCGGCGCGCCGCGTGGCCTGGAGCCGGCCGTGGCGGCCAGGCTGCGCGAGGCCTTCCGCGCCGCCGTGGCCAGCCCCGAGTTCAAGTCCGTGGCCGAGAAGCTGGATGCGCCGCTGCTGTACCTGGACGGCCCGGACTACGAGAAATACGTCAACACGGTCTATCAAAAAGAGACCGTGCTCATCGACAAGCTCAAGCTGCGCGAATTGATGAAGGGCTGACAGCCCGCGAACCCACACCGATGAAAGCCCCGCATGTCCCGCATGTCCCGCACCGATAGCCCCCTCCTGCACCTGCATCCCAACGACAACGTGCTGGTCGCCAAGACCGCTCTGTCGCTGGGCCAGGAGATTCCCGAACTGGGCGTGCGCGCCCGCGCCCAGGTGCCTGCGGGCCACAAGATCGCCGCGCGCCGCATCGCAGAGGGCGAGCAGGTGAAGAAGTACGACACCGTGATCGGCGTGGCCATGCGCGAGCTGGAGGCTGGCGACTATGTGCACAGCCACAACCTGCGCATCGTGGACTACTACCGCGACCCGGCCTTCGGCGCCGATGTGCGGCCCGTGGACTATGTGCCCGAGGCGCAGCGCGCCAGCTTCCAGGGCTTTGTGCGCGCCGGCGGCGGCGTGGGCACGCGCAACTTCATCGGCATCCTGTCGTCGGTGAACTGCTCGGCCACGGTGATCAAGCGCATTGCCGCGCACTTCACGGCCGAGCGCATGGCGGCCTTCCCGAACGTGGACGGCGTGGTGGCCTTCGCCCAGACCAGCGGCTGCGGCATGTCCTCGCCCAGCGAGCATTTCGACGTGCTGCGCCGCACGCTGGCCGGCTATGCGCGCCACCCGAACCTGGCCGGCGTGCTCATCGTGGGCCTGGGCTGCGAGCGCAACCAGGTCGATGCCCTCGTGGAGTCGCAGGGCCTGAGCGAAGGCCGGCTCATGCGCACCCTGGTGATGCAGGAGGTCGGCGGCACGCGCGTGACCATCGAGGCGGGCATCCGCGCCATCGAAGAGATGCTGCCCGAGGCCGACGCTGCGCGGCGCAGCACGGTCAGTGCCAGCCACCTGAAGATCGGGCTGGAGTGCGGCGGCTCGGACGGCTTTTCGGGCATCACGGCCAACCCGGCCCTGGGCGCGGCAATGGACATCCTGGTGCGCCACGGCGGCACGGCCATCCTGTCGGAAACGCCCGAGATCCATGGCGTGGAATTCATGCTCACGCGCCGCGCCATCACGCCTGCCGTGGGGCAGAAGCTGCTGGACCGCCTGGCCTGGTGGGAGCGCTACGCGGCCGGCCAGAACGCGCAGTTCAACGGCGTGGTCGGCCACGGCAACCAGGCCGGCGGCCTGGCCAACATCTTCGAGAAATCGCTGGGCTCGGCCATGAAGGGCGGCACCACGCCGCTGCGCGCCGTCTACGAATATGCCGAGCCCATCACCGAGCCGGGCTTTGTGTTCATGGACTCGCCGGGCTACGACCCCGTGGCCTCCACGGGCCAGATTGCCAGCGGCGCGCACCTGATCTGCTTCACCACGGGGCGCGGCTCCATGTTCGGCAGCAAGCCCGCGCCCACCATCAAGCTGGCCAGCAACACGCCCATGTACCGCCGTCTGGAAGAGGACATGGACATCAACTGCGGCCTGATCGTGGACGGCGAATGCGGCGTGCCCGAGATGGGGCAGCGCATCTTCGCGCAGATCCTGCGCCACGCCAGCGGCGAGCCCACCAAGAGCGAGGCCCTGGGCCTGGGCGACCATGAGTTCGTACCCTGGCACCTGGGCATCGTGAGCTGAGCCGCCCCTTACAACACCTGCATCCACCGACTCCATGCCACTGACCCTGACCCGCCCCGAGCTGCTGCGCAGCGCCAACTTCATCGCCGGCCAATGGACGACCGCGACTACCACTGCGACTGCCACGCCCGCCGCTCCCGCCCCGCGCCTGGCCGTGACCGACCCCGCCACGGGCGCACTGATCACCGAGGTGCCCGACTCCGGCGCCGCCGAGGCCCGCGCCGCGCTGGACGCCGCGCATGCCGCCTTCCCCGCCTGGCGCAAGACGCCCGCCAAACAGCGCGCCGCCATCATCAAGCGCTGGAACGGCCTGGTGCTGGCCCACCAGGACGACCTGGGCAGCCTCATCAGCCGCGAGCAGGGCAAGCCCCTGGCCGAGGGCAAGGGCGAGGTCGCCTACGCGGCCAGCTACATCGAATGGTTTGCCGAAGAGGCCACGCGCATGAACGGCGAGATCATTCCCGCGCCCGTGCCGGGCCGGCGCATGTTTGCGCTGCGCGAGCCCGTGGGCGTAGTGGCCGCCATCACGCCCTGGAACTTTCCGGCCGCCATGATCGCCCGCAAGATCGCGCCCGCGCTGGCCGCCGGCTGCACCGTGGTCTGCAAGCCCGCGGAAGACACGCCGCTGACCTCGCTGGCCCTGGTGCTGCTGGCCCAGGAGGCGGGCGTGCCGGCCGGCGTGCTCAACATCGTCACGGCCTCGCGCGAGAAGACGCCCGAGGTGGTGGATGTCTGGCTGGACGATGCGCGCGTGCGCAAGATCACCTTCACGGGATCCACGCCCGTGGGCAAGCACCTGGCGCGGCGCAGCGCCGACACGCTCAAGAAGCTCTCGCTGGAGCTGGGCGGCAATGCGCCCTTCATCGTCTTCGAGGATGCCGACATCGATGCCGCCGTCGACGGCTTCATGGCCGCCAAGTTCCGCAATGGCGGCCAGACCTGCGTGTGCCCCAACCGCGTCTTCGTGCACCGCAGCGTGCACGACACGTTCGCACAGAAGCTGGCCGCGCGCGTGGCCGCGCTGCACGTGGGCCCGGCCAGCGACCCGGCCTCGCAGATCGGCCCCATGATCAACGCGCGCGCCGTGGAAAAGATCGAGCGCCATGTGCAGGACGCCGTGGCGCGCGGCGCCAGGGTGCTCACGGGCGGCAGGCGCCTGGATGCCCTGGGCGCCAACTACTACGCGCCCACCGTGCTCACGGGCGCCGATGCCTCCATGGCCTGCGCCTGCGAGGAAACCTTCGGCCCCGTGGCGCCGCTCACCGTCTTCGACAGCGAGGACGAGGTCATCGCCGCCGCCAACGACACGCCCTTCGGCCTGGCCGCCTACTTCTACAGCAATGACGCACGCCGCATCTGGCGCATGGCCGATGCGTTGGAGACCGGCATCGTCGGCATCAACGAAGGCGCGCTGGCCGCCGAGGCAGCGCCCTTCGGCGGCGTCAAGGAATCGGGCTACGGCCGCGAGGGCTCCACCCACGGCCTGGACGACTACCTGCACACCAAGTACGTCTGCCAGGGCCTGCTGGACTGAATCTTTCCATCAACGAAATCACCGGACACCATGCCAGCCCATAACCCCTTCAAGACCGCCCTGGCCGCAGGCCAGCCTCGCATCGGCCTGTGGCTGTCCATGGCCGACCCCTACCTGGCCGAGGCGGCCGCCACCTGCGGCTATGACTGGCTGCTGATCGACGGCGAGCACGCGCCCAACGACGTGCGCAGCACCCTGGCCGCGCTGCAGGCCGTGGCCCCGCACCCGGCCCAGGCCGTGGTGCGCGTGGTCGAAGGCAGCACGGCCCTGATCAAGCAGATGCTGGACATAGGCGCCACCACCTTGCTAGTGCCCATGGTGGACACGGCCGAACAGGCGCGCGCCGTGGTGTCCGCCACGCGCTACCCGCCGCTGGGCGTGCGCGGCGTGGGCAGCGCCGTGGGCCGCGCATCGCAGTGGAGCGCACGCGCCGACTACCTGCAGGTGGCCGACGACGAGATCTGCCTGCTGGTGCAGGCCGAGACCGTGGCCGCGCTGCACAACCTTGAAGCCATCTGCGCGGTGGACGGCGTGCACGGCGTCTTCATCGGCCCCGCCGACCTGGCCGCCTCCATGGGCCACCGCGGCAACCCGGGCCACCCCGAAGTGCAGGCCGCCATCGAGGGCGCCATGAAGACCATCATCGCCAGCGGCAAGGCGGCCGGCACCCTGACCTCGGACCCCGCCCTGGCCAGCCGCTACCTGGACCTGGGCTGCAGCTTCGTGGCCGTGGGCGTGGATGTGCTGCTGTTTGCGAATGCGGCGCGCAGGCTGCGGGGGCAGTTCGATGATTCGCCGGTGGCCGCGCCTGCAAAGCAGGCAGCTGCCGCCTATTGAATCAGCCAGCCACCAGCCAGGCCAGCAGCCCCGCCGCCGCTGCAGCGGCCGCCACACGCCGCGCGAGCTGCGGCGCATAGGTCAGCAGCAGGCCCAGGGCCAGGGCCGCAAAGGTGAGCAGGCCCAGCCAGGCGGCCACGGCCACCGAGGCATTCCAGCGCAGCAGGCAGGGCGCCAGCGATAGGGCCAGCAGCGCGTGGCCGGCCAGCCGCCAGGCCTTCAGGCGCGCGGGCGCCAGGCCTTCGGTGCCCAGCTGGTCCTGGTGCCGGTCCATGGTCGCGGCGACGACGGCAAAGCCTGCAAAGGCCAGGCAAAGGGTGGCAAGAATCATCATGACGCGCGCTCCAGCGTGGAGGCATGGCTGGCGGCGCGGGCTTGCGTGCGGGGGGCTGCAGCCGCTGCCGGCTTGCCGCGCAGCAGCCACCAGGCCACCACGCCGTGGATGGCGGCCAGGCCCAGCATCAGCAGCTCGAAGCTGGCGATGCTCCACTGCCCGTTGGCCAGGGTCTGCACCAGCGATGCGCCGCCCGTCAGCAGGTTGAGCAGAGGCAGCAGCGCATACAGCACGGCGGCCAGCGCCATCTGCTGCAGCCAGGCATTGCGGTGCGAGACCCGCAGCGGATGCAGCAGGCACAGCAGCCAGATCAGGAAGAAGCCGTTGATCTCCCAATCACTGCGCGCCTGCATGGGCACGGGCAGCAGGCGGTTGAGCCAGAAGAAGCCGGCCACGGCCACCGACAGGCCCGCGATGGAGCCCACGTTGAGCACCTCCACCAGACGGTGGCCGAAGGGCGTGCGGCCCAGCTTGCGGCGCTCGGGCATGCGCTTGACCACCCACAGCACCATGCCGGACGCGGCCATGAAGGTGCCGACCACGCCGCTGAGCAGCAGCAGCCAGCGCGTGGCGGGCTCTGCAAAGCGGCCCAGGTGCACGCCGGTGATCACGTTGCCGGTGGCGCGCACCCAGGAGATGGCGGGCGCCTCGGGGCTGGCCTGCAACTGGCCGGTCACGCCGTCGAAGCGCAGGGTCTCGGACTGGCCGCGGTTGATGAGGCTCATGCCGCCGCCTTCGCGCAGCTCGACCACCGCGCGCGAGGTGCCGGGCGCGTTGACGGTGATGCTGCCCACGCCGTGCTCGGGCCAGCGGCGCGCGCCCTCGGCCAGCATGGGCGCGATGTCGGCCAGCGCGGCGGCCTGGCGCTCTTGTTTGCCACCACGCGCGCCAGGGCCCTGGTTGGCCGCCTGCCCGCGTGCACCGCGCACATCGGCGAAGTAGGCATTGGTGTCGCCGTTGTAGGCCGCCTGTATGCCCCAGGGCATGAGCATGAACATCAGCAGCACCAGTCCGCTGAAGGTGATGACGATGTGAAACGGCAGCGCCAGCACGGCCGTGGCGTTGTGCGCGTCCAGCCAGGAGCGCTGGCCCTTGCGCGGGCGGAAGGTGAAGAAGTCCGTGAAGATCTTCTTGTGCGTGATCACGCCCGTGATGATGGCCACGAACATCAGCATGGTGGCGAAGCCCACGATCCATCGGCCCCAGATGCGCGGCATGGCGTGCAGCTCGAAGTGGAAGCGGTAGAAGAAGTTGCCGGCGCGTGTATCGCGCGGCTCCAGCTTCTCGCCCGTGGCGGCGTCGATCTCGGCGCGCTTGGTGCCTGCGCGGCCCGTGGCGGCGCCGGGCTCGCGCCAGGATGCGGCCACCGCCACCTGGCGCGGGCCGGGCAGGCTCAGCGTCCAGGTCGTGGCCTCCGGCGCGATGCGCTGCATGGCCTCCAGTGCGCGCTGCGCGGTATCGGCATCCTGCACCGAGCCGTGCAGCTCGGGCCGCATCCAGTCGTTGATCTCGTCGCGGAAGTAGCTCAGGGTGCCCGTGAAGAACACCGCGTAGAGCAGCCAGCCCAGCAGCAGGCCGCTCCAGGTGTGCAGCCAGGACATGGACTGGCGCAGTCCCTCGGGTTTGCCGTCTGCCCTCATGGGGCGGCTCCGTTCGACAGCACCCAGGCCAGCAGTCCCAGGCCCGCGCCCGGCAGGCCGATCACGGCCCAGGCACGCCAGGCGCTGGCGCAGCCAAAGGCCCACATGGCCGCCACGGCGTAGATGATGAAGGCCAGCAGCGTCGAGCCCAGCGCCGCATCGGCCCGTTCCACGCCCAGCCAGACCATGGCGCGCGCGCCCGTGGCGGCGCAGGCGGCCGACAGCAGATAGCCGCCGCCGATCGCCGCCAAGGCGCGCGAGGCCACGGCCACGCGGTAGCGCAGCAGGGATGGAGAGGACCCTCCCGGGGTCGAGGCTTGCATGGGGATGACCTTTCTTGCGGATCGTTGCCTGTCATGGACGCCGCGGCCGCTGCAGACACCGCGCGCAGGCCCGGACGGACAAAGGCGCCACAACAGTTCAAGGTCTGTGCGGCGCCGGGCGTTGGCCGCGCGCTTGGAGCACGCCGCCTTTCAAAGAGCGGTAATGATAATGATTTCTATTACCCGAGTCATTTAAAGAAATGCAAAGCCGGCCTGCTGCCACCGGCCCCGACCATCCCCCTGGCGCCTGTTCCCCTATCGCGCCCGCCCCGCCAGCCAGCGCCCGCCGAACTGGTTGATCACCATGCCCGCCAGCACGGCCAGCGTGCCCATCCACTGCATGAAGGTGGGCCGCTCGCCCAGCAGCAGCATGGCCGAGACCAGGCCCACCACGGGCACCATCAGAGACAGCGGCGCCACCGTGCCGGCCGCATAGCGCTGCAGCAGGCGCGTCCACAGGCCGTAGCCCAGCAGCGTGGCCAGCAGCGCCAGGTACAGGATGGAGGCCACGGCGGTCAGGTCGATCCCCGCCAGTTGCTGCACGACCGTATCCGCGCCATCGGTCCAGACAGCCAGGGCCATCAGCGGCGCAATGGGGAAGATGCTGCTCCAGACGATGAAGGGGAAAGGCTCGTAGGGGCCGCTGCGCGCCGCATAGCGCGTGATCATGTTGGACACGGCCCACATGCAGGCTGCGCCCACGGTCAGCAAAAAGCCGGCCAGCGTCATGGCGTTGTCGCCCTCGCCATGGGCGCTGCCAATGGCAACCAGCCCGCCCAGCGATACCACCAGGCCCAGCCAATGCCACAGGCGCGCGGGCTCGCCCAGCAGGAAGGCGGCCAGCAGCAGCGTGACGAAGGCCTGCGTCTGCAGCACCACCGAGGCCATGCCCGCCGGCATGCCCAGCTTCAGGCCCAGGAACAGCATGCCGAACTGGCCCACGCCCTGCACCAGCCCATAGGCGGCCAGATAGCGCCAGCCCACCGACTTGGGCGGGCGCACGAACAGCAAAAAGGGCAGCGACGCCACCACGAAGCGCAGCGCGCTCAGCAGCATGGGCGACAGCGTCAGCAGACCGAACTTCATGGCCACGAAGTTGGTGCCCCAGATCAGGATGACCAGCAGCGCACGCGCCCAGTCGCCACGGCTCAGGTGCTGCGCGGTCATGCCCTGCCCTCGGTGCAGCGGGGCCTGCAATGGTCAGGGACAGCGGCCGGCAGCACCGGCAAGAAACAGGAAGAAGGCATGGCGGGCAATGGGCAAAAAGAAAGGGGCGGATCACATCCGCCCCCGGCGTTTGTACCACCGCAGCCCGTGCGCTGCCGGGCGGCCGTGGCTCGGCCCTGCGTTTCAGTCCGCCGCGTAGTCGATGGGATCGTGGGCATGCTGGCGCCCCAGCGCGCCGGCCATGGCCAGCATGAAGGCCAGGCCGCGCCGCACATCGGGCTCGCGTGCCATGCGCATCAGGCCGATCAGGGTGGGCGTTTCCTCCATGGCCTGCACCTGGGCCGCCGCCATGCGCGCGGCATTGCCCGCGGCCCAGGCCCCGCCCACGCCATCCTCGAAGGCCTTGGCGACCTTCTCGACCATGTAGTCGTCTGCCATGTCCACCAGGTCCGCCGTGGCCGACAGCAGATCGACCACGCGGTTCAGGCGCCGGCCCGCCAGCAGCGGCTCCAGCTTGCCCATCAGTTCGGCCAGCCCCTGCAGCGCGGCGTCGTCCTGCAGCAGGCCGCCGGCGGCGGGCTGCGCCACGGGAATGTCGGAAGCGATGTTCATCTCGGTGCTCCTTGTCTTCGTGCTTGGAATGACAATGCAAAGGCCCTGGCCTCAGACCAGGGCGCGGGCCACGGCCCAGTACATGCCGCGGTTGAAGCCCTTGCGCATCATGGAGCCGAGCTTGGTCGGCGGCGTGGGCTTGACGTCGACCTGGTAGTCGTACCAAAGCGGCATGCCGCCGTCCAGGCCCATCTGGGCGATGGCCACCACGCGCCCGTCGTAGGCATCGCTGGTGCGGCCGAAGCGGATCTGCGAGGCGATGTTGTTCACCACCACGGGCGACTGGTTGTGGCAGGCGCCGCCGGCCTTGCTCACCGGCAGGTCCACCGTATCGCCCAGCACATAGACATGGCTCTGGCCCAGCACCTGCATGGTCTCGTGGTCGGTGGGCAGCCAGCCCTCGCCGTCCTGCGCCTGCGACAGGCCGCAGTCGCGCACGGCCTGCACGGCGCGTATGGGCGGCGTGGCCATGAGGATGTCGAAGTCCTCGGCCTGGCCCTCCTCCGAGTGGGCCACCTTGGCCTCGGGGTCCACGCGCGCCAGCGTGAATCCGCGCTGGTGGCGAATGCCGCGCTGCTCGAACACCGTGGGCAGGATCTCGCAGGTGTCCTTCTGCAGGAACAGGCAGTTGCGCAGCAGCTGCGAGACCGTGGGATAGGTGTAGACGATCTCCACCTTGTCGCGCACGCCGCGCCGGCGCAGCAGGTCGTCCAGCATCAGCGTGGTCTCTATGGGCGCGATGCCGCACTGGTGCGGCACATTGGGCGTCTTGGGAAAGGTGACGGTGACGAAGATGCGGCCCTTTTCTATGCGCGCCAGCTTGTCGGCCAGTTGCCGCGCGGGCGCGTGCTGGTAGAAGTGGTCGCCGGCCTCGGCCAGGCCTTCGATGCGCTCGGGCGAAGGCACGCAGCCCGTGGAGATCACCAGGTGGTCGTAGCCGAAGCGCTTGCCGCTCTTGCAGTGCACGGCCTGCAGCGCGAAGTCGAAGCGTTCCACTTCTTCCACCTGGAAGTCGATCTCGGGCCGCAGCAGGCCGCGCTGCCTGCGCCGCAGCTCGTCGCGGAAGAAGGCATTGAAGGCCACGTACATGAAGGCCGGCTTGTAGTAGTGCCAGGGCGAGTTCGACAGCAT
This sequence comes from Delftia sp. WSY_22, assembly GCF_043104185.1. Taxonomy (NCBI): domain Bacteria; kingdom Pseudomonadati; phylum Pseudomonadota; class Betaproteobacteria; order Burkholderiales; family Comamonadaceae; genus Delftia; species Delftia sp. WSY_22. The sequence goes on from NZ_JBICKN010000057.1 coordinate 56,531, forward strand.
GGTGATGCGCACCTTGCCCGTGACCACCTCCGGATACAGCTTGCTGACCAGGTGGTTGGCGGTCATGGTGCCGCCAATGCCCCCTCCGATGATCAAGATGTGATGCGCCATCCCTGCTACTCCTTGTGCTTTCGCCTCAGTGGAACAACCGCTGGCGCCGCACGGCGCCCGCGCCGGAAAATGCGCCGCTCAGTCAGGCTTGAGCGATCGCCACACCCCGTCCCAGAGCGCGTCGAACAGGGGCTCTATGGGCGTGTCGATGATGCCGTCCAGCCGCAGGCAGATCATGCGGATCGCGCTGCCGTACATCAGGCTGGCCGCCACCATGGGCTCCATCTGGCGGATCTCGCCATCGGTCATGCCGGCGAACACGAAGCCGCGCATGCGCACGAAGGCCGAGGCCGAGCAGATGGCCTGCTCGTCGGGCAGAAACTCACGGTGGCGCGCATTGACCACGAAGCCCATGGCCTCGGGCTCGGCCTCGGCCAGCCCGAACAGCATGCGCAGCACCTCGCTGCAGCGCTGGGCGCTGCCCGCGTGCCGCTCCTCGATATCGTCGAGCAGCACATTCATGCGCGCCAGCAAATGCCGGTACAGCTCGCGCGCAATGCCTTCCTTGTCGGCAAAGTGGTTGTAGAAGAAACCGATGGACACGCCGGCCTCGGCGCACAGGTCCTGTATCGAGGTATTGAAGAAGCCCCGCTCCACGAACAGCCTGAGCGCCACGCGCAGCGTCTGTACATGGCGCGAACCCGCATGCGGAAAGAAGGTCCAGGCCTCGTCTTGCATGGGAAATGATCGTAGAACGAATCTTCATTCTATTTTTCACAAGCACGTGCAAACTACACCAGGGTTTTCCTGGACCTTGGCCTCAATCCATCAGCCGGAGTGCCTCGGCAAGCGATGCCACGTTGGCAATGCCCAGCTTTTCGTAGATGGAGCGGATCTGATTGCGCACCGTGGCAGGAGCACGCTGGAGTTGGACTGCAATCTGCTTGTGGGTCAGGCCCCGGACCACAAGCCGGGCAACCGTGGCTTCGCGGGGGGACAGCCCGTCGGCTGCGCACCGGGGGCGCGCTCGCAACCACAGCAGACCGTGCTGCGTGAACAGCGTGATGACCAGGGTGTGGGCCACCAGACGATGGGCGCCGCCCTGTGCCGCAGTCTGCACGGCCGCAGGCAGGCGAGGACCTTGCCAGCCCGGCCATTCGGCGCGCAAGGCGTGCTCGAAGACGACGTCCATGTGGTGGATGATGCCGCGCGGGTCTGCCAGTGCCGAGCCCAACCGATCACGGGCCAGGCCCTGCCGAAGCTGCCCCAGATGCGTGAGGCGGTTGAGTTCCAGCGCCTGCTGCACATGGGGCAGCAGCGCGGCCAGCAGTTGGCGCTCGCCCTCGGTGCAATGCGCATCCGTGCGGGCGCGAAACAGCGTGAGCCAGCGCGTGTAAAGAGTGCTCGGGTTCAGCATCCCGCCGATGAAGAAGTGCGACTGCTCGAAGCGCCTGCCGTAGTCGCGCAGCGCCCCCTGATGCCGGCCACTGAACCAGGTCCTCGCTTCGAAGGCCAGCGTCTCGCTGGGATGCATGGTGACGGCCTGCGCCGCCGTGTCCAGGTGCTTGACCTCTTCATAGGCCTGCAGCATTTCGGGTGGCTGCCGATGAAGGTGGATGGTGTGGATATCGATGCCGGCCGCCGTCATGGTGGCCGAGCCCCACATGGCCGAGTCGAAGGGCAGCACGGGTTTGAGCAGGTCCAGCGCCTGGTCCTGGAAATGTTCGACAGGCTGCTCGTGCGATAGCCGGTAGAGGTTCAGCAGCAGGTGGTTGTATGCAGCGTCCATGGCGGCTTGCCTGCCTCTCTTCGATACGTTGAGATCGACTGCACGGGCGGGTGTTGCGCGAGCGTGCCCTCTTGCCCCACCCCGGCAGCGCTTCAGGATAGTGCAATTGCATCATTTTGTTTGTTGCGTGTCACACATAGAGTTGGCTTGCCACCCACATCCTGTACCGACACCATGCAAATCCACCCCAGTGCATCCACTTCCTTTCCCGCCGTGCGCCCTTTGCTGCTGTGCGGCCTTGTTGCAAGCCTCTATGCCTGTGGAGGAGGCAGCGGCGGCACCGACAGCGGCGGGGGCACCGGCGGCGGCACCGTGACACAGCCGGCCATCACGCTGTCAGGCACCGTCGCCATCGACCAGGCCGTGCGCAACGCTGCAGTCTGCGTGGATCTGAACGCCAATGCAGCCTGCGACACGGGCGAGCCCAGCGCAGCGGCCACCGGCAGCGACGGCACGTTCAGCCTGACCTATCAACCCGGCGATGCGGCAGCCACCGCTGCCTTCAACCAGGCTCCCGTGCTGGCTCGCATCACACCCGAATCCGTGGACGCTGCGGACCCCACCAGCACCGCCACAGCCAAGGCGTTCGTGCTGTCTGCACCGGCTGGCAAATCCGCGCAGATCAATCCACTGACCAGCCTGGTGCAAAAGGCCATCGCGGCCGGCACGGCCAGGGAAGTGGCCGAGGCTGCAGTGGCCCGCCAGCTCGGCATCGACGCCGCCAGGATCTACGACTACCAGAGCGACGCGGCCTCCAGTGCCGCCGTGCTTGCGGATACCGCGCGCACAGCCGCCAAGGTCACCGCCTACGCGCTTGAGTTGGGCGTGCCTATCCAGGTGACGGCACCTGGCGCAGCGGCCGTGGCATCGAACCAACTGGCGTTCCTGAACTATGGCAACGCGCAGAACTACTCCGTGCGTGAACGCAGGTCCGACGGCGTCGTCCAGGCAGACGGCTTTGCCCACCAGTTCGAGACACGCAGCGGAAAAACCAACGGTGCACCCAGTACGCAGGAAGCGCTGTTCCCGTCCGTCACGCTCACCAGCACCGGATGGACGCGCTGCGACAGTTCCGTTGCGCGCCTGACGACACAGGGGGTTCCTTCGCGCACACTGCTGTGCAACCAGTCCACCGCCTACCTGGGCTTTACCACCGCTTCGCAGGACGTCAGCGGCAAGCCCATGGCCGAAGTCATCACGCAATTGCGTGCCGGAGACACAACGCTGCAGGCCGAGGGCATCCGCCATGACCGCTCCATCGAAATGGACCCTGCCACGCTGGGCTCGGCCGTCTTCCCGCAGGGCGCACAGATGCGCACTGCACTGTCGGTGCAGTTGAACCGGTCGCCGGCCTTCATCAACAACACGGCCACGGACCGCTTCGGCTTCGCCACGCTGGAAGCCATGATTGCCGGCCGCCCGGCCAGCGCGGTGAACCTGTCGACTCCAGCCACCGTGCGCGCCTCGACAGTCGGGGCGGCGGGGCCGGTCGATGCCAACCATGTGTTGCGCGTGGCCTTCATCGATGCGGCCAACGCCCAGTTCTACAGCTGTGAGTCCACCCATCCGGCCTACAGCGATCTGGGCGCCTGCACCGTGCATTCGCAAAGCGCCTACACCCTCTCCACCTCCCAGGGCGTGCGCCTGCTGAGCTTTGCCGACTTCCCTGGCAAGACCTTCATGCAAGGCGTGACGCGGGGCTATACGGAATTCGACGGCAGCGTATTCGGCTATCGCCTGCCTGCCGCCATTGCCAGCGAAGACCAGGCGCTCAGCTATTCCACCCGGCTGAACGGCGTGGCCTGGGCTGCCATGAAAACGGTTCTGGGCATTGAGTGAGCCTTGCAGCCGGGAGCGGGCATTTCAAGCAAGGGATGGGGCGAGGCATCCCACGCGGCGCCCCGCAGCCGCGTGGGACGGCATGCCGGGCATGCATGCCTCAACTCCATCCTGCCGGACCGTAGAATCCGCGCGCAGCCATTGGAGACAGAGACAACAATGACGGGCTGCACACGAATCCGACCCAAAGGCCTTTTGCAAATGCAACTCCCCATCCACGTCATAGACGCATTCACATCGGAACGATTCAAGGGCAATCAGGCCGCCGTCATTCCCCTGGATGCATGGCTTGCCGATTCCACGCTGCAGGCCATTGCCGCCGAGAACAATCTTTCGGAGACCTCGTTCCTGGTCTGGAGTGCCGAGCGCGCTGCCTTCGAGATCCGCTGGTTCTCCCCGCTCACGGAGATCGCGTTCTGCGGCCATGCCACGCTGGCAAGCGCCTTCGTGCTGTTCGAGGCCGACCCGGCGCTGCGCAGCATCACGTTCTGGGCCGCCGCCGTGGGCAAGGTCACGGCCACGCAGGAGGATGGCGGACGCATCGTCATGACCTTCCCGCGCCGCGATGCCAAGCCGCTGGATGAGGTGCCCGCCGCACTGCGCGAAGGCCTGACGCCCGCACCCACGGCCTATCTCGTGAACCAGCAGGCCTACGTGGCCGTCTACGCAACCGAAGACCAGGTGCGAGCCGTCAAGCCGGACCTGGAGCGCCTCAAATCGCTGGGCCCGCTGGACGTGGTGGTGACGGCGCCTGCGGATGCGGGCGCCTCCCATGACTTCGTCAGCCGCTATTTCTGGCCCGCCAATGGCGGCGAGGAAGACCCGGTCACGGGCTCCATCCATGCGGCGCTTGCGCCCTACTGGGCGGGCAGGCTGGGCAAGAGCCGCCTGGTCGGCCACCAGGCCTCGCGCCGCACGGGCACGCTGTTTTGCGAGGTGACCGATGCCAGCGTCGAGGTGGCCGGCCATTGCGCGCGTTATCTGACCGGGACCATTACCGTCTGACGCCCGACTTTGCGCTGGCACGCAGGTACCATCCGCGCATGAGTACCCACTACGAATCACTGTCGCAAGCCGACGCCTACCGCGAAGCCTTCGGCGTGGAGGCGCCTGCCGCCAGCGAGCGCAACATGACACCGCGCAAGTCCGGCTTTTTCATCCGCAGCGTCGCCGTGGCCGCGGATGCCGCCACCGAACAGCAAGAACCCTCCGCTTCCGACACACCGCCCGCGCCTGCGGCACCGCCCGCACGCGAGCTGGTTGCCGCCCAATGGGGCCTGGTGCCGCACTGGGTGAAGTCGGCCTCCGATGGACGGCTGCGCGCGCTCAAGCTGGTGAATGCGCGTTCGGAGACCGTCTCCACGGCCCAGGCCTTCCGCGATGCCTGGCTCAATGGCCAGCGCTGCATCGTGCCCATGGCCGCCTTTTTCGAGGATGACTACCGCAACGGCAAGGCCCTGCCCACGCGCATCTCGCGCATCGACGGCAAGCCCATGGGCGTGGCCGGCGTGTGGGCGCAGTGGACGGGCCCGGATGGCGAGGTGCTGCTGAGCTACGCCCTGCTCACGGTCAACGCCAACAGCCATGCGCTGCTGCACCGCTACCAGCAGCCCGGCGCGGAAAAGCGCATGCCGGCGATTCTCAACGAAGGCGCCTACGACGCCTGGCTCAACGCGCGCGTGGAAAAGGCGCGCGAGTTCATGCGCCAGTACCCCTCCAACTGGCTCACCGCCAACCCCGTGGAGCGCAAGGCCGACAAGCGGCCTCCAGGCCTGATGGGCTGATGGGCTGATGGGCTGACGCATGGGCCTTGTCCCGCGCGCTACGGCGCCTTGGGCAACGCGTTGATGGAGCGCAGGATGTCGCGCGTGATGCCCTGGCGCTTGGGCAGGTCGGCCAGCCGGTGGGGCGTGTCCATGTTCATGGCGAAGAACACGGGGCCGGCCGGCCATTCCACCCAGCCCACCCACCAGCCGATACGGCCCGTCCAGCCGGTTTTGGCGCGCAGTATCCAGTCGGTGCCGGCCTCGTTGATCATCACGTCCTTCACCAGCCGCTGGTGTTCCACCGGCAATGGCAGCCGATTGCGGTACAGCTGCTGCAGGAAGGCGACCTGCTCCAGCGCCGAGATGGCCAGGTCGCCCTCCACCCAGAAAGGCGCCTCGCCCGTGGCCAGCGCATTGCCGTAGTCGATCTTGCGCATGTAGGCAGCCTCGCGCGCGCTGCCCAGTTCCCCGGCAAAGCGTTCGTACACCCAGACGGTGGAGTTGCGCATGGCCGAGCGCAGGTCCTGATCGGCATTCCAGGCCGGCAACTGGCGCTTCACGCCATCCCAGGCAATGCGCTGGAATTCATCCCGCACCAGCCCGGCGTCCAGCGCGAACAGGCTGTGCGGGATCTTGAAGGTGGAAGCGGGCGAGTAGCGCCGCGCCGCGCGTTCACGGTTGTGGACGTAGACGGCTTCGGCCGGGCCTCTGGCATCGACCACGACGATGCTGCCATCGACCTTGGCATCGGCAAAAAAGCGGGCCCACTCGGGCCTGTCCTGCAGTTCGGCAGCCGCCAGCGCCGCCTGTGACAGACAGGCGAGCAGCGCGGCGCACATCAGATTTCCTCGATTCATGCCGGCAGTTTAAGAGCTGCACCACCGCACGCCGATGGTGCACCGCCCGCCCGGCTGCCCTGTTTTGACTCGCGGTTTTCCCGTTTTGGTGTTCCGGCTGCATCGCACGGCCCCCAAGGGCCCCGTCTGCGCTGGCACGACTTGTGCAAGGCCGCTGCAGGCCGGCCAATGCAGCCATGGCGGCAAGGGCAGACGGCCCCATGACCACAACAAACAAGGGAGTCATTGCATGCACAGGTGCGCACGGGCATTGAGAACATTGGTGGCGGGAGGATGGGTTGCGGTCCTGGGTGCGGCGCAGGCGGCGCAGGCGGCCGAGCAGGCGATCACGCGGCCGTCGCTGGTGGCGGCGGACTCCATCAGCGCCGTGGACACGGTCTGGCTGATGACGGCCACGGTGCTGGTGCTGCTGATGACGCTGCCCGGCATTGCGCTGTTCTATGCGGGCATGGTGCGCCGCAAGAACGTGCTCAACACCATGGCCAGCGTGGTGGCGATTACCTGCCTGGTCAGCATTCTGTGGTTTGCACTGGGCTATTCGCTGGCCTTCACGCCCGGCAATGCGTGGATAGGCGGTGATTCGCGCGCCTGGTTCGCGGGGCTGGATTTCAACGCCGCCAAGGGCCTGGTGGCCGTGAGCCACCTGGCGCCGCATGTGCCCGAAGCAGCCTATGCGATGTTCCAGCTGGCCTTTGCCGTGATCACCGCCGCCTTGCTGGTGGGCGCCTGGGTGGAGCGCATGCGCTTCGGTGCCATGCTGATCTTCGTGGGCTTGTGGAGCCTGCTGGTCTATGCACCGGTGGCGCACTGGGTGTGGGAGCCGGGCGGCTGGCTGGCGCGCATGGGCGCGCTGGACTTTGCCGGGGGCACCGTGGTGCATGTGAACGCGGGCGTGGCCGGGCTGGTCTGCGCCTGGTTCCTGCGGCCGCGCCGCGGCTACGGGCACGAGCCCTTCGAGCCCTACAACCTGGCCCTGACCATGATGGGCGCGGCGCTGCTGTGGATGGGCTGGTTCGGCTTCAACGCCGGCTCATCGCTGGCCGGGGACAGCCGGGCGGCGCTGGCGCTGGCCGTCACCCACATTGCCGCCAGCGCGGGCGCCCTGGCCTGGTCGCTGGCCGAGTACGTGGTGCGCGGCAAGGCCACGCTGCTGGGCCTGTGCTCGGGGCTGGTCGGCGGCCTGGTGGCGATCACGCCGGCAGCCGGTTTCGTGACGCCGCTGTCGGCGCTGTGCATCGGCTCGATGGCCGGTGTCGCCTGCTATTGGGGCGCAACGGGGCTCAAGCGGCTGCTGGGCGCGGACGATTCGCTGGATGTGTTTGGCGTGCATGGCGTGGGCGGCATCGTGGGCTCGCTGCTGACCGGCGTGTTTGCCAGCCCGCAGATCGGCGGCGTGCAGGCCAGCGTGCTCACCCAGGCGGTGAGCGTGCTGGCCGTGGCCTTGTTCACGCTGGTGGCCACGGCGGTGCTGCTGTGGCTGCTGGACATGCTGATCGGCCTGCGCGTGGATGAGGAAAGCGAACTGCAGGGCCTGGACCTGGCGCTGCACCGCGAACGCCTGAGTGGATGAACGGCCGGGCCGCGAAGCGGCCCGGCACCCGATCGCCCGATGATCGTCAAACCGAAGGAGTGCCACTACATGCCCGAAAGCGAACTCCTGGCCATCGCCGCGCACCTGCATGTGCTGCTGCGCAGAAGCTGCGGCCGCGTGACCGATACCGAATGGCTGGCGGCCAATGCCGAGTACGCCGCCGAAATCATCCGCTTCGCCCGGGAGCAGGAAGGGGCGCGCAGCACGCCCGAGCTGGTGGAATGGACCCATCGCTTCGAAGCGGCCTGGAATGCCGCGCTGGCCGGCCCCGCCGAGCGCTCGCCGCTCATGCAGCGCGCAGGCGAGCTGATGCGCCAGCGTGCGGAAAACCGCAAGTACGTGGGCACGCTGCGCTAGGGCCTGGCTGGCTCAGGCAGGAGGATCAGGCCGGTGGAGCGGGCACCGAGTGCAGCAGCACGGGCGCGTCGCCATCGCCGTTGACGCTTTCCAGCTGCACGCCAAAACCCCACAGGCGCGCTGCGTGCTTGAGCACTTCCAGCGCATCGTCGGACAGCGGCCGGCCCTGGTAGCGGGTGTGGCGCAGGGTGAGGCAGCGGTCGCCGCGCAGATTGACGTTCCAGACCTGGATATTGGGCTCGCGCGCGCCCAGGTCGTATTGCTGCGACAGCGTCTGGCGCAGGGTGCGGTAGCCGTCGTCGTCATGGATGGCGCTGACCAGCAGCTCGCGTTCGCTGGCGTCGTCATGGATGGCGAACAGGCGCATGTCGCGCATCAGCTGTGGGCTCAGGTACTGGCCGACAAAGCTCTCGTCCTTGAAGTTCTGCATGGCATGGTGCAGCGCCGGCAGCCAGGGCGTGCCGGCCAGGTCGGGGAACCAGCGGCGGTCTTCCTCGGTGGGGTCCTGGCAGATGCGGCGGATGTCGCGGTACATGGCAAAGCCCAGCGCATAGGGGTTGATGCCGCTGTAGGCGCGGTGTCCGGCCGGGGGCTGGTAGATCACGTTGGTGTGGGAGGACAGCCATTCGATCATCACGCCGTCGGTCAGCCAGCCTTCGTCGTACAGGGTGTTGAGCAGGGTGTAGTGCCAGAACGTGGCCCAGCCCTCGTTCATCACCTGGGTCTGGCGCTGCGGGTAGAAGTACTGGGCGATCTTGCGCACGATGCGCACGATCTCGCGCTGCCAGGGCTCCAGCAGCGGGGCGTTCTTCTCGATGAAGTACAGCAGGTTTTCCTCGGGCTCCTTGGGAAAGCGCTCGCTGTGCTGCGCCGCGCTGTCCTTGCCCGGGCGGGCCGGCAGGGTGCGCCACAGCTCGTTGACCTGCTGCTGGGCATAGGCCTCGCGCTGCTCGCGCTCGGCCCGCTCGCGCGCCAGGCTTTTCTTGGAGGGGCGGCGGTAGCGGTCCACGCCCAGGTTGGACAGGGCATGGCAGGAGTCCAGCCATTGCTCCACCGTCGTCAGGCCGTGGCGCTCCTCGCACTGGGTGATGAAGTCGCGCGCATAGACCAGGTAGTCGATGATGCTGCCGGCATCCGTCCACATGCCGAACAGGTAGTTGTTCTTGAAGAAGCTGTTGTGGCCGTACGCCGCATGGGCGATCACCAGGGCCTGCATGGCCGTGGTGTTCTCCTCCATCAGATAGCTGATGCAGGGATTGGAGTTGATGACGATCTCGTAGGCCAGGCCCATGTGGCCGCGCCGGTAGCGCCGCTCGGTCGCCATGTATTCCTTGCCGTAGCTCCAGTGGCGGTAGCCCACGGGCATGCCCACGCTGGCGTAGGCGTCCATCATCTGCTCGGCCGAGATCACTTCCAGCTGGTTGGGATAGGTGTCCAGGCCGTAGCGTTCGGCGGCGGCCGCAATCGCTGCGTGATAGCGTTCGATGAGCTCGAAGGTCCAGTCGCTGGGATCGGGCAGAGGCTCGGCCGGCCGCTCCCCCGCCGGCAGCGGCGCGGAGGGCACGATGCGCTGGGCCCGTTCGCTGGCCAGATGGGATTTCCACTGCGGCGTGGCATGGCGGGGCGCCAGCACGGGATAGTGAGAGAGGTTCATACCGACACCCCCTCTTTCTTGAACAGGTCGCGGAACACGGGGTAGATCTCGCTGGCGTCCGACACCTTGCGCATGGCGAAATGCGAGAACAGCGGCAGCACCTGGCTGTACTCCTGCCACAGGCTCTGCTCTTCCTGCACCACCTGCACATAGGCGAAGTAGCGCACCAGCGGCAGGATCTTGTCGACCAGCAGGTTGCGGCAGTTGGAGCCGTCGTCGCCGAAGTTGTCGCCATCGCTGGCCTGGGCCACGTAGATGTTCCAGTCCCCGGACGGGTAGCGCGCGCGGATGATCTGGTCCAGCAGCACCAGCGCACTGCTGACCACGGTGCCGCCGCTTTCCTGGGAGTGGAAGAACTCGTCCTCGCTGACCTCGGCCGCCTGCGTGTGGTGGCGGATGAAGACGATGTCGATCTTCTCGTAGTGCCGCGTCAGGAACAGGTACAGCAGGATGAAGAAGCGCTTGGCCAGGTCCTTGCGGTCCTGGTCCATGGAGCCGGACACATCCATCACGCAGAACATCACGGCCTGGCTGATGGGCGCAGGCACGCGCGTGCGGTTGCGAAACCGCAGGTCGATGGGGTCGAGAAAGGCCACCGTGCCCATGCGCAGCTTCAGCGCATCGATGCGCTGCTGCAGCTCGGCCGCCGCCTCGCTGGTGCCATCGTCCTGCGCCAGCAGCGCTTGCAGCTGCTCCTCCAGTGCCTTGAGTTCGCGGTGCGGCGCCTTGGTCAGCGCAATGCGCCGGCCCAGGGCGCCGCGCATGGTGCGCAGCAGGGCCAGGTTGTGCGGCGTGCCGTCGTGGCTGTATCCGGCGCGGCGCGTCTTGTACTGCATGGTGTTGCCGATGTGGGTGCGCAGCAGGCGCGGCAGGGCCAGGTCTTCAAAGAACAGTTCCATGAACTCTTCCTTGGTCAGGGTGAAGGTGAAGTCGTCCTCGCCCTCGCCGCTGTCGCTGGCCTGGGAGCCGCCGCCGCCTGCGCCGCCCTGCGGCCGGGCAATGCGGTCGCCGCGCACATGCTCGGTGTTGCCCGGGTGCACCGTGTCATGGACGCCGCCCTGCCCATGGTGGAACACGGGCTCGCGGATGTCCTTGCGCGGGATGGAGACGCTCTCGGACTCCTCCATGTGGCGGATGCCGCGCTTGTCCACCGCGCGGCGCACCGCCTCGGCGATCTGCGCCTTGTAGCGGCGCACGAAGCGCTCGCGGTTGCCCACCGACTTGTTCTTGCCGGCCAGCCTGCGATCGATGATTTGCAATGCCATCTGTTCCCCCCAGCCCGGGCGCGCCGAAGGGCGGCGCACCCACCCGTCAGTTGCTCTTGCGAACGCGCAGATACCACTCGCACAGCAGGCGCACCTGCTTGGACGTATAGCCCTTGGCCTCCATGCGGGTGACAAAGTCCTCGTGCTTGCGGGCATCCTCGGCACTGGCCTTGGCGTTGAAGCTGATCACGGGCAGCAGCTCCTCGGTATTGGAGAACATCTTCTTCTCGATCACCACGCGCAGCTTCTCGTAGCTGGTCCAGCTGGGGTTCTTGCCCTGGTTGTTGGCCCGCGCGCGCAGTACGAAGTTGACGATCTCGTTGCGGAAGTCCTTGGCATTGGCGATGCCCGCGGGCTTCTCGACCTTCTCCATCTCGGCGTTGAGCGCGTTGCGGTCGAAGGCCTCGCCGGTATCGTTGTCGCGGTACTCGCTGTCCTGTATCCAGTAGTCGGCGTAGGTGACGTAGCGGTCGAAGATGTTCTGGCCGTACTCGCTGTAGCTCTCCAGATAGGCCGTCTGGATTTCCTTGCCGATGAACTCGGCATAGTGCGGCGACAGGTATTCCTTGATGTAGCTGGTGTACTTGGTCTCCAGCTCGGCAGGGAACTGCTCGCGCTCGATCTGCTGCTCCAGCACATACATCAGGTGCACCGGGTTGGCCGCCACCTCGGTGCTGTCGTAGTTGAAGACCTTGGACAGGATCTTGAACGCGAAGCGCGTTGAGATGCCCGACATGCCCTCGTCCACGCCCGCATAGTCGCGGTACTCCTGGAAGCTCTTGGCGCGCGGGTCCGTGTCCTTGAGGCTCTCGCCGTCATAGACCTGCATCTTGCTGAAGATGCTGGAGTTCTCGGGCTCCTTCAGCCGCGTGAGCACGGCGAACTGGGCCATCATCTTGAGCGTGCCGGGCGCGCACACGGCGCTGGCCAGGGACGACTCGCGGATCAGCTTCTCGTAGATGCGCACCTCCTCCGACACGCGCAGGCAGTACGGCACCTTGACGATGTAGACGCGGTCCAGGAAGGCCTCGTTGTTGCGGTTGTTGCGGAAGGCCTTCCACTCGCTCTCGTTGCTGTGGGCCAGCACCATGCCGTCGAAGGGAATGGCGCCAAAGCCCTCCGTTCCCTTGTAGTTGCTCTCCTGCGTGGCCGTCAGCAGCGGGTGCAGCACCTTGATGGGCGCCTTGAACATTTCCACGAACTCCAGCAGGCCCTGGTTGGCCAGGCACAGGCCGCCCGAGTAGCTGTAGGCGTCGGTGTCGTCCTGGGCAAAGTTTTCCAGCTTGCGGATGTCCACCTTGCCCACCAGGCTGGAGATGTCCTGGTTGTTCTCGTCGCCCGGCTCGGTCTTGGCAATGCCCACCTGCCTGGAGATGCTGGGATAGCGCTTGACCACGCGGAACTGGCGGATGTCGCCGCCCAACTCCTCCAGGCGCTTGACGGCCCAGGGCGACAGCACATGGTTGAGGCAGCGCCGGGGAATGCCGAACTGCTCCTCCAGCAGCGGCCCGTCCTCCACGGGGTCGAACAGGCCCAGCGGCGACTCGTTCACGGGCGAGCCCTTGAGCGCGTAGAACGGCACCTTCTGCATCAGGTATTTGAGGCGCTCGGCGATGGAGCTCTTGCCGCCGCCCACGGGGCCCAGCAGATAGAGGATCTGCTTGCGCTCTTCCAGGCCCTGGGCCGCATGGCGGAAGAAGCTCACCACCTGCTCGATGGAGTCTTCCATGCCGTAGAACTCGGCGAAGGCCGGATAGCGCCGGATGACCTTGTTGGCAAACAGCCGCGACAGGCGCGGATCATTGCGCGTGTCCACCATTTCGGGTTCGCCTATGGCCGCCAGCATGCGCTGGGCGGCGCCCTCGTAGGCCATGGGATCGCGCTGGCACAGGGCGAGAAATTCGTCCAGCGACATCTCTTCTTCGCGAAGGCGAACGTAACGTGCAGCCGAGTTGCTGATGACATCCATACGACCTCTCCCGGCGGCACCCGAGGGCGAACAGTGCCGCGAAGTTGCAAGGCATTCGCTACCGTGTGGAACTGTTGTAGCACCTTGCATCCGCTTTGAATAGCTCATACGTCCCACATGTCTGCATTGCGCGCGAGGTCACAATGTCAGGTTCCTGGACTACCCCGCTTTTTGCGGTGCCGGGACAGGGGCTTGAGCCAGCCGGGCCTGCAGCAAGGCCCGTGAATACAGCGCCTCACGCTCCCACTTTTGACAAATGATAGTCCGCACTCACACAGCGGCACAGGCCCGAATTCAGAACCGATGTCTCCTGCCGACAACCCCCTACTTGCCGCCGGTCGCCCATCGCGCAAACTGGCTGCCGTCACGCCGATGCACCTGCTGTGGGCCATGTGCCTGGTGCTCGGCCTGCTGCTCGCCCTGCTGGCACCGGGCCTGGCCAAGGCCGCACCGGCAGCAGGCCCTTTGGGTGCCTTGCAGGGCACCCTGGGCGGCAGCTCCGCGTCCGACAAGGAACGAAGCAACGCCATTCAGACCCAGCTCGATGCCGCCGCCTCGGCCACAAAGGAAGCCGATGCGCTGGCCCAGGAACTGGACCGCATGCGCGCCAGGGCACGCACGCCCGTGCCGGCCCTGCCCGCGCCGCTGAGCGACGAGCAGCTGGGCAGCCTGTTCGACCGCTGGAAGGAACGCGTTCCCGCCAACGCCAGCCAGGAAGTGCTGGAACGCCTGCTGGCCGATGAGCGCGATGCCATTGCCGCCCTCAAGGCCGGCATCGAGAAATCCGCGGCCGACCAGGCCAACCTGGTCTCGCAGCCCGGCCCGGGACGGATCGACCTGTCCATACTGCAGCAGCGCGCCCAGGAAAACGCCGAGCCCGTGACGGCCGAGCCCGGCGAAGCCCCCGACCTCACCCAGGCCCGCCAGGCAAGGCGCAGCGCAGAGCACCGCCGCGCCCTGCTGGAGCTGGCGCTGCGCCAGGAAGAGCAGTCCACCATCGAAGCCCGCCAGCGCCTGCTGGCCGCCCAGCTGCAGGCCCAGCGCCGCGAGCTGCTGGAGCGCATGCCGCGCGCCGCCTGGCTGACCCAGCGCATTGCCGAGCGCAGCCGCCAGCAGCTGGAGCAACAGGTGCAGGAGATGGAGCTGGCCGCCCAGCACGCTTCCGCCGCCGATCCCGCCATACGCGACCTGGCCCAGCGCAATGCGGCGCTGGCCGCGCAGATCCTCAAGAACTCCAATGAACTGGCGCAGGAGCGCAAGACCCTGGCCAATGACGAATATGTGCGTGACCAGTTGAGCGCCACGCTGCGCGACACCCAGGCACGCCTGCGGCTGGGCGGTGGCAGCGCGGCCGTGGGCCAGTGGCTGTGGCAGCAGCGCGTGGAGCTGTCCTCCGGCAGCACCCTGCAGGCCAGGCACCGGGCCGTGCAGCGCCAGCTGGCCGAGCTGCGCCTGACACTGTTCAACTCCAGCAAATGGCGCCAGAACCCCGGCGCGGACACGGCGGCGCAAGCCCCGGCCGACGCTGCGGATGCAGGCGGCGTGGCGGCACCGGAGCCGGCCGCCAACGCCACGGTATCGGCCCAGCAGACCGCTTTGCTGGCCCGGCAGGTGGCCCTCACCGACCAACTGCAGCCGGTGTTGCTGCGCCGCATCGCCGTGCTGGAGCAGACCGACGACGCACTGCGCGCGGCCCTGCGCAGCGGCAATGAGTTGCGCCAGGTGCTGGACAAGGAGCTGCTGTGGTTCCCCAGCCACCGCCCCATGGACCGTACCTGGCTCAGCGAGTGGCAGGCGCTGGAGCAGGACATCGAAGGCAGCAGCTCGCCCTGGAAAACCGCGCGCGCCCTGGCCGCCAGCATCTGGAACGATCCCTGGGCCTTTGGCGCCGTCGGCCTGATCGTGGCCCTGCTGCTGGGCCTGCGCCGCTACGCGCTGCGCCAGCTGCAGTCCATCGCCGTGCGCGTGGGCGACTTCATGCGCGACCACTTCGGGCTGAGCCTGCTGGCGCTGGGCTGGAGCCTGCTCTACACCCTGCCCTGGAGCTTTGCGGCCGCGGCGCTGGGCAGCCTGCTGCAAGGCCCCGAAACCGTGGGCACGGCGTTGGAGCCGCTGGGCGCCACCCTGGTCCAGCTCAGCGATTTCATCTTCGTGGCCACCTTGCTCAACGCCCTGTTCTGCCCGGGCGGGCTGGCACTGGCCCACTTCGGCTGGCCGGCTGCTCGCGTGCAGATGCTGCGCCAGATGGTGCGCCGCGCCGCCTGGCTGATCGTGCCTGCCGAACTGCTGGGCGGCCTGGCCTTCTACAGCCATGACAACCACGCCATCAGCACCTGGGGGCGCATCTCCATCCTCATGCTGTCGCTGGGCCTGGCCTGGATGGCCTGGCTGTACTTTCGCCGTGTCATGCAGCAAAAGCGGCCCGGCATCCACTGGGGCCAGATCGTCAGCGTGGTGCTGATGCTCATGCTCAGCGCGCTGGCCGTGGGCATCGTGCTCGGCTATGTCTACACGGCCACCGAAGTCATCCAGGCCCTGATGGCCAGCTTCGTGTTCCTGGGTGCGGTCGAGGTCGTGGTCAACCTGCTGCGGCGCTGGCTGCTGCTGGGCGAGCGGCGCCTGGCGCTGAACCGGCTGCGCGAAGCCGCCAGGCTGGCCCAGAGCGGCTCGGGAGTGGACACCGGCAAGGCCCCCACCGACGAAGCCACCCAGATGGCCCTGGTCACCGTGGGCGCCCAGGCGCACCGGCTGCTGGGCCTGCTGCAGCAGGTGCTGGTCGTGCTGACCCTGGTCTACGCCTGGCTGCCCGTGCTGCCTGCGCTGCTGCGCTCGGAAGGCGTGGTGCTCTGGTACACCACCAACACCGGCGCCGACGGCATCGCGCATGCCGCCCCCGTGAGCCTGATGGACGCGCTGCTGGGCGTGATGATCCTGCTGCTGACCTTCAGCTTTGCACGCAACCTGCCGGGCCTGCTGGAAGTGACGCTGTCGGCCTCCAACCGCATCAGCAGCTCCGCGCGCTACACCCTGGCCACGCTGGCGCGCTACGCCATCACCATCGCGGGCACGGTCAGCGCCTTCACGCTGCTGGGCCTGCGCTGGGGCCAGCTGCAGTGGATGGTGGCGGCGCTCACCGTGGGCCTGGGCTTCGGCCTGCAGGAGATCTTCGCCAACTTCGTCTCGGGCCTGATCCTGCTGGTGGAGCGGCCCTTCCGCGTGGGCGATGTCATCACCATCGACACCCTCACCGGCACCGTCACGCGCATCCGCACGCGGGCCACCACGGTGCTGGACTTCGACAACAAGGAAATCGTCATCCCCAACAAGACCTTCATCACCGGCCAGGTGACGAACTGGACCTTGAGCGACGACGTGACCCGCCTGGTGATCGACGTGCCCGTGGCCCACGGCAACGACCCCGAGCAGGTGCGCAACATGCTGCTGGACATTGCCAGGGAGCACCCCCAGGTGCTGCGCGAGCCCGAGCCCAACTGCTGGTTCATGGCGCTGGAAGGCAACGGCCAGCGCTTCGAGCTGCGCGCCTACGTGGGCAAGGTCGAAGACCGCCTGCCCGTGCGCCACGACCTCAACCGCCGCGTCAACGACCGGCTCAAGGACGCTGGCATTGCCGTGGCCTTCCCGCAGCTGGACCTGCATGTGCGCAACATGCCGGCCCATGCCCCGGCCCATGCACCGGGGCATGCATCTGGGCAGACCCCACCCCATCCGACGGCATGAGGCCGGCAAGCCCCCCGGTTCCACGCGCACAGCGCGGCATTGCCGCGCTCGCGTTCAGAACACTTCCCAGTTCTCGTCCACACGCTCGCCCGCATTGCGCAGCGGGGTGACCTTGGCAGGCGCTGCAGCAACCCTGGGTGCCGCTGGGGACGCCTTCGTCCGCTGGCCGCCCTTGCTGCCTGCTGCGGCTGGCGCTGGCGCCTGGGCCGGTGAGGACGCGGGCAGGGACACGGACGAGGACAGCCCATCCAGCTTGAACAGACTGACCAGATCGACCAACCTGGCAGCCTGCGCGTTCAGGCTGGCAGCAGCCGCCGCCGACTCTTCGACCAGGGCGGCGTTCTGCTGCGTGACCTGGTCCAGCTGTACGACGGCGTCGCCCACCTGCGCCACACCATCGGCCTGCTCGGCCGTGGCTGCGCCTATCTCGCCGATCAGGTCGGCCACCTGCTGCGCCTGGCGGACGATGTCCTGCATCGCGGAACCTGCCTCGCCCACCAGACCGGAGCCTTCATCCACCTTGGACACGCTCTCGCCAATCAAAGCCTTGATCTCCTTGGCCGCCCCTGCACTGCGCTGGGCCAGACTGCGCACTTCGGAAGCCACCACGGCAAAGCCTCGCCCCTGCTCGCCCGCCCGTGCTGCCTCCACGGCGGCATTGAGCGCCAGGATGTTGGTCTGGAAGGCAATGGAGTCGATCACGCCGATGATGTCCTCGATCTTCCGGGAACTCGCGGTGATCTGCTCCATGGTGGCCACCACGCGGTCCACGATCTTGCCGCCGCCAGTGGCGGCCTGGCTCGACGAAGCGGCCAGCTGGGTGGCGGTACGCACCGTATCGGCATTGAGCTTGACGGTGGCGTTCATCTCCTCCATGGAGGCGGCGGTCTGCTCCAGATTGCTGGCCTGCTCTTCCGTGCGCTGGCTCAGGTCCGCATTGCCCGAGGCAATCTGGCTGGCGCCGGTCGCAATGGATTCGCTGCTTTGCCGCACATCGGCGACCACACGCGCCAGACCGGCACGCATGTCCTCCATGGCGTGCAGCAGGCTGGAGGTGTCTCCGGGCGCCAGTTGCACCCGCACGGACAAATCGCCCTGCGCGATCTGGCGCGCCACCCCGGCGGCATAGGAGGGCTCTCCGCCCAGCTGCTGCTTGACCGTCCTGGTGATCATCCAGGCCACCAGAGAGCCCAGCGCGGCGGCCAGCAGCGTCAGCACCAGCATGGCCACGCCGTCTTCGGCCACGCTGCGCAGGGAGCCGTCCACCGTGGCCTGCGTCTGTGCCTTCTGGTAATCGACCAGTGCCTCGACCGCATCGAAATAGGTCGTCTGCAAGGAGCGCAGGCGCCCCATGATCAGATCCCTGGCGGCATCGCCCTGGTTGGCCAGGCCCAGGTCACCGGCCTGGCGCATGGTCTCCACGAAAGGCTGGCGCGCCTGCCGTATGTCGGCAAAGAGCCGGCGCGCCTGCTCGGTCTGCAGGCGCTGGTCCAACTCCTTCATGACCAGGCCGTTCCTGGCAACCACCTCATCCAGCCGGCGGCTCTCCTCGGCCATCTGCGCCGGATCGGTGATCAGCGCCAGATTGCGCACCACCCGCGCCGACACATTGGCGTTGTCCTTGAGCGATTGCAGCCGGGCCAGATTGCCCATGCGGTCCTCGGCCAAAACACGCAACTGCTCCCCCTGATCGTGCAGCTTCATCCAGCCGAAGCCGGCCACGCACACGCAGACCACGATCACCGCAAGGAAACCCATGCCCAGCATGGTTCCCAACTTCATACGCCTCAGAAAACCCACGTCGCTCTCCCTCGAACCACCTACGCAAACCGGCCAGACTGCTGGCACGGAGGAAACACATTCAGGAACAAATTTGACAATTTGAATCAGTCGTGTCGCCTTCCCAAACCCTGCACATCCAGTAGGACAGCGCCTTGCCGGCATGCAGGCATCGGGCTGCCAGCCGTCGTGATCGGAGGCAGTGGGCGCATGGATATCCCGTGCACCGACAAGGCCCCGTCATTCCCAGACTTCACGAGACATTCCTCACAATGGGTGCCGGCATCTGCGCACCTGCAGCTGCTCAACAGCACCTGCAGCCGGCAGAGCGACCCACTCCAGGAACTCCAGAGGAAACATCATGAAACTGCTGAGATTCGGCCCCGAGGGCCAGGAAAAGCCCGGCCTGCTGGATGCCGAAGGCCAGATCCGCGACCTGTCCGCCCTGTTGGACGACTACACGCCCCGCCTGCTCGGCCGCGAGGCGCTGCGGGCCCTGGCCGCCATCGACCCCGCCAGGCTGCCCCTGGAGCAAGGACCGGTACGCATCGGCATGCCGTGGAGCGGCATGTCCAAGTTCGTCGCCATCGGCCTGAACTACCGCGACCATGCCGAGGAAGCCGGCATGCCCATCCCCAAGGAGCCCATCCTCTTCGCCAAATGGCCCAGCTGCGCCTGCGGCCCCGACGACGACATCCCCCTGCCCGAGGGCAGCACGCGCATGGACTGGGAGGTGGAACTGGGCATCGTCATCGGCGAGCGCGCGCGCAATGTGTCCGTGGCCGATGCGCTGGAGCATGTGGCCGGCTACTGCCTTGCCAACGATGTGTCCGAGCGCGAATACCAGATTGACCGCAGCGGTGGCCAGTGGAGCAAGGGCAAGGGTTTCGACCGCTTCGGCCCCATCGGCCCCTGGCTGGTCACGCGCGACGAAGTGCCCGATCCGCAGGCCCTGCAGCTATGGCTGGATGTGAACGGGGAGCGCCGCCAGAGCGGCAGCACGCGCACCATGATCTTTGGCTGCGCCGAACTCATCAGCCACTGCAGCCGCGTGATGACGCTGGAGCCCGGCGACCTCATCATCACCGGCACGCCCCCGGGAGTCGGGATGGGCATGAAGCCGCCGCGCTATCTGAAGGCTGGCGATGTGATGGAGCTGGGGATCGAGGGGCTGGGCGTGCAGAGGCAGCGAGTGGTGTAGATCCACAAAAAAGCGGCTTCAAAAAGCCGCTTTATTTTTGAGATGAACCAGCGCTCAGCTGCCCGCCACCTTCATGCGGTTGATCAGGATAGAGCCCACGGTCTTGGCGCCGTAGTTGTAGGCATCTGCGCCCACGGCCTCGATGCCCTTGAGCATGTCCTTGAGGTTGCCGGCGATGGTGATCTCATGCACGGGGAAGGCGATTTCGCCGTTTTCCACCCAGAAGCCGCTGACGCCGCGCGAGTAGTCGCCGGTCACGTAGTTCACACCCTGGCCCATGAGTTCGATCACGAACAGGCCCGTGCCCAGCTTCTTGAGCATGGCGGGCAGGTCGTCGCCGGCCTTGGTGCGGCGCGAGGTCATGACCAGGTTGTGCGATCCGCCGGCATTGCCGGTGGTCTTCATGCCCAGCTTGCGTGCCGAGTAGCTGGACAGGAAGTAGCCCTCGACGCGGCCGGCATCCACCACCTTGCGGGCCTGCACGCGCACGCCTTCCTCGTCGAAGGGCGAGCTGCCCTTGCCGCCGAGGATGAAGGGGTCTTCCGTGATGTCGATGTGCTTGGGGAAGACGGGCTTGCCCAGCGAGTCGAGCAGGAAGGTGCTGCGGCGGTACAGCGCGCCGCCACTGACGGCCTGCACGAAGCTGCCCAGCAGGCCGGCGGCCAGCGTGGACTCGAACAGCACCGGGCATTCGGTGGTCGGGATCTTGCGGCTGCCCAGGCGGCTCAGGGCGCGCTGGGCGGCGTAGCGGCCCACGGCTTCGGGCGAGGCCAGGTCGGCCGCGTTGCGCATGGAGCTGTACCAGGCATCGCGCTGCATCTCGCCATTGCGGCCGGGCAGCGATGCGATGGGCGCCACCGACAGGCTGTGGCGCGAGCTGGCGTAGCCGCCACGGAAACCATTGGTATGGGCGCTGAAGAAATGGCTTTGCTGCGCCGAGACGCCAGCGCCTTCGCTGTTGGTGATGCGCTTGTGCGTGCCAAGGGCAGCTTCTTCGCACTGCAGCGCCAGCTGCGCCGCAGCCTCGCTGGTCAGCTCCCAGGGGTGGAACAGCTGCAGGTCGCGGTGGGTGCCGGGCGGGGCGATGTCGGCCGCATCGGGCAGGCCGGCCATGGGGTCCTCGGCGGTGAAGCGCGCGATGTCGTAGGCGGCCTGCACGGTCTGCTGGATGGCGGCATCCGAGAAGTCGGAGGTGCTGGCGTTGCCACGGCGGTTGCCCAGGTAGACGGTCACGCCCAGCGACTTGTCGCGGTTGCGCTCCACGGTCTCCAGCGCCCCCTTGCGCACACTCACGCTCAGGCCGCAGCCCTCGGAAGCCTCGGCTCCGGCGTCGGTGGCGCCGAGCTTCTTGGCATGGACCAGGGCACGGTCCACCAGGTCTTCAAAAAACGGTTGGCTGTAGCTGAAGCCGGAATCAGCCTGCGGTTTGGCGGTGCTTGCCGCGCGGGGACGGGGTTTTTTCATAGCGGCGGCTATGATAGCCGCCACTGCAGCGCCCTCCGCGCCGCCACTGTATTTGTCCCCTACCCCATGTCACGCAAACCCAAAAAAGGCTACTACGTCAAAGGTCACTTCGTTGCCGAAGGCAGCGAACTCGACCTGCAGCTCAAGGCCGAACTCAAAGGCACCCCCGACTCCAGCAAGACGGATCTCAAGCGCGAGTCCGACGCCTTGCAGGACCTCGGCAAGGATTTGCTGACGCTGCGCTCCGACCTGTTCAAGCGCCTGCAATTGCCCGACCAGCTGGCCGATGCCCTGGCCGAGGCCAAGCGCATCACCAATTTCGAAGGCAAGCGCCGCCAGATGCAGTACGTCGGCAAGCTCATGCGCAAGCTGGACGAGACCGAGATCGCCGCCGTGCGCGCCGCACTGGACGAGCAGCACAACGGATCGGCCGCCGAGAAGATGGCCCTGCATGCGGCCGAGCAATGGCGCGACCGCCTGATTGCCGAGGAATCGGCCCTGTCCATCTGGCTGGACCATTTCCCCGACACAGACACCCAGCAGCTGCGCGCCCTGATCCGCCAGGCCCGCAAGGACATGCCGGGCGCCCATGAGGCCAATGTGCAGGAATCCACCGGCCTGGCCCAGCGCAAGGGCCGCGCCTACCGCGATCTGTTCCAGTTGGTGCGCCAGCAGTTGGGCGGCACGGGCCGCGAGACAGCCGAGGACGGTGACGGCGCTGGCGAGGAAGCTGACGATGAGTGAGCCCGTCCATGACGCCGTGCGCATCGGCATCGTCTCGATCAGCGACCGTGCCAGCAGCGGCGTCTATGAGGACAAGGGCCTGCCGGCCCTGCAGGACTGGCTCACCCGCGCGCTCAGGAACCCCATCACGTTCGAGCCGCGCCTGATCCCCGACGAGCAGGCAGGCATCAGCGCCACGCTGATCGAGCTGGTCGATGCAGGCTGCTGCCTGGTGCTGACCACGGGCGGCACCGGCCCCGCCCCGCGCGATGTCACGCCCGAAGCCACGCTGGCCGTGGCCGACAAGGAAATGCCGGGCTTTGGCGAGCAGATGCGCCAGATCAGCCTGGCCTTTGTGCCCACGGCGATCCTGTCGCGCCAGGTGGCGGTGATCCGTGGCAAGAGCCTGATCATCAACCTGCCGGGCCAGCCCAAGGCCATTGCCGAAACCCTGGAAGGCCTGAAAAACCCCGATGGCACGCAAAAGGTCAACGGCATCTTTGCGGCCGTGCCCTATTGCGTTGACCTGATCGGCGGGCCCTATCTGGAAACGGACGACAGCGTCTGCAAGGCGTTCCGCCCCAAGAGCGCAGTGCGCACCGCGCGACCTGCGGCCTGATCGCGCGGACACGGCAATCGACAAGCAGCCTGCGGGCTGCTTTTTATTTTTTCAGCCCCTTGAACCAGCGCTGAATCCGGGTCCGCAATTGCCGTTTGCCGTCATCACCCAACGGCATGCTGCTTGCCAGTTTCAGTGCCGCATCGACCTGTACATGGCCATGCTCCATCAGTGCCATGCAAAACACCCGGTCCTTGTCGCGCCCCGCCTGGGCCTTGGAGAGAAAGAGATCCAGCACATCAAGGCAATAGCCGACGCGATCGTTGGTATTGCCGTTCTGGATACGGTGCAGCCGGTTTTGCCAGCCTGAGGCAAGCACTGCCGTGTCCGGGCCCACGCCCTGCGCGTAGTAGCCATTGGACTCGTGGAAGCGAGAGCCTTAGCCAATGGATCCGTCGATCCGGTCCGCCAGATCCGGAGCGTTGAGCGGATAGATGTCCGCCTCTGCGGACATCTTGAAAACCGGCTCGGGATACGGGATGGAGCCCAGGATTGCCTGACTTCCCACGATGACGAATTCATACTCATTCGTCACATCCCCGCTCGCACGAATGATGTGCTCAAGATCCTCTCGGTTCATAGGCCCGCCCTGTATCTCCCAATGCAACGCCCCGCTTGAGATCCCCCACCTGCGCCAGTATCTGCTGGCGCACCTGTTCGGGCAGCACCGATGTCAGGGGCGAGGCCTGGCGCAGTTCCTGGGCCCTTCGCGTGCGGGCCAGGATGGTGCGCCAGCGGCCATTTTGCAAGACATCCTGCCACTGCCTCCACAGGCTGGCGGAATGCGAATCCCCCTGGCTCAACCACCTCTCCAACGTGTCCTGTGCCTGCTGCAGCAATGCCGGGTCAGATCGCACAAGGCGCACGGCTTCTTCATGCAATGCGAGGCTTTGCAGATCCTGCACTTCATGGCGCGCATCCTGCGCACGCACCAGAACCTCTACGACGGGCCTGGCATGGCGCGAACGGGCTGCGGCAGTTCCTGCGGGCGCGGGCTGCAGGGCGTCGCCCGCCAGCAATGCCAATTCTCCCCCTATGCCCAGTTCCGACATGACTCGCAGGTACGTGCCCATGGATGGCCCGGGATCGCCGGACTCGACTGCAGCGAGCGTGCTGCGGGATATGCCTACGCGCGAGGCCATCTCGACCGTGCCCAGCCCCTGCTCCTTGCGCAGACGCTTGAGCCGGTCACCGAACTGCAAAAGCAGTTGGCGCTGAAGAAGGGTGGACTTTTCTGGCGATTTCATTTGTCCATTATTCTAAGCAAAACCTGAATTTTTGATTGTTTTTCCAGACAAATTAAATCAAGTCCAGTGCTTTCGCATTCCCAGGTCACGGAACGGAAAAGCAGGTCCTGACGCGCGCACAAGCCACGGCCGGGATGCGCAGCGCACGGCGATCAATCAACGGGCCGGCCACGTTGCAAGGATGAGCGGCTGTACTGTCGCACCGGGGCCACCAAGCCCGTGCTTGCCCCAATGCGGCAGGCCCCTGTCCCTGCCAGCATGGAATCACCCCGGCCCCTGCGCAACAGCAGCGGGCTTTTTCCATCCAAAGCAAGGAGACTTCATGCAGCAACGCCCCAAGACATCGCTGATGACACCG
Organism: Delftia sp. WSY_22; assembly: GCF_043104185.1. Lineage (NCBI taxonomy): Bacteria > Pseudomonadati > Pseudomonadota > Betaproteobacteria > Burkholderiales > Comamonadaceae > Delftia > Delftia sp. WSY_22. The sequence continues at coordinate 80,798 of NZ_JBICKN010000057.1, forward strand.
CTGGCCCTGGCACTGTGCGCCGCCGCACTGGCAACGCCGGCCCTGGCGCAGCAGGACAAGGTTCGGATCGGCTTCATCACCGACATGTCCAGTCTCTATGCCGATGTCGAGGGCAAGAACGGCGCCGTGGCGATACAGATGGCCATCGACGACTACGGCGGCAAGCTGCTGGGCAAGCCCATCGAGCTGCTGACGGCCGACCACCAGAACAAGGCCGACATTGCCGCCAGCAAGGCGCGCGAGTGGATCGACACGCAGGGCATCAGCCTGGTGTTTGGCGGCACGAACTCGGCCACGGCCCTGTCCATGGCCAAGGTGGCGCAGGAGAAAAAGCGGGTCTTCATCGACAACGGCGCGGGCAGCTCGGCGCTGACCAACGAGCAGTGCAGCCCCTACACCGTGCACTACGCCTTCGACACCGTGGCCCTGGCCAAGGGCACGGGCGCGGCCGTGGTGGAGGCCGGCGGCAAGAGCTGGTACTTCGTGACCGCCGACTATGCCTTCGGCCATGCGCTGGAGGCCGATACCACCAAGATCATCGAGGCGCGCGGCGGCAAGGTGCTGGGCTCGGTCAAGACGCCGCTGAACGCCAGCGATTTCTCCAGCTTCATGCTGCAGGCGCAGAACTCCAAGGCCCAGATCCTGGGCCTGGCCAACGCGGGTGGCGACACCATCAACTCCATCAAGGCAGCGCGCGAATTCGGCGTGACCAAGGACATGAAGCTGGCCGGCCTGCTGGTGTTCTTCACCGACGTGCACAGCCTGGGCCTGAAGAACACGCAGGGCATGCAGTTCACCACCAGCTGGTACTGGGACATGAACGATGCCTCGCGCAAGTTCGCCGACGCCTTCATGGCCAAGACCCAGCGCCGCCCCAGCGAAATCCATGCGGCCGACTACTCGGCCACCATGAACTGGCTCAAGGCCGTGGAAAAGGCCGGCACGCTGGATGCCGACAAGGTCATGGCCACCTGGCGCGGCATGAAGATGGACGACTTCTTCGGCAGCGGCTACCTGCGCGAGGACGGCCGCTACGTGCACGACATGTACCTGATGGAAGTGAAATCCCCGGCCGAATCCAAGGGCACCTGGGACTACTACAAGCTGGTCAAGAAGCTGCCGGCCGAGCAGGTCTGGACCACCAAGGCCGAGAGCAAGTGCCAATATTGGCGGTAAACATCGCTCCCCCTGAGCGGCTTCGCCGCTTCCCCCAGAGGGGGACGACACCCTCGGGGCGGGGCGGCCCTTCCTCGGTGTCCCTGATTTGCGGCTGGGGGGTCAACATGTCCCCGCCATAAGACAGAGTTGCGAGGTTTCAGGCGTATCCCAGGCCTGCTCTCCACTGAATCTCCATGCCTTGGTCAATGCCGGGACATCGAACCGCGCCAGACTGGTAAGTTCGAGCATCTGGCGCGGCGCCGGGCAGGGACTGTCTCCCCTGCGGCCGACCGCGCGGCAGGGGAAGAATGAAGTTCAATCGCAAATGGGCCATGGTCGCCGTCGCAGGCGCATGCATGGTCGCAGGCCTGGTGTGGTGGAAGGCCAGTGCCAAGCCCTCCACCCAATTCGCAACCGCACCCGTCACCGTCGGCGACCTGGAGCAGACCGTGCTGGCCGTGGGCCGGCTGCACCCCAAGGAACTGGTGGCCGTGGGCGCCCAGGTCTCGGGCCAGGTCCGGCGCCTGCACGTGGAGCTGGGCCAGAAGGTCAAGGCCGGCGAACTGATCGCCGAAGTCGATGCCCAGCCGCAGCGCATCAAGCTGCGCAATGCCGAGGCATCCGTCACCGCCTTGCAGGCCCAGCTGGCCGCGCGGCGCGCGGCCCTCGTCCAGGCCCGGCTCACCTTCCAGCGCCAGCAGGAACTGCTGCAGGCCGACGCCACCTCGCGCGCCGACCATGAAGCCGCCAAGGCTGCGCTGGACACCGCGCTGGCCGATGTCGGCGCCCTTCAGGCACAGATCGAGCAGGCACGCACCCAGGTGGAGACCGAGCGCATCAACCTGGGCTACACCCGCATCGTCGCGCCCATGGACGGCGTGATCGTGGCGGTGGTCACCAAGCAGGGCCAGACCCTGAACTCCTTCCAGACCACGCCCACCATCGTCATGCTGGCCAAGCTCGACGTGATGACTGTGCGCGCCGAGATTGCCGAGGCCGACGTGGACAAGATCCAGCTGGGCCAGACGGCCTGGTTCACCACGCTGGGCAGCGGCCGCCAGCGCCACACCGCCACGATCGAGCGCATAGAGCCTGCGCCCGCCTCCATCGCCACGGACGCCACCGCTGGCGCAGCGACCGCCACCGGCGCCCAGGCCGCCAAGGCCATCTACTACAACGCCCAGTTCGACGTGCCCAACCCGGAAGGCAAGCTGCGCCCCTCCATGACCGCCCAGGTCACCGTGCGCGTGGCCCAGGCCGACAAGGCCGTGCTCATGCCGGCCGCCGCGCTGGGCAGCCGCGATGCCGACGACAACTACAGCGTGCGCGTGCGCGATGCCCAGGGCCAGGTCACCGAGCGCAAGGTGCGCGTGGGCCTGCGCACCAACGCCCAGGCCCAGGTGCTGTCGGGGCTGGAGCCCGGCGAGCAGGTGGTGATCGGCGAGGCCAGCCCCGGCGGCAAGCCGGCCGGCAGCGACCCGATGGGAATGTAAGCATGGACCATGCATTGCTGCAGATGCAGGGCCTGCGCCGGGAGTTTCCTGCGGGCGACACCACGGTGGCGGTACTCAAGGACATAGACCTGACCATCGAGGCCGGCGAGATGGTGGCCATCGTCGGCGCCTCGGGCTCGGGCAAGTCCACGCTGATGAACATCCTCGGCTGCCTGGACCATCCGACCTCGGGCAGCTACCGCATCGCGGGCCGCGAGACCAGCGAGCTGGGGCCCGACGCGCTGGCCGCGCTGCGGCGCGAGCACTTCGGCTTCATCTTCCAGCGCTACCACCTGCTGCCCGACCTCACGGCCCAGGGCAATGTGGAGCTGCCCGCCGTCTACGCGGCCACACCGGCCGGCGAGCGGCATGCGCGCTCGGCCGCCCTGCTCGAACGCCTGGGCCTGGCCGACCGCATGCAGCACCGGCCGGGCCAGCTGTCGGGCGGGCAGCAGCAGCGCGTGTCCATTGCGCGTGCGCTGATGAACGGCGGCGCCGTCATCCTGGCCGACGAGCCAACGGGCGCGCTGGACAAGGCCAGCGGCGAGCAGGTCATGCGCATCCTGCAGGAGCTGCATGCCGACGGCCACACCATCATCCTGGTCACGCACGACATGGCCGTCGCCGCCCACGCCACGCGCGTGATCGAGATCAGCGACGGCGCCATCATTGCCGACCGGCGCAGCACCCCGCACGAAGCCAGGCCGCCCGTGGAGCCGGCATCCGGCGCGCGCCGGGCCTCCTGGCGCGGACTGTCGGACCGCTTTGGCGAGGCCCTGCGCATGGCCCTGCGCGCCATGAACGCCCACCGCCTGCGCACCTTCCTGACCATGCTGGGCATCATCATCGGCATCTCGGCCGTGGTCTCGGTGGTGGCGCTGGGGCGCGGTGCGCAGCAGCAGGTGATGAACCAGATCAGCGAGCTGGGCACGAACACGCTGGACATCTTCCCCGGCAAGGACTTCGGCGACACGCGCGCGGCCGCCATCGAGACCCTGGTCGCCGCCGACGCCCAGGCCCTGGCCGAGCAGCCCTACGTGGACAGCGCCACGCCCAATGTGTCGGTCGGCGTCACGGCGCTGTACCGCGAGAACGCGGCCACGGCCCAGGTGACGGGCGTGGGCTTCGAGCACTTTCGCGTGCGCGGCCTGCGCCTGGCATCGGGCCGCTTCTTCGACCAGCGCGACGTGGACCTGCACGCCCAGGTGGCGGTGATCGACCAGAAGACCGCCACCGCCCTGTTCCCCACCAATCCCAGTCCGCTGGGCGAGGTCGTGCTCCTGGGCCAGATGCCCGTGGAAATCGTCGGCGTGCTCCGGCCTGCGCAAAACAGCTTCGGCGGCTCCACGCCCACCTTCTTCGTGCCCTACACCGCAGCCGCCACGCGCCTGGTCGGCAAGTACCACCTGGACAGCATCACGCTGCGCATCAAGGACGCGGTGCCGGCCGAGATCGCGCAAAAGGCCGCCACCAGCCTGCTGACCGAGCGCCATGGCACCAAGGACTTCTTCATCTGGAACTCCGACCAGATCCGCCAGGCCATCACGCGCACCAGCACCACGCTGACGCTGCTGGTCTCGGCCATCGCCATGATCGCGCTGCTGGTGGGCGGCATCGGCGTGATGAACATCATGCTGGTGTCGGTGACCGAGCGCACGCGCGAGATCGGCGTGCGCATGGCCATCGGCGCGCGCCAGTCGGACATCCTGCAGCAGTTCCTGATCGAAGCCGTGCTGGTCTGCATCGTGGGCGGCATCCTGGGCGTGTCGCTGGCGCTGGGCCTGGGGCTGGCCGTCAGCCTGTCCGGCAGCAGCTTCCAGCTGTCGTTCTCGGCCGCCTCCATCGTGCTGGCCGTGGCCTGCTCCTCCCTCATCGGGATCGGCTTCGGCTTCCTGCCGGCGCGCAGTGCTGCGCGCCTCGACCCCGTACAGGCTCTATCGAGAGATTGACATGCATATGCTGAAGACCGGCGTGCTGGCATGCGCAGTGGCCCTGGCCGGCTGCGGCGCCATCACGCGCACAACCTACGAGGCGCCGCAGGTGGCGCTGCCCGCACAGTTCGAGCATGCGCAGCCATCGGCGGCCGCGCCTGCGCCCGAGGCATGGTGGCGCGCCTTCGGCGATCCGCGCCTGGATGCATGGATCGACATGGCCCTTGCGCGCAACCCCGACCTGGCAACGGCAGGCATCCGCGTGCGCCGCGCCGCGCTGCAGGCGCAGCTGGCGGGCCGCGCCCTGCTGCCGCAACCCGGCGGCACGCTCAGCACCGGGGCCAGCCGGCCGCTGTCCGGCAGCCCGCGCAGCACGCTGGAGACGTCCAGCGCCACGCTGAGCGTGGGCTGGGAGCTGGACCTGTTCGACCGCCTGGGTGCCCTGCGCGATGCGGCCGTCTTCGAGGCCCAGGCCAGCGAGCAGGACAGGCAGGCCGTGGCCCTGTCCCTGGCGGCCACCACCGCCAGCCTGTACTGGCAACTGGCCCTGGCCAACGAGCGCCTGGAATTTGCGCGGCAAAGCCTGGAGTACACACGCCGCACCGGCGAGCTGGTGGAGGCGCAGTACCGCAGCGGCGCCGTATCCAGCCTGGAACGGCGCGAGGCCCGGCAGGCGCTGGCCGAGCAGCAGGCGCTGCTCAGCCAGTACACGCAAGCCCGCGCCGAACTGCGGCAGGCGCTCAACGAGCTGCTCCTGGGCGCCGAGGCACCCGGTGGCGAGCCGCAGGCCCTGCCCACGGGCGCGCTGCCTGCCATTGCCGCAGGACTGCCCGCCGAACTGCTGGGCCGCCGCCCCGACCTGCGCGCCGCCGAACTGCGGCTGCGCGCCTCCCTGGCCAGCAGCGATGCGGCCACCGCGCGCTACTACCCCACGCTGTCGCTGACCGGCAGCCTGGGGGGCTCCAGCAACTCGCTGCTCGACCTGCTGGCCAACCCCGTGGCGGCCCTGGGCGCCAGCATGACCCTGCCTTTTCTGAACGTGGGCGAGATGCGGCTGAACACCGCCATTGCGCGCAACCAGCATGAAGAGGCCGTGGTCAACTTCCGCAAGTCGCTGTACGCCGCGCTGGCGGAAACGGAAAAAGCCCTGTCCGCCCGCACCGAGCTGGCCAGCCAGGAACAGGCACAGCAGCGCGTCATGCAGGAATCGGCAGAAATCACCCGCCTGTACGAGGCACGCTACCGCGCAGGCCAGGTACCCCTGCGCACCTGGCTGGATGCGCAGGAGCGCAGCCGCAACGCACAGCTGGCCCTGTCGGCCCTGCACCTGGCGCAACTGCAAAACCAGGTGACGATCAACAAGGTGCTGGGCGGCGGATGGCAAGCCCCTTGAGCAAGGGCCGGCAACCTCCGCCAAAGTGCCCCGCCCCGATCAGAACGAATGCGCCATGCCCAGGTACAGGCCGGTCTGGCTGCCGCCCGGCGCCGGGTTGTTGTTGGTGGTCTCCACCGAAAAGTTCGCATTGCCGCCATTGCGCACATTGCCCACGCTGGCGTACAGCAGCGTGCGCCTGGACAGCGCGTAGTCGGCGCCCGCCATGAACAGGTTGGCGCTGCCGCCGCCGTTGTTGACCGTGGTGCGGTAGCCCGCCCCGATCAGCGTCAGCGGGCCTGACACCTTGTAGCGCGCGCCCATCCAGTACTGCCGCGCCTTGTTGGGCACGCCAGCCGCGCTGTCGGGCGCGGACAGCTGCTCATAGCCCGCGAACAGCTTGAGCGCGGACAGCGTCACCGTGCCGCCCAGCGTCAGGTTGCGGGATGTGGTGTACAGATCGCTGAAGCGGCCATTGGCATCGCGGGCCACATCGTAGATGGCGCGCAACTCGAACGTGGGCGCGGTATAGGACACCGACAGCGCATCCTTGCGCAGCCGCGATGCGCCCTGCGGCTGCTCGCCCAGGCCGGTCAGCGCCAGCACGCGCAGGCCGCCCCAGCTGGGCGTTTCGTACGAGATCATGTTGTCATGCCCGCCCCAGTTGCGCCCCCGAACCAGCGTGGCCGAGCCGATGAACTGCTGGCCCGTGGGGTCCAGCGCCCAGTGCGCATCCGAGATCGACAGGTCCTTGCCCAGCTTCAGCGTGCCCCAGCCGCTGCGCAGGCCCACGAAGGTGCGGCGGTTGAAGAAACCTGCGCCGTTGAACCTGGCATCGTCGATGCTGAAGCCCGACTCCAGCGTGAACAGCGCGTGCAGCCCGCCGCCCAGGTCCTCCTCCCCCTTGAAACCCAGCATGCTCGTGCCCCACTGGTTGCCCACGGCCCGCCACAGATTGCCAGAGCCGCCCGTGGCCGGGTCGTACACATTGTTCTGGTAGTCCACCCCCGCGACCACACGCCCGTAGAGCGTGACAGAACTCTGGGCCTGGGCCGCCAGGGCCGTGCCCAATGCAAGCGCCGTGCCCAGCCATTGAATGGTTCTTCTAGCCATGTCGTCTCCTCCTCCCGATTGCCAGTTGGCGAAAGCCCTCGCCACTAAGGCCAGGGCGTACTGAAATCCTTGCCGCCACGCGTAAAAACTGCGGCCGTACAGTCAGCGCGTTCTTGTTCTTGTGCCTGCGAAGCCTGCGGGGCAACGCCGGCAACGGCTGGCCATGGAATTCTCGGCGGGAGAAGGGGACTGGAGATAAACGATTCGGCAACGGACTGATCCTCAGCCATCACGGACCGCTAGGTGTTTTCCCAAGGAAAGGCCGCCGCGCCATCCACGGCGGCCACCGGGCCGCGCATTGCACGCAGCCCGGATCGGCTCAATGCCGCGCGATCAACGCGCCGTCGTATCGCTGCTGGCCTCCACGATGGGGATATAGAACTCTCCGCCCGCGCGGTTGAATTCCTCGGCCTTGGCCTGCATTCCGGCGGCAATGCCTTCCTGCTCGGCCACGCCCTTGGCAGCGGCGAATTCGCGCACTTCCTGGGTGATCTTCATGGAGCAGAACTTGGGGCCGCACATGGAGCAGAAGTGCGCCACCTTGGCGCTGTCCTTGGGCAGGGTTTCGTCGTGGTAGGCCTGGGCGGTGTCGGGGTCCAGGCCCAGGTTGAACTGGTCCTGCCAGCGGAAGTCGAAGCGGGCCTGGCTCAGCGCGTCGTCGCGGGCGCGGGCGCCGGGGTGGCCCTTGGCGACGTCAGCGGCGTGGGCGGCGATCTTGTACGCGATGATGCCCTGCTTGACGTCGTCGCGGTCGGGCAGGCCCAGGTGTTCCTTGGGCGTGACGTAGCACAGCATGGCGGTGCCGAACCAGCCGATCATGGCCGCGCCGATGGCGCTGGCGATGTGGTCGTAGCCGGGGGCGATGTCGATGGTCAGCGGGCCCAGGGTGTAGAACGGCGCCTCGTGGCAGTGCTTGAGCTGCTCGGTCATGTTGGCCTGGATCATGTGCATGGGCACGTGGCCGGGGCCTTCGATCATGGTCTGCACGTCGTGCTTCCAGGCCAGTTGGGTCAGCTCGCCCAGGGTCTTGAGTTCGGCGAACTGGGCTTCGTCATTGGCGTCCGAGGCGCTGCCGGGGCGCAGGCCGTCGCCCAGCGAGAAGCTGACGTCGTACTGCTTCATGATGTCGCAGATGTCCTCGAAGTGCTCGTACAGGAAGCTCTCGCGGTGGTGGGCCATGCACCACTTGGCCATGATGGAGCCGCCGCGCGAGACGATGCCCGTGCGGCGCTGGGCCGTGAGGTGGATGTAGGCCAGTCGCACGCCGGCGTGGATGGTGAAGTAGTCCACGCCCTGCTCGGCCTGCTCGATCAGGGTGTCGCGGAAGATGGGCCAGGTCAGGTCCTCGGCGATGCCGCCCACTTTCTCCAGCGCCTGGTAGATGGGCACGGTGCCGATGGGCACGGGCGAGTTGCGGATGATCCAGTCGCGCGTGGTGTGGATGTTCTTGCCCGTGGACAGGTCCATCACGTTGTCCGCGCCCCAGCGGATGGCCCAGACCAGCTTCTCGACCTCTTCCTCGATGCTGGAGGTGACGGCCGAGTTGCCGATGTTGGCGTTGATCTTGACCTTGAAGTTGCGCCCGATGGCCATGGGCTCGATCTCGGGGTGGTTGATGTTGGCCGGGATGATGGCGCGGCCGCGCGCCACTTCGTCGCGCACGAATTCGGGCGTGATGATCTTGGGGATGGCGGCGCCCAGACCGTTGCCGGCCAGGCGCGCCTCGCGCGCGGCGTCCTGCTGGTACTCGGCCATCCATTCGCGGCGGCCGTTCTCGCGCAGGGCCACGTACTCCATCTCGGGCGTGATGATGCCCTTGCGCGCGTAGTGCATCTGGGTGACGTTGCCACCGCTCTTGGCGCGGCGCGGCTGGCGCTGCAGCGATGCGGCCTCGGCCCGCAGGCGGGCCACGCGCTCGTCTTCCTCGCCGCGCTTGCCGCCGTCGTCCAGGGCCTGCCGCAGGCGGCCGGCGTAGTACTCGCTGTCGCCGCGCGACTCGATCCAGGCATTGCGCACGCCGGGCAGGCCGCTGCGGACGTCGATGGCCACGGCAGGGTCGGTGTAGGGGCCCGAGGTGTCATAGACGCTGACCTGCTCGCCATTGGTCAGCTGGATATCGCGCACGGGCACGTTGAGGCCGCTGTGCAGGCTGCCTTGCAGATAGCTCTTGGTGGAGGCCGGGAACGGCTTGCGCGACTGCGCCAGCAGGTCGGAAAAACGCTGTGCGTCTGGAGCTTCGCCGGCTGCGGGGGTGAAGATGGAATCGGGAGCGTTCATGTCGGGTTCCTTGCGTTCAAAGCGTCGATCAACAACGCTCCGGGAACCGGACACTCCTTGGGCTGTGCCAAAGGCCGCGCACCGGGCTATGCCAGTGTGGGCCTGCCAGGGCCGTATGGCCTTGGCCCCTGGTTGCCACGCACGCCAAGGCGCACGAGCAGCCTTGGTTGGCAAGGGCCGATGTGCGTTGGATGGTGGCCTGCCTGGCCGTTGCGGCCCTGCGTGTATCCGCCGTGGCGGATTTCCATCCTCTGACTTCGGCCCCGCTTCAGGGTCCCGCTCTTCTTCCGCCGGTATCAACCGGATCAAGTTCGTCGGGTTCGCCGCCTGGCCCATGCAGCGCATGGACCGGTTGGCATCTCAGTGCATCAGCACACCCCGGAGCAGCGGCAAGTATAGAGGATGGTTGGCGGCCCATCGCCTGCGGGTTTGCCCAGGGGCCATGCGCCGCCGTCAGTCAAAGCCGCGCAGCGCACCCCATTCGGCCAGCGGAGCGCGCGTGGCGCGCCAGCCGTTGATGGGGGCGCTCTTGTCCTCGTAGCCCAGCGCAATGCCGAAGGCCACGTGGTAGCCCTCGGGCAGCGCCAGCGCCTGGGTCACGGCGTCGTTGTAGCGGCGCCAGAAGCCCTGGGCGCAGGTCGCCAGGCCATTGGCGCAGGCCAGCAGCATGAAGGACTGCAGGTAGATGCCCAGGTCCACCCATTGCGGCAGGCCCATGCGCTCGTCCACCGCCACGATCAGGCCCACGGGCGCGCCGAAGAACTGGCCGTTGCGCGCCAGCTGCTCCAGCCGCGCGGGCTTGTCGTCGCGCGGAATGCCCAGCGACTGGTACAGCTCTTCGCCATTGGCAAAGCGCCGGCTGCGGTAGGGCTCCCAGAGATTGGGCGGGTAGGACAGGCCGGGCTGGGCGTCCTGGGGCTCGGCTTCGGCAACGGCGGTGAGCAGCTGCTGCAGCGGATCGCCCGTCAGCGCCAGCACGCGCCAGGGCTGCAGGTTGCCGCCCGAGGCCGCATTGGCCGACTGTTCCATCAGGGTGCGCACCAGCGCCGCATCGGGCGACTGGGGCAGGAAGGCGCGCACGGAGCGGCGCGCATGCAAGGCCTGTTCAACGTTCATGCTGGTCGGAGTCTCCGGTCTTCTTGGGGGATCTTGGGGGATCTTGGGGATCTTGTGCAGGCCTACTTGCCCATGATCTGGTCGATCTTGTCCTTCTGGAAGGCCTGCGGGCGCTCGGACTCGCAGGGCACGCAGTCGCCCACCTTGCTGCCGGCCGAGAGCTTGGCAATGGCCTCCCACAGCAGCGCGATCTGCTGCTCGTGCGCGGCCGCGCCATCGCTCAGGCCGCGCATGGCCTGGGCCACGGGGTCCATTTCCTGGGTGATGCCGTAGGCCGTGAAAGGCTGGGGCGCGGCGGCCGACGGGACCTTGATGGACTCGGCCTTGGCAGATGCCGGGTCGTGCTCGGTCACATCGGCGCTGTGGCCGTTCTTGCTGGCGATGATGCGCGCCGGAATGCCCACGGCCGTGGCGCCTGCGGGCACGGGCTTGATGACCACGGCATTGCTGCCGATCTTGGCACCGTCGCCCACCTCGAAGCCGCCCAGCACCTTGGCGCCCGCGCTGACCACCACATCGCGGCCCAGCGTGGGATGGCGCTTGGCGCCCTTGTACAGCGAGGTGCCGCCAAGGGTCACGCCGTGGTAGATGGTGCAGCCGTCGCCGACCACGGCCGTCTCGCCGATGACGACGCCCATGCCGTGGTCTATGAACACGCGCTCGCCGATGACGGCGCCCGGGTGGATCTCGATGCCCGTCAACCAGCGGCCGATGTGCGAGATGAAGCGCCCCAGCCACTTGAGGCCATGGTTCCAGCACCAGTGCGCCGGGCGCTGCAGCCAGATCGCATGCAGACCCGGATAACAGGTGATGACCTCCCAGGTGCTGCGTGCCGCAGGGTCGCGGTCGAGGATGCACTGGATATCGGAGCGCAGGCGGTCAAGCATCTAGGGGCTGGTTATTGTTGACAAGGCCGCTCAGTCTAGCGTTTCGGTGGGGTGCTCTGCAGCATGGCCTTCGCAACACCGCGCAGGATGTGGATTTCCTCGGCGGTCAGTTGCGAGCGGTTGAAAAGCTGGTTGAGGCGCGGCATGAGCTTCTTGGGCGCAGCCGGATCGAGAAAGCCGATATGCGCCAGCGCCTGCTCCCAATGGCCCAGCATGCCGGCCACCTGGGCCGCGTCGGCGCGCTGCGGCGCGGGCGTGTGCTCCACCACGGGAAAGCCGCCCAGCGCCTGGCGCCACTCGTAGGCCACCACCTGGATGGCCGCCCCCAGGTTCAGCGAGCCGAACTGCGGATTGGACGGAATCGACAGCGCCACATCGCTGCGGTAGACATCGTCGTTGCTCATGCCGAAGCGCTCGCAGCCGAACAGGAAGGCCACGCCGGACTGGTTGCAGCGCGGCGCGGGAGCCGGTGCGGACACGGATGCATCGGTGGGCGGCGCCGCTTCATCGGGCGCATCGGCCTCATCGGGTGCAGCCAGCACATCCAGCGCCCCGCTGAGCAGCAGCTCGAAATGCTGGCGCGGCGTGCGCGTGGGCGGGCCGAAGTCGCGCGGCGTCATGGCCGTGGCGCACAGGTGGCTGATGCCGTCCAGCGCCTCCTCCAGCGTCTCGACCACGCGCGCATTGCCCAGCACGTCCAGCGCGCCGCTGGCCCGCTGGATGGTCTCTTCCTTGCGCAGCACGTTGGGCCAGCGCGGGCGCACCAGCACCAGGTCGTCAAAGCCCATGGTCTTCAGGGCGCGGGCGGCGGCGCCCACATTGCCGGCGTGGCTGGTTTCTATCAGTACGAATCGGGTTTTCATGGCGTCGCTGGCCTGCCGGCGCCGGCAGAGCCCCCAAGACGGGACAGGTTGCGCAGCACAAAACGGACAAGGCGGGTAAAATTGCGCGCTATTGTCGCCGCCCCGCATCGCCGGACGCGGCTTTTTCCGTTCTTACCCGCGTCAAACAGCCTGCTTTTGCCAGAGAGGACCGTCCTCTCCTTGCACAGCCGCTGCTCCGCCAACGCCTCACAATCTATGTCGACCAACCTGCATCCCATGCTCAACGTGGCCATCAAGGCCGCACGCGCCGCCGGCGCCATCATCAACCGCGCGGCTCTTGACGTGGAATCCGTGCGTGTCGCACAAAAGCAGGTCAACGACTTTGTGACCGAGGTGGACAAGGCGGCCGAGCAGGCCATCATCGAAACCTTGCTGGGCGCCTACCCGGGCCACGGCATCCTGGCCGAGGAATCGGGCAACGAGTTCGGCGCCAAGAACTCCGACTACGTCTGGATCATCGATCCGCTGGACGGCACCACCAACTTCATCCACGGCTTCCCCGTGTACTGCGTGAGCATTGCCCTGTCCTTCAAGGGCAAGGTGGAGCACGCCGTGGTGTACGACCCCTCGCGCAACGACCTGTTCACGGCCACGCGCGGCCGCGGTGCCTACCTGAATGACCGCCGCATCCGCGTGTCCAAGCGCATCCAGCTCAAGGACAGCCTGATCTCCACCGGCTTCCCCTTCCGCCGTGGCGACAACTTCAAGCAGTACATGAACATGCTGGGCGACGTGATGCAGGAAACCGCAGGCGTGCGCCGCCCCGGCGCCGCCGCGCTGGACCTGGCCTACGTGGCAGCCGGCTTTGCCGACGGTTTCTTCGAAAGCGGCCTGCAGATCTGGGACGTGGCCGCCGGCAGCCTGCTGGTGACCGAGGCTGGTGGCCTGGTCGGCAACTTCACGGGTGAGGCGGATTTCCTGGAGCAGAAGGAATGCCTGGCGGGCAATCCGCGCATCTATGGTGCGCTGGTCGGCATCGTTGGCAAGTACAGCAAGTTTGCTTCGGCTGGTGAGAAGGCTGGTGTGCGGCAGGCGCTGTCTGATTCTGGAGAGGCGGCTCCCGTCGCTGATGCTGAAACTGCTGAGTCTGAGCAGCAGCCTGAGGCTTGATTTCGGCTTCTCCTCTCTTATGAAAAACAGCTCCTTCAAGGAGCTGTTTTTCGTTGGGCGTGGGTTCGGTGCGCTTTTTGCCCCTGCCGGGGGGTGGCTTTTCGGGGCCGGGTCTCGGCCCGGCGGCCGACTGCCCTTTCTTGATTCGCCAAGAAAGGTCAGATCAAAGAAGGCGACCCGAATGTCCACGTCCCTTCGCTTCGCTGCGGGCAACCTGCGCCGGGCCGCCTGCGGGGTTCGCCGTGAAACTCACTTCGCGCTGCGCGCTACGTTCAGACAATCACGGCGATTCAGTTGACGAAGCAGTCCTGTCCTTCGGCAGGACTGCAACCCCGCAGGCGGCCCGGCGCAGGCGTGGGCATACGGGAGGGGTGAGAGGGGGTCAGGGGCAGCAAGCTGCCCGCAACCCTCCCACCTCTTACTTGACCCGTGCGTTGATCACCGCCTCGGCCACGTTGCGCGGTGCTTCGGCGTAGTGCTTGAACTCCATGGAGTAGGTGGCACGGCCTTGCGTTTGCGAGCGCAGGGAGGTGGCGTAGCCGAACATTTCGGACAGGGGCACTTCGGCCTTGATGGACTTGCCGCCGCCGGCCATGTCGTCCATGCCCTGCACCATGCCGCGCCGCGAGGACAGGTCGCCCATGACGGTGCCGGCGTAGTCCTCAGGCGTCTCGACTTCCACGGCCATCATGGGTTCCAGGATGACGGGGCTGGCCTTTCTCGCCGCTTCCTTGAACCCGAAGATGGCCGCCATCTTGAAGGCCATTTCGTTGGAGTCCACGTCGTGGTACGAGCCGAAGGTCAACGTGACCTTGACGTCCACCACGGGGTAGCCGGCCAGCACACCGGAAGTCAGGGCCTCGACCACGCCCTTTTCCACCGCAGGGATGTACTCGCGCGGCACCACGCCGCCCTTGATGGCGTCTACGAACTCGAAGCCCTTGCCGGGCTCCTGAGGCTCCACCGTGAAGACCACGTGGCCGTACTGGCCCTTGCCGCCGGACTGGCGCACGAACTTGCCGTCCACATCAGTGACTTTCTTGCGGATGGTCTCGCGGTAGGCCACTTGGGGCTTGCCCACGTTGGCTTCCACGTTGAACTCGCGCTTCATGCGGTCCACGATGATTTCCAGGTGCAGCTCGCCCATGCCGGCAATGATGGTCTGGCCCGATTCCTCATCGGTGCGCACGCGGAACGACGGGTCTTCGGCCGCCAGGCGCGACAGGGCAATGCCCATCTTTTCCTGGTCGGCCTTGGACTTGGGCTCCACGGCCTGGGCGATGACGGGCTCGGGGAAGACCATCTTCTCCAGCACGATGGGCGCGGACGGGTCGCACAGGGTCTCGCCCGTGGTCACGTCCTTCAGGCCCACGCAGGCGGCAATGTCGCCGGCGTGGATTTCATCGACCTCCAGGCGTTCATTGGCATGCATCTGCACGATGCGGCCGATGCGCTCCTTCTTGTCCTTGACGGAGTTGAGCACGCTGTCACCCTTGTTGAGCACGCCCGAGTAGACGCGCACAAAGGTGAGCTGGCCCACGAAGGGGTCGGTCATCAGCTTGAAGGCCAGGGCAGAGAACTTCTCGCTGTCATCGGCGTGGCGCACGATGATGGAGCCGTCTTCGGCGTGGCCCTCCACGGGCGGCACTTCCAGCGGGGAAGGCATGAGCTCGACCACGGCGTCCAGCAGGCGCTGCACACCCTTGTTCTTGAAGGCCGAGCCGCACAGCATGGGCTGGATCTCGCCCGCAATGGTGCGCAGGCGCAGGCCGCGCAGGATGTCGGCCTCGGGCAGGTCGCCCTCTTCCAGGTAGCGGTTCATCAGGTCTTCGCTGGCCTCGGCAGCCGCCTCCACCATGGACTCGCGCCACTTCCTGGCGTCGGCCACCATGGCTGCGGGAATGTCCTGGTACTCGAATTTCATGCCCTGCGTGGCCTCGTCCCAGATGATGGCCTTCATCTTGAGCAGGTCCACCACGCCGGTGAACTGCTGCTCTGCGCCAATGGGCAGCACGATGGGCACGGGGTTGGCCTTGAGGCGGTCGATCATCATCTGCCGCACGCGCAGAAAATCCGCGCCCGTGCGGTCCATCTTGTTGACGAAGGCCAGGCGCGGCACCTTGTACTTGTTGGCCTGGCGCCAGACCGTCTCTGACTGCGGCTGCACGCCGCCCACGGCGTCATAGACCATGACGGCGCCGTCGAGCACGCGCATGGAGCGCTCCACCTCGATGGTGAAGTCCACGTGGCCCGGGGTGTCGATGATGTTGATGCGGTGCTGGTCAAAGCGGCCGTCCATGCCCTTCCAGAAGCAGGTGGTGGCCGCCGAGGTGATGGTGATGCCGCGCTCCTGCTCCTGCTCCATCCAGTCCATGATGGCGGCGCCTTCGTGCACCTCGCCCAGCTTGTGGCTCACCCCGGTGTAGAACAGGATGCGCTCGGTCGTGGTCGTCTTGCCGGCATCGATGTGCGCGGAGATACCAATGTTGCGATAGCGTTCTATGGGGGTATGGCGGGCCATGAAAGGACTCCTGGGTGCTGATAAGCGTTGATGCGTGGATCTGCCGTGGGCTGGGATTCTCGCGGGGGTTGAATGAGGGTTGATGACAATTGGAATGTACGAAGACAATCGTACTATCTTCCGCAACTTCTTGCAGAACGATCCATGTTTTCACCGCGCCATGCCCCTGTCTGCCAGATAACTGCCCGCGCCACGCCGCATCAGCGACGTGCGGCATTGCTTCCATGGCACAGTGGCGCCCCATCGACTGGACGATTCATGCTTGCCAACCACCCCGACCGCGAACAGATACGCCTGGAAAACCTGCTCAACGCCTTGGGCAACCCCCTGCGCCTGGCCGTGGTGCGCGCGCTGGCCGCAGGCCATGAGCGCGCCTGCGGCTCGCTCTTGCAGGGCCAGTCCAAATCCACCATGACCCACCACTGGCGCGTGCTGCGCGACAGCGGCGTGATCTGGCAGCGCCCCGACGGCCGCGAAAACCTGCTCTCCCTGCGCCGCGAAGACCTGGATGCGCGCTTTCCCGGCCTGCTGGACGCGCTGCTGCAGGCCCTGGCCGAAGACCCGCTCACCGAACAGGCCACGGCCCCGCACCTCAAACCCTGCCCTTGAAGCCCCGCCCCTGCAACGCAGGCGGCAGCCCTGCGCCCTACCCCTTCACGGCAAGCCCCGCAGCAACGCCCTCGTCCGCAAACCGCTTGGCCGCCTTGAGCAGATAGCTCACGGCATAGAGGATGGGGTCGTCGGCCTCGTCGCCATTCAGATGGTCCACCACCTCGATGGCATAGCCCAGGTCCACCGCCGTGTCGTGCAGCAGGCCCAGCAGTTCCTTGTCCTGCGGCTCCAGCGACTGCGCCTGATCGGCCTTGGCGTAATAGATGCGCAGCAGGTCGCGGCAGACGCAGTTGATGGCTGTGACCTTGTGGCTGGCGTGCAGCTCCAGCACTTCGAGGGCAGCGCCCAGGTGCAGTACGGCGTCGATGGCCAGGTCGTCGAGTTTGGGTTCGGAAATGGTGCAGATGTCTTGATCCATCGAAGCCTCCTCTGATGATTGAAGCCTGCTTCTCAGCCCCGTCTCGCGCTGTGACGGATGCAAAGCAGCAGCAGTCCAAGATCAACAAAAGAGTTAAATATAACGTGGTTTAAATTGCATCGAAAACTGACGCTCTTGCCCATGCAAAAGCGTCCTGTCAAACGCGGCCGTCCAGTCGGCGCAACTTCATTCGATGCAGACATTGCCCGGGCTTTCGGCGCTGCGGTGCGCGCCCTTCGCACCGAGCGCGGCTTCTCCCAGGAGTCATTGGCCAACCTCGCCGATATCGAGCGCTCTCACATGGGCAAGGTGGAGCGTGGGGAGCACATGCCCACGCTGGTCATCGTGTTCAAGATTGCGCGGGGGCTGGGGTGTGGTGTGGCGGAGGTGATGGGGAGGGCTGAAGAGGAGCTGGGGGATGGAGGTTAGGGAATGGAGCCTGCGGCGCTGCACCCTCGGTTGCTTGCTCCTGCATCGGAAAGGATTTGCACCATCAATTCAGCCATACACCTCGAAAGGCGACGGACAGATACGGAAGCTAGATGGTTTGGAAACGGCGGTTGGATAAAAGGCAGCTCGGCGCTCAAGTAAGCGTGGATATGTGCAACTGTCAGTACAATGAAAAAAAAACGGCTGGTCAGCAATGTTGAAGATACCTCTTCAGAGGTAAATTGACGCGTCTAGATGGCGCTTCCCACAGATCGAACTGTACCCCTCTCCGACGCAGCCAACTCTGTTGATTTGTTAAATATGTTTATTACTGTACTCTTGAGTTTTGACTAGCCGCAAGGTGGAACCTAAACTGCGCCTCATCCAACGAATACGGATCGAGAGGTATCGCGTAACTCTTTAATAACAATGCCCAGTCTATGCCGCTTGAAATTTCCTTTGAGACAAGGGATTTGCGTACAACATGTGAAAGCTCAACTAGGGCGAAGCGGGCGCTTGGCGAACTTGGTAGTAAGGCCCTACAACGGGTATTAGCCGACATGAATGCAGTTGAAACAGTTGCAGAACTGCTTGAGATGGATCTTGGAATTGATATTTCCACTCAGGAGCAAGGAATGCTAAAGTTCCAGTTACAGGAAGATATCAGCCTCTATTGCGATGCAAATGTAATAAGTATGCCATCGCCGGGGGAAGCGCTTGACTGGGCACAAGTGACAAGGCTTAAAGTTGTTCATATTGGGAGCAGGAAGTGAGTACCTTCACTGAATTTTGCCCAACTTGGGCATCCCCCCCGGGAGCAACCATTTGCGCTCTGGCACAAAGGAAGGGGTTGAATCATGCAGCTATTGCAAATGCACTTGGCATAACAGAACACGAGCTTCCACGTGCGCTCCTCGGCGACCTCTTTATTAATGAAGCTCGGGCTAAAAGGCTTTCAGAACAAATAGGGGCAAGTCCTAAATTCTGGCTTACACGAGAGGCTCAATATCGAAATGCACTGCATTTAATTCAAGAGAATAACCGTACTTGGATTTCCAGCCTTCCATTTTCCGATATGGCAAAATTCGGATGGATTCCAACAGCCAGCAATGCCAAAGAAAAAATTCAAAATGCCTTAAATTTCTTTGGAGTATCGAGTGTTGACGAGTGGAAAGAGGACTGGGCTTCCGAAGAAGCCGGACTTACCGCATACAGAACATCACCGGTTTTTAATACACAAGTTGCAGTTGCTGCGGCTTGGTTAAGACAAGGGGAATTGGAGGCAAGCCGTATTCCGACAGCATCTTGGTCTCCAGAAAAATTTACCAAACTCTTACCCGAGTTAAAACCACTCTCAAGAATTGAAAAACCTTCAGATTTTATACCTCAACTCCAGAAGCAGTGTGCAGAGTGTGGCGTGGCCGTCGTCATTGTCCGAGGACTCAAAGGCTGCCCAGCAAGTGGAGCAACAAGGGTAAGAAAAGGCAAGGCAATAATACAGCTCAGCTTGCGATATCTACGTGATGACAGCTTTTGGTTTACCTTCTTTCATGAAGCTGGCCATCTAGTTCTTCATGAAGATCGCCTTTTCCTTGAATGGTCAGAAAAGCGACATCTCGATGAAAAGGAAGAGCAAGAAGCCAACGAATTCGCCGCACAAATTCTTATCCCTGCCGAGAAAGAGGCAGCATTGCGCACCCTTTCTCATGAGTACAAGAGCATTATGAGGTTTGCGCGCAATCTATCCATTTCACCCGGAATCGTAGTCGGTCAACTTCAGCACCGAGGGCTAGTACCTTCAGAGAAACTGAATTTCTTAAAAAAACGATATACCTGGGACTGATAAATTTTTATCCACGGAAAGGCACATACTTACGAGGACTTTTCTGCCAGTTACACATAGCGTCTTCCATGACCTGCATGCCCACACCGAGGTGCCTTTCCAGCACAGCAACACGCGCCTCTAGAACTCTAGGGCTTGTCTTGGAGTCTATCTGTCCATCAAACAAGAGACGCGCGCCCTTCTTCGGGCCAGTAGCATCTTTCATATAAGTCGAGTCAGCTTCAATTGCAGCAAGTCCGACCTTCGCGAGCATGGTGAGATAGTCAAATCGGCCAGTGCGCCCAAAACTCATGACGGAGTCCATAGAATCATAAAGCAGAGCAAACGCTCGTCGTGGATTATTATGGGCCTGCGCTTGAATCTTTGCGATCATATTCACATGTGAGCCATTTGCCTTGATCCACTCAACATAAGTTCTGACAACCACACCCGTACCACGAGCCCCACGCTTAAGTGATTCATATTTTCGGTGATTACCAAACTTTCCAGCAAATATACTGCGATTATCCTCAAGCCAATCACTGTAGGCCCCAGCATTTGCAGCAACTCTATCCCAACTCCAAGGGATATTTTCATATGCACCGTACAGTTCACGCGCAAGCAGCCATTCAGTGCGTAAGTTACGGCCGCAGTGCGTCGCTAAAAATACCAGCCAAAATGCCTCTTCCTGCTTACCATTTGACGCCATAAGCATTGCCGCTCTGACAGGATCAAATAAATTACTCTTTGGATCGGCCCGCAATGGACTTATATGCCGCTGACGAACCTTATACACATACTCCACACGTTGCAGACTATCTATAAGCTGATCCACAAATGCCACAATATTTTCAACAGAGGTAATACCGAGCAATGGCATCTGATCTTTTTGAAATTCGACTAGTCGCGATTCAAGATCTTTTGCTTTCTGACGCTTCTCTGGGCCCTTCATGCTGACTCCTCACTTAGTTAAAGTCTTTGCGACTCATCAAAGAATGACAGCTGCTCCTTATCGGAGCCAAGCTTAAACCGCCTTTTAATATACGTCGAGTAAACTTCATCTTGAATACGACGCTTCAATCGTTTAATTTCCGGCTGATTATTTTGAACAAGGCCAGCCTTGTGAATCATCAGCAACGTAGCCAAGTCTGCCCAGTAAGGACTCATAATTTCATGAGGATCTTTTGTACTAGTACAACCGGTACGTACACTTTCCTCAAAATTAAGAAGGCTTTTCACAGCAGGCCAAGGATCACCCTTCGGCATTGATGGCATCGGCCTATTAACTTGCCATCCCTCATTTAAAAACCTTAAAGCTTTGTCGCGATGTTCATCGTACAAATGCAGGCTACCCACCACATGTTTATACTCGCCCAATTCGATATCTAATGATCGAGCGATCATTTCTTGAAGCATGGTAAAAGTGAATACATCGTGGGGCAGACCTAGCCAAGCATCGTTAGAGCGCATAGACGTCAACATATGCAACCGACCACCACGTACTAGAAACTGAAGTGTGCAGGTACACGGTACATCGAGGTGAGGCTCCAAAGTATCATTACGATCAAATAGCTGCAAGACAGCTTGCCGGGAATCTCGCTTGTCCTTTAGCAATTTAATTACACGAAAAATCTGATCGTTTGGAGGGCCACCGAACAAACGTGGCCCATAAGCACCATAGATAGTTTCTTTGTCGTCAGAAAAATCACTGTATTTCGGAATATAGTGCTGAATAAAATTTAGCCGACTGCTGCCAGCAAGTATCCATAGCAACTCACCCAAGCAACTAAAGAGCAGCCCGCGCGATTCAGACCTACTAAGACGGACTCGTGGTGCCGAGAGTTTCAGAAGCACACCTCTGATTTCTCTCGCAGACCCCTTCGAGGGCTTTATAATAGCGCCACGAGTAAGAATTTGCTTATATACCTTGAACAGCAAGTCATCAAGGGAATTAGCTGCGAGGTACATGAAGCCCTAACTATTTCAGGTAAAAAGGCAAAGCTGGGTAGAAGCAACACTTATATCCAAAGAGGATACATGAATTTTTCGACCGATTCTCACAGCATCTCTGGCGGAAATGGCAGCAGCCCCATACTGCAGAGCACGTAGGCGTTGTGCGCCAGTAACATCGTAGTGAGGATGACGAGCCCCACGATGAAATGCATGGGCAGGAATCCCCATTTTTGCCGCAAATTCATGCAACTCCTGAATGCTGTCTGCAATTAGGTGAAACCATATATACCCATGCTTTTGAACCTCAGCATCGTCAACATACACCACTTATTTCCCCTTTGCTGAAATTCCAACAGTCGGCACCACGTGCATCTGGTCGATTGTACTCGGAACGACGATAGTAAAAACTTCCGGAATGCATACGATGTTCCCGAAGAACGCTAGAAGAAAGTGGCTTAGCCAATACGATATCAGATTGGCACCATACAGACCTCGATGAGATCGCCCCTCCCTCCCCCTGATTCCTTGGCCTGTCTCTTATCTTTTGAGAAACGCCCAGATATTTACGAGGGCCAGATGGTCTTGTTCTGGCCAGCGGAGTTGAAGTGATCCAGGAATCGTCAGACCATGTGCGCTTCACCGCTGGATCTAGCGTGCAAGTCTTCTCTGCCGATCCGCACAGTCCATCGCGGAGCGACTCCAATGAGAACAGAAGTGGCCTGCCACGCCAGTACGTCCCCAAAGGCACTGATCTATCTCGGTAGGAAGATCAAGAGCTCCAAGCGGTGGCCGACACATTGAACAGGAGGCCCCGCAAAACGCTGGGCTGGAAAGCGTCAGCCGAGGCACTGAACGTCTACCGACAGGATGCAACACAACCCGGTGTTGCGACGACCGGTTGAACCCACCTTGGCTGTACTGGTCACTATGTAATGTATGTTGGATGACGTCTTAGGCTTGCGCTAGGTCAGCGCCATTTCGAGCGCCGAGAGCACCAGATCGGCTGTCATGCACTCGCCAATAGTCCAACCCACCCCAGGGCAGCCCCATATAGTGATGACCACAGCCGATTACAAAATGGACCGCTTCCGCTGCCGAGCTGGTGACCTTGCTCGCGGCTACAACGGTCGATTGCAAATCCCTCTGCATCAACACTTACCCCCAACACGCTCTCCACGCCGTGACCCCACCGCGCCTGGGCCAAGCATCGCCCAGGCAGCAGGCAACCCGTGCGAGATTACAGAGGCCATGCTGATCGCGGGTGAGATGCGGCCACTAGAGAGACTGATTCCGGCCGAGTACTAGAGCGACCGGTGCCTGATCACAGTGGACGACAACTACACGCTGCGGACTTTGGAGCATGCTGCTCGCCCCCTGTTAACCGAAGAACCCGTGCACCGACGGGCGTGAGCGACTGCAGTTGAATGCTCACAACGAGCGTGACCTGATGGCTGCTTTCGCTAGCAAGCAAGACCACGTCAGGCTGGACGGACTCATTCGCCACAGTGCTCCCGCGTGCCACCAACTGGCAGCATGTTTGCTTTTTCCAGACAGTTGCTGTACAGCAAATGTCTGTAAAAGCAATAACTTAGCTGTTTTACAAAGATTCGTTCTATTGGTGCGCGCACGTGTTGGACGGTGGCCCTCTGCCCCACACACTCCCTCCACACCCCCACCCCATAATCCCGCCCGCAACCCCCAGCCCTCCCCCGGCCCTTCTTGCAGGCACAAGACATGACTTCACTGACCGAGCTGTGGCAGGCAGCCATCACCTGGCTCGCTACCCACGCCGTAACCCCCACCGTCCACTGGCTGGACATCGCCCAGGCGGCCGGTGATCCGCGTGAGATTGCCGAAGCGGTGCTGATTGCGGCGCTGCAGTTGTTCCTGATCGCGGGGGTGATGCGGCCGCTGGAGAGCCTGTTTCCGGCCGAGCGCTGGAGTGACCGGCGCCTGACCACGGTGGACCGCAACTACACGCTGCTGATGCTGCTGGGGCTGTTTCCGCTGTTCAGCTTTCTGGTGCTGATGCCGTTTGCCAACATGCTGGGCGGCGGGCCGGCGGCCGAGGAGGCCACGGGGCTCAAGCACTGGGTGCCGTGGTTTGCGGACCATCCGGTGGCGCTGTTCCTGGTGTACTACGTGGTCTACGACCTGGTGTATTACTGGATGCACCGCGCCCAGCACGTGATTCCCTGGTGGTGGGCCATGCACAGCATGCACCACAGCCAGCGGCAGATGAGCTGCTGGAGCAATGACCGCAGCCATTACCTGGACGGCATGCTGCAGTCCTTCATCCTGGCCACGGTGGGGCTGGCGATGGGGGTGGAGCCTTCCGAATTTGCGCTGCTGGGGTTGCTCAGCGAACTGGTGCAGAACTTCTCGCACGCCAATGTGCGGCTGCGCCTGGGCTGGCTGGGCCGGGTGGGAGAGCGCGTGCTGGTGGGCCCGCTGTTCCACCGCCACCACCACATGCTGCGCGACCCCGAGCGGCCCACGCGCCACAACTGCAATTTTGGGCAGGTGCTGCCCTGGTGGGACATGCTGTTTGGCACGGCGCTGTACACCGACGAGCCCGTGCGCCCCACGGGCGTGAGCGACCCCGAGGTGGATGCCGACAACGAGCGCGGCCTGGTGGCCATGCAGTGGCATACGCTCAAGCGGTTCTGGGGAGCGTTTCGCCGGCGCGAGGGCTGGCGGCTGGGCGATGTGTCCTTCGGGCCCGGCTACCGGCCCATTCATGACGACGATGGGGCCCAGCCCCATCTGCGGCCGGAGCGGCTGCGGTGACTGGGGCGGCCGGGGCTGCGCCTACGGCTCCAGGTTCGGCCGCATCAGCGCCTCGAACCAGTCGATGAAAACCGCCAGCCGGCGAGAGCGCTGGCGGCGGTGCGGATACAGCAGCGCCACGGGCATGGGCGCTGCGCGGTGGGCGGGCAGCACTTCCACAAGCTCGCCCGTGTCCAGCAGGTGCTGCACGTCATAGCGCGGGATCTGGATCAGCCCCAGGCCGGCGCGGCAGCAGGCGATATAGCTTTCTGCATTGTTGGTGACCACGCGGCTGGGCACGGCCAGGGTCTGCGGCCCGTCCTCCCCATCTACCCCATCCACATCGCTCGCCCCACTCCATTCCCACGGCAGTTCCCGCCCCGTGCGCGGCGAGGCATAGCCCACGCTCCAGTGGCCGTGCAGCAGGTCCTGCGGTTGCTCGGGCAGGCCGTGCTCGCGCAGGTAGGCGGGGCTGGCGCAGTTGATGAGGGCAATGCAGCCCTGCGGGCGCACGACCAGGCTGCTGTCATGCAGCGTGCCCACGCGCACGGCGCAGTCCACGCCTTCCTGCACCAGGTCAATGGCGCGGTCTGACGAACCCAGCACTAGTTGCAGCCCCGGGTGCCGGCGCATGAGCCCCGGCAGCGCGGGCGCCAGCAGGCGGCGCGCGATGCGGCTGGGCACGTCCACATGCAGCCGGCCCGTGGCCTGGCGCGTGCGGGCCTGGAACATCTGCTCCACGTCCTCGGCCTCTGACAGCAGCGGGCGCACACGCTCCAGCAACTGGGCGCCATCGGCCGTCAGGCTCACCTGGCGCGTGGTGCGGTGCAGGAGTCTGGCGCCCACCTGCTCCTCCAGTTGCTGCACGGCGGCGGAGACCGTGGCGCGCGGCAGGTCCAGGGCATGGGCGGCCTTGATGAAGCTGCCCATCTCGGCCACCTGCATGAAGATCCGGTATCGGTCGAGTCGGTCCATGGGACGCAGCATAGTCCGTGCAGCGGTCCTTCTACTTGGCCTACTTGGTGGTGTAGCCGCCGTTGATCAGGATGGTCTGCCCGGTGATCCACCAGCCGTCGCTGACCAGGTGGCGGATAAAGGGCACCACGTCCTCGATATGCGTCAGCCCCGAAGGCGAGAACGGCGACAGCGCCGCCGCGCTCTTGTGATACGCCACGGCGTCCGCGCCTTCCTGGCCGTAGAAGAACGGCGTGTCCATGGGCCCCGGCCCCACGGCCGTGACCGAGATGCCCCGCGCCCCGAACTCCTTGGCCGCCGCCCGCGTGAAATGCTCCACCGGCGCCTTGGTGCCCGCGTAGGAGGAATAGAACGGCGTGAACGCGCCCAGCAGCGAAGTCACCAGGGTCACGATCTTGCCGTGGTCGTTGACGTGGCGCCCCGCCTCCTTGAGGAAGAAAAACGCCGACTTGCCGTTGACGGCAGCCATCTCGTCGTACTCCGCCTCGCTGATCTCCATCAGCGGCTTCTTGAGCACCTTGCCCACGGTGTTGATGGCAATGTCCGGCCGGCCCACGGCGTCCACAGCCTCTGCAAAAAGCCGCTCCACAGCGCCGGCACGGGTGAGGTCGCCCTGCAGCGCCACGGCTTCTGCGCCCAGCGCCCGCACTGCGGCCACCGTGGTCTCAGCCTCGGCCCGGGAAGACTCGCTGTTGTAGTGCACCACCACGGCCCGCGCGCCGTGCCCCGCCAGATCCCGGGCAATCAGCCCGCCCAGATTCTTGCCGCCGCCTGCAATCAGCGCCACCTTGCCGCGAATGGAATGGTCTGCCATGGAAACGCTCCTTGTGCTTGGATGAAGCACCCAGCTTAGGCAGCCAGCCCCCCGCGATAAACCCGCGCAGCCGGGATGGATCATCCAGAAAACCAGAACAATCAGCCGCGCTCAGCGGCCCCCTGCCCCGGGGCAGTCCGCTCCGCTCCCCCTCCCGTATGCCCGCGCCTGCGTCGTGGCGCTTGCGGGGTTGCAAGCCTGCCGAAGGACAGGCTTGCTTCGTGATCTGACTTGCCGCAGTTGTCTGAGCGGAGCGCGAAGCGCGCAGAGAGTTCTGCGGCAAACCCCGCAAGCGCCACGACGCAGGTTGCCCGCAGCGCAGCGGAGGGTCGCGGGCATTCGGGTCGCCTTCTTTGGCCTGACCTTTCTTGGCGAATCAAGAAAGGGCAGTCGGCCGCCGGGCCGAGACCCGGCCTCGAAAAAACACCCCCCGGCAGGGTCAAGAACAAGCTACACACCGCCCGTGTCCCAAGACATCAGGACAGCTCGCGCTCGTACATATACCGCCTAGACCAAGGCAACGAAGCAGCCCCCTGCCCCGCCCTCCGACAAACAACCTGAAAGATAGACACGTCATCGTGCTCAAACGCATAAGCACACCCCGCCAAATACACCCTCCAAATCCGAAACCTCTCCTCCTCCACCAACGCCCGAATCTCCGGCACACAAGCCTCAAACCGCTCCAGCCACAACTGCAACGTGCGCACGTAATGCCGCCGCAGCCCCTCCACATCCAGCACCTCCAGCCCCCCACGCTGCATGGCCTCCAGCGCCAGGCTCAGGTGGGGCAGCTCGCCATCAGGAAACACATAGCGGTCAATGAACGCACCGCCGCCCAACGCCGTGGCGCCCACGTCCGCATCGGTGGAGGTGATGCCGTGGTTCAGCGCCAGGCCGTCATCGGCCAGCAACTCGCGCATGTGCGCAAAGTACATGGGCAGGTTGCGGCGGCCCACATGCTCGAACATGCCGACGCTGGTGATGCGGTCAAAGCGCCCCTGCACGTCGCGGTAGTCCTGCAGGCGGATCTCGATGCGGTCGGCCAGGCCTGCGGCGCGCACGCGCTCGGTGGCCGCTTCAAACTGGTTGCGCGACAGGGTCACGCCCACGCAGTGCGCGCCAAAGTGCTGGGCCGCGCGCAGCACCAGGGCGCCCCAGCCGCAGCCGATGTCCAGCAGGCGCTGGCCCGGCTGCAGGCGGATCTTGGTGAGGATGTGGTCCAGCTTCTTGCGCTGGGCGGTGGCCAGATCCTCGTCGCCGTTCTCGAAGTAGGCGCAGGAATAGACCATGCCCTCGTCCAGCCAGAGGCGGTAGAAGTCATCGGACACGTCGTAGTGGTACTGGATGGATTCGCGGTCCGTGCTGCGGCTGTGCCTGAAGCGCCTTGCCGCGCGCGCCGCAAGCGCCAGCCGCCCCGGCCCCTTGCCCGTGCCCTGGGTCTTGGACATGCGGCGAGCCAGCGCATAGCCGAAGTCGATGATGTCGGGCAGGCGGCCGTCGATGTCGATCTGGCCCTTCACATAGGCCTGGCCCAGGTGGTCCAGGCTGGGGTCCAGCAGCAGCGGCAGGGCCGAGGCGCTGCGCACGGTGAGCGTGACGCGCGGCTGCTCGAAGCGGCCGAAGTCGAACTGCTCGCCATTCCACAGCACCAGCCGCGCCGGCAGATCGGCCCGCGCACGCACGGCCTCGGCCCAGCGCCTGAGCTTTTTGTCCCAGAACATCGTGCATCTCCCCGGGGCTAGCGGCGCCCCCCTTTTGACATGACCCGCATGAACCGCATGCAAAGCAAATGACGAGTCTTGCCGGTTCATGTGACGGCAAGACGTCAGCACGGCAGCCCGCGCCGGTAGCGGATCGATACAGACCCGATGGCGCCCACACCCCGCCAGCGGCCCGGCTTGGGGCACACTGGCCGGCGTTCCAATTGCCCCGGCGCGACGGCGCCTGCGACAGACCCATGCAAGCCCATGACCTGAGCATCGAACACTGCAACGAACAACGCAGCACCGGCGGCTATGGCCTGCCGGATTTCAGGAACCTGCCATCGAACTGGAGCCAGTGACGCCATGGCCATGACCCATACCCAGGCGCTGTCCAAGCTGGCCGCCGATACCCTTGTGCAGACCCTGGAGGAAGACGTGGCGCGCGTGATGGCGCGCACGTTTGCGCTGGGCCGGCACGATGCCGCTATCGCGGCCAACTACGGCGGCCATGCCCTGCCGCCCCTGCTGCGGCGCTGGAGCTGCGTGCTGCAGGCCGGTGATGCCAAGGCAACCGCCCTGTACCGGCACAAGACGGCGCTGGCCCTGGCCATCGTGCTGCACAGGAACGGCCTGGCCGACGCGGGCCTGAACGCGGCCGCGCGCACGGCCATCGATGTGCTCAATGCCGAGGTGGCGCTCAGCGATGACTTCTTTCGCAAGTCGGCGCAGATCCGCCAGGACTTCCTGGACACGCCGCCCGCGCCGCCCAAACGCTCGCCGGGCCTGCCCGACAGCCTGACCTTCTACCGCGCGGCCGACGTGGTGGCCATGGAGCTGGACGGGCGCTTCTACGCGCTGTACGTGCACGGCTGCGCCAGGACGAACCAGAGCCCCATCGTCGAGTTCTACGACGTGGTGTTCGACCACCTGCCGCAGATGGCGGAGCTGGCCGACGTGCGCGCCCGGGGCCGGCGATACAACGATGGCGTGGGGCGGATGGCGCGGTTTTCCATATCGGGCCTGAAGTTCCTGCCCGACCCGGCCGGGCAGTTCACCCTGGTCAAGGCCTGCGTGGAGACGCCACCGGACCCCGGCCATCTGCAAAAGGGCGACTGGCTCTACACGGTGTCCGACATCTTCGAGCTGCAGTCCGAGGTGGACTCCATGTTCGGCCCCGGCGGCAAGCCTTGAGCCCTGGCAGCGGCCTGTTCTTGCCTGTTTTCAAGAGGAAATTCATGACGCATCCCCGGCCTTCCACCCTGTCTTCCCGCATGGCCTTGCCGGCCGCGCTGGCACTGGCTGCCACACTGGCCCTTGCGGGCTGCAACCAGCGGCATGACACAGCAGCCATGGAATCTGCGCCCGCCCCCGCGCCCATGGCAGGCGGCGCCGGCATGAAGCAAGGCCGCGCCGCCACCGTGCAGGCCGAGGATGCGGCATCAGCCGCACCAGAGACATCGGCGCAGGACGAGATGGCACAGCGCTTCCTGGCCGTGCGCCAGGAGCTGAACGTGGAAGTGCCGCAGGCGCAGCTGGCCGATGCCTGGGGCCAGGTGCGCGACCTGTGTGCCACGCTGCGCTGCGAGCTGCTGTCGGCATCCCTTCTGCGCGAGACGCCCCAGCAGCCCGGCAACGCCATGCTGGAGATGCGCGTGGCGCCGGCCGATGTGCAGCGGCTGCTGGGCACGCTGGCCGGCGTGGCCACCATCGTGTCGCAGAACACCATCAGCGAGGACAAGACGGCCGAGGTGATCGACGTGGAGGCGCGCATCAGGAACCGTACCGAATTCCGCGACAGCCTGCGCCTGATGCTGCGCGACACCACGACCAAGCGCACCATGTCCGACCTGCTGGAGATACAGCGCACGCTGTCGGACACGCAGGCCGAGCTGGACGCCATGGCCGCCCAGCGCAAGGTGCTGGAGCAGCAGACCAGCAAGCAGCACATACAGATCCAGTTCACGCCCACCCGCGCCCTGGTGCAGGGCGGCACCAGCTACAGCCCCATAGGCCGCGCGCTGCGTGATGCCGGCCATGTGCTGGGCGAGAGCATGGCCGCGCTGATCACCTTCGTGGCGGCCGTGCTGCCCTGGCTGGTGCTGGTGGTGCTGCCGCTGGGCTGGGTGCTGCGCGCGCTGTGGCGGCGCAGGCGTGCCAGGAAGGCCTGAGCGGCACGGCAGGATCAGGAAGTACGGCGGCCCTGCCGTGCTCCAATCAAGCCATGCCCACCGAACCGAGCCTTGACGACCTGCGCCGCCATGCCGTGGCGCGCACCCTGTTCACGCCGACCACCCTGCCTGCTGCCATACAGCGCCTGGGCTTTGTGCAGGCAGACCCGATCCGCGCGCCGGCCCGGGCGCAGGACCTGACGCTGCGCCACCGCGTCAAGGACTACCGCGCCGGCGACCTGGAACGCCGCTACGCGCGCCTGCCGATCGACGAGGACTGCCTGGTCAACTACGGCTTTCTGCCCAGCGAGCACCTGGCGCTGATGCACCCGCGCCAGGCCCGCAAGGCCTGGGATGCCGAGACGCAGCGCAAGGCCGCCGAGGTGCTGGCCTTCGTGCGCGAGCGCGGCGCCGCGCATCCGCGCGAGGTGGAGCAGCATTTCTCGCACGGAAGCGTGAAGAACTACTGGGGCGGCTCGGGCAGCGCCAGCACGCAGTTGCTCGACGGCATGCACTATCGCGGCCTGCTGCGGGTCAAGCGCCGCGACAGCGGCACGCGCGTCTACGAGGCCATCGCCCATCCGCCGGCCGACGACAGCCCCGCCGCCAGCGCCCGGCGCGCCGCCGCGCTGATCGACCTGGTGGTGCGCAAATACGCACCGCTGCCAGCCCCCAGCCTGACCTACCTGGTGCGCCTGCTGGGCTACGGCGCCCCCCATCTGGCGCAACAGACCCAGGTGGCGCTGCGGCTGGCGCGCGAGCAGCTGGCAAGCTGCCGCATCGACGGAACCACCTGGTACTGGCCCGCCGACGAGAACCCACGCTCGCGCCGCCATGCCTTCGACGAGCGGCTGCGCCTGCTCGCGCCCTTCGATCCCGTGGTCTGGGACCGGCGCCGCTTCACGCTGCTCTGGGGCTGGACCTACAAGTTCGAGGCCTATACGCCACCAGCTCAGCGTCAGCTGGGCTACTACGCCCTGCCCATGCTCTGGCGCGGCCATGTGATCGGCTGGGCCAACCTACAGGCGCGCGACGGCCGGCTGGAGCCGTCATTCGGCTATGTGGCCGGCGCGGCGCCCGGCGATGCCGCCTTTCGCAGCGCGCTGGATGAGGAGCTGCAGCGCATGGAGCTGTTCCTGGCGCCGCGCTGAGATGCAGGCACTCGCCCCCTGCGCGCGGTGGACGTGATTGGGGGAACTGGTCAAGTTCACCCAGCTGACGCGCGAGACTGCACCGGACTGCACCGGCTTGACTGCTCAGGCTACCTGGTGGACCGATACAGCGAACGCAGGGATCGGGCGCGAGCGCTCCCTCGCCGACGAGCGGCCTTTCATGATCTTTCGGCACATGCTGCAGCAGTACCCGTGCATCAAGACCGGCAGGCCGCCGGACCGCCCTCAGTTCATGCGCGGCAGATTCGCTGCCTTGATGGCCGCGCCCATGGACTCATGGCCCTGGACCAGCTTCCTGCGGTATTCGGCGCCGGTGAGAGCTGCCGGGTCCACGCCCGCCGACTCGAAGACACGCGCGACCTGGGGACCTTCGGCTGCGGCCATGGCGACGCGCTCCAGCCTGTCGCGCAGGGCCGGGGGCACGCCCTTGGGGTAGGCCAGGCCGATCCAGGAGTCGATCTCCACGTCGTAGCCCTGCTCCCTGAGCGTGGGCACCTCGGGCAACTCCTTCCAGCGCATGGGGCTGGCGCTGGCCAGCAGACGCATTTTTCCGGCCTTGACGTGCTGGACGATGTCCGAAGGGTTCTGCACGATGACATCGACCTGCCCGCCGATCAGGCCGGCCACGGTCTCCGCGCCGGACTTGTAGTTGATCTCCTCGAACCTGCCGCCCGTCTTGCGCCCCAGCTCGTACATGGCCAGGTTGTTGGGCGCGGACGGCGCGCCGAAGAAGATGCCCTTGCCCTGGCGGGACGCGGCCACCAGGTCGGCCATGGTCTTGTAGGGAGAGTCCGCGCGCACGGCCACGCCATAGCGGTAGCGGGCCACGCCTGCGATGAAGTCGAAGTCATCGACCTTGTAGTCCACCTTCATGAGGTGGGGCGTGATGGCGATGGTCGAAAACGTCACCACGCCCAGCGTATAGCCGTCGGGCTTTTGCCGGGCCAGCGAAGAGACGCCCAGCGTGCCCTGCGCCCCGGCGCGGTTGTTGGGCACCACGGGCTTCTTGAGCAGGCCCTCCATGGCATTGCCGATGGCGCGCGAGGCCACGTCGGTATTGCCGCCTGCGCCGTAGTTGATGATCAGGGTCAGTTCCCGCTCGGGAAACGCGTCCGTGCCCTGGGCCAGCGCCGGGGCGCCGGCTGCGGCCGCCAGCGCTGCCGCGCAGAAGGCCGAAAGCAGGCATCTGCGAGATGCGGGGGATGGATATGCATGCATGGTTGTCTCTCGTTGCGATCTTGGGTTCTGTCGTCTTTGGAAGTCGTGCTTTCACGGTGCAGCGCACTACCCACTGACCGGGAAACAGGCACGCCCTGGAAGTGGGGGCACCGAGGAAGGGCAGCCCCGCACCGAGGATGCCGTCCCCCCCGCGAAGCGAGAGGGGGAGCGGCGCAGCCGCTCAGGGGGTCGTCCTTCCTCAATTCATGAAGAAGCCGCCGTTGACGTCGATCACGGCGCCATTGGTGAAGCCTGCGGACTCGCTGCACAGGTAGCGGATGGCAGCACCGACCTCGGCCGCCTCGCCCAGGCGCCGCACCGGGATCTGCTCCGCATAGCGGCGGTTGACCTCGTCGCCGGCCTGCTGCGCCATCGGCGTCAGAATGCGGCCCGGCGCCACGCAGTTGGTGGTGATGCCGTACTGGCCCATCTCCGAGGCGATGGAGCGGCTCAGGCCCAGCACGGCGGACTTGCTCAGCATGTAGGCAGGGCCGGCCACGATGGACTTGCCGCGCCCGGCCAGCGAGGACACGTTGACGATGCGCCCCCAGCCCCGCTGCTTCATGCCCGGCAGCGCCAGCTGGCACAGGCGCAGCATGGACAGCAGGTTGACGTCCAGGATCTGCTGCACCTCGCCCAGCCCCACTTCGAGGATGCCGTTGGACTGTCCGCTGGCGTTCTTGAGGCTGATGCCGGCGTTGTTGACCAGGATGTCCACGCCGCCGTGGCGCTGCACCATGTCCGCGACCACGCGCTGGCGGGCTGCCTCGTCGCAGACATCGAGCACCACGGCGCTGGCCCTGGCACGCAGCTCCTGCGGCACCAGTTCCAGGTCGGGCGCGGCCAGGTCGGCCAGCACCACCTGGCGGCCGTCGCGCAGCAATTCGATGGCGGTGGCCAGGCCGATGCCGCGTGCGGCGCCGGTCACCAGGGCCGTGCGGATGGGGAAGTTCTCAGGCGCGCTCATCAGTGGCTCTCCGGCGTGTAGAAGGTGATGGGGGGAAAGGCGTCTTCGGTGCACATGACCTCGATCAGCGTGGCCTCTTCGGCGGCCATGGCGGCGCGCAGCGCGGGGGCGATGGCATCGGCCGATTCCACGCGCACGCCGTGGATGCCGCAGGCCCGTGCGATGGCCGCGTGGTCCACGCCGCTGAAGTTCACGGCCGAGGTGTGCTCGCCGAACTTCACGTGCTCGGCATGCTTCTGGTAGCCCAGGATGCCGTTGTTGATGAGGACGGTGATGACCTTGATGCCCATGCGCCTGCAGGTCTCCATCTCCGACCACACATGGCCGAAGCCGCCGTCGCCCACCAGGCAGAACACCTGGCCGCCGTCCTGCGCCAGGCGCGCACCCATGGCCATGGGCATGCCCCAGCCCAGGCCCGCAAGGCCGCGCGGCGTGATGAAGCGCTGGCCGGCCCGGCGCGCGGTCAGGTAGTTGGTGACCCACAGCGTGGAGTAGCTGGCATCGGCCACCACGGTGTCCTCGGCGGTCAGCAGGGCGTCGAGCTCATGCATGATGCGTTCGGGCCGGATGGGTGCGGCGCTGGACAGGCGCACTTCGGCTGATTCCTGTCGGTGCCTTTCCCTGCCCTTGGCAATGCGTGCGGCCAGTGCAGCGCGCTGGCCGGTACGGGCCGAAAGATCCAGCGGCCCGGCGATGTCCAGCATGGCCTGCAGCGCCAGCCGCGCATCGCCCACCAGGCGCATGGCGTCGTAGTTGCGCCCTATCTCCTGGCCGTCGATATCGAGGTGGATGAATTGCGCATCGCGCGGGTACAGCGTCCAGCTGTCCGTGCCGTTCTGGTTGGTGCGGTTGCCGATCAGGAACACCACGTCGGCCCCGGACACGAAATCCTTCAGGTAGCGGCCCGAGCCATTGGGCCCCAGGCAGTTGGCGACCACGCCCAGCGACAGCTCATGCGTCTCGGCCACGGCACCCTTGCCCATGTTGGTGGTGGCCACGGGCAGGCTCAGCGCATCGGCAAAGGCGCTCAGTGCCTCGCTGGCACCCGAGATGTGCACGCCGCCACCGGCAACGATGACCGGCGCACGGGCCTGGAGCAGCGCGCCTACTGCCTGTTCCAGCAATTGCCGCTCGGGCACGGCGCGGTCCAGCGGAAAGCGGGCCAGTGCAGCGGGCCGGGGCACGCTGGAGGGCTGGGCAGGCTCGGTGAGCAGGTCGGCCGGCAGCATCAGCGCCACGGGGCCAGGCCGGCCGCTGCAGGCGGCGATGATGGCCTGCTCCACATAGTCCTCCACGCGCGATGCCTGGTCCACGCGCCGCACCCACTTGGTCACGGGCTTGAACAGGCCCATGTGGTCCAGGTCCTGGAAGGCGTTCCTGTCGGTCTGGTCGCGCGCCACGTCCTGCACCAGCGCGATGATGGGGATGGAGACCTTCAGCGCCTCGGCCAGCGGCGCCACCAGCAACGCTGCGGCCGGCCCGTTCTGCGCGGTGATCACGGCCGGCCTGCCGCTCATGCGGGCATGGGCATCGGCCATGTAGCCGCCCGCGTTCTCGGTGCGGTAGGCGATCTGGCGCAGGCCCAGTTCCTCGGCAGCCAGCACGAACATGCTGGGCAGGCTCTGCCCGAAGAACTGCGTGATGCCGTGCCGCTTCAGGACCCGGGCCACCAGGTGGCCTACGGTGTCCTGCTTGTTCAATCCAGGGTTGCTCAGGGGTTTCGACATGGGTTGCGGTTTCCGTTCAACAAAAAAAGGCGTAGCGGCTCCCTCGCCATGGCAATCGCCAGCGATATGGAAAGGGAAGCCAGGGGGAACTTATCTATTCAGGAAATTCAAAGGCAATCCAGGACACGGCCAGTCCAACGCCACCAGCCGCCCCGATGAAGACAGGGTGACGAAGGCGGTCTTCAGGTCTGGGCCGCCAAAGCAGATGTTGGTCGTCATGGGGTCGGGCAGCTCGACCCGGTGCAGCACCTGCCCGGCTGGCGAGACCACGGTGATGCCGCCCTCGCCCAGCGTGGCAAGGCAGATGTTCCCTTCGGCATCCACGGCCAGGGAGTCGATGTTCTGCATGCCCGGCAGGCGGCAGACCAGCCGTCCGCCATTGGGCGAATCGGGCCAGGGCCGGGCCAGGATGTGCCCGGGCTCGCCGATGTCGAAGGCCCACAGCCGCCCCGTGAAGGTCTCCGCCACATAGAGCGTCTTCTCATCGGGAGAAAGACCGATTCCGTTGGGCGACCACAGCGGGAAGACGGCCTCGCGGATGGCGCTGCCATCGGCCAGCGCGTAGCAGACGCCGCCCCGGTCCACCTCGCGCGGGCGCACCTTGCCGTGGTCGGTGAACCAGAACCCGCCATGCCGGTCGAAGACCAGGTCGTTGGGGCCCTTCAAGGGTCCGCTGCCGCTTTGCGTGTACAGGCATTCGACCTGGCCCGAGGCCAGATCCACGGCCTCTATGCGCCCGCCTGAATAGTCGTTGGCCTGGCCTATGGGCCGCAGTCCATGCTCCGCACTGCGGTGCCACTGGAAGCCACCGTTGTTGCAGATGAACAGCTTGCCGCCGGGGCCTATGGCGGCGCCGTTCGGGCCTGCGCCCAGGTGGACGAGCTGCCGCCTTGTGCCATCGGCCGTCACCCGGGTCAGCCAGCCGTTGGCGATCTCCACCAGCACGACCGATCCATCGCGCATGGCCACCGGGCCTTCGGGAAACTCCAGGCCGTCGGCCAGCTCACGAATCCTTGGTTCTGCTTTTTCCAACGTGTATGTCCGCATGCACCCTCCCTTAGATATGATGCATGATACTTGATGCATCAAACACCAATTACAGGGTTAGCCCTTGGCACAGCCACACACCGTGGCCATGAACAAACCGTCCTTCCCCGGGAGGTACCATTGCGCCCAAGCAGTTGCGGAGGCCCGATGTCCAGCGTTTTTTCACAGATCCGAACCAATCAGACCCTTGCCGAAAAAACCTACCTGCAGATCCGTGACGCCATCGTGAGAGGCCAGCTGCAACCCGCGCAGCGCCTCGTCTATCGCAGCCTGGCCGAAGAGTTCGGCATCAGCCCCACGCCCGTGCGCGATGCCATACAGCGCCTGGCCTCCGAAGGCGCCCTGGACCTGGACGACCGCGGCGTGGCCACCGTGCCCGTGCTCAGCGTGGAGCAGTACGTGGAAATCATCGCCCTGCGCATCGAACTGGAAGGCCGCGCCGCCGCAGCCGCCGCCAGCCGCCATCCGGGCAAGGACTTCATCGACACCCTCACCCGGCTGCACCAGGACCTGGAAAAATCCATCGCCGTGGATGACGACGCCACGCTGATCGCCAACGAGCGCTTCCACTTCTCCATCATCGAAGCCGCGCAGCAGCCCGTGCTGGCCAGCCTCATCGGCCTGCTATGGCTCAAGTGCGGCCCGTCCGTGCGCTACCTGTACCGGGGCACCTACGCCCGCGCGGCCGAACATCCGCACATCCGGCTGATCCATGCGCTGGAGCAAAGGGACGGCCCCACCGCCCGGCAGGCCGTGGTGCAGGACCTGCAAAGCGCCTGCCTGCATATCCTCAGGAAGATTGCGAAGGATGATGGGATGGAGTTTCCGCAGGAGTGGGTGGTGGCGGGGGTGCGGGGTTAGAGAACACAGAGGCTTGCCAGTCAGGCAGGCGGGCCATCCCTATGCAAGCCCATGAGGACTATTGAGTCCTTTTTCATCAAGGTTTCCTGTGCCCATCACAGCACATGGATGTGCTCGCGGATGCGGGCCAGAAGAAGGTCGAAATCCGGCTGTCCTTGGTAGTACAAGGCCCGTGTCTTGCGGTACTCCTGCGCAAAACGGTCGCATTGAGCAGCATCGGCCAGCACAAATGCCGGGTTGAGGGAGATGGCCAGCTCATCTCCGGAACGGAACCGCTCGATCTTGCGTTGCTGATAGGCCGGTGTTCCGATGAAGCCCTGCACTTCCTCCATGCCCAGGAGGCAATACACATCGTAGTAATGCCGCAGGAAGTTGGCAGGAAATGCCCGGCTTGCATCCAGCCTGCGGTACTTGGTGGAGATGGTCTGCAATTTTTCGACGAAAGTGTGCGTCGGTGCATAGCAAGGCACATTCACCGCACGGTTGTCCCGCAGCGGGATATCGCGCCCCATGGCAGCCTCCAAGGCCCACGAAGAGATGGTCACTGCGCGATTGGGTGCCGTGTCATC
The DNA here is from genome assembly GCF_043104185.1 of Delftia sp. WSY_22. Classification (NCBI taxonomy): domain Bacteria; kingdom Pseudomonadati; phylum Pseudomonadota; class Betaproteobacteria; order Burkholderiales; family Comamonadaceae; genus Delftia; species Delftia sp. WSY_22. The sequence goes on from NZ_JBICKN010000057.1 coordinate 117,884, forward strand.
GAATCCCAATTCCAACAGGATGCCGTCCTTGATCCCCGCAAGCGCCGCCGTTCTTGGCGTGTAGATCAACCGGATCCCGGCGCTGCGCATCTTGTCATCGTCAAACAGGCGATCCCGCTGAACTTCGACCACACCGGGAATGCAGATGGTTTGCGCGAGCGCGTCGTAATAGGCTCGCCGTGATTCGACGTGAGCGGGCTTGTCGTGATTGCGGCCTGTCTTGACGTCCATTCCTTGCGGCGGGTCGATGCGGATATCGATGTCTTCGGAAAAACGATGGATGACACCGAAGCCCTTGGACAGCGATGTGCCGCCCTTCAGCTCGAACCGCAGCCCCTGGGCCTGAAGACCCCAGAGGCAATGCATGATCCAGTAGTCTTTTTCCACCAGCACAGGAGCCAAACCACGCTCGTCGGCCACCAACGCGAGGAGTTGGTCGAAATCCCTGCGCTCGTGAAGAAAATCAGCCACCGCTCCACTCCCTCAAGATTTTTCGGGTAGCCGCGTTGGCATAGCGCTCAATCGCCCGGCGCAGGCGCTCGGCATCAAAGGACGGCATCTTTTTGCGCGCCTGCCCAAGAACCAGTTCCCCATCTTCAGCCAGCTCATCCAGGTTGTTGAGCAAGTCCACGAACAGGAACTCGGGGCTGAGTTTCTTTGGAAAACGGGGCTTTACCCGAAAGTCGAAATCACGATTGCCTAACCGAAAGATGCCGTGCCGCTTGCGGTTGTAGACCCAGGTGCTGTTGTACAGCTGCGTGGTACCGACACCCACCGCATTGAAGGCGGAAGGCGAAAACAACAGGAAATCGCTGTCCCGCAGAAAGCTCTGGACCACTTGATCGTCAGCAGGTGGCAGCGGCCCGAAATCGGACTGCTTGGGTGCGTGATACAGCCCTTGCGCCAACTTCTTCAATCTTCCGCCAGCCACCAGCTCACTCAGATGCCGGTCTACCGCCGTGGAAAGCGGTGCCAGGTCTTCGCGTCGGTACACGCCACCAGGGCGCAGCTCTTCCGCCAGGAGTGCAGCACCTCCCCGCAAGGGTTCAGCAGAAGAACGGCCGACACGCATGATGGCTGGATTTTTCATTGAAGTTTCATGCATCCTATCACCGGCAGGCGATTGAAAGCATTCGCAATTCCACCCGTTGCTCTGCAGTGGCACGGCCACGAACACCATCCCCAAGCCCCGCTCAACACCCCGTGGAATAATGTCCCCCTTCACCGGCATCGCGCCCACCTCTGACTGAGGTGGCCGAAGGCGGCAAGTACCCTACAAGAACATTCGCGCCTTCCTGCGGCCCCGCGCCATCCAGGCAGGCCTTGCCCGGCACCTTCGCGCCGCTGCAACCTGTTGATTCCCAAGCCAATGAGCGACCTCTCGCAAAGCACACAGCCCTCTCCGGCCCCTGATCTGTCGGCGCACACGCCCATGATGCAAGGGAGCAATGCCATTAAGCAAGCTCCCCGCTGCTGGCAAAAGTTACGCTAAAAACTACGCCGCCTACGAAAACCATGCCCGCGTCAGCGGGCTTTTTTCATAGTTGTTTGAACAACGGGCGGCCATCTCCTTGCAACGAAAGCAAGACGACGCTCAGCGCCCCCTCTCAGAACAACAAGCTACAAACGTCCTCAGCCCTCCACGACACGCACCTCGCACAAAAGTGCTCAAAAGTGACACAAACGTGGCACATTCCACAAAAGACGTGCTATAATCCAATCATCGCGACATGTTGTGGCTAGTGTTACCTCTCCCGTGCGTTGCGATGGCGTGTGTCCACGGGCAAGAGAAAATTTAATGGAAACCAAAATTGTCAGATAGTGAAGAGCTCAAAAACTGCGGCGTGACCCAAGCACGTCGGGATCCCGGTTTTAGAGTTCGCACAGAGCCCCTAGTAATTTTGCAACGGGGTGTTCATAAAGGAGCGAAAAATGACTACCGATATTAAAAAGGTAATAGTCAAGGCAACCAACATTAGAAGCGAATCTAGTACTAGTTTTTTAAGAATGCGGATTGATGAAGATTTAAAGGAACAGGCCGAGATCGCATTGCGTGATATGGGTTTGGATGTAGCTGACGCTGTTAAGGTTTTTTTGCGTCGAGTTGTAGCCGAACGAAAGATGCCTTTTGATATTTACGCCGTTGTCACTCCGATGGAGAAGACGAGGCGAGCAATGATGGAAAGCCGTGCCATCATCCATAGTAAGAGTGCACGATTCGGCGGTGCACAGGAGTTTATCGATGACCTCGAAAAAAGGAGCGCCTTCCAATAAGAGCGCTGAAACAAAAAGGGGATTAAATTTGCCCCGAATTGCTGACTACAGTCAGGATTTCCTGAAGGACTATCGCAAGGCAGTCCATTCGGGAATGGTAGATATGTCTCGGGTAAATGAGGCGATAACAGTAGTGATCGCCAATGATGGCCCCATCAACCCCGAGTGGAACGACCATGCATTGAAGGGAAGCATGGATGGATATCGAGAACTACATGTTAAGGGAGACTTATTGCTCATCTACGAGGTAGGCGAAGGACCCAAGAAAAATACAGAGACTGTGGTCTTTGTCCGACTCGGTACGCATTCTGAATTGTTCTAGGCTGTTCACCGAAAAACAGAAAACTCCATGAACATCCTGGTGGGATGAAAAAAAAGGCGCTTCAAAGCGCCTTTTTTCACATTATTCTCGATACTTGGAAGCTGTTTTTCTGGTGGACACCTTAAAGATTGCTGTCATCGCCACCAAGCAGCTCACCGTGAAGAACTCGTTTCGTCTTCCTCGAGCGAATACGGCAGAAAGCTGCATACAGCCTTCCCCGCCCATGCGTTGAGTTCATCCTTAATGCGCGACTGCAGCGGCCGGATTTCGTTGCGAGCGAACACCTTTGCGGCTTTCTCCACATCCCCGAAGCCGCCCACGTTGTTCGGTGCCATCCCCATCAGCTGGGGCGGCACTCGGTGCGCGGCCAGCACGTCATCCCTGCTGCTGGCCTTTATGTTGACGAACTCATCTTTGGCGGCCACCTCGCTGATGGGAATCAGCTTGATGCCATCGGCCTTGCCGTTGGGCGCGTAGTAGAAGAGATTCTTGAAATTGCCCACGCCCTTGGACTTGATGAGCTGATCGCGCATTGCCTCGATGTCTTCCTCATGCTGGGCGGGGTCCGTCACATAGAGGATGAAGCCAGCGTGCGAGCCGTTGGCGTAGTAGCGACGGCGGAACAGCGTGGCGGCCTCGTTGAGCAGGGCCGACTGCACGGCGCCCAGGTACTGCGGCAGGCCGTATACCTCCTGATGAATGTCGGGCTCCCGCAGGTGGAAGACCTGGCCAGCCGGGAATTCGTGCTCGTTCTGAAAATCGCTGATCTGGAAATATTGCCCGGCCTCTTTGCCGCGCCGCATGTACTTGCCAAGTGTGTGCTCCAGCCGGAGCAGGCTCCCCACCAGATTGCGCCGGCTTTCGAGATAGCCATTGCCCAGCGTGAGGTAGTCCAAGGCGAAGGCCTGGAAGGCGCCGGGCGATAGATACGGCGACGGCACCAGCGTGCTGGTCAACACGTTGACCTTGAAGCGGATGGCGGACTCATGATGGGCACCGACGCGAAGCATGCGCGCCAGATCAGCAAAGCTGACAGGCGGCTCGTACCAGCGGCCGTTATCCATGCACTCGATGTATTCGAGGATGGAGGCGCGCCCGCCCACCACTGGCTCAGGATCGCCAAAGGTGAACATCACAGAGCGCGCGGCGCCTGGGGGCGCGGACTCGCCGGCTGCAGTGCTGCCGGGCGCTGCGCTGGCCTGGGGGGCTTCTGTCATTCGGATATCTCCACAAAAGATTGCGAGAGCGTGGAGCCGGCGAACTCCGTCCCCTGCTCCAGTGGTTCATTGGAAAGGGCATTCATGGTTGCCCACGCCAGGTCGCCGTGGCCGGTCTGCTCCGAACGGCCGCTGCTGTAGGTGATGGAGCGGCCCGTGGGCGTCATCTCCTGCTTGACCGACATGAAGCTGGCGGCCATTTCCTTGTCGTCCTGGTCGAACTCCAGACGGCCGGCGCGCAGCACGGTCTGGGCCTTGAGCACCAGCAGGATCTTGGCTTCGAGGCTGTAGCGCAGGCCGCGCACGGCGGGAAAGAACTTACGCACAAGCTGGTAGACGCCCTGCCCCATGCCGGTTGTGTCGATGGTCATCTTCTCGACGTTGAACTGCTGGCAGATGCGCTGGATTTCCGCCGCCTGGTCCTCGTACTCCATCTTGTGCATCTGCTTGCGGTACAGGACGCGGAACTTGCCGCCGGGCTTTTCAGGCGGCGCCAGGACCACCAGCGCGGCCTTGTCGCCGGTATGGCTGGGGTCATATCCAACCCAGACGCCTTTGTGCCCAAAGGGCCGCTGCGTGAAGGCCTTGAAGTCCTTCCATGCCTCCCAGGGGTCCACCATGCCGCGCTGGAGCAGCGACAGCGGAAACACGGCCAGCGCGTCATCCATGAACTGGCACAGGTACAGATTGGCGAAGACAGTGGCGGCCTTGGTGGAGCGCAGGTTCTCGATGTCGAACAAGGTGCAGCCGCCGCGCTCGGCATCCTCGACCGTGACGATGTGGCGCCAGATGCCGTCCGCGCCTCGAAAGCCATTGGCCAGGTGCTCATGGCGCAGGTCGATGTCCAGCTTGCGGTCGGTGATGTGCGAGCCGTTCCACAGCGCATAGGCCTCATGCTGCAGGCTGGAGGGCGTGCTGAAATACGTCAGGCGCCATTGCTTGTGCGACGACATGCCGCTGGCCACGTTGTTCAGCTCGGTGAAATTCGTGGTCCAGAAATATTCATCGAAGTACAGATTGCCGTGGTAGCTCTGGGCCGTGCGCGAGTTGGTGCCCAGGAAAATCAGCTCGGCCCCATTGGGCAAGATGATGGGATCGCCTGTGAGCGTGACACCAATCTCTTTCTTGACGAAAGCGATGATGTAGTTGCGGAACACATGGGCCTGGTTCTTACTGGCCGACAGGAAAATCTGATTGCGCCCCGTCTGGAGCGCATCAATCAGCGCCTCGCGCGCAAAGTACCAAGTGGCGCCGATCTGCCGGCTCTTGAGGATCTGCCGGGTGCGCTCCATGGCTGCGCCCCACCAGGTGCGCTGGTAGTCGAACAGCGAATCGAGGAAGGCTTTGCAAAGCACGTCCACCTGCTCGGGCGTGATGGCGTTCTTTTCCGGCTTCCTCTTCGGCCCGGCATTGCGCAGCTCGATGTTGGGATTCAGATCCCGTTCGCGGCCTGTCTCCCCGTACTTGTCGATACGCGCCAGGCGCTCCATCTGCCGCGTGAGCAGGTCGATTTCCTTGAAGTCGCCGCCGGTCTTCTGGTCCTTGGCGATGAGCGAGACCAGACGCGACTCCAGCGTGCCAGCCACACGGTCAACGGGCTTGGCCTCTTCCCAGCCATCAGCGCGCGACCAGCCGATCAGCGTGGTGCGCGGCACGCCCAGCCGTTCGGCGATATGCGTGAACTTCCAGCCCATCCAGAACAGCGCCCTCGCTTCGCGGCGCACCCCGGCGCCGCCGTCCACGGGACTTGACGGGCCAGCCGGCAAACCCGAGCCCGCCGCTGTGGGCAAGCCATCGAGGCCAAAGGGCAGAGGGTTGTCGGCCTGCTTGGTGGGCTTCTTCGCGGCGGTCTTGGCGGGCGCCTTCTTGGCCGATGCCGCTGCGCGATGCGGCGCCGGCCTGGCGCGTTTTGCAGTGCTGGGCATGACTGGGAGTTTGTCCCGCGCGCGCGCGAAAAGCAGCATGCAAAAACTGTCACTCGTCTAGCCACAGAGCGCGCTGATTGCTACAAAACTTGCACCGAAAGAACATAGGCACCAGATCAACTCTCACCACTGGCTGCACGCTATGAGCAAGAAATTTTTCCGGGTCGCCACCGAAGGCAAGACGGTGGATGGGCGCGAAATCAAACGCGAATGGATCGAACAGATTGCCAACACCTACAGCCGCGCCAAGTACGGCGCGCGGGTCTGGGTGGAGCACCAGCGCAGCATGTGGCATGACAGCCCATTCAGCGCCCAGGGCGACGTGCTGGAAGTCGAGGCCCGCGAGGTCGAGGACGGCCTGCTGGCCCTGTTCGCAAGCATCAAGCCGCTGGAATCGCTGGTGGCCATGAACCGCCAGGGCAAGAAGATTTACAGCTCCATTGAGGTGGAGCCCAACTTCCAAGGCAAGGGCGAGGCCTATCTGATGGGCCTGGCCGTGACCGACAGCCCGGCCAGTACCGGCTGTGAAGCACTTTCGTTCTCGGCCAAGGACGGCAAGAAGCTCTTTACGGAATTCATCGAGACCGAGCTGGACTACGGCGATGACGAGCCCGAGGCAGGCCCGGCCCGCGATGGAGTGGTTTCCAAGCTGCTGTCCAAGTTCAAGCGCCTGTCCGGCCGCCAGGAAACCGGCGAGAAATTCGCGGCGGAAATGACCGAGGCCATGCAGGAGGCCGGCAACGCCATGGAAGCGCTGGACGGCAAGGTGTCCAAGTTCGGCACCGAGCAGCAAGACCTGCGCAAGAAGCTGGAGGAACACCTGGAGGCCTTCGCCGAGTTCCGCGAGAAGGTCGAGAAAACCGACAGCAACCCCAACAAGCGACCGCTGAACACCGGTGGCGCCGGCTACGAGAAGGCCGACTGCTGACCCCTGGCCAGCCCACTACACCAGACCGAGGAAACCGACATGCAAAAGCTCACCCGCCAGCAATACAACCAGTTCTTGAAGGACCAGGCCCAGCTCAATGGCGTTGAAAGCGCCGCCGAGAAATTCGCCATTGAGCCCAGCGTGCAGCAGCGCCTGGAAACCAAGATCCAAGAATCCAGCGAGCTGCTCAAGCGCATCAACATCGTGCCTGTCACGGAAATGGAAGGTGAAAAGCTCTACCTGGGCGTGACCGGGCCGATTGCCAGCCGCACCAACACCCAAACCAAGGACCGCCAGACCCGCGATGTGAAGGCCATCGACGGCACGAAATACCGCTGCGAAAAGACCAACTACGACACCCACACCCGCTACCAGACCCTGGACATGTGGGCGAAGTTCAAGGACTTCCAGCCGCGCCTGTCCCGCAGCATCTACGAACGCTGCGCCCTGGATCGCATCATGGTGGGCTGGAACGGCACCAGCGTGGCCGCAGACACCGACCTGGTAGCCAACCCGCTGCTGCAGGATGTGAACATCGGCTGGCTGCAGCAGCTGCGCAATACAGCGCCGGAGCGTGTGCTGCATGAAGTCGTTCAAGGCAGCGGAAAGGTCAAGGTCGGCCACAGCGCTGGCAATGACTTCAAGACCCTCGATGGTCTGGTCTACGACGCCTACAAAACGCTGCTGGACCCCTGGCATGCCGAAGCCGCGGATCTGGTGGCGATCACAGGCCGCGACCTGATGCACGACAAGCTGTTCCCGCTGGTCGATGGCCAGAAGGCGCCCACCGAGATCCTGGCGGCCAGCATCGTTGCGAGCCAGGCCCGGCTGGGGCGCCTGGCGGCCAACGCCGTGCCGTTCTTCCGCCCCAATGCCATCCTGATCACCAGCTGGTCGAACCTGTCCATCTACTACCAGGAAGGCGGACGCCGCCGGTCGATTCTGGACAACCCGAAGCGCGACCGCGTGGAGACCTACGAAAGCTCCAACGATGCTTTCGTCATCGAAGACCTGGGCAAGGCCGTGCTGATCGAAAACATCGAGATCGAGCCCGAAGCCTGATAGCAGCCAGCGCGCCGGCTCTGATCGGGCCGGCGCCACACCAGCGGGGAACCCATGAACCAATCACCAGCCCAGCGGCACCGCTTGCGCGTGCTGGCGGCCAAGCAAGCCCAGCAGGCGGCCGATGCCGGCGCGCACGGCGAGGCCACAGGCTCGGCCTATGAAATGCAGCTGACGCAGCTGCACCAGTTCCGCCTGCGCCTGAAGGACGTGCAGAGCCTGGAGCGGCGCGCCGAGATGAAGCGAACGATGCTGCCCGAGTTTGACGACTACATCGACGCGGTACTGCAGGCCGCGCCGGGCGTGCAGGACGACGTGCTGGCCACGGTCCTGCTGTGGAGCCTGGATGCAGGGATGTATGACCGAGGCCTGGCGCTCGCCAAATACGCGCTAGAGCACGGGCTCAAGATGCCCGACAGATTCGAGCGGCCCGTGCAAACCATCGTGATCGATGAGGTAGGCGAGGCCGTGATGGCGGGCCGGCTGGCAGGCAAGGACGCCGTGCGCATCACGGCCGAGGTCATCGCCATGACCGATGGCCTGGATGCACACGACCAGGCCCGCGCCAAGCTCTACAAGGCCGCCGGCTGGGCGCTGCTGGGCAAGACATCGAGCAGCGATGTGGACATGGAGTCCCGTCCCATCACCGCATGCCGCAAGGCCATGCCGCTGCTCAAGCGCGCCTTCGAGCTGGACACCCGTACCGGCGTGAAAAAAGACATCGAGCGGCTGGAGCGCCGCCTCAAGAAAGAGGCATAGCTCCAACCGCCGAAACCGAGCGTACCCCGCGCCCGTGGCGGCCCCAGGGCAAGGACAGCTGACACAGCACCGTCCAACGCCCTGGGCCACCGCCACACCTCAACACCGGAGCCTGCATGTTTGTATCCAACGTCAACCCACCGAACCAGAGGCCAACGGGCACTGTTGCTGGCGATGGCTGGTGGCCCGATGTGGACGCAGACCGCATGCTCAAGGAATGCCGCTTTGACGCGACCGTGACCCCCGATCGATTGCGCCAGGCCGTGGTGCTGGCCGTGGCCGACATCACGGGGCAGCTGGAAGCCTGGCGGGCCGAGCAGGCGGCCGCCGGCCATGACGCCCTGGACAAGGTGCCAGCGCGCCAGGTGGACGGCAAGAGCGTCAAGCCTGTGCAGTTCCTGCGGGCCGTGCAAAGCCATGTGCAGGCCGAGCTGGCCGAGGCCTACCGCGATCTGGACACCTTGCCGAACGGCGAGGGAAAGGAAGGGCGCGTGCTGTCCCGTCTGGAGATCCGCGTGGACACGTTCCAGCGGAACCTGCGCAACGCCATCGCGGATCTGCGCGGCCGGCGGCGAACCATCGTGGAGCTGATCTGAGATGGCCGCACCCGCAAACATGCAGCCGGGGCTCGCTGTGCGCGCGCACGCGCATGACACGCTGGACGGACTCGTATGGCGCCATCTGGGCGCCACAGGCGGAAACGTGGAGGCCACTCTGGCCGCCAATCCGGGCCTGGGCCGGTTTGCAGACGACTTGCCAGAGGGGCACCTGGTGCGCCTCGTCACCGCGCCGGCACCGACCCGCCAGCGCGTTTACCTGTGGGACTGAGAGAGGGAGAAAGCAGTGGCAGACAGCATCGAGAAAGTCGCCATCATCGGCGGCAAGACGGCAACCTACGGTGGCGCCATCAGCGCCGTGGTCAGCGGGCTGACGATTTCCGAAATCGGCGTCATCGTGGGCATCATCGTCGGCGTGGTGGGTCTGCTGCTGGGCCAGTATTGGCAATGGCGCAAGGACCGGCGCGAAGAACGCGCGCTCACCGCCTGGCTGGAAAACGAGGCCGGTGGGGAGACCGTCCTATGAAGTGGCCCAGCAACATCAAGATTGCTGCAGGAGCCTCGGCGGTGGCCGTGGGGGTGGCTGGTCTGCTGGTTCAGTTCCTGCCCGTGGAGGAAGGCCGCAGGCTGGGCGCATACCGCGACCCCATCGGCATTCCCACAATCTGCGAAGGCTGGACCCGTGGCGTGCAGATGGGCGACCGCGCCACGCAGGCTGAATGCGACATGCTGACCCGCCAGGGCATACAGGAGGCCTGGGAAGTCTTCGAGCGCTGGGTGCCTGCCCATGTGCGCAATGGCATGCCTGACCAGACCCTGGCCGCCTTCCTGAGCTTCATCTACAACGTGGGGCCAGGGCAGGCCGGCAGCAAAGACGGCTTTGTGTGGCTCAAGAGCGGCCGGCATTCCACCATGCTGCTGCGCCTGCAGGCCGGCGATGTGCGCGCCGCGTGCGAGCAACTGCCGGCGTGGGTCACTGCCGCAGGCATTCGCCTGCGCGGCCTGGAGCTGCGCAGAGGGCGCGAAATGGCGATGTGCCTGGAGTCCCTATGAACCGTCAACGCGGAGTGATGCAATCCGCTGTGCTGTGGGCTGGGGTACTGGTTGCTGTGGCGGCTGCCCTGAGCGTGCAGCAGCTGCGCATCAGCCACCTCAAGGCCCAGCACGCGCAAACCTTGCAGGGCCTGGCAGAGAAGACAGCAAAGGCCCAGACCGAAATCACCCGCTACATCGAGGCCGTGGGCCGCTATGACAGGCAGACCCGGCAGGCGATGGAAGAACAGGAAAGGAAAGCCCGTGAGGAAAATGAGGCCCTGGGCCGCGTTGCTGATGCTGAACGCGCTGGCCGGCTGCGCAGCGACAGGCTCCTTGAACAGCGCACCCGAGATTTCCAAAACATGGCCCGAAGTGCCGCCACTGCCGCAGAGCGCGAGGCAACTGCCGACGCCATCGGAGTGCTTGCCGACGTGCTCGGCCGCGCTGATGAGCGAGCGGGAGTCCTGGCGTCAACAGCTGACCAGGCCCGGGCCAGAGGCGCCGCCTGCGAGCGCGCATTCGGCGCGGTAGCGCAGCGTATCAACGCAGGCCCACAGGCCGTGGCGCAGGAGCACCAGCATGTGGAAACTCGATAGCCTGCGCCGCCTCATCCTGCAGGCCGTGCCGAAGCTGGCAGAGAACCCTGAGAACCTGATCGTGCGTGCGGCCGGCGGCCAGGTGCTGGCCACCGGGGCAGATAGCCTGTCCTATGAATACCTGTACACGGCAGAAATCACCGTGCTGGACTATGCCGGGCACGCCGATGCCCTGTTCGTGCCCCTGGTGGCCTGGCTGCGCGTCAACCAGTCCGACGCCCTGGACAACGCGGAGAAGCGCCAGAAGGCGCTGCTCTTCGATGTCGAGCAGCTCAACGACACCGCCGCAGATGTCGGCATCCGCGTGCCGCTGCGCGAAGCCGTCATAGTCAAACCGGACCCAGACCACCCCACGCGCTACAGCGCGATGCACCCGAAGGAACCGTGCCACCCGGGCGGCAACTGCGTGGCCGAGCATTGGGAGCTGTACCTCAAGGATCAGAAGCTGTGCGAGTGGGACATTGAAGCCCCGCCGGAACGCACGCGGTTTGAGATGTAGCCATGGCAGATATGCGCGCGCTTGAACTGTGGGCCGAGTCGCTGCTGGCCAAGCTTGCGCCGGCAGCGCGCCGCCGCCTACTGCTGGACCTGGCACGGCAGCTGCGCGCCCGCAACAGCCAGCGCATGGCCGGCCAGCAGACGCCGGACGGCGAGAAATGGGAACCCCGCAAGACCCAGGGCGACGGCCTGCGAAACAAGCGCGCCCAGATCCGCGCCCGCGCCAAAGCCCGCCGCCCCTTGTTCGCCAAGCTGCGCATGCAGCGTTGGCTCAAGGCCAAGGCCCAGGGCGATGCGGCCGTTGTGCAATTCGCAGGCCGTGCAGATCGCATCGCCCGCGTGCATCATTACGGCGAGCAGGACCGCGTGGCCAAGAACGGCCCCATGTACGACTACCCAGAACGGCAGCTGCTGGGCATCCCCGCCGAAGACGCCGACCTGCTACGCGACCTCATCCTGCGACACCTGCACCCCTGATTTCTGTCATGTCGGCAGCCACAGCACGCGCTGCTGGGCTTCGCGCGTGCGCGGCGGCACGATGACCGCATGACCGAAACACCGCAGCAAGAAAGCCCCTACGAGCTGACCCGGCGCCTGGAGAACCTGGCACGCCGTGGCACCGTGGCCGAGGTCCGCGCGAAGCCGCTGGCCGTGCGCATGCGCTGCGGAGACAACATCACCGACTGGCTGCAGGTGCAGTGCCTGCGGGCCGGCACGCAAGGCTCCACCTTCTGGGCGCCGGAGGTGGGCGAGCAGGGCCTGGTGCTGAGCGTAGGCGGCGACATGCGCCAGGGCGTCGCCCTGCTGGGTCTGTACAGCGAGCAGATGGACCAGCCCAGCGATGGCCCGCCGCACATCAAGCTGAACAAAGACAACACCCATTTCATCCGATACGAAGGCGGCGTGCTCACCCTGCGCATTGAGGATGCGTCCATCACCATCTCGCGCGACGACATCACCCTGAGCACCGCGAAAGCATCGTTGAGCGTCAGGGATCTGGTGCGGGCTGCACCCGATGTGGTGGCCCAAGCCATCAGCCTGGTGCACCACGTCCACGGCGGCGTGCGCAGCGGCGACAGCAACACGGGGGAACCGCGATGATGAGCCGCACCACCGGCCGGCGCATCGGGCTTGTCGAGCACCTGGTGCAATCCATCGGCGACATTCTGAGCACGCCCATGGGGAGCCGGGTGGCTCGGCGCACCTACGGTTCGCTGGTCCCTCTACTGATAGACCAGCCCGACAACACGCAGACCGAGGCGCGCCTGTATTCCGCCATTGCGTCTGCGCTCATGCGTTGGGAGCCGCGCTTGTCCATTGACCGCCTGCGCATCGTGCGCGATGCACAGCGGCCAGGACGTGCACAGCTGGTGATCGACGGAGCCCTGCTATCGGCCTATGCACCCCGCGCCAAGCCGCTGAGCCTGACCGTGGATATCGGAAATACGGGGGGTGCATGACCGACCTGGCCACCCTCCCCGCCCCGCAGATCATCGAGCCGCTGGACTTCGAGCAGATCCTGGCCGACCTCAAGGCCGACATACTGGCCCGCGCTCCCGAGCTTGCCGAAGTCCTGGCGCTCGAATCTGATCCCATCCTCAAGCTGCTGGAGGCATGCGCCTACCGGGAACTGCTGTACCGTGCCCGCGTCAACGATGCCGCCCGCGCCCACCTGCTGGCCTTTGCCACGGGCGGCGACCTCGACCACCTGGCCGCGCAGTACGGCGTGGACCGCCAGGCCGGCGAAACCGACGACCGCCTGCGCACGCGGCTGCAGCTGCGCATCGCCGCGCTGGCCGGCCAGGGCACGCGCGAGCACTACGAATTCCACGCCCTGACCACCTCGCCCCTGGTGCGCGCCGTGCGGGCCAGCCAGGCGGCGCCGGGCAGCGTGCTCGTCATGCTGTGGGTCACCGACCAGGCGCAGGCCCAGGCCGTGCGGCAGCTGGTGTCCGAGGCCCTGAATGCCGACAACGCCCGCATGCTGGGCGTGCCCGTCAATGTGGCCGTGGCCGTGCCACGCACCATCGACATCACTGCGCGCATCACCCGCACGCGCACCGCGCCGGCCGGCCTGCTGCAGCAGCTGCAGGCGCGCCTGCAGGCGGCCTTTGCCGGCATGGCCAGCCTGGACGGCAGCGTGGCGCGCAGCTACATCACCACGCTGCTGCACGTCGATGGCGTGCACGCCGTGGACTACCCGGACAACACGCGGCCCGCGCCCATCACGCCGATTGCGGCCGGCGAATTCCCGGCCCTGGGCGCCGTGGACCTGATCGACGCGGGGGTGGCCTGATGGACGCCCGCCGCAGCATCCTGCCGCCCGCATCCACCCGCCTGGAGCGCGTGATAGACACCACGCTGCCGCGCGACTGGGGCGCCATGGCCGACGCGGCCGAGCCGGCCAGCACCGCCCAGCACCCGGCCCTGCTGCCCTGGCTGGCCCAGCAGTGGCAGCTGGGGCAATTCGAGCGCTATTTTTCCGATCCGCGCGAGCTGCTGGCCAAGGGCCTGCCCTGGCTGCGCGAGCGTGGCAGCGCCGCCGCCGTGCGCCGCGCGCTGGCCTGGCAGGGCTACCTGAGCGTGACCCTGGAAGAGGACGGCGCCCGCCTTCACATCAACCCGGGCCGCGAAGTCAGCAACAGCGATATCGCGCGCATGGCCCATGTCGTGCGGGCCAGCATCCCGTTGCACGTCCATTTCTATCGGGTGTTCTACCGCTTCGATCTGCGCGCCTTGCGCTGGGACCGCGCGCCCAAGCTGGACGGCGCCCTGTGGGACAACGACAGCGGCACGCCCGTGGACGTGGGCGAGGGTGAGCCGCCCGTCATCGGCAGCCAAGGCCGCATCAACCAGTCCCAGGCCCAGGCGCCCCAGCTCACGCCGCTGCGCAGCGCCGACCACCAGCACACCAGTGGCCGCATGCGCCGGGCCGACCAGTTGCGCCTGGACGTGTGGCGCTGGGACGGCCGCATGCAGCGCATGGCCACGGGCTACCAGCTGCAGACCACGCCCGGCCTGGCGCCGCAGCGCGCCCGGCATCAGCCATGGACCAACAGCGGCGAGGCCTGGGCCGCCAGTGCAGGCACGCGGCCCGGCCAGTGGCCTGGCGCCGCCAACACCCTTGCCACGGGAGCCGCAGAGCCCCGCATGGCCCCCGCACGCGGCTGGACCGGGCGCTGGGACAGCGACCACTGGCAGCAATCCAACATCCACAGCAAAACCACCGAATCCGAGGAATAGCCCATGCAGACACTGCAAGACGCCGGCCGTATCGCGCTGGCCAAATCCCTGGCGGCCATGCCCGTGCACATCGCATGGGGCCGTGGCGATGGCGCGTGGCCCGCTCCCCCGGCCACCCCTGCCGACCGCACCACGCTGCTGGACGAAATCGGCCGCCGCACCGTGGTGGACGTGGGCTATGCCGTGCCCGGCACCGCCCAGGACCACGATATCGAGATGCCCGGCCAGGTCTACTACAAGACCAGCCCGGTGCCCACGCCCTTCCTGCTGCTGCGCACCACGTTCGCCTTTGCCGATGCGCAGGGTGAAACCGTGCGCGAATGCGGCGTGTTCTTTGGCACCGTGGCAAAGGCAAGCGTGCCACCTGGCCAGCGCTACCTGACGCCCGCCGAGATCGAGAACCCGGGCACCGTGTACTGCCTGGAATACCGCTGGCCGGTCCTGCGCAGCGGCACCACCAAGGCCACCGAAGAAATCGTGATCCCACTGTGAGCCGCGCATGACTGCATACAACCGACACGACCCCGCCAAGGGCTACACCGAACACATCTTCCACGCCGACCGCGTGGCGCAGTCGGCCGAGCAAAACGAGACACAGGCCCAGGCCCGCTATGCCCTGCGCCGCGTGGCCGATGTGCTGTTTGCCGATGGCGACATCACGGCCGGCGCGCGCTGCAGTGTCAACGCCGAAACCGGCGCCTGCCAGCTGGAAGCCGGCAGCATCTACCTGAACGGCGCCGTCCATGACGTGGCCGCCGCCGCGCTGCAGATCGCCGTGCAGGGCACCGTCTACATCGGCGTGCACTACGCCACGCGCATCGTCACGGCCGAGCAAGACCCGACCCTGTACAACCCGGCGGTGGGGACCAGCGGCTACGGCGAGCCCGGCGCCGACCGCCTGCAGGTGTCCGTCGCCTGGGGCCTGCAGGGCCAGGGCGAAGGGGATTTCTACCCCGTGTGGACCGTTGAAGATGGCATCGTCAAGCCGCGCGAGCCCGCGCCCCAGCTCAACGCCGTCACCAAAGCCATAGAACGCTATGACCGCGACAGCTCAGGCGGCACCTATGCCGTGCGCGGCCTGCTCACGCTGCAGCTGCCCGACGATGACCAGGGCCGCCAGGTCTACGCCATCACGGCCGGCGCCGCGCGTGTGGGCGGCGTATCCATTGAAGTGCCCGCCGACCGGCGCCTGGTCTATGCGGCCGAGGCCAACATGGCCCAGGTCAACAGCGAGCCCCACAGCAGCAGCACGGATGCGCTGCAGCATGTGGCATTCGACCGCTGGCCCGTGCTGGAGCCTGCCACCCTGCGCATCACGCGCCGCAAGTCGGCCCAGGTGGTGCACGGCAGTTTCGTCGGCGCGGCCGACCCGCTGCCAGACGCCAGCGTTGTGCAAATCAACAGCGTCACCCAGGGCGGGACCACCTACAAAAAAGACATCGATTACAAGTTGACGGCCGGGCAAATCGACTGGAGCCCGGCCGGCGCCGAGCCCACCCCGGGCAGCACCTACAGCGTGGGCTATGACTACATCAGCACCGAGCCCCCGCAGAACCAGACCACGCGCGGCTTTGACGTGCAGGGCGCGCTGCCGGCCACCCTGATCCTGGTGGACTATCGCTATGCGCTGCGCCGCATTGACCGCATCGTGATGGGTGGCGATGGCCTGCTCAACGTGGTCAAGGGCATTCCCGCCACCTGGCAGCCCGTGGCGCCCGATGTGCCGGCCAACGTGCTGGCCCTGGGCAGCATCTACCAGACCTGGGAGAGCGACACGCGCCGCACCGAGTCGGACAGCGTGCGCGTGGTGCCCATGCAGACCCTGGTGGCCTACCGCGAGCGCATGGACCGCATCGAGATGGATCTGGCCGAGTTGCGGCTGGCCACCGACACCGCAGGCCGTTACAGCGGCCTGAAAAAAGGCTACTTCGCCGATCCCATGATTGATGACAGCATGCGCGACCAGGGCCTGCAGCAGACGGCCATGGTGGCGGGCGGCGCGCTGCAGCTGTACGAGGCCGAACACGCCTACATGCTCGGCGACGGCAAGACCTCCCACAGCCTGGAGTACACGCTGGCCAAGGCCCTGGGCCAGGGCGCCACCAGCCGGTCGATGAAGGTCAACGGCCTGCCCACCCCCGGCGTGCTGCCCGCCACCGTCGCCCTGGTCCCCAGCGTGGACCGCTGGGAGCAGCCCGAGGAATTGGCTTACCCGCGCACCGTCAATTCGAGCTACTGGTACTACGACACCATCGAAACGATGGAGGCCCGTTACAGGGACCAGATCGACGAAAGCCTGCTCGATACCAGCGGCATCACCCTGCGCCCGCTGGAAGTCAAGTTCTCGCTGGCGGGATTCCGGCCGCTGGAGGCGCTGCAAAGCCTGCATTTCGATGGCCAGCCTGTGACGGCCCAGGCGCTGGCGGGCGGCACCCTGGTGGCCTCGGCGGCCGGCGTGCTGGAAGGCCAATTCACGATTCCCGAGGGCGTGCCCGTAGGCGCCAAAACCGTGGAGATCAAGGGCGAGCACGGCAGCGTCGGGCAGGCGCAGTTCGTGGGCAGTGCAGTCCTCACCATCAAATTTCAGCACTACGGCACCTCCTGGTACGGCGCGCGCATGGCTGGCTCTAGAACTGTTACCTATGTCATATAGCACCATCACCCAAATCATCACCCCGGCGCGCGCCCAGCAGTGCGCCGCGCTGGATCTGTACTTCCTGGCCAGCGGCGGCCCGGCCATCGTGGTGCTGGCGGCCCTGGACGATGCCGGCCTGCCGGGCCTGGCCCTGC
This sequence comes from Delftia sp. WSY_22, assembly GCF_043104185.1. NCBI lineage: Bacteria > Pseudomonadati > Pseudomonadota > Betaproteobacteria > Burkholderiales > Comamonadaceae > Delftia > Delftia sp. WSY_22. Next base: position 135,090 of record NZ_JBICKN010000057.1, read on the forward strand.
GCGAGCAGCGCGTGGAGAGCGCGCAGACAAAGACCGATGGCACGGCCACGCGCGTGACCTGGCCGGCCCTGGTCCAGCTGCAGGCGGGCACCAGCTACGCGCTGTGCGTGTCCGCTGCAGACACCGACACCGCCCTGGCTGTGGCCCAGGTGGGCGATGCCCGCCAGGACGGCACGGGCTGGGTCACGGCCGCGCCGGCCGAGGTGGGCCAGCTGCTGGAAATCAATGCCTCCGGCATCGTCACGCGCCACGCCAACCGCGTGCTGCGCTTTGATCTGCATGAGGCGCAATACCCGCTCAAGGTCAAGACCGTGGAAGTCGGCACGCAGGAGGTGGCGAACGCCACCCTGCTGCTGATCAATGCCGGCGCCGAGCAGCCCGACCCCACCGCGCGCATCACCTACGCCATTGAACTGCTGGGCGCAGGCGGCGCCGTGCAGCGCGTCATCGAGGCCGACGCCGGCCAGCCCGTGCGCCTGGATGAGCCCTACACCGGCACCGTGCGCGTGAAGGCCACCATGCGCGTGGGCGACAGCGGCATGGGCGCCGTGCTGGCCCCCGCCACCATCCTGGCCGTGGGCAGCCTGCTGCAGTCGGGCACCTACATCTCTCCCGTCATTGCCACGGCAGGAGGCACCGAGCTGCGCGTGATCTTCGAGGGCACCATCCCGGCCGGCGCCGCCGTGGCCGTGCATGCGCAGCTGGCCGGCAGCGAGGCCTGGACCTTGGTGCCCTACCTGTCCAGCAGCCCGCAGACGGCCGGCACCATCGAATTGACGCACCGGCTGCAGGGCCTGAGCGCGCCAAGCCTGCGCCTGCGCCTGACGCTGACGGGCACCACCACCGCCCGCCCTCTGGTGGACAACCTGCGCGCCGTGGTGCTGTAACGGGGGGGCTCATGAGCGATATCAACGACGACACCGGCACCGAACTGCCGCCCGTGCTGGAGCGCACCGAGTACCTGCAGCTGCCCCTGCCCCACTCCAACAACAGGCTGGAGCTGGACGTGGACCGCCTGCGCGAGTCGCTGCGCCTTATTGACGCCGCCAGCCGATCCGTGGACCAGCTCATGGGCACCAAGGCCAACCAGGACGATTTGCAGGCGCTGGACCTGGCCATGACTCAGGAAATGGCTGCGGCCGCGCAACAGCAGCAGCTGCTGCTGCAGCAACTCCAGCAGCAGCTACAGCAGCAAATGCAGCAGCAGGCCAATACGCTGAACAGCAAGATTGACAACAAGAAAATCGACCTGCAGACGGTCCTCAACTCCAGCACGATGGCCGAATTCTTATGGGGGGTGCGCAGGACGGCACAGCTGCTGCAGGCTCACTCGAATTCAGCGTCCAACGGCGTGCCGTTCGACGCCGCCGTGGAGTATTCGCTGTATGCGGCCGAGGTCTACAGCCGACCCCTGCCTGCCAATCCCACCCTCGGCGACACCATCGTGCTGCTGGACCCGTGGAGCCTGTGGAGCCTGGGGCGATTCACACTGCGGCGCGGCAACCCCGCGCATGTCATCAACGGCGTCTATGAGGACGTGCTATTCAACGCCAACGCCCGGCGTGTGACGCTGCACTACTCGTGGGCCAACTACTGGACCCTGTCCATCGGATAACAGCATGGATCTCAGCAAAATGATGGGCGGCAACCTGCTTTTGGTCCGCTCGGAAATGATCTTCACCACCCAGACCATCGCCGTGCCAGATGACGGCTGGGCCGTGGTTGCAGGCATGGGCGGCGGCGCGGGGGGCGGAAAGAACCTGATAGCGGGCAACTCCGCGCCATGGGGCGTCAAAATCTTTGCGGTAGCCGCTGGCCAGGCCATTGGCTTCACCATCGGCGCCGGGGGCGCCCCGGTAGGCTACGACACACGGGCCAACGCGGGCGGCGATACCTTCATCAGCTACGCAGGGGCCACGATCATGACCTGCAGGGGCGGTGATGCCGGGCCTGCCAGCACTACCGCAAAGGCGCCCGTGGTGGCAACGGTCACGGGCGCGGACCTGTGGCGGGCGGGCCGGCAGCCAATGAGTAGCCAACCGGCAGGGGGTGCTGCCGTCGATGTGGGAAATTTCACATTCAGCGAGGCCCTATCCGCTGGTGACCATGCAGTAGACGTAATCGGAGGCGGATCGGGTGTTCCGGTGGGCTACTACTTCTGGCCATTCGACATTACGTTTTCGGGCATTTCTCCCGGCATGCCCGGCGTGGGGGCTGCAGCCGGATCGGGTAAGCCTTCGGGCTTTTTCGCGGGCGGCAGTGGCTGGTCCGACTCTGGGCTGCAGTCGCTGCCGGGCCGTGGTGCCTCTGCAGGCGTCTCGGGGGGCAACACGCCGCGTTACGGCGGGGCGGGATTGGCTCATGTGCGACTTTTCAAGCGCGCCAATTGAGGAGCAACAATGCAGATCATTGAAATCCTGAACGCACAGGGGAAAACAGAAAACACCATCCTGGCCGACGAATCCACCGCCCAGGCCCTGTACCCCGGCCGCTGGCGCCTGGCCGAGCAGCAGGAGCAGCCAGCGCCCGCGCCGCAGATCCGCCGCCGCATCACCCCGCTGGCCTTCCGCCGCCGCTTCACGGGCGCCGAGCGCGCCGCCATCGAATGGGCCGCCGTGGACCGGGCCGATGCGGGCCAGCAAGAGCGCATGCAGGCGGCGCAGCTGCGCAGCAACCTCAAGGACCAGGAGCTGGCCAGCTTCATCGACCTTGACGACCCGGACGTGGCGGCCGGCGTGCAGCTGCTGGAAACCGTGGGCCTGATCGCAGACGGCCGCGCGCTGCAGATCACGGACACGCCGCCGCGCCCCGACGAGCTGCCGGCCTGACCTGGCCGCGCCACCCGCACCAACACCGCAAGCCCGCCACTCGGCGGGCTTTGTCTTTGTGTCGTACGCCCAGCGACAGCGGCCATTTCTGGCTATTGCGGCTGGTGCCGAGCACCATAGGCTCATCTCGCGCGAGCCGCGCACCAGCAACACATTCAGGGGCTCAACAATGGCCACAGCAAGTTTTCACCACGGCGTGCGCGTCACCGAACTGAACGCCGGCACCACGGCCCTGCGCATCGTCTCCACGGCGGTAATCGGCATGGTGGCCACGGCCAGCGATGCAGACGCAGAGTTCTTTCCAGTGGACACGCCCGTGCTCGTCACAGACATTCGCCGTGCGTTGGAGAAGGCCGGAACCTTGGGCACGCTGGCGCCATCGCTGGAAGCCATCGAGCAGCAATGCCGCCCCGCCATGGTCATCGTGCGGGTTGCTGACGGGGTTGGCGCCACCGAAGAGGAGCGCCAAGCCGACCAGATCAGCAAGGCCGTGGGCGACTACCGCAACGGCAAGCGGACTGGCGCGCAGGCTCTACTGGATGCACAGGCCACCCTGGGCGTGAAGCCGCGAATCCTGGGCGCGCCGGGCCTGGACGCCAAGCCCGTCACCGATGCGCTTACAGCCATCGGCGAAAAGCTGCGCGGAATGGTCTATGCCTCGGCCTGGGAGTGTGAGGACGTGAGCGCGGCCCTGCTGTACCAGAACGATTTCGGCAAGCGCGAAACCATGCTCATCTGGCCGGAATTCACCCGCTGGAGCACGGTGCAGAACAAGAGCATCGTCGCACCGGCTACCGCATATGCCCTGGGCCTGCGCGCTCGCATTGACGCGGAGCAGGGATGGCACAAGAGCCTGTCCAATGTGCCCCTGAACGGCCCCACCGGCATCAGCCGCAGCGTGTACTGGGATCTGCAGGGCACGGACTCAGACGCCGACCTGCTCAATGAGGGCAAAGTCACGACGCTCATCAATCACCAGGGGTTCCGCTTCTGGGGCAACCGTACCTGCAGCACCGAGCAGAACTTCGCCTTTGAAACCGCCACGCGCACGGCCCACATCCTGGCCGACACCATGGTGGAGGGGCACTTCGAGTTCGTGGACAAGCCCCTGCATACGTCCATCGTGAAGGACATCATCGAGGGCATCAATTCGCGTTTTCGCACGCTGCGCTCCCAGGGCTACATCCTGGGCGGCGAATGCTGGTACGACGAAACCGTCAACAGCACGGAAACGCTGAAGACCGGCAAGCTGCTCATCGACTACGACTACACGCCCGTGCCGCCGCTGGAAGACCTGGGTTTCCGCCAGCGCATCACCGACCGTTTCTATCTCGACTTCGCCAACCGCGTTTCCAGCGGCTTGTAAGCACAGGAGCAACACATGGCACTGCCACGCAAACTGATCAACTTCGCGCTGTTCGTGGACGGCGTGAGCTATCGCGGCGAAGTTCCCGAGGTGAAGCTGCCCGAGCTGTCCCGCAAGCTGGAGGACTACCGCGCCGGCGGCATGGATGGCGAGATCGCCCTGGACATGGGCCAGGAAAAGATGGAGGCCGAGATCAAGGGCGCCGGCTTCCTCGATGGCCTGACCGCGAAATGGGGTTCTCGCCGCCACGATGCCGTGATGCTGCGCTTTGGCGGCTCGCTGGCGCGTGACGACGAAGGGGGCTCGCAGGCCTGCGAGGCCCTCATGCGCGGCCGACTGGCCAAGCTGGACACCGGCAGCCAGAAGGCCGGCGACATGACCGAGCAGAACTACACCTATGCACTCAGCTACTACAAGCTGACCGTGGGCGGCCGCGTGCACTTCGAGATTGACCTTGTGAACATGATCTGCATCGTGGACGGCGAGGACATCCTGGCCAACGTGCGCGCCGACCTGGGCATCTGATCCCACAACCAGGCAACCACCTGCGGGCGGCGCCGCCCAACCCGGCCCGCCCGCTCCTTTTTGACATTCACGCGGGGAACACAACATGACAGGCAAGACCGAAGCTACCGACAAGCCGCAAGCTGCGGCACAAAACACCGTGGGCGGACGCCCTTGCGTCACCGTGACGCTGGAAGCCCCCATCAAGCGCGAGGGTGGCGACCTGGCAAAAATCCAGATCATCAAGCCGCAGACCGGTGACCTGCGCGGCGTCTCTCTGGTGGATCTCATGCAGATGAACACCGATGCCATCGTCAAGGTGCTGCCCCGTGTGACGCATCCCAGCATCGTTCCCCATGAAGTCAAGGACATGGACATTTCCGATGTCCTGCAGGCCGGAACGGAGCTGGTGAATTTTTTGCTGCCTGCATCGGCCAGGGATCAAGCGAGCGTGTAGAGGACTACATGACCGACCTGGCCATGGTGTTCCACTGGCCGCCCTCTGCCATGTATGCCATGGAGATGGATGAACTGATCGACTGGCGAGAGCGCGCCGTCAAGCGTTGGAACGAAGTGCACGCGACCCCAAAGAAATAGCAGCAGGAGAATGCCGTGGACAGGCTCCGCCTCGAAGTCATCATGAGCGCGGTGGACCGCGTGACCGGGCCGCTACGGCGCGTGGTTTCTGGCAGCTCGGCCACGTCGCGCGCGCTCAAGACCCTGCGCGACAACTACAAGCAGCTGGAGGCCCAGCAGGGCCTTATCAAGAATTTCCGCAACGCGCACAAGGCATCCGCCACCCTCACCGGCGAACTGGCCGCGCAGCGCGCCAAGGTGCGGGCACTCGCGGCAGAGCATGCAGCGGCCGGCAACGTGACGGCAGCGATGTCGCGCCAGATGGCCCAGGCCCAGGCCAGGGCGCGCGAACTGAAGGACCGATTCGCCCAGCAGCAGGCCGCATTGCAGGGGCTGCGCGACCGCATGGGCCAGGCAGGAATGTCCACCACGGGCCTGGCCGCCAAGGAACGCAGCCTGCGCGCCGACATGGAGCGCACCACCGCCGCCATGGCTGCACAGAAGACGCGCCTGCAGGCGCTGACCGATGCCCGGCAACGCGCCGGCCGCATGGCCGCTCGGGGCGCCGGCATGGCGGCGGCCGGAATGGGCAGCTACTACGCCACCAGCCGCGCAGCCCATGCGGCCACCGGCCTAATGGGGCAAAGCCGCACAGCAGCCGGCGAAGCCATCCGCATCCGCGCCCTGGGCCTGGAAGGCGAAGACGCCGGCAAGGCCATCGACTACGCGCGCAACTTCAAGAGTTACGGCACCAGCACCACGGACAATATGGCGCTGATGCGCGATGCCGTGACCGTCTTCAATGACTTCGACCACGCCAAGGATGCGCTCCCCTTCCTGGCAAAGATGAAGTTTGCGAACGAGGCCGCCTTCGGGGGCGAGCATGCCGCTGACAACGAGCGCAAGTTCATGGACATGCTCAAGGTCATCGAAATGCGCAACGGCGCCAACAACCGCGAGGACTTCGAGCGCAACGGCAACCTGGTGCAGCAGGTGCTGACGGCCACAGGCGGCCGGGTCGGCGCCGAAGACTGGCTCAACCTCATCAAGACCGGCGGCGTGGCCGCCAAGGGCATCAGCGAGAAGGAATTCTTCTACCGCCTGGAGCCGCTGGTGCAGGAAATGGGGGGCGACCGCGTGGGCACGGGCATGATGTCCGCTTATCAGAATCTGTACCAGGGCCGTACCACCAAGCGAGCGGCCAACATGCTGGATACGCTGGGCCTGATCGCCGACCCGTCCAAGGTCAAGCACGACAAGGTGGGCCAGATTGCCCAGCTCGGCGTTGGGGCGCTCAAGGGCTCCGATGTGTTCCAGCGCAGTCAATTCGAGTGGCTGGAAACCGTGCTGGTGCCGGCGCTCAATGCCAAGGGCATCAGGAGCGAGAAGGAAGTGCTGGACGCCATCGGCGGCATCTTTTCCAACCGCAACGCGGCCGGCCTGTTCGCCACGATGTTCCAGCAGCGGTCCATGATCAACAAGAGCTATGCGCTGAACGAGCGCGCGGCCAACGTGGACACGCTGCACGGCATGGTCAAGGAAGGACCGCGCGGCAAGGAAATCGACCTCGAAAAGCGCCGCGACGACCTCTATCTGCGCATGGGAGAGGCCGCCCTGCCCTTGTACGTGCAGCTGCTGGAAAAGGTCACGGCGGTGACCGAGGCGGTATCCAACTTCGCCCAGGCGCACCCCGGCCTGACTAAGGCAGTGATGTACACGGGCGCCGCATTTCTGGGCCTTGGCGCTGTAATGACCGCGCTGCTCATCCCTCTGGGCCTGCTGCTGGCCAAAGGCGCCCTGGTGCGATTCCTGTTCGCAAGGATCTTCGGCGGCGCCTCTGCAGCCGCTGCGGGCGGGAGCCTGCTGACCAGGATCTGGGCAGGTCTCAGTGGAGCCATGGCCAGGGCCGGACAGGCTATCGCCTGGGTTGCCGGCATTCTCCGCACCGGACTGGCCTGGGCAGCAGGTTTCGCGGGCAAGGCCATCATGGCAATCGCCCGTGTGGTGCTGTTCGTGGGGCGGTTTCTACTGGGCTCGCCGCTGGGGATCGCCATTTCCCTGATAGCAGGCGCCGCCTATCTCATCTGGCGCAATTGGGACCAGATGAAGGCCGGCTTCCTGACCATCTGCGACCAGCTGAGCACTGCGGTTTCGCAGTGGTGGGCCAGCGTGGCCGGAGGGGCCGATGCACTGTGGCAGGACATCGTGGGATGGAAGGACAAGTTTTTCACCGCCGGCGGTGACCTGGTGGATGGGCTGATTGCGGGCATCCGCGCCAAGTGGGATGCAGCCAGGGAAGTGATGGGGGGAATGGCCGAGAGCATCAAGCTCTGGTTCACCGAGCCCATGCAAATCCAATCCCCGTCGCGCGTGTTCATGCGCTACGGCGAGCACATCAGCGAAGGCGCGGCCCTGGGCATCGAGCGTGGCCAGGCGCTGGCGCGCGTGGCGGCCGTGGGCCTGGCCGGCATCACCATGGCGCCCATGGGCGCTGCGGCATCCACCCCCATGGCCATGGCCAGCGGTGCCGCGCCGGCTGCGGCCGGCGGCCCCATCAACATCACCATCAACGCTGCCCCGGGCCAGGACGCACAGGCTATCGCCCGCGCAGTGTCCGCAGAACTGGACCGGCGCGAGCGGGACCGCGAATCGCGCCGCTACAGCCAGCTGGCCGACATCGACTAGGAGCAACGCCCATGATGGCCGCCCTGGGGCAATTCGTTTTTGCCCTCGACACCCTCGCTTATCAGGAACTGCGCCGCAGCATGGCCTGGCGCCACCCCAGCAATAGCCGTGTGGGCGCCAGGCCAGCGCGGCAATTCCTCGGCCCCGGTGACGAAACCATCACCCTCTCAGGCCTGCAGGCGCCCGAGCACTTCGGCAACCGCCGCACCATCGACAAGCTGCGGCAGATGGGAGACACCGGCGCCGCCTATGCGCTGGTGAACGGTGCTGGCGAAGTATTCGGCGCATGGGTCATTGAATCTGTGGAAGAGACCGGCACCCTGTTCATCCGCGAGGGCCTGCCGCGACGCATCGAATTCACGCTGCAGTTGGCGCGCGTCGATGACCGCCAGGCAGATCCATCAGGGGGCACGGGCGGCGACGGGGTGCCAGACGAGGACTGGGACGATTGGGATTGGTGGATGGAATGAGGCAGGGCCATGGAAATTGATCTGCAAGACCCCGAGGGCGTCTACCAAAAGCCCGACTACCAGCTGCTGCTGGACGGCCGCAACATCACCCAGAACCTGCGCGGCCGGCTCATCCGCCTGTCATTGCGCGAAAGCCGCGGCGAAAAGGCCGACCAGCTGGACATCGAGCTGGACGATTCCCGCGACAGCCTGGCGCTCCCACCCGTGGGCGCCCGTCTGGCGCTGCAGCTCGGCTATACGCGCGGCGGCGGCTGGTGGGACAAAGGCGAATTCATCATTGATGAGATCGAGCACAGCGGCGCCCCCGACACCATCATGCTGCGCGCCCGCAGTGCAGAAATGCGCCAGACCTTGCGGCAGCGGGCCAGCAACAGCTGGCACGGCGCCACGTTGGGCAACGTGGTGCGGGACATCGCCAAGCGCAACGGCATGCAGGCCAATGTGGACGACGCCCTGGCCGGCCTGCCCGTGCAGCACATCGACCAGACCAACGAAAGCGATATGCACTTCCTCACGCGCCTGGGGCGACAGCACGACGCCGTGGCCACGGTCAAGAAGGGGCGCCTGGTGTTCTTGCCCATCGGCAGCACGCGCAATGCCGGCGGCAAGCAGCTGGCCGCTGTGCAGATCCGCCGCCAGGACGGGGACCGCCACCGCTATCACACCGCCGCGCGTGATGCATACACGGGCGTGCGGGCCTACTGGCACGACAACGGCCGCGCATCTCGCCAGGCCGCCATCGACGGCGAGGAAGAAAACCTCAAGACCCTCAAGGACAGCTATGCCACCGAAGATGACGCCATGGCTGCGGCGCGGGCCGAGCGCGGGCGCCTGCAGCGTGGTGCCGCTACGCTGGAGATCACCCTGGCCATCGGCGATCCATCAATCATGGTGCAATCGCCCGTCACCGTCAGCGGCTTCAAGGAAGACATCGACGGCGAGCAGTGGCTGTGCAAAACCGTGGAACACACCCTGGATGACAACGGCCTGACCACACGCCTGGAGATGGAGCGGGCAGGCGGCGAAAAGACGCGTCAACCCGGCAAACGCTGGAGCCGATGACCGCCAGCAGCCCAGCCAAAGATCCCGCCGAGCGCGGGATTTTTCTTGTTTGCCGCGCCCACATTTCGCCATGTGACAAAACCGCGCTTTTCCCGACGATTCCCGACACCGAAACGGTCCAGCGAATCGGCCGCAAAGCGCCACCACGCCTTGCGCGCCAGCGTACCGACACCCTCGACGAAAGCCACATGTTTAGCGCGCAGGTGCGGCGGGGACTCAACCGCGCGCCAAGGGGGCGCATGCTAAACCATGGCTTGAACAGGCTCCGACCGGGCATGGCTGGAGTGCCGCTCTGCCACGATGAGAGGCCACAAGAAGGCACGTCGAGAGCGCTTGGCCTCGCACAAAGGATCGGGACGTGCGAGCCACAGCACTCGAATCTGCGTGCTTGTGGCATACACTTTTTGGGTAGGGGAGCAAAGTCCTTGGGTCGGCGCCACAAGCGCTGCCCAGCGGCCTGTGCAGGGCCCCGGCACAATGTGCGTTGGGGCACATCGGTACCCCGAAGTCTTTACACTTCACGCCATGAAGATTGAAGCGATTGACCTTTTTTGTGGAGCCGGGGGCCTCACCCGAGGCCTGCTGGATGCAGGCATCCAAGTGAAGGCTGGGTTCGATGTTGAAGAGTCATGCCGCCACGCCTACGAAGCGAACAACGGCGGCGCCAAATTTTTCAACAAGGACGTTGGAACCCTCACGAGCAAGGACTTGAACAGGCTGTGGTCGCGCAACGCCATCCGACTGCTCGCCGGTTGTGCTCCGTGCCAACCTTTTTCTCCTGCGGCGAACTCCGTGCGTGACAAAGACGCACCTGATCCACGTTATTACTTGCTGGATGAATTCACTCGTCTTATCAAAGAGTGCAACCCTCATTTAGTCACAATGGAGAATGTGCCAAAAGTTCAGTCACATGCGCCATTCCATAAATTCGTAAAAACATTAACCGAACTTGGCTATGACGTTTGGTTTAAAAGTATTTCATGCGAGAATTTAGGAATACCGCAAACGAGAAGGAGACTCGTTTTGCTTGCATCGCGAATCGGTGATGTTCCGCGGCAGTTAAAAAGACCAACACCAACCACTGCATCAAATACAGTGGGAGAGGCGTTAAAGGATCTAACCCCACTCAAGGCCGGCGAAGCCGATCCGAAAGACAGAATTCACTTCGCCAGATCACTTTCGCCCCTTAATATTCAGCGCATTCAAGCATCAAAACCGGGTGGAACTTGGAGAGACTGGCCCGAAAACTTGAGGGCTCCATGTCATATTAAAGAAACTGGAGCAACATTCTCTGCTGTTTATGCTCGGATGCGTGCCGACCAGGCATCTCCGACCATGACCACACAGTTTTATAATTTTGGAGCAGGTAGATTTGGTCACCCGACCCAAGATAGAGCGCTAACGCCGCGCGAAGCAGCAATCATTCAATCTTTTCCAAAAAGTTATGATTTCGTGGGCTCAGCGGACCCAGTTCATATGACCAAGCTTGGAAAGATGATTGGTAATGCCGTACCACCCAAACTAGGCGAAGCAATTGGATTAACTTTGCACAACCATGTACAAAGTCAATCCAACAGATTATTTCGACAAGGGCGCTGATATTTCGGCAATCAGCTCTTCTATGGCACCAGCCTTTTCTGACTCTGCGAGAAATCGAGCGTAAGCATTTTTCGCAGAATCAATCAATTGCTCGTAGTAGACAACACGTCCGTTAATTGCTTGCAATGTCTGATTGACAGATTGAGCATCGTTTCCTGCCACGGGCTTACCCAAAACGAAGACGACAGCAATATTTGGCGTGTAGCTAATTCCCTTGACCTCTCTTACACATTTATCCAGCGCTTGCTTGTACTTACTACCTTGATCTATCAGTTCGCCGAGAGTTAGCACTCGCCCCGCCCTCTTCAGCTCTACTAAAATATGCTGCTCGGCGTTCGTACGATATCTAATATCAACACGACCTTTACTTTGCTCTTCGGTTAGAGATTTTGTCGCCTCACCAAACTCCTTCCGAAGAGCCTGCTCCATTCTCTCGCTACCAGCGGCGCGCTCCCAACCTGGATCAAGCAACCACATATTCTCAAAAAGATAATCTCGTAGTAGATTCTCTTTTTCATTGTCATCAACTAATTTGGTGAAATTTTTAATTATTTCCAATCGACTAGCCACGATATCTCTATAAAGAGAGCCCTCGAGACTTTCCATATCTATCAAAAGAGGCATAAGCTTTGCTGCGGTTAGCTCGTGAAGATTTCCGAGCTGATGACTAGCTTCTTGCAGTCTCAATCTTTCAAAAGCCAAAACCCCTGCTTTATAGAGACTCTTACGATCATCCTCTGCTTCAAGTTCAGCACCTTGAATAACGCCGAGCATAGACCTTGCAGCCTGCCGTTGTCCAGAAGGAAGACGGTTGACCCAGCCCTTCAAGGCAGGTATCTCCTCTTGCACCTCCTTCCCTCTAGCTTCGTTTCTCAAAATCGTCCAATCTTCTGAAATACTCAGTAGCGTACGACGAAGAAACGCAACCAAGGCGATATATCGAGGATCATCCTCTATAAGTCGCTGACGATCACTAGTTGCGATATCTGGAAAATCATCCAAGTCGAGAAAATCAGCCTCAACTTGACCGGTAATGTAGCTTCCCATTATTTTATGGAAACCAAGCTTATCAAGAATATTTTCCTGTATAAGCCGGCCATGAGCAACAACCACTATCCCATTCATTGATCCAGAATCTTCACTCTTTAGATCATTTGGCTTTGCCGCAGCGCCGAGCCACCCCTTAACAATCCAATCGGGATGCTCGACACTGATTACCCCCGGTATTATTTCTTTATGCTTTATTTTGGTTAATGCCGCCGTTTTCAACTCATCAACTTGAAGTTGCCAAAGAAATTCAATGTTTTGAAGATCTTCTCGATCAGCATGGGTGATGGGAGACCCGTTAATCTCAACATCAAAAGAATCACCGCCAACATCTTTGAAGCCAATGATAGAAAATCTGCGAGCAACACGCTTCCTAAGCGCTCCAATCGTTTGACTAGTTCCCCGCTTTTTCAAGGAAGTCATTATTATCTTGGTGCCCTTAGCGGGTCCATCAAACTCAATTGGCTCAGGTTTGTAAGTTATATTCTCCGCTATCGCCGACTGAATTCCAGCGACTGACATAGTAAATGCGTGCTTTTCACCATTCTTCTGCGTATGAATATCAATTGAATCAGCAATAGAAAAAAGCGATAATTTACCAATACCTTTTCTCCCCATAAAGCGGCGCCCCTTTTGGGAAGCTGACCCCTCGCTAGTTCTCTTGTCATATCCAACCGCCAGAAACCTCTTATTAACAGAGGTCAAATCCATGCCACAACCATCATCTTCGATAACAATTTGATTTGGAGATATCAATATTCTTACATTTTGTGCATCAGCATCCCATGCATTCGCAACTGCCTCTGATATTACTGCGGCAACATTGCTATAGAGTTTTATCCCAAGGTGATCCAATACACGCAGATCAATCTTCATTTCGTACATAGCACCCCCTTAAATATAAATTATCCAACCCAAAAAGCAACAGCCAGCTTTTTAACCAAGGCAGCCCAATACTTTATTCAGCCGACTTATCGCTCAACATAAAATCTTCCTCATAAAACCCAACCATCTCTTCAACAAATTTCTTGCAATCTGCGATTATTATTTCAGACTCTTTTTTTTTCGTAAACACACCCTGATGAGCTATTTTATTTCTTTTAGCGAAGATGCTAGCACCAATCTTGCTCAGCTCTTTGAATTTTCCCAATCGCTCATCTTCCGCCATCATTGGCAAAATCAACTTATTCATCTTCCCGTCGAGTCCATTCGCCCAAACAAGCAATTTATCAACAAACTCAGGACTGAATTTACTGAGTTTTCTAAACTCTTGCCTAATCACAAAATTAGCCGCAATTTCTGCAGCGGTAGCTGCCCTAAGAACAACGGCGGACCATTCATCTTGCCCGTGAAGGCCACTCAATTTAATCCACTGCGACTCAATTTTCTGTATATCAGTTCTAAACTCATAATCTGTTCTTTTTTTTCTTCGAACCATAGTTATTTCTATATTTTATTTAAAAGCTCTATTTAAAAACCACCAAACTTCCATCAGATCAAATAATCTATCCCTGGATCAAAGTCGTTTCCCATTCCACCCATAAACAACCCGCCCACAGATCCGCACCTGATGCGACCCATTGAGCACCTCCACAGTGCGCACATTCGGGTTGTCGCTCGTCACCTCCAACTGCCCATCAATGCGCCGCGTCACGCGCTTGATGAAAAGCTGCTCATTGGCAACCAGCACATAGACGCCATCCACATCCGCCGCCGTGCAATCTGTATCGACCAGCGCAAAGTCGCCGGAATGCAGCGTTTCGCCCATCGAATCGCCGTAGGCATGCACCAGGCGCAGCGCCTCTGGCCGTGAACGCGGCAGGTTGAGAGCTACCCAGTTCCGCGACACAGGCACATTGCCCAGGATCACATCCCCGGTCTGCAGATCATTGCCCGGCCCCATGCTGCCGGCAGCGGCAATCAGCGGCACCAGCACCACGTCCGCTTCATCGGCAGGCGCAGGTGCAGGGCCAGAGAGCTGGCGTTTCACGGCTCTTGACTGGACAGCATCCAGAGAGACCGCTGAACCGTCGCCAGAGCGAACGCCCGTGAACAGGAAGCCGACATCCACTCCATGAGTCGATAACGCCTCAAGGTAGTCCGAGTTGGGCTTACGAGCTCCCGTCTCGTAGTTGCTCTGCGTTTCCTTCGTCACACCTCCGATGGAACCGAACTCCGACTGGTTGAGCTCCAGGCGTCGGCGCTCATCACGTAGGCGAGCAAAAAAAGTCGAATCTTGCATAACAAACCGTTGACAGGAGAACAAATGAATAACAAACTACGAACATCGCTTAACAAAAGACGACAAATGGACAACCAACTTCACTCAGCGGCCCAGCCTCCGTCGTGCACTATCAGCGCCGTCCTCGACTTCGGCATCGGCCTGACAGCCGCACATGTCGCCGATCTCGGCCACGACGAACTGGCTCACCGCGCTGCCCTTGTCGCCATCGCACTGCAATGCGCCATGAGAGAGCAATTCCCGGGAGCCACTCTGCGCATTGAAACCAGGGACGACCTTGACCAGCGTCACGGCTCAAATACCTGGACAGCTGCCTTATTCATGAGCGCACTGAGCAGCGAGATGGACAAGCTTGGCGCAGCGGTCAGCCCATCTCAATGCGGCTTTTCAACCGGGGATCACCCGGCTCAAAGCCAAACGGCGGCGTCTTCTCAATCTGTTTAGCAACCCGAAGAAGTGCCAGGTAGGTATCAAGGAAATCAGAGTTGATGACTTGATCCATTGCGATGCCTTCGGCGCGCGTTTTGGATCCCACCAAAGCAGCAGCTGCCTGAAAAACCTGCCAATTGATTTCCATATCACCTCCCTCGTTAACAAACGTTATGGATCGTACATGAACACCGCAACGCAACCCACCCCCGCCAAAGCCGACAAGGCTGATGTCATCTGCTACACGCGCATGCCCAAGGCATCCGTTGAAGAGGGCAAGAGGTTCGCTGAGAGGGAATGCCGCTCCTTCGCCAGCTTCCAGCGCCTGATGTACCTGCGCGGGCTGGAGGCCTACAAGGCCGACCTGGCGCGGGTTGCTGCGAGTTCTTGAGTCCATGCCTTGCATGTTGCCCACGCCGCCGCACAAGCACACGCAATTCATGTTGTGCGGCGCTGCGCGGTTCGGTACAGCCCTCCACCCCTGACCAGAAGCACAAAAAAATGAACACCACTCGCATATCGCACGGCACCGGCACCATCGAGCGCGTGCTGCGCCACAGCCTGAGCCAGCCCGGCGGCGAAGTGCAGGAGGCCGCAGGCTGGGACAGCCCGGCCGTCAGCCGCTTCCTGTCGGGGCAGCAAGGTGTGCCCATCGGCAAGATCGACGCCGTGGTCAGCGCAGCCGGCTATGTGCTGGTCAGCCGCAAGTACCTGGACGCCATCGGCACGCTGGGCGAGGTCGGCATGTACTGCCACTGCGCCAGGGCCGGCGGCGGTGAATGCGGGCGCATCCGCGGCGAATGAACAGGGAGCCCAGCATGCAAGCGGCAGCGATCAACCAGGGCGCCATGCTCGCGGCGCAGGCCCAAGAGGGCCGAAAGAGCGGGCGCAAGGTGCGCAGCGAGGGCACGCGCATGGCCTGCCCCCACTGCAGCGCCCAGTGCACGATCCGAACCAGTTGGCTCATGTCCCGCCTGATGCGCGAGCTCACCTACGCATGCACCAACCCGGAATGTGGTCACACCTTTGTGGCCATGACCGAGATAGTGCGCACGCTCAGCCCCAGCGCCACGCCGGACCCCAGCGTGCAACTGCCCCTGTCCAGCCATGTGCGCCGAGACGGCATGCGCGTGGTGCTGGACAACGCCGCAGAGTCCGAGCACCAGCCGCGCTACACCCTGCCCACCACGGGCGATCTGTTCGCCGGGCCGCCGCCAGAGCCCGATTGACGCCATAGGCGCATAGCGCCGCCCCCTCTTCCTCCACCTGCTGACAGAGCCCGATTTCCGGGCGCTGCGGCCCTTCTCACGCCTGAAAAACCCAAGGACCTCATGAGCAGCTACGCAATCACCCATGTTGACTCCCAGCGCGTGCGCCGCCACCTGGTGATCGGGGCCGCCACTCGCGCCATGGCCTGGGAGTGCGCCGAACGCCTGTATGGCTCGGCCTGGTTCATGTCCTGCAAGAAGGCCTGATCCCCCGATGAACGCCCCTTTGCGCAATGGCCTGGTGATGCTGCCCCAGCACCGCACGCCCATGCCCCCTGCCGATGAGCCGGACCTGTGCCCGCTGTGTGGCCTGGTGCACATGCCCGAGCAGGCTGCAAAGCTGGCGCCCGTGCAAGCCGATGTGCTGCCCGGCGCAGCGCTGCAGCTGCTGCGCATCACCACGGACGCCTGGACGCCGCTGCACCAGCACGACGCCGTGCCCATGCCGGCAGACGTGCGCAAGCAGCTGGCCGCGTTGCGCGAGCAGTACCGCAGGCAATCGGGCGCGGGCTACATCAACGCCGAAAACCAGGAATGGTTCGGCATGCCGCAAGACCTGCGCATGGCCATCCTGCTGCTGGCCAACGTGGGCGGCGACCTGCGAGCGCTGGCCGACCGGGATTGGCGCGAGACACCGCCGCCTGAACGCGCGGCCATCAAGGCCGTAGCCCGCTCTGTGAAGCGGCACGCCGGGCGCCTGGTGGCGCTCGCCAGCCTGTGGTGATTCGCCGTGGCTGTCTCTCCCATCCCCCGCAAGCGTGTCACGTCCAGCTTTTCGGCGTGGCTCAACAGCCGCCCGAAGCCGGGGCATGTGCAGTACCACCTGCAGCGCATCGTCGAATCCGCGCCGCGCGAGTGGCAGGGAGCCATCCGCTCCCGCTTCCTGAAATCAGCCCCCCTGCCGCCGGCCGGCGTAGCCTTGGACTCTGACGCCTATGCACGCTGGTATCTGGGCCTGCCCAGCGAAAGCGAACAGGCATGGATGGATCTGCAGGAGCTGGCCGACTATGAGGACCGCTACGGCGACGCTCTACGCCTGAACATGGGCGACGGCGAAATCTGCACCTGGGCGGCCAAGCTGGCCGACGATGTGGAAGAGTTGGAGAACCGCTGCATTGCCCTGGGCGGTGGCCTGCCCGAGCGCCTGGCGCTGGTGCGCGGCATCGTCCACCTGATTGGCGTGGATGAAGGCAAGCCGCTGGATGGCGAACCGGCCATCGCCCGCGCCAAGTGCGCGCGCTGGTGGCGCCGCCGCCTGCGCCGCCATATCGCCCGCGTGGTCGAAGCCGGGGCCATCAGCATGGGCCTGGTCCACCTGAACAGCGGCGGCTACGTCAGCCACAGCGGCCTCAAGCGCCGCAAGGGCCAGCTGGCGCGCAATGCAGAGGCCCTGGGCCGCACGCTCTACAAGAACGAGGCCGGGCAGGTCTACAGCCTGGCCGAGCTGGCCGCGCTGAGCACCTCCAACCCCAGCGTGCGCGGCGGCGAGCTGATGACACGCATTCGCGGCGCGGAGGAATATGCCGATGCGCACGGGCATCTGGGCCTGTTCCTCACGCTGACATTGCCCAGCAAATACCACGCCATGCGCCTGATGGGCAGCGGCGCAAACCGCTGGGCCGCGCGCAACCCCAAGCACAACGGCGCGACACCGCGCGAAGGCCAGCAATGGATGCTCGCGCAGTGGAAGCGCGTGCTGGCCAAGCTGGACCGCCAGCAAGTCAAACGCTATGGCCTGCGCGTGGTTGAGCCGCACCATGACGGCACACCGCACTGGCACATGCTGGTCTGGGTCGAAGGCGAAGCCCAGGCGCGCACCCTGGTGGACACCATCCGCAAATACTGGCTCAGCGAAGACGGCAACGAACGCGGTGCGAAGGAAAACCGCGTAGATGTCAAGCGCATGAACGCCAGTGGCGCCGCCGGCTACGTGGCGAAGTACATCGCCAAGAACGTGGGCCACCACGCACTGGCCGAGCACCTGGATGTGGTGCAGGGCCAGGAAATCCAGATGGCTCTGGGGCTGGACAGTCCCAACCAGCCTGCCAGCCCCGAAGCCCTGGAGTCCAATGGCCTGGCCGCCCAGCGCCGCGTGGACGCCTGGGCCGCGACGTGGAGCATCCGCCAGTTCCAGGCCTTCGGCATGCCCAGCGTGACGGTCTGGCGCGAGCTGCGCCGCGTCAGCAAAGACCAGCCCGAGCAGATCGAACTGTTCGACCGTGAGGCCAAGCGCAACATCCAGCGCGCCTATCAGGCCTGCCATCGCCACGGCGACCTCCGCGCGGACTGGCGCACCTTCATGGAATCCATGGGCGGCCACGGCTGCAAGCGCCAGGACTGGCTGCTGTGCCCCGCCCGACGTGCGCCCAAGGATGGCGCCACCAACATGTATGGCGACCCCATCACGGCAGGCCCCGTGCGCGGCGTGCAAGTGCAGCGCGGACGCGCGCGCGGCCACTGGCTCGTAAGCCGCCGCATTGCCTGGGCGCACTGCACCGACGCAACGCCGGCAGTCCACGCCGCAGGCGGGGCTGCTGACGCTGATGGAGTCATCCACAGCGTGGGCCAAGAGGCGCAGACACGGCGCCCTTTGGGCGCCGCTTGGACTGGTTTCAATAACTTCACGGCCCGGCTTCAAAGCCAGAGCGTCCGTGACCTTTTTGGCCGTGGACGCCATGAGGCCGAGGACTGGAACAGCCCTTCGAGCCCCGATTCAGTGCTCTACAGGCCAGCTACCGCCACCGCATCCCCCGCTTCTTCTCGTTGTTCCTGAAAAGGAGGTCTACCCGTGTCCGCATCCATCCCCCACGCCCGCCGAACGGACCCCACCGTGCATTGCTGGGCCCGGCCGCTGCACGGCGGCTACGTCAACGCCGTAGGCACGACGCCCGAGCACCTGGCACGCGTGTTCGCCGCCGAGCGCGAGCGCATTGCCGCCCTGGCCAAACCGCGCCGCCGGCGCGCTGCGCGCCCAGCACCACCAATCCCCCACCCCGCCCAGCTGTCGCTGGTCGCCTGATCACCACCGCCACCACTACCGAGGACCGCCATGCATTTGCACAACATCACAACCGCGCACAGCTACCGCGCAATCCTGATCCCCGAGGACGCCTGCCCCGAAGAACTGGAGCAGCTGGCCGACGCCAAGCTGCTGCCGGTGCTGCAGCTGAAAGCTGCCAGCGCATCCCACGCCACCACCAGCGCCTGCGCCGCCAGCGGCCGCCCCGTGCTGCGCGTCGAGCGCGTGGAGACCTGAGCC
Source organism: Delftia sp. WSY_22 (assembly GCF_043104185.1). Taxonomy (NCBI): domain Bacteria; kingdom Pseudomonadati; phylum Pseudomonadota; class Betaproteobacteria; order Burkholderiales; family Comamonadaceae; genus Delftia; species Delftia sp. WSY_22. The sequence goes on from NZ_JBICKN010000057.1 coordinate 154,425, forward strand.
ATGGCCCAGCCAATGCCCGAACTGACTCTGAGCCAGGTGATGGAGCGCATCAAGGCCGTGCGCCAGCGCCTGACCCGCGAACTGGAGAACACGCCAGTGCGCGAGTGGGGAGCGCAACCCGTCCGCGAACTGCGCAACCACGAACAGGAATTGCTCACTGCGCTCATGGTGCTGCGAGACCTGGCCAGCGACCAAGGCGCATTTACAGCCATGCCAGAGACAGGAGACCCGAAGTGACCCGAAACGAATCCAACCAGATGATCCTCAACTACCCACCCGCGGGCCTGAGCCGCGAACTGGCCGCCGAGTACGTGTCGCTTGGCCTCACCACCTTTGAAGACTGCGTGCAAAAAGGCATCGCGCCGAAGCCACGCCAGATCCCAGGCCGGCGCCGAGTCGTTTGGCTGCGCTCAGATCTGGACGCCTGGCTGCAGGGGCTGCCCATCTCCACGCAGCTGCCGCCAGAGAACTGCGGAATCAAGCGCAGCCGCCTGACCAAGGCCCAGGTCATCGCGCAGCAAGTTGCTCCCAGTGTTCCGAAAGCTTTGTGAGCCATGTGCGCCGCTCCGCATCGTAGGAGTGCCGGTTGTAGGTGCCCACGATGCCGGCGGGCAAGTGGCCGAGCACTGCCTCGGCCACGCCATCCTGGCAGCCCAGAGCCGCCAGTTGCGTGCGTACCGTGCGCCGCAAATCGTGGGGCGCCCAGGGGTCCATATCCAGAACCCGCTCGGGCGCGTAGTTGTAGCGCTTGACCACATCGGGCCGGCTGGTCCAGACCGCCACGCCGATCAGCTTCTGCTCCACATGCATCAACTTGGAGCCAGGCCGGGACGGAAATAGATACCCGGCCCCATAGGCACTGCGCCGACGCCTGACAACGTCCAGAGCTCGGCCCACCAGCGGCACGCGCAGGTCGGTCAAATTCTCATTGCGCGCCATCTTTTGCTTTTCGCGCGGCACGGTCCACCACCACCCATCGGCCTCCTGCCCCACCTCATCGCCGGTCATGGCGATGATTTCGGCACCACGGGCGCCCGTCCACAGATACAGCGTCAGCAGGTCCGCCACCATGGCCGAGAACCTGGGCAGATGGGCGATCAGCTGCGCGACCTCACGGCCCTGCAGCGTTCTGAGCTTCACGCCCTGGTGCTTGCCGTCCACGATCTTCCCCCGGCTGCGCAGTTTGCCGCGCAGCACCTGGCGCCACCAGTTCGGTGTCTCTTCGGGCACCCTGCCCGCGTCAAGCGCATAGTCCCAGGCCGCCCCAAGCTCTGAGCGCAGGCTGTTGGCCAGCACGGGCGTCTTGACGGCCACGCCTTCCAGCAGCGAGAACGCCATGCTGCGCCCAACGTCTGCCGGCTCCAGAGCGTGAATCTTGGTGGTGTAGTTGACCAACAGGCGCCGCGCTTCGGCGCTGCCCTTGGGCTTTCGGTGCCGCTCAACATGCCCCTGCAGGTAGTCCTCAATCAGCTGCCGCACGGTATAGATGCCGTCGCGGCCCCGCACGTCGGACCGGGCTTGGGCGACAGCGGCTGCACGCCGCTTTTCCCTGGCCAGGTCCTCACCCGCATCGCGCCTTCGCTTGAGCTGCTCCCACACAGCAAGCGCGCTGGGGTAGCTCATCTCGGGCCATTGGCCCATGGCAATCTGGCGCATGGCGCCGTCCACGGGGCTCTTGTACCGATATGTCCATGTGCGCCGCGTGGCAGTGGCCACCAGGCGAAGGCCCGGGGCGTGATCGACAATAATGTGCTCCCCCGGCTCCAGCGACTTGGCCCGGCGTGCGTTGAAACTCATGGCGCCTCCGTATGCGGCGCAGGTTTCCAAATCGGCCCCAACCTGTTCGGCGTAACTTCTTCAAAAGGACACCGAAAAACCTACGCCAAGGTGCGCAGTGTAGATGGGTTTGAGCGGGACATAGTTGGACTGTATATAAAAACAGTCAACAAACCTAAGTGATTGATTTCAAAAGTAATGAGCGAAGATATTGAAGTGAATCAGGCACTTAGCGAAATACCTTTGGCGCAACATACGCCCATGATGCAGCAGTACCTGGGCATCAAGATCAACTACCCCGACACGCTGGTTTTCTACCGCATGGGGGATTTCTACGAGCTGTTCTTCGGGGATGCGGAGAAGGTGGCGCGGCTGCTGGATATCACGCTGACCACGCGCGGGCAGACGGCGGGGCAGCCGATTCCGATGGCGGGCGTGCCCTTCCATGCGCTGGAGAACTACCTGGGCCGGCTGATCAAGCTGGGCGAGTCGGTGGCGATCTGCGAGCAGGTGGGCGAGGTGGGCGCCGCCAAGGGCCCGGTGGAGCGCAAGGTGGTGCGCGTGGTGACGCCGGGCACGCTGACCGACAGTGAGCTGCTGTCGGACAAGAGCGAAGCGATCTTGCTGTCCCTGCACACGGCCGGGCGCCAGCGCTGCGGCCTGGCCTGGATGGCGGTGACGCAGGGGCGCATCCATCTGGCCGAATGCTCCCACGATGAGCTGGGCGCCTGGATTTCGCGCATTGCGCCCAGCGAGCTGATCTACAGCGCGGGCGTGACCGAGCGTTTTGAGCAAAGCCTGTTCGCGCTGCGCCATGGCGGCTCCATCGCCTGCCCGCTGTCGCCGCGCCCTGACTGGCAGTTCGACGGCGGTCTGGGCGAGCGCAAGCTGCTGGAGCTGCTGGGCGCCGCCAGCCTCAAGGCCTGGGAGGCCGAGGACCTGCCGCTGGCCCATGGCGCCAGCGCCGCGCTGCTGTCGTATGCGGAGCACACGCAGGGCCGCAGCCTGTCGCACATCCACGCTCTGCAGGTGCAGCGCGACGATGAGCTGATTGCGCTGCCGCTGGCCACGCGCCGCAACCTGGAGCTGGTCAAGACGCTGCGCGGCGAGGATTCGCCCACATTGTTCTCCCTGCTGGACACCTGCATGACGGGCATGGGCAGCCGCCTGCTCAAGGCCTGGCTGCTGGAGCCGCGCCGCGACCGCACGCAGGCCATGGCGCGGCTGGAGGCCACGCGGGCGCTGCAGGGCGCCAGCGCAGGCGGCATGGCCGCGCCCTGGCAGCAGTTGCGCGAGCAGCTCAAGGGCGTGAGCGATGTGGAGCGCATCACCGCGCGCACCGCGCTGCGCCAGGTGCGCCCGCGCGAGCTGGTGGGACTGGGCCGTACGCTGCAAAAGGCGGCCTTGCTGGCCCAGGCCGGGCAGACGCCCTCGGCCCACCTGACCCAGCTGTTTGCCGACCTGCAGCCGCCCGAGGGCTGCGCCGAGCTGCTGGTGCGCGCCATCATGGAAGAGCCGGCCGCCCTGGTGCGCGACGGCGGCGTGTTTGCCACAGGCTACGACGCCGAGCTGGACGAACTGCGCGCCATCCAGAACAACTGCGACGACTTCCTGCTGGAGCTGGAAGCCAAGGAAAAGCTGCTGACCGGCATTCCCAACCTGCGCGTGCAGTTCAACAAGGTGCACGGCTTCTATATAGAGATCACCAACAGCTACAAGGACGCGGTGCCCGAGCGCTACCGCCGCCGCCAGACGCTGAAGAACGCCGAGCGCTACATCACGCCCGAGCTCAAGGCCTTCGAGGACAAGGCCCTGTCCGCGCAGGAGCGCGCGCTGCAGCGCGAAAAGTTCCTCTACGAGCAGTTGCTGGACCAGCTGCAGCCCCATGTGCCGGCGCTCACGCGCGTGGCCGGTGCCATTGCCGCCATCGACGTGCTGTGCACGCTGGCCGAGCGCTCGCTGACGCTGAACTGGTGCGCGCCCGAGTTCGTGAACCATCCCTGCATCGAGATCGAGGCCGGCCGCCACCCGGTGGTGGAGGCCCGCATGGCCGAGACCTCCAGCGGCAGCTTCATCGCCAACCACACGCGCATGAACGCCAACACGCGCATGCAGATCATCACCGGCCCCAACATGGGCGGCAAATCGACCTATATGCGCCAGGTGGCGCTGATCGTGCTGCTGGCCAGCATGGGCTCGCATGTGCCGGCGTCCAGCTGCCGGCTGGGGCCCATCGACGCCATCCACACGCGTATCGGCGCGGCCGACGACCTGGCCAATGCCCAGTCCACCTTCATGATGGAGATGACCGAGGCCGCGCAGATTTTGCACTCGGCCACGCCGCACAGCCTGGTGCTGATGGACGAGATCGGCCGGGGCACCAGCACCTTCGACGGCCTGGCGCTGGCCAGCGGCATCGCCACCCAGCTGCACGACAGGACGCGCGCCTTCACGCTGTTTGCCACGCACTACTTCGAGTTGACCGAGCTGCCGGCCAAGGCACGCGCGGCCGTGAACATGCATGTGAGCGCCGCCGAATCGGGCCAGGACATCGTCTTCCTGCACGAGATCCAGCCCGGCCCGGCCAGCCGCAGCTACGGTATCCAGGTGGCCAAGCTGGCGGGCATGCCGGCCGGCGTGCTGCACCACGCGCGCCATGCGCTGGAGGCACTGGAGGCCCATGCCGACGAGGGCCGCCTGCAGGTGGACCTGTTCGATGCGCCCGACATGCCCGAGCCCGAAAGCCGCCACGACCCGCTGGCCCAGGCGCTGGCCGCCATCAATCCCGACGCGCTGAGCCCGCGCGAGGCGCTGGAGGCCCTCTACCAGCTCAAGAAGATCGCTGCCTGAACGCGGTCACTCTCCGCGCACTAAACTTGCCATTTCCGCAGATTCGGACGCTTCCATGACTTATTGCGTTGCCATCAAGCTCAACGCCGGCCTGGTTTTCCTGGCCGACTCGCGCACCAATGCCGGCCTGGACCAGATCAGCTCTTTCCGCAAGCTCATGGTCTACGAGAACCCCGGCGACCGCTTCATGGTGCTGCTGTCGGCCGGCAACCTGTCCATCACCCAGTCCGTTCGCGAGCTGCTGGAGAGCCAGCAGCTGCGCGACGAGGCCACGGGCGACATGCTGACCATCTGGAACGTGCGCAGCATGTTCGATGCGGCCCGCGTGCTGGGCGCGGCCGTGCGCCATGTGTACGAGCGCGACGGCGTGGCGCTATCCCGGTCGGGCGTGGATTTCAATATCTCGCTGGTGCTGGGCGGCCAGATCCAGGGCGAGACCATGCGGCTGTTCCAGGTGTATTCGGCCGGCAACTTCATCGAGGCCACGAGCGAGACGCCCTACTTCCAGATCGGCGAATCCAAGTACGGCAAGCCCGTGCTGGACCGCGTGATCACGCCGCGCACGCCGCTGGACGAGGCCGCCAAGTGCGCCCTGGTGTCCATGGACAGCACGCTCAAGTCCAACCTGTCGGTGGGCCTGCCGCTGGACCTGATCGTGTACGAGAAGGACCGCTTTGCCTCCGACAAGATCGTCAGCATCGACGAGAGCAATCCGTATTTCCGCATGCTGCACGACAGCTGGGGCGAGCGCCTGCGCCATGTCTTCGACAGCATCGAGGACCCGGCCTGGGATGGCGGCGCCTCCGAGGTGCCCATCCGCGTGCACAGCCGCCAGGCCCAGCCGCTGACCAAGGTCAACGCGCCGGCAGGCGCCCTGCGCTCGTCGGCGCGCAGCATGGGCCGGCTGCCGCCTGCGGCGCTGCGCCAGCCCTATCACAGCGGCACGGGCGCGGGCCTGGGCACCTCCACGGCAGACGGTCTTGCGACCTCCCCCATGACGCCCATGACACCCATGACGCCCCAGCAGCCGGGCCCGGCATCGCCCGTGCGGCCCGATGCAGGCCAGCCCTCGGGCCACCAGCAGGGCGTACCCGATGGCGCCGCACAGGCCGGCCAGGAGCCTCGGCCGTGAACGCGGCCCGGTCCGCACAGCGGGCCGAGAGCGATGCGGCGGTTGCCGGCACGGGTACGGGCGCGGGCACTGCATCGGCGCCGCTGCCCGTGGTGTTCTCGCATGCCAACAGTTTTCCGCTGCCCACCTACCGGCTGCTGCTCTCGCTGCTGGCCGAGCGCGGCATCGCGGCGCAGGGCGTGGAGCGCTTCGGCCATGACCCGCGCTTTCCCGTCACGAACAACTGGCCGCACCTGGTCGAGCAACTGGCCGAGTTCACGCGCGCAGAGGTCGAGCGCGTGGGCGGTCCGGTCTTTTTGGTCGGGCATTCGCTGGGCGGTTTCCTGAGCGTGATGACGGCCGCGCGCCATCCCGAGCTGGCGCGCGGCGTGCTGCTGATCGACTCGCCATTGCTCAGCGGCTGGCGTGCCAATGCGGTGGGGGTGGCCAAGCGCACGCAGCTGGTGGGCTCGGTCTCGCCAGGCAAGATCAGCGCGCGCCGCCGCAATGCCTGGGACAGCGATGACGAGGCGCTGGCCTATTTCCGCGCCAAGAAGGTGTTTGCGCAATGGCATCCGCAGGTGCTCCAGGACTATGTGCAGGGCGGCCTGGCCGACCTGGACGGCCGGCGCACGCTGCACTTCACGCGCGAGGTGGAGACCGCCATCTACAACACCTTGCCGCACAACCTGGCCTCGCTGCTGCACCACCATCCGCTGCGCTGCCCGGCGGCCTTCATCGGCGGGCGTGCCTCGGTGGAGATGCGCCAGGTGGGCATGGACCTGACGCGCCGCATCACGCGCGGGCGCGTGATGATGCTGGACGGCAGCCACCTGTTCCCCATGGAGCGGCCCCACGCCACGGCCGCCGCCATCGAGGCCGCGCTGCTGAACATGCAAACCTGAGCGGCGTCCGGCTCAGGCCTAGATCCGGATGGCAACCCTGGACCATGGGATGGAGCTTGAACCCCTTGGCGCCTTCCTCAAGGATCGGGCCCCATCGGCGTTCACGGAAGCGGGCGAGGGTCTTGGCGATGGTGGGCCGGCTACCCGGCGCAATCGATCATCTTGTGAAGCAGGCGCAGCAGCTGCTGCTTGTCCTCAGCGCTCAGCATGCGGCTGGCCTCTTGCTCCAGAATTTCCACCTGCGCCGCCGCCTTTTCGTGCAGGCGCTCGCCCTCGGCCGTCAGATACAGCAGCGACAGGCGCCTGTCCGCAGGATCGGCCTCGCGCCTGAGCAGGCCGCGCACCTGCAGTCTTTCCATCAGCGCCGCCATGTTGGGCTGGGAAATCATCACGGTCTCGGCGATCTGGCGCTGGGATGCGCCGGGATTGGCCGAGATCAGCGACAGCACGGCAAACTCCGACGGCTTGAGATCCAGCGCCAGCATGTGCTTCGCATAGTGAGGCCTTACGGTGGCATGGGCCAGGCGCGTGCAGTGGCCCAACTGCTGCATCAGAAAATTCTGCTGGAGTGCTGACTTCATGGGCGATGGGGTGGCTCGGTCCAAGGTGGAGCCAGGCGCATCGAACGGGGCCTGGCGGACCTTTCGATAGAGACGGTCATGGGTTTGTCTCCTGCGTCATGGATGAAATCGGCCAGGGTCGCCGCACCTCAGGCCAGCGGGACCCGTGCCCGGTATTGCACGAAGAAATCGATGCTGCGCGGATTGGCCATGGCGTCGGGACTGGCCACCTTGGCGGCCTCGGCGCCCAGCAGCAGCTTGCGCACGGGCAGTTCCATCTTCTTGCCCGTGAGGGTGCGCGGAATCTCGGCGACCTGGATGACCGCATCGGGCACGTGGCGCGCAGAGGCCTGGGCCCTGATGGCATCCTTGATCCGGGCCACCAGCGCATCCGTCAGCACCAGGCCCGGAGCCAGCACCACGAACAAGGGCATGAAAGAGGGGCGCCCCAGGAACTCCAGGTCCACGACGAGGCTGTCCAAGACCTCGTCAACTTCCTCGACGACACGGTAGATCTCGGCCGTTCCCATGCGGATGCCGAAACGGTTGATCGTGGTGTCCGAGCGGCCGTAGATCACGGCCGACCCATGCTCGCTGAACGAGATCCAGTCGCCATGGCGCCAGTAGCCGGGAAAGACGTCGAAGTAGCTTTCACGGTAGCGCAGGCCATCGGCGTCGTTCCAGAAATACAAGGGCATGGAAGGCATGGGTTCGGTGATCACCAGTTCGCCCACCTCGCCGGTCACGCTGCGCCCTTGCTCATCAAAGGCGTGCGCGGCGACGCCCAGTTCACGGCACTGGATCTCGCCCGCACGCACGGGCAGCAGGGGCGCGCAGGCCACGAAGCCCGAGGCGATATCCGTTCCACCGCTGACCGAGGCCAGCCACAGATCGCGCTTGATGTTCTCGTAGACCCAGCCGTAGGCCTCCAGCGGCAGCGCCGACCCCGTGGAATTGATGGCGCGCAGTTTCTCGAAGCGGCGGCCCCGGGCGGGCACCACGCCATCCTTCATGGTCTTGGCCAGAAAGGCCGCGCCGCAACCGAACAGCGTGACCTGCTGGCGATCGATGAAGTCCCACAATGCGCCATCGTCGGGCGAGGTCGGGTTGCCATCGGACAGCACCACGGTGGCGCCAGCCAGCAGGCTGCCCACCATGAGATTCCAGACGATCCAGCCCGTGCTGCCCAGGAACATGAAGCGGTCGCCGGGCCGCACGTCGTGCTGCAGCCCATGGGTCTTGAGGTGGGTGAGCACGATGCCGCCATGGCTGTGCACCATGGCCTTGGGCAGTCCCGTGGTGCCCGAGGAATAGACCACCCACAGCGGGTGCGAGAACGGCAAGCGCTCGAAGACCGGCTCTGCGGGCCTGGCCAGCGCGTCGGCCCAGGCCATGACATCGCGCCAGGGCAGCTCGCATGCGGGGTCCCCGGGCCTGAACAGGGGGCCGGGCACGTGGATCACATGGCCTATCTCGGGCAATCCCCGCAGCACCTCGCCGAGTACGGCGCGGCGATCGAAACACCGTCCCCCGTAGACATAGCTATCGGTGGCGAAAATCAGCTTGGGGCCGATCTGCTGGAAGCGGTCCAGCACCACGGAAACACCCATCTCGGGCGCGCAGCTGGACCAGATGGCGCCTATGCTGGCACAGGCCAGGAAGGCCACGACCGCCTGGGGCACATTGGGCAGGTAGGCCACGACGCGATCGCCGCGGCCCAGGCCGAGCTCGCGCATCCGGGCCGCGAGCGCAGCCACGTCACGCTCCAGCTGCCGCCATGACAGCTCCACCGGCTCGGCGCCTTCGCAGCGCGCGATGATGGCCGGGTGATCGGCGCTGGCGCTGCGGAACACATGCTCGGCATAGTTCAGGTGCGTGTCGGGAAACCACTGCGCGCCCGGCATGCCGCGCTCACCGAGCACGCGCGTCGGGTCACCGTCGGCCATGACCTGGAAGTAGTCCCAGATCGAGCGCCAGAAGCCATCGAGATCCGTGACCGACCACTGCCACAGCGCCTGGTAGCCATCGAAGCGCCTATCCCTTGCCGCAGCCAGCCAATCCATGTAGCGCGCCAGGCCGCTTTGCGCGACCTGCTGCGGGCTGGGACGCCACATCAACTGCCCTTGTTCGATGGCCATGGCAACCCTTGGAAAAAGTTATAAAAAAAACATATTTTTTATAACCATAGAACATCATCATTCTCAGGAGTACAGGGGTTTTCATGGGGCAACCACGCGCTCTTCATGCGGTTGCTCCCCCGGGCACATGACGCAAAAAAAGCCACCCGAAGGTGACTTGTCCCCATCGATGGCCCGGCCCTGTTCAGCCGCCGCTCCAGTTGACCAGGCCCGTGAAGGCCGTGACCAGCACGATGATGCCGAAGGCGATGCGGTACCAGGCAAACGGCACGAAGCTGTTGGTGGAGATGTAGCGCAGCAGCCAGCGCACGCACAGCCAGGCGCTGATGAAGGAGAACACCAGGCCCACGGCGAACATGGGGATGTCGTCCACCGACAGCAGGGCGCGCTCCTTGTAGAGGCTGTAGACGCCGGCGCCGATCAGCGTGGGAATGGCCAGGAAGAACGAAAAGTCGGTCGCCGCCTTGCGCGACAGGCCCATGAGCATGCCGCCGATGATGGTGGCGCCGCTGCGGCTGGTGCCGGGGATCATGGCCAGGCACTGCACCAGGCCGACCTTGAGGGCATCGAGCGGCGTCATCTCGTCCACGGTCTGCACGCGCATGGCCGAGGCGGGCCGGCGCTCGGCCCACAGGATGACGAAGCCGCCCAGGATGAAGGTGGTGGCCACCACGGTGGGCGTGAACAGGTGCGCCTTGATGAACTTGCCGAAGATCAGCGCCAGCACCACGGCCGGCAGGAAGCCGATGATGACGTTCAGCGTGAGCCGCTGCGCCTGGCCGCTGGTGGGCAGGTCGACCACGGTGGAGCGGATCTTCTGCCAGTACACCAGCACCACGGCGAAGATGGCACCGGTCTGGATGGCGATGTCGAAGACCTTGGCCTTGGCATCGTCGAAGCCCAGCAGCGAACCGGCCAGGATGAGGTGGCCGGTGGAGGAGATGGGAAGGAACTCCGTCAGCCCTTCCACGATGCCCATGATGGCGGCCTTGACCAGCAAAAGAATGTCCACGGCAAGCGTCCTGTCGCAATGCAAAAGTGCGCCATTATCTGCGCTGGCCATGGCCTGACGATGGACGCCTGCCGGCCCGCCGGCGGCAATCGCAAACTTTTACAACGGCCGGCGCGCGACGTTGCTGTGCGCCCGGCGCTGTGCTGCAATGTGGGGGCGCTGGATTTCGGCGCGCCTTCAAAACCATTCCATCATGAAAAAAATCGTTGTTCTGGCAGTTGTCTCCCTGGCCTGCAGCATCGGCATGGCCGCCGGAGACAAGGCCCCCACGGCCCAGCAAAAGCTGATGGGCACCTGCAACACCGAAGCCGCCGGCAAGAAGGGCGACGAGCGCAAGGAGTTCATGAAGTCCTGCCTGTCCGACGGCAAGAAGCGCCAGCAGGAACGCATGAAGACCTGCAATGCCGACGCCACCGGCAAGAAGGGCGACGAGCGCAAGGCGTTCATGAGTGAATGCTTGAAGAAGGATTGAAGCTCCCCCTGAGCGGCTGACGCCGCTTCCCCCTCTCTACCCGCTTCGCGGGGGAGGGGGACGACGCCCTCGCCGCGAGGCGGCTCTTGCTCGGCGTCTCTGGTGTCGGGCCGCGCCAAATTTGGAGGCTGCGCCCTATTTCTGCAGCAAGCCTTCATTGAAGCCACCGTTTTCGGTGGCTTTGCTGTTTAGGCGGATAGTTTTCTGATTTGGCTATCAATGGAGCCGTGCACTACCGACAGCCGTTCAAACTCGCAGGGCTCAAGCGCGGGCAGCCGAGCAAGGGCCGCCCCGCAGTGAGGGCTGCGTCCCCCTCCGCGAAGCGGGAAGGGGGAAGCGGCGCAGCCGCTCAGGGGGTCATCTTCCTGGCTCTGCGCTTGCGCCACCAGATGATGACGCCGGTGATCGACAGGACGGCGACGAGCACGCCGACAAAGGACATGAGCACGCGGCCGGGGGTGCCGAGGATGCGGCCGCTGTGCAGGGGCAGCTGCAGCTGGACGAAGACGTCGGCGGCCGTGCCGTGCCAGGGGCGGTAGGTGCCCAGGACTTCGCCGTTGTCCGAGCTGACGTAGATGTTGGACAGGCCCATGCCCATGGCGCCGGTTTCGTCGTGCGGGTCGAAGAAGGAGATGTTGTAGAACGGGAAGTCGCCGCCCCACCAGATGCCGCCTGCGGGCTGGGCGAAGCCCAGGCGCTTTGCCTCGCTCTGGGCGATGGCGATGGCCTGGGCGAATGAGACCTTGGGCTCGTGGAGCGTGCCCTGTGGCGCGGGCTTGAGGGTTTCGTAGGGGCCGGGCGTGGTGGTGGAGACGGTGCTCATCACCGGGTAGAAGACTTCGCGGTACAGGTTCAGCGAGAACGAGGTGAAGGCCACGATGACGATGACGGCCCAGACCCACAGGCCGCCCGCGCGGTGCAGGTCGAAATTGAGCTTGTAGGCGCCGCCGCCCCAGCGCACGCGCCATGAGGGCAGCCAGCGCCGCCACCACGATCCCACGGCCGCCGTCAGGCGCGGGGCGCCTTTCCTGAGCTTGACGGGAAAGGTCAGCAGCAGCGCGACAAAGCTGTCGGCCACCCACAGCAGGGCCAGGCTGCCCATGAACCAGTAGCCCCAGCGGTCCGTGCCCCAAAAGCGCGGGGCCAGCAGGCTTTCGTGCAGGTGGCGCAGCCAGGGCATGAGGTTGCGCTGGCTGAGCGCAAAGCTGCGCCCGTTGCGCTGGCCCGTGATGTGGCCACTGACCGGGTCGACGAAGACCGTGTCATAGCCCAGCGCAGGCGCCTGGCCCGTGGCCGGGTCGGGCCGGGGGCGCACCATGAACATGGCGGCTTCGCCCTCGACCAGGCCCAGGGTCATGTAGCTGATCTCGGCGCGCGGCTCGCTGGCCTGCACGGCGGCAGCCAGCTCCAGCGGGGTCTTCAGCGGGCCGCGTGCCGGGGTCTCCAGCATGTCGGCGTTGAGCCATTCGTCGATTTCATGGTCCCAGGACAGCACGGCCCCGGTGAGGCCGGCCATGGTGAGGAAGCCGGCCAGCACCAGGCCTATCCAGCGGTGCACCACCGTCCACAACGCGCGCATGCTTCAGATCGCTCCGGCTCAGAAGTCCACCGATGCGCTCAGCGAGAAGGTGCGCGGCATGGACTGCACCAGGTAGTTGGCGCCCGGGTAGCCGCCCACGGACGACCAGTAGCCCTTGTCGAACAGGTTGTCGATGCGCGCGCGCAAGGTCAGCAAGCGGTTGTTGCCGATGTCCATGAGATAACGCGCGCCGATGTCGGTGCGCGTCCACGAGGCCACCTTCAGCGTGTTGGCGCCGTTGGCGTACTGGCTGGAGGTGTGCATCACGCGCGCATTGAGGGTCAGGCCCGAGACGCCGGGCACATCCCAGTCCACGCCCAGGTTGAGCAGGCGCTTGGGCACGCCGATGGCGTAGTTGCCGATGGTGGCGGCATCGGCGGCCTCGCGGATCTTGGCCTCGCTGAAGGTCACGCCGCCCAGCACGCGCAGGCCCTTGACGGGCTCGCCGAAGACCGTGGCCTCCAGGCCGCTGTTGCGCTGCTTGCCGTACTGGCCGAAGACCTGGTTGGCCACATAGGCCGAAGGCATGTCCGTGGTGTACAGCGCCACCGTGGCGCCCAGCTGCCGGCCCTGCCACTTGAAGCCGATTTCCTTCTGGCGCGACTTGTAGGGCGCGAACACCTGGCCACCGTTGGACACGGGCAGGTCGTTGGCCGTCTGCGGCGCCACGGCGCCCTTGGTCAGGCCTTCGATGTAGTTGGCGTAGACCGAGGTGTTCTCGCTGGTCTTGAACACCAGGCCCAGCATGGGCGTGGTGGCCGACTTCTTGTAGTGGTCGGTCTGCGCTCCCGTGTTGTAGTCGTAGCTGCTTTGCTCGATGCTCTGGCGGCGCACGCCCACGGTCAGGCGCAGGCGCTCGTCCAGCATCGTCAGCGTGTCGCCGATGGCGAAGCTGTTGAGCCGGGTTTCACCCACGCGCGTGGGATCGGCCAGGTTGCCGCCGAACAGCGTCATCGCCGGGCGCGCGCTGCTCCAGGGGTTGTAGATGTTGTTGACCACGCCAAAGCCCATGCCCCAGGCATTGCGCTCGGTGGCCGAGTAGGTGCTGGCCGTGGCCACCAGCTCGTGGCCCACGCTGCCCGTGGCCAGGCGCGTGCGGATGCCGACCTCGCCCGTGCCCACGCTGTCCTTGCGCTTGTTGTCGAAGCGCGTGCCCGTGGTGTCGCCGGCCGCATTGCTCACGGTCACGCCGCTCAGGGAGTTGTCTTCCTTGCCGCGGCGCAGGCCGCCCGCAGCCCAGGCCGTGGTGGTGTCGTTGATGTCCCATTCGGCGCGCAGCGTGGCGAACAGGTCGCGCTCGGTGGAGTACGACCAGTTCTGGCCGTAGTTGGTCTTGTTGTCGGGCACGGCCGGGATGAAGTTGCCGGGCGTCACGCTGGGGCGGCCGCCGTTGTAGCTGTTGCGCTGGTAGCCCACGTCGCCCGACAGGCGCACGTTGCGGCTGCGCCAGTCCAGGCCCAGGCCCAGGGCGGTGAGCGAGCGGTCTTCGCCATCCACGCCCGTGCCGCCGTCGCGGCGCACGGCGTTCAGGCGGATGCCGGTGCTCCGGTCAGGGCCGAAGCGGCGCGAGATGTCGGTGGAGACAAACGCCTGGCCGCCCGTCTGTATGCCGGCGCCCACGCGCGTCAGTGCATCGTTGCCGGCGCGCTTGGGCAGCAGGCTGATGGTGCCGCCAATGCCGCTGCCGCCGGGTGCTGCGCCATTGAGGAAGGCATTGGCGCCGCGCAGCACCTCCACACGCTCGAAGAACTCCGAGGCGATGTACTGGCGCGGCAGCAGGCCGTACAGGCCGTTGTAGGCGATGTCGTCCGAATAGACCGGGAAGCCGCGCAGCACATACAGCTCCTGGAAGTTGCCGAAGCCGCGCGCCTGGCGCACGCCCGGGTCGTTGAGCAGCACGTCGCCCACGCTCTTGGACTGGGTGTCCTCGATCAGTTGCTGGGTGTAGCTGGTGGTGGAGAACGAGGAGCTCTTCCAGTCCAGCGTGCCCAGCACGCCGTTGCGCGCCCCCGTGGCCACCTGGCCGCCTGCGAAGGGCTTGGACAGGCCCTGGGCCGATGCGTCGGCGCTGGCCTCTACCGTCACGGCCTCCAGCACGGTGTCACCGCCCCGGGTCTGGGCAATCAGCGCCTGATGGCTGCACAGGCAAAGAACGGCCAGGGATATGGGGCGAATGGAAGGCATGGGGATGGGATTGAGAATGATTTGCAGAACCCGTTAGCTTACCAACCACCTGGGCACGCAACTATGAGTTTTCTCAATCTGTTGCATCGAAGCAATCCTGGGGGTGATTGGTTTCAAAGGCCCTGATCGATAGTCCGTGCGCACTCACCCTGGCCTCCACCCTGCGGACTGCATCCTCCAGATGCCGTGGACGTGCCTGCCGTTCGCGGCGCCAGGATGCAGCTGGCACCCTGCCATCGTCCGTCCGTCGCATGGCGCTGGCCCCGGCGGCGCCCGGCAGCGACAGTCCTGTCCCATACAGGCCCGCCAACCCGGGCCGCACGCCAGGACACCGCCATGCAAATGACACCGCTGATCGCCATCCACATGAGTGCCGCCCTCGGGGCCACGGCCACGGGCGCCATCGCCCTGCTGGCACGCCGCCAGGCCGCCGCCCATCCCCGCCTGCACCGCGCGGCCGGCCATGCCTTCGTCACGCTCATGGTCTGCGCGGCGGTGTCCGCCTGCTTCATCCGCGACTACCGCCTGCCCAACTGGGGCGGCTACACGCCCGTCCACCTGCTGGTGCCGCTGACCTTTGCCGGCCTGGGCCGCTCGTTCTGGCACCTGTACCACGGCAACATCGCCGGCCACCGCAAGATCATGCGCAGCGTCTACATCGGCGCCTGCGTCGTGGCGGGCCTGTTCACCCTGCTGCCCGGCCGCTATCTGGGCGACCTGCTGTGGCAGCAGTTGGGCCTGGCCTGACGCCGCTTTCCTTCCCCCTGACGGAGAACTCCCCATGCGCACCCTTGATCCCCTTGATCCCCTCGATCCCTCTGCCCGCCACGACGACGATGCCCTGGAGCGCATGGCGCGCCGCCGCGCAGGCGCCAAGCTGGGCTGGATGATCCACGCCAGCGTCTATGTGCTGGTCAACCTCGGGCTGGCGGCGCTGTCGCTGTCCCAGGGCCGGCACTGGGCCATCTTCCCGGCCCTGGGCTGGGGCCTGGGGCTGGCCATCCACGGCGCCGTGGTCTGGCTGGCCCTGCCGGGCAACGGCTGGCACGGGCGCATGGTGGAGCGCGAGCGGCAGGCGCTGCAGTCACGCCAGGGCCGCGCCCGCTGAAACACGCCATGGGACTACCATTGCCCTCCATGCCCGACCTCGCATCCAACGCCACACGCCAGCCGGCCGCCCCTGGCCACATCGTGGAACGGACCACGCTGCTGCGCCACGGCATCGCGACGACCTCGGCCTGCGCCCTGATTGCCGCCGCATTCAGCCTGAGCAACCACGGCCGCTGGGACGTGAACCTCATCTACTCGCTGTCGATCGGCCTGACCAGCTGGCTCACCATCGAACTGGGCCGCTGGCGCCTGACGCGGGGCCAGGACATTCCCTGGCCCGGCGGCTGGCGCGGCGCCGCGCTGGTGGTGGCTGGCATCGTGACGGGGTTCGTGATCGGGTCGCTGATCGGCACGGCCTACAGGCAGTGGGCCGATCCCGACGCCAGCACGGCCCTGATGCACCGGCTGTGGATACCGCTGGCCGTCACCATCGTCGCCAGCACGGTGATGTCGCTGGCCTTCTTCCTGCTGGGCTACTCGCGCCACCTGCAGATGCAGGCCGAGCAGGCCCGCCGCCAGGCGGCCGAGGCGCGACTGACCCTGCTGCAGGCCCAACTGGAGCCGCACATGCTGTTCAACACCCTGGCCAACCTGCGCGTGCTGGTAGCCAGCGACCCGCAGCGCGCCCAGGCCATGCTGGACCATCTGATCGCCTACCTGCGCGCCACGCTGGGCGGCTCGCGCAGCACCGAGCATGCGCTGGGCGAAGAGTTCGCACGCCTGCGCGACTACCTGGCGCTGATGTCCATCCGCATGGGCCCGCGCCTGCAATACACGCTGGACCTGCCCGAGGACCTGGGCCAGGTGCCCGTGCCGCCGCTGCTGCTGCAGCCCCTGGTGGAAAACTGCATACGCCACGGACTGGAGCCCAAGCTGGAAGGCGGGCATATCGCCGTGCGCGCGCGCCGCATGGACGGCGGCCCGTTGGAGTTGACCGTTGCCGACAACGGCATGGGCCTGGATTCCGGTGCACCCGCCCTGCCCGGCAGCCGCTTCGGCACGGCCCAGCTGCGCGAACGCCTGGCCAGCCGCTATGGCGACGCCGCGCACTTCGAACTGGCCGCCCTGCCCGAAGGCGGCACTCTGGCCAGAATCACCCTCAAATGCACCCCCTGAGTCGCTTCGCGCCTTCCCCCGTGTGCACGGCGCCCTCTCTCGCTTCGCGGGAGGGGAACGACACCCTCGGTGCGGGGCTGCCCTTCCTCGGTGTCCCTGAGTTGGGCCGCGCCAGTTTCATACGCTGTCGGCCATGCGCAAGTGAAATAGAAGACTGAAATGACCCACGCCCCCCGCGCCCTGATCGCCGAAGACGAACCCCTGCTGGCCGAGGACCTGCGCCAGGCCCTGGCCCGCGCCTGGCCCGAGCTGCAGATTGCCGCCATGGTGGGCGACGGCCTGAGTGCCGCCCGGCAGGCGCTGGCGCTGCAGCCCGATGTGCTGTTCTTCGACATCCGCATGCCGGGCCAAAGCGGCCTGGAGGCCGCTGCCGAACTGGCCGACGCCTGGCCCGAGGCGCAGCCGTTTCCCATCCTGGTCTTCGTGACCGCCTATGACCAGTACGCCATGGACGCCTTCGAGGCCCAGGCCGTGGACTACCTGCTCAAGCCCGTGCAGCCCGAGCGGCTGGCGCGCAGCGTGCAGCGCCTGCGCGAGCTGCTGGCCCAGCGCACGGCGGCCCCGGCCGGCGCTGCGCTGGCGCAGGCGCTGGAGCAATTGCGGCACCTGGCCGGTGCCACGGCCCCCGCCGCCACCGCTACCGAGCCGCCGCTGCAGATGATCCAGGCCGGCGTGGGCACGCAGATCCAGATGGTGCCCGTGCACGACGTCGTCTACTTCGAGGCCGCCGACAAGTACGTGCGCGTGCTCACGGCCTCGCATGAGTACCTGGTGCGCACGCCGCTCAAGGAACTGCTGCCCCGGCTGGACGCCGAGGATTTCTGGCAGGTGCACCGTGGCACCGTGGTGCGCGCAGCCGCCATTGCCAGCGCCCAGCGCGACGAGGCCGGCCGGCTGTGGCTGCAGCTGCGCGAGCGAGCGGAGAAACTGGCCGTCAGCCGCCTCTACGCGCAGCGGTTCAAGGCGATGTAGGTGGCGATGTAGACGCCGGCTCCGTCAGCGCAGCGGCGGCTGATCGGGCAGGTCCAGCACGTCGTCCCAGGCCACGCCCTGCATCTCGTCCCAGTGCGCGACGATCACGCAGCGCGGCCCGTGCCCGGCCACGGGCGCAGATTGCTGGCCGGCCCGGTTCAGCCCCGCCAGCGTGCGCTGCACATGGTCCATCGATCCCCGGTCCAGCGCGGCCAGCGGCTCGTCGATCAGCAGCAGCGGCACGCCGCTGGACCAGCCCGCCGCCATCCACAGCTTGCGCAGGCTGCCCGTGGACAGGGCCAGCAGGGGCTTGTGCAGATGGGGCTCCAGCCCCAGGCCGTCGGCATGGGCCTGCCATGCCGCCTCGCTCCAGGCCGGGTGCAATTGCCGCTGTGCCTGCACCCATTCCTGCGCGGGCCGGGCACGCTCGGCATTGGACAGTTCGGCGCGCGGGTCGCGCCAGAACAATGCAGGGCGCTGCGACGGGTCCGGCTGCTGCGGATATACCAGGCGCCCGGCCTGCAAAGGCAGCTGGCCGGCCAGCATTTGCAGCAGGCTGGTCTTGCCGCAGCCCTCGCCGCCGCGCACCAGGCACAGGCCCACGGGCCAGTCGTGCGAGGCGCCATCCCACAGCAGAAGACCCGGCTGCCCGAAGCGCAGGGCCTGCGCGCTCACCATCGGCGGCGCCATCGATTGCTGTGCGGTGTCCATCTGAATGTCTTTCCGGTTCTGCGATGCGGGCGATTGTGCACGCGGCACAATGCCGGGCTTTCCCTTTTCCAACCACGCACTACGCATGCGGACCGCCACCATGACCCTCGACTACCTGGATTTCGACTACAGCGAAGACGACGAAGGCACGGGCTGCTGGGACGCCATGGCCAGCGTGCCCGCCACGCGCGTGCCGGCGCTGGCGGCCGAGGTGGAGCAATTGCTGGCCTGGGCGCACCGCCGCTTCAAGGGCCGGCGCGGCCCCATTGAGGAGGGCGGCGACTGGGACTACGAGCTGCAGGCCCAGGACGACGGCGGCCAGCCGCTGGACTGGCGCTTTGACGCAGCCACGGCGCGCCTGCAATCCGTGGCGGCCGGGGATGGCCGCACCACGGTGAACCTGTCGATCAGCGGCAGCGCGGCCTTCGGCGAAGCATTGCGCCAGGCCTTCGAGCTGCAGGACTGAACATCAGCGCGCGACAGCCTGCGGCCCCTGCGCGGAGACCGGCCCCAGCGGCTCCCAGCGCCCGGCCACGTTCTTGAGCAAGGTGTTGACGGCGGCCAGCCGCCGGTTGCGCACATCGATCAGGCTGCGCCGCGCCGACAGCACCGTGGTCTGGGCGCTGAGCACATTCAGATAGGCCACCGTACCCGCGCGGTACTGGTTGTTGACGACATCCAGCGCCTTCTGCGCGGCGGCCACGGCCTCGATCTGCACCTGCTGCTCGCGCGCCAGGGCGGATGCGGTGACCAGGTTGTCCTCCACCTCCTGCAACGCCGTCAGCACGGTCTGGCGGTAGGTGGCGGCGGCCAGGTCCAGCGAGGCACGCGCCGACTCCACGGCCGCCGTGCGCGCGCCGCCGTCGAACAGCGCCAGCGCCAGCGACGGGCCCAGCGACCAGAACAGGTTGGGCGCACTCACCAGGTTGGACAGCGATGCACCCCGGTAGCCAGCCGTGGCCGACAGCGTGAGCGCCGGGAAGAAGGCCGCGCGCGCCACGCCCACCTGGGCATTGGCGGCGGCCACGCGGCGCTCGGCCGCAGCAATGTCGGGGCGCTGCTCCAGCAGTTGGGACGAGAGCATGGCCGGCACCTCGGGCGGCAGCGGCAGCTCGGCGCCGGCCTCCAGGCTGAAGGCGGCCGGAGGCAGGCCCAGCAGCGCGGCCAGGGCGTGCTCCAGCTGGGCGCGGCTGGTCTGCGCCTCGATGAGCTGGGCCTGGGTGCTTTTGTACTGCGCCTCGGCCTGGGCCACGTCGGCCGACGAGGCCACGCCCGCGCGGTAGCGGTTGTCGGTGAGCTTCAGGCTTTGCTCGTAGCTCTGCAGTGTTTCCTGCAGCAGCCGCACACTGGCATCGGCCGCGCGCAGCGAGAAATAGGTCTGCGTGATCGATGCCTGGGCCGACAGGCGCGCGGCGGCCAGGTCGTCGCTGCTGGCCTGGGCGCTGGCCTGGCTGGCGCTGACCGTGCCCGACACGCGGCCCCACAGGTCCAGCTCCCAGCTGGCGTTCAGGCCCAGCGAGTAGTTGGTCGAGATGTTGCCGCTACTGCCGGTGTTGCCGCCCGTGCCTGATGCACCCGATGCACCGGAGGCCCCGCCGCTGCGCGAGCGCGTGGCGCCGGCCGTGCTGCCCAGCGTGGGGAACAGCCCGGCCTGGCTGCTGGCCACGGCCGCCTGCGCGGCACGCAGGCGCGCGGCGGCCTGGGCGATGCTCTGGTTGCCGGTGGCGGCCTGCTGCTGCAGGCGGTTGAGCTGCTCGTCGCCGAACAGCTCCCACCAGTTGTCGGGCACTTGCGCACGCGACGGGTCCGCGGGCCGCCAGATGCCGGCCTCGGCCGCCTCGGGCGTGGCTTCCTTGAACTGGGCCGGCACCTCGAGTGCGGGGCGCTGGTAGGCGCTCTGCGTGGAGCAACCGGCCAGCAGCGCGGCGGCCAGCCAGATCGCCGGGGTTTGGAGTGTCTTCAGCTGCATGGCCTTAGGCTTTCGGATTCGGTTCACTGGGGTGATGCGGCGGGCACAGGGGTGCCGCGGTCCTTGCCCTGCACGCGGCCACGCAGGCCCATGACACGCTGGCGCAGCCTGTCCAGCAGCACATAGACCACGGGCGTGGTGTAGAGCGTGAGCAGCTGGCTCAGCATCAGGCCGCCCACGATGGCAATGCCCAGCGGCTGGCGCAGCTCGGCGCCATCGCCCCGGCCCAGGGCCAGCGGCAGTGCGCCGCAGATGGCCGCCAGGCTGGTCATGAGGATGGGGCGCAGCCGCAGCTCGCAGGCGCGGTAGATGGCCTGGGCAGCCGTGGCATGGCCGGCGCGCTGCCGCTCCAGCGCGAAGTCGATCATCATGATGGCGTTCTTCTTGACGATGCCGATCAGCAAAATCACCCCGATCAGCGCGATCAGCGAGAACTCCGTCTTGAACAGCATCAGCGCCATCAGCGCACCCACGCCGGCCGAAGGCAGCGTGGACAGGATGGTCAGCGGGTGCACCAGGCTCTCATAGAGCACGCCCAGCACCAGGTAGATGGTGATGATGGCCGCCAGGATCAGCAGCGGCTGCCCCGACAGCGCCTGCTGGAAGGCCCCTGCCGTGCCGCTGAAGCTGCCGCGCACCGACACGGGCACGCCCAGCTCGGCCACAGCCGCGCGGATGGCGTCGCTGGCATCCGACAGCGCCACGCCTTCGGCCAGGCTGAAGCTGATGGTGCTGGCCGGCGTGCCCCGGTCGTGGTTCACGGACAGCGGCGTGTTGGTGGTGGTAATGCGCGCAAACGAGGTCAGCGGCACCTGCTCGCCCTGGTTGTTCACGAAGAAGAAGCCGCGCAGCGTCTCGGGGCTTTGCAGGTAGCGCGGCGCGGCCTCCATCACCACGCGGTACTGGTTGAGCGGGTTGTAGATCACGCCCACCTGGCGCTGGCCGAAGGCGTTGTTGAGCGTGCCGTCGATCTGCGCCACCGTCAGCCCCAGGCGCGTGGCCGCGTCGCGGTCGATCACCAGCGAGGTCTGCAGGCCGAAGTCGGAGACATCGCTATTGACGTCCGTGAGCTGGGGCAGCTGCGACAGCACCTGGCGGATGCGCGGCTCCCAGGTGCGCAGGTCCTGGATGTCGTCGGCCTGCAGCGTGTAGTCGTACGAGCCCGAGCTTTGCCGCCCGCCGATGCGGATATCGCTTTGCGTGACCATGAACAGCCGCGAGCCGGGCTCGTTCTTGAGCTTGTCGCGCAGGCGGTTGATCACCTCGTCGGACGATACCTTGCGCTCGGCCAGCGGCTTGAGCGACATGAACATGTTGGCCGCATTGCGCTGGCCGCCGCCCGTGAAGCCCGTCACGTACTCCACGGCCGGGTCTTCCTGCACGATGGACAGGAAGCGCTTGAGCCGCTGCTCCATGGCCTGGTAGGAGGTGGACTGGTCGGCCCGGATGAAGCCCATCACGCGGCCCGTGTCCTGGCTGGGCATGAAGCCCTTGTCGATGGCCATGTACAGGTGCACGTTCAGCGCCACCACGCCGGCCAGCACCAGCAGCACCAGCGGCTGGTGGCGCAGGCACCAGGCCAGGCTTGCGCGGTAGCCGGACATGGCACGCCGCTCGGCACGGCCCACCCAGGCGCCGAAGCGGACCCAGGCGCGGCCCATTGGCCCGCGCGGACGCGCCTGTGCAGCAGGCCGCTGCGGCCGCAGCAGCGCCGCGCACATCATGGGCGTGGTGGTCAGCGACACCACCATCGAGATCAGAATCGCCGCCGACATCACCACCGCGAACTCGCGGAAGAACCGCCCCACGATGCCGCCCATGAACAGGATGGGCACGAACACCGCGATCAGCGACAGGCTCATGGACACCACGGTGAACCCGATCTCGCGCGCCCCGTCCAGCGCCGCGCGCAGCGCGGTCTTGCCGCGCTCCATGTGGCGCATCACGTTCTCCAGCACCACGATGGCATCGTCCACCACAAAGCCCGTGGCCACGGTCAGCGCCATCAGCGACAGGTTGTCCAGCGTATAGCCGGCCAGGTACATCACGCCGAACGTGCCCGCCAGCGACACCGGCACGGCCACGGCCGGAATCAGCGTGGCCCGGCCATTGCGCAGGAACAGGAACACCACCAGGATCACCAGCGCCACGGCGATCAACAGCGCCCGTTCCACCTCCACCACCGAGGCACGCAGCGTGGGCGTGCGGTCGGACACGATGGTCAGATCGATCGCCTCGGGGATGGACGCCTTGAGCTGCGGCAGCAAAGAGCGCACGCGCGCCACGGCCTCCAGGATGTTGGCATCGGGCTGCTTGAAGATCTGCAGCAGGATGGCGGGCTTGCCGTTGGCCACGCCGTAGTTGCGCACGTCCTGCACCGAATCCGTGACATCGGCCACGTCCTGCAGCCGGATCGCATTGCCATTGCTCCAGCGCAGCACCAGCGGCGCATAGTCGGCCGCCACGCGCGCCTGGTCATTGGCGGTCACCTGCCAGTAGTGGTCCTCGCGCTCCACCGCGCCCAGCGGCCGGTTGGCATTCGTGGCCGAAATGGCGGTACGCACCTGGTCCAGCGACACGCCATTGGCCGCCAGCTTCACCGGGTCCAGCTCCACGCGCACGGCCGGCAGCGCCCCGCCGCTGATGGACGCCTGGCCCACGCCCTCCACCTGCGAGAGCTTCTGCGCCAGCACGGTGGACGCCGCGTCATACATCTGCCCGCGCGTCAGCGCGCTGGACGTCAGCGCCAGGATCATGATCGGCGCATCGGCCGGATTCACCTTGCGATACGTAGGATTGCCCGGCATGCCCGAAGGCAGCAGCGTGCGCGCCGCATTGATGGCGGCCTGCACATCGCGCGCCGCGCTGTCCACCGTGCGCGACAGATCGAACTGCAGCGTGATGCGCGTACTGCCCAGGCTGGAGTTGGACGTGATCTCATTGACCCCCGCAATCGCCCCCAGCGCCCGCTCCAGCGGCGTCGCCACCGTCGCCGCCATCGTGTCGGGGCTTGCACCCGGCAGGCTGGCGGACACCGAAATCGTCGGATAGTCCACCTGCGGTAGCGGCGCCACCGGCAGCAGGAAATACGACACCGCCCCCGCCAGCGCCAGGCCGATGGTCATCAGCATGGTGGCAATGGGCCGGAAGATGAACGGCGCCGAGAGATTGGAAAGCTGGCTCATGATCCAGCCCCAAAAACCTCAGGCCGAGCGAAGCGATGGCCCATCCCCCCGCCTTCCCCCCTCTGCCCACGCCTGCGTTGGGCGCGATGCGGGGTGGCAAGCCTGCCGAAGGACAGGCTTGCTTCGTCATCTGACTTGCCGCAGTTGTCTGAGCGGCGCGCGAAGCGCAAAGCGAGTTCTGCGGCACACCCCGCATCGCGCCCAACGCAGGTTGCCCGCAGCGAAGCGAAGGGTCGTGGGCAGTGGGGGCGCGCTTCTTTGCCTACTTTCTTGTCGCGCGACAAGAAAGTAGGTCGGCCGCCGGGCCGAACCCCGGCCAGCGGCGCCAGCCAAAAGCGCAGATCCAGCTCAAGCATGGGCCTGCTCCGAAGAAGCACCCCGACGATCCCGCCACCGCTGCGCCCACCCTTCAAAAGTCAAATAAATCACAGGCGTAGTGAACAGAGTCAGCAACTGGCTCACCAGCAAGCCCCCCACCAGCGTCACCCCCAACGGATGCCGCAACTCACTGCCCACCCCCGTCCCCAGCATCAACGGCAAGGCCCCCAGCAAAGCCGCCAAGGTCGTCATCAGGATAGGCCGGAACCGCAGCAGGCAGGCCTGGTAGATGGCCTCGCGCGGCGTATGCCCCTCCTCGCGCTGCGCCTCCAGCGCGAAGTCGATCATCATGATCGCGTTCTTCTTGACGATGCCGATCAGCAGCACGATGCCGATGATGGCGATGATGTCCAGGTCCAGCCCCGCCAGCAGCAGGGCCAGCAGCGCGCCCACGCCGGCCGAGGGCAGCGTGGACAGGATGGTCACCGGGTGGATGGTGCTCTCATAGAGCACGCCCAGCACGATGTACATGGTGATCACCGCCGCCAGCACCAGCAGCAGCGTGTTGGACAGCGAGGCCTGGAAGGCCAGGGCCGCGCCCTGGAAGGCAGCGTCCACCGACAGCGGCATATGGCCCTCCGTGCGCAGCTGGGCCATCAGGTCCTGCACGGCCTTGACGGCATGGCCCAACGACACGCCGGGCGCGGTGTTGAACGAGATGGTGGCGGCGGGCAGCTGGCCCACATGGTTCACGGCCAGGGCCATGGGCCGCTCGCTGACCGTGGCCACCGAGGACAGCGGCACGGGCGCGCCCGCGCTGGAGGCCACATAGATGGCCTGCAGCGACTCGGGCCCGATCTTGAACTGCGGCGCCACCTCCAGCACCACGCGGTACTGGTTGGACTGCGTGAAGATGGTGGAGATCAGCCGCTGGCCGAAGGCGTTGTACAGCGCCGTGTCGATGGCCGAGACCGTCACGCCCAGCCGGCTGGCCTGGGCCCGGTCGATCTGCACGAAGGCCTGCAGGCCCTGGTCCTGCAGGTCGCTGCCCACGTCCACCAGCTCGGGCAGGTCGTGCATGCGCTCGACCAGGGCCTGGGTGCTCTTGGCCAGCTGCGCCATGTCGGGCGAGGACATCAGCAGCTGGTACTGGGTGCGCGCCACGCGGTCCTCGATGGTCAGGTCCTGCACGGGCTGGGCATACAGGCGTATGCCCGGGATCTGCAGCGCATCGTCGGACAGGCGGCGCAGCACGGCGGGCACGCCATCGCGCTGGCCATGGGGCTTGAGGTCGATCAGCAGCCGGCCCGTGTTCAGCGTGGTGTTGCTGCCATCGACGCCGATGAAGGACGAGATGCTCTGCACGGCAGGGTCCTTGAGCAGCAGCTCGGCCAGGGCCTGCTGGCGCTCGGCCATGGCGGCAAACGAGATGGACTGGTCGGCCTCGGTCGTGGCCTGGATGGTGCCCGTGTCCTGGTCCGGGAAGAAGCCCTTGGGCACGGCAAAGTACAGCAGCACGGTCACGGCCAGCGTGGCCAGGAAGACGATCCATGTCAGGCCCCGGCGGTCCAGCACCCAGGTGAGGATGCGGCCGTAGCCGGCGATGGTGCGGTCGAAGAAACGGCCCGTGGCGTGGTACAGGCGGCCATGCTTTTCCTCCTCGGCCCCTTCGGGCTGGTGGCGCAGCAGCCGCGCGCACAGCATGGGCGTGAGCGTCAGCGAGACCACGGCCGAGATCAGGATGGCCACCGCCATGGTGATGGCGAACTCGTGGAACAGCCGCCCCACCACGTCGCCCATGAACAGCAGCGGGATCAGCACGGCGATCAGCGAAATCGTCAGCGAGATGATGGTGAAGCCGATCTGCCTGGCGCCCTTGAGCGCGGCCTGCATGGGCGGCTCGCCCTTTTCCACGAAGCGCGCGATGTTCTCGATCATCACGATGGCATCGTCCACCACGAAGCCGGTGGAGATCGTCAGCGCCATCAGCGTGAGGTTGTTGATGGAAAAACCGGCCAGGTACATCACGCCGAAGGTGCCGATCAGCGACAGCGGCACGGCAAAGCTCGGTATCAGCGTGGCCGAGGCGCTGCGCAGGAAGACGAAGATCACCGCCACCACCAGGGCGATGGCCAGCATCAGCTCCAGCTGCATGTCGTTGACCGAGGCGCGGATGGTCACCGTGCGGTCGGTCAGCACCTGCACGTCCAGCGAGGCCGGCAGTGTCTCCTTGAGCTGGGGCAGCAGCGCCTTGATGCGATCCACCGTCTCGATCACGTTGGCGCCGGGCTGGCGCCGGATGTTGAGGATCACGCCCGCGCGCGAGCCACCCTCGGGCGTGCCGGCCCAGGCGGCCAGGCGCGTGTTCTCGGCATCGTCCACGGTCTGGGCGATGTCGGACAGGCGCACGGGCAGGCCGTTCTTGAAGGCGATGATGAGGTTGCGGTACTCGGCCGCCGACTGCAGCTGGTCGTTGGCATCGATGGTGGAGGCGCGCGCCGGCCCGTCGAAGCCGCCCTTGGCCTGCTTGACGTTGGCGGCGGCGATGGCGGTGCGCACATCGTCCAGCGTCATGCCCAGGCCGGCCAGCGCCGTCGGGTTGGCCTGGATGCGCACGGCAGGCCGGCGCCCGCCCGCAATCGCCACCAGCCCCACGCCGTTGACCTGCGAGAGCTTGGGCGCCAGGCGGTTTTCCACCAGGTCATTGACGCGGATTACCGGCAGCGAGGGCGAGGTGATGGCCAGCGTGAGGATGGGCGCATCCGCCGGATTGACCTTGCTGTACAGCGGGGGCATGGGCAGGTCGCTGGGCAGCAGGTTGGCACCCGCGTTGATGGCGGCCTGCACCTGCTGCTCGGCCACGTCCATGGCCATGTCCAGCGCAAAGCGCAGCGTGATCACCGAGGCGCCGCCCGAACTGGTGGACGACATCTGCGACAACCCCGGCATCTGGCCGAGCTGGCGCTCCAGCGGCGCGGTGACGTTGGACGTCATCACGTCGGGGCTGGCGCCCGGGTACAGCGTGGTGACCTGGATGGTGGGGTAGTCCACCTCGGGCAGGGCCGAAATCGGCAGCAGCCGGTAGGCCAGCAGGCCGGCGATCAGCACCGCCACCATCAGCAGCGAGGTGGCGACGGGTCGCAGGATGAAGATGCGGGAAAGATTCATGGGGCCGCCTGGAAGGGCTTGCGGTCTTCAGGTGCCGGGCGCTGCTCAGCGCCCGGCAGGAGCGGGAGCCGCTGGAGCCGCCGGAGCGGCAGACGCCGGGCCGGGCGATGGCTGGGGCGAGCCCGGTGACGGCGCAGGTGCCTGGGATGCAGGCGCGGAACCTTCGGCGGCCGGTGCGCCGCTGCCGGCGCCATTGCCGCCGCCACTGTTGCCACCGCCAGTGCCGCCATTGCGCTGCCCACCGCGCTCGGCGCGCAGCTTCTGCAGGTAGGCCTTGCGCTCGTCGGGGTTCATGGTCGCCAGCTTGGCGCGCACATCGGGCGGCAGATTGCGCATGCCGCGCGGCTGGCTGGAGGCGTCCTGCACGGCCTGGTCCACCTTCTGCACCTTGTCGGGCTCGATCACCGTGACCTTGGCGCCTTCGCGCAGGCGGTCAATGCCATCGACCACCACCTGCTCGCCAGGCTTGAGTTCGCCCTTCACGCTCACCCGGTCGCCATCGGTCACGCCCACGGCGATGCGCCGCTGCGTCACCGTGCCATCCTCCTGGACCAGGTAGACGTAGTTGTTCTGCACGGCCGTGGTCGGCACGGTCAACGCCTGCTCCAGCCGGTCCACTTCCAGCCTGACGTTGACGAACTGGTTGGCGAACAGCCGGCCCTCGGCATTGTCGAAGGCGGCCTTGGCCTTGATGGTGCCGGTGGCGATGTCGATGCTGTTGTCCACCGCATTCAGCCGGCCGCGCCCCAGCTGCTGCTTCAGGTCCCGGTCCCACAGCTCCACGGGCAGCTCGCGGCCCTCGGCCAGGCGCCGTGCCAGCGTGCCCACATGCGCCTCGGGCACGGAGAACACCGCATCGATGGGCTTGACCTGCGTGATGGTGACGATGCCGTTGGCATCCGAAGGGTTGACCACATTGCCCCGGTCGGCCTGGCGCAGGCCCAGCCGGCCCGCAATGGGCGCCGTGATGCGCGTGTAGCTCAGTTGCAGCCTGGCCGCATCGGCCTGGGCCTGGTCGGCGGCCACCGTGCCCTGGTACTGGCGCACCAGCGCAGCCTGGGTATCGACCTGCTGGCCGGCAATGGAATCCTGGGCCTGCAGCTCCTTGTAGCGCTGCAGGTCCAGCTGGGCGTTCTTGAGCAGCGCCTGGTCGCGCTGCAGCGTGCCCTGGATCTGGTTGAAGCTGGCCTGGAAGCTGCGCGGATCGATCTCGGCCAGCAGCTGGCCGGCCTTGACCTCGTCGCCTTCCTTGAAATGCAGGCGCAGCAACTCGCCCGACACCTTGGCGCGCACCACGGCCGTGGCGCGCGGGTTCATGGTGCCGATGGCGCTGATCAGCACGCGCATGTCGCGCCGCTCCACCACGCCCACGGACACCGGCTGCGCCTGGGCACCCATGGCGCCAGGTCCACCCGGGCCGCCGGGGCCGCGCCGGCCGCCTCCCGCACGCCCGCCACCCGGGCCGGGCGCACCGGCCGAGGCCTGCTCGCCCTGCGCCGGCGCCCGCTTGTTCCACCACCACAGCCCGCCCCCCGCGACCAGGGCCAATGCCACCACGCCCCACATCAGGGCAGGCCGTATCCGGCCACATTGGCGTACGCCGTGGGCATCTGCAACAAGGGGGCTGCTGGACAGGCGTTTCATGGTCACTGCGGGAAATCGTGGGAGGAAGCCGTGGGCCCGGCCCCGGAACGGGGCACGGCGGCGGATGCGGCTATGGTAGCCAGTCCCATGCTCTCCAAAACGAGGCAGATCGCCGTTTTACGCAGGCATTACCCCCGCTTTACCCCGGCTTTACCCGCCCTGGCCAGAGCGTTTTCGGAAACAGGTCGGCCACCCGTCGGCAGGGCCTCAGACAGGGCACGGCGCTCACAACACTGTTGACTCAGGCACGGCCAATGCGGGGCGCATCGGCCGAAAAGTCCATTGAAAACAAGGCATTGCACCCCAACCCGGCGCAGGTCGCGCCTGTCACCCCGTTGGACTGCACCCCGCGCTTGTGGCTACGATCCGCGGCCGCCGGCCTGCAGGCGCAGGCCGCCATCCATCCGTCCCAGGAGAACACCATGACGACTGCCAACCCACGCCTGACCGACCACCCCGAAGAAGCCGCCGTGCGCGTGCCGCTGGAGCTGTACATGCGCGGCCATGCCGAGGACAACAGCGCCCACATGCGCGCCGCCTTCATGCCCACCGCCCGCATCGAAAGCGTGCGCGAAGGCCCGCTGACCTCCTGGGACATCGACACCTACTGCGCCCGCTTCAAGGGCCAGCCCGCCGCCGACGAGGCCACGCGCCGCCGCAGCATCGACGCCATCGACATCGGCGGCACGGCGGCCAGCGCCAAGATCACCCTGGTGCACGGTGCCATCACCTTCATCGACTACTTCGTGCTGCTCAAGACCGAGGCCGGCTGGAAGATTGCCAACAAGGCCTTCCATGCCCAGCCGCACTGACATCACCAGGGCTTGACATGAGCCAGCAGGCCGTAGGTCAGCGCACCAGCCAAGGTCGGCATGGCAATGCCTCCACGCACCAGGCGTACGAGGCAGATGGCCAGCAAAGCCACGGAGATCACGGCCACCCGCCCCCAGCGGACATCGCTGACCACCAGCCCCCAGGTTGACACCACGAACAGGGCAGCGATGGCGGCGGGCCCGACACCCGCCAGCCACCTCTGCACCTGCGGGGACGCCCGTGCAGAGTGCCCTCTGCGGCGTGCCTGCCACAACGGCAACCAGCGCAGGCCAAAGGTGCCGGCACCGCACAACAGCAAGATCCAGAATGTGTACGACATGGTGATCAGCCCCTATCGGCCGTGGCCGCATGCGCCAGCGCACCGCACAGGATCGCCAGCGCCAGTGCGTGGTAGCCCGGAATGAAGCAAACCAGCACCGCAGCGACCACGGCGGCCGTGAGCACCGCACGCCACCAGCGCAGCACCCCCGCCTCCAGCAGCAGCGCAAAGAACAATGCCGGCAGAACGAAGGCCAGCCCCTCGCGGACGGCTGCCGGCCACCGATCCACCTCGCCCACCAGCGTCACCCCCATCACCGTGCCGCCCACCCAGGCCGCGTAGGCGCCAAGTTGCAGGCCCAGAAACCAGTGCTCGCGCTCGGCCTCTGGCACGCCCTGCATCTTGCTCATGGCGGTGGCAAACACCTCGTCGGTCAGGCCAAAGGCCAACCAGGGCGTGGCCAGGCGCTGCCGCGGCCCCAGCACCACCTGCAGGGCCGGGCCATACAGCACATGCCGCGCATTCATCAACAGCACCGTGGGCAAAGCGGTCCACAGCCCGGCTCCCGAAGCCAGCAACGAAATCAGCAGGAACTGGCTGGCTCCGGCATAGACCAGCACGGAAGCCAGCACCGCAATGGATGGAGCAAGACCCGCCTGAACGGCCGCCACGCCAAAGGAAAAAGCAATCGGCAGATAGCCTGTTGCCACGGAGAGGCTGGCGGTCAGGCCGGCAGCCAGCGGACGAGCGCCGCTCACGCCGCGCCTCCGAACCCTTTCGCCACAGGATTGCCGACAATCGTGCCGGGCAAGCCGGCCTCATTCCCAGCCAAACACATGATCGCCTCCCTCTATGAAAGAAGATCGATCAATATAGCGCCTCAACTCCCGTCACTGCAGCCCCATGCCACCCGCCTGCGGCGCCCCGTCTAACCCACCCCGCACACCAGGGGCGTGATGCCCTCGGGCCCGTCATCCTCCAGCGGCTGCGGGGGCTGGGCGGCGGCGAGCTTGCCTTCTTCCACGGTCATGCCGCGCGGCAGGGCCACGCCGTTCTTGGCGGCCAGGACCTCGGCCATGATGCTGACGGCGATTTCGGGGGGCGTCTTGCTGCCTATGTACAGGCCGATGGGGCCGCGCAGGCGCGCGAGCTGTGCGTCGCCCAGGCCGAAGTGCTCGCTCAGGCGCTGCAGGCGCAGCGCGGTGTTGCGGCGCGAGCCGATGGCGCCGACGTAGAAGGCCGGGGATTCCAGGGCTTCCATGAGGGCCAGGTCGTCGAGCTTGGGGTCGTGCGTGAGGCCGATGATGCAGGTGCGCGCATCGGCGCGCATGGTGCGCACGAGGTCGTCGGGCATCTCGCGCGACAGCTGCACGCCGGCCACGCTCCAGTGGCGGCTGTATTCCTCGCGCGGGTCGCAGACGGTGACCGCAAAGCCGTTGAACAGCGCCATGGTGGCCAGGTATTCGGACAGCTGGCCTGCGCCGATGAGCAGCATGCGGTACTCGGGGCCGAAGCTGTTGGCGACCTGCTGCCCGTCATGCACCAGCGGCTCGGGCGCGTCGCTGACCTGCTGGGCGACCTGGCCGGTGGCCTTGTCCACGGTGCGCCGCACCATGCGGCCTTCGCCCAGCCATTGGACGAGTTGCTGCAGCGCAGCAGCGTCGGGATTGAATTCGAGCAGCAGCTCCAGCGTGCCGCCGCAGGGCAGGCCGAAGCGGTGGGCCTCGTCGGCGCTGACGCCGTAGCGCAGCAGCCGGGGCGCGCCGTCGCGCAGGGCGTCGGCGTCCGAGGCGTGGCTGTAGCGGGCGATCAGGTCATCCTCGATGCAGCCGCCGGACACGGAGCCGACCACGGCGCCCGAGGCCCCCAGCGCCATGATGGAGCCGATGGGCCGGGGCGACGAGCCCCAGGTACGCACTACCGTGGCCAGCAGCGCGCGCTCGCCCTGAGCGCGCCATTGCGCGAGGTGGCGCAGAACATGAACATCCAGGTTTTCCATTGCAAATCTCCACGCCGGCACCTGGCTTGCCTGTGCAGCTGGGCGCCTGGCGCTTTTCGGCGGCTATTGTGCTGCGCCAGCGCGCATCGTTCAGGGTAGGTGGAAAAAGCCGTGGGTCGGCGCAAGGACTCAGTACCGCGAAAGCAGCCAGCCGGCGCCCAGGACGACGACGATGGCCAGCCCCCAGCACCACAGCGGGATGGCGCGGCGCGAGCGTTCCTCGGCCTCGGTGGCCGGTGCGGCATCCAGCGGCGTGGCCACGCCGGCTGCGGCGTCGTGCTCCCAGGCCTGGGCGTCCACGGTGGGCTCGATGTGGCCGGTTTCATCGGCCAGGCCGGCAGGCAGGTGGGACAGGTCGGCGGTGTCGCCTGCATCGGCAGGCGCTGCGGGCGCGCGCGGGTGGCGCTGCTGCATCAGCGTGTCGAAGCGCGCGAAGAAGTCGTCGGCCATGTTGCGCGCGGCGCCGTCGATCAGCCGCTGGCCCAGCTGGGCGATCTTGCCGCCGACCTGGGCCTGCACGCTGTAGCTGAGCAGGCAGCGCGGCTGGCCTGCGGCGTCAGCGGGCTCGGGGGTGAGGGTGACGTCGGCCTCGCCCTTGCCGAAGCCGGCCACGCCGCCCTGGCCTTCAAAGGCGATGCGGTAGCGCTCGGGCGGCGTGATGTCGGACAGCGTGACCTTGCCGCTGAACTTGGCCGATACCGGCCCCACCTTGACCGCCATGCCCACGGCGTACTGGTCATCGCCCTGGGGTTCGAAGCGGTCGCAGCCGGCCAGGCAGGCCTTGAGCGTTTCGGGATCGTTGAGCGCCTCCCAGGCCTGCTGCTGGCTGACGGCGAGGGAACGGCTGGCTTGCATTTCCATGGCAATTCCTTTCTGCGATGGGGGTGGCCGCAAGCGGCTCAGCGGCCTGGCGCCGCCAGCAGCCGCGCCAGGTGACCGGCCAGTTGCTGCAGCGATTCCAGGTTGTGTACCGCAAGCATGGCATGGGCATGACGATGCAGCACGGCCGCCCCCTGGGCCAGTGGGGCATACCCGTCAAAGCGCAGCAGCGGGTTGAGCCACAGCAGCCGCGCGCTGTGGCGGCGCAGCCAGGCCAGTTCGCGGTCCAGCTCGGCGGCATCGCCGGTGTCCAGGCCGTCGCTGATGATGAGCACCAGGGTGCGCCGGCCCACCAGGCCTGAAACCTGGTGGCGCGCATGCAGGCGGCGCAGTTCGCCCAGGCTGCTGCCCAGGCGGGTGCCGCCGCCAAAGTCGGCAATGGCGGCGTTGGCGCGCTCGAGCATGGCGTCGGTATCGGCCTGGGCAAAGGCCGGGCCCAGGTCGCGCAGCTCGGTGCCGAAGCTGAAGACCTGGCGGCGCAGGCCCGCATGGCGCTGCGTGCCGGTGGCCGCGTGCAGGAAGGCCAGCAGCAGCCGCGCATAGCGCTCCATGGAACCCGAGACATCGACCAGAGCCAGCCAGGGCAGCGGCAGGCGCCGCCGTTCGCGCCGCAGCAGCTGCAGCATTTCGCCGCCGTGGCGCGATGCCGCACGCAGGCTGGCAGCCCAGTCGGGCACCGCGCCGCGCTGGCCGGTGCGCGTGCGGCGGCTGCGGTAGCGGGGCAAGGGAAGGGCAATGTCCCTGGCCAGGCGCTGCACCAGCAGGTATTCGCTGGCGCTGAGCTGGTTGAAGTCGGCATGGCGCAGGCGGTGGCGCTCGCTGGCCGTCATGGCGGCGTCCAGCTTCAGCTCTTCATCGACGGCGGCCCTGCCCTCGCCTGCCTGGCGGGGCGACAGGGCTTCCTGCACGCGCGGGCGGTGGCGCGGCGCGGACGGCCGGGGCGCCTGCGGCAGCAACTGGGCCAGCAGTTGCCGGGCCACATCGGGATTGCGGAAGTAGGCGTCGAACAGTTCGCGGAACACGGCGAGGTCCTGGGCGTTGCTCACAAATACGGCCTCCAGCGCGGCGGCCATGTCCTCGCGCGCCAGGCCGACCAGGGACAGGGCCTGCTGGGCCAGCGCCATGCGCCCGCCATCCACGGGCACGCCCGCGCGGCGCAGCGCACGCGCAAAGCCGACCAGGTTGCCTGCCAGCTTGCCGCTGCGCGCATCGCCCAGCCAGCTGGTGCGCTCGCCCCCATCGGCGGCACCGGCGGCACCGGCCGCACCGGCTGCACCCGCCGTCACGGCGCGGGCTCCGGCGCCAGCAGTTGCTGCAGCCGCTCGGGTGTGAGCGCGGCCACGTCCTCGCGCTGCTTGAAGAGGATGCCGGCCGTGTCGTGCACGACTTCGGGATCGACCACCAGGGTGTCCAGCGCCACCAGGGCCTTGGCCCATTCCACGCTTTCGGCAATGCCGGGCACGCGCTGGAAGGCGTCGGAAAAGGGCTGGCTGCGCAGCCGCCCCACGAAGCTCGCCACCTGGGCGGTCAGGGCCTGCCCGGCCCCGGGCACCAGGGCGCGCACGATGGCCAGCTCACGCTCGCGCCCGGGATAGTCCAGCCAGTGGTAGAGGCAGCGGCGCTTGACGGCGTCGTGCAGGTCGCGCGTGCGGTTGCTGGTGAGCACGGTCACGGGCGGCACGCGTGCCGCCACCGTGCCCAGCTCGGGAATGCTGACCTGGTACTCGCCCAGGTATTCGAGCAGGAAGGCCTCGAAGGGCTCGTCGGCGCGGTCGATCTCGTCGATCAGCAGCACGGCGCCGGGCTCGGGCTGCTGCAGGGCCTGCAGCAGCGGGCGGCTTACCAGGTAGCGCTCCTGGTAGACCTCCTGCTCGGCGCGCTGCAGTCGGTCCTGCTGCGGTGCAGCCGCGGGCTGCGCCGAAGCCAGCTCGGCCGCGCGCAGGTGCAGCAGCTGGGCCGCGTAGTTCCATTCATACAGCGCCTCGCGCTGCTCCATGCCGTCATAGCACTGCAGCCGGATCAGGCGGCGCTCCAGCACTCGCGCCAGCGCCTGGGCCAGCGCGGTCTTGCCCACGCCAGGCTCGCCCTCCAGCAGCAGCGGCCGCTGCAGCCGCAGGGCCAGGAAGACGGCCGTGGCCAGGCGCCGGTCGGCGAAATAGCCTTCGGCCTGCAGCGCGGCGACCAGGGCGTCTATGGAGGCAATGGCTTGCTCGGGAACCTTCATTCAGTCCTTATCCAATCGTCATGGAACTGCGCTTCGTCTGCGCTGCGCAAAACTGGCGCAATCCAACTCAGGGACACCGAGGAAGGGCCGCCCCGCACCGAGGGTGTCGTCCCCCTTCAAGGGGGAAGGCGCGAAGCGACTCAGGGGGTCACCATAGTCACCCCAGCATCTGCGATACCGCACGCTGCGTCTGCACGCTGATCAACTGCGCCCGGTAGCGCGCGCTGGCATGCAGGTCGCTGTTGAGGTCGGCATGGTCGATCAGCACCTGGGCGGCCGCGTCGGGCGTGAAGCTCTGGTTGAGCGCGGCCTCCAGCCCCGCATGGCGGAACACGCTGAGCCCGGCGCCCGTGATGGCCACGCGCACGCCGCTGTCGGTCTGGGCGACGAAGACGCCCACCAGGGCGAAGCGCGAGGCGGGCTGCTTGAACTTGAGGTAGGCGGCCTTCCTCGGCACGGGAAAGCGCACGGCCGTGATCAGCTCGCCGCTGCCCAGTGCCGTGGTGTACATGCCCTGGAAGAAGTCGTCGGCCGCGATCTCGCGCCGGTCGGTGACGACAGTGGCGCCCAGGCCCAGCACGGCGCTGGGGTAGCAGGCAGCGGGGTCGTTGTTGGCCAGCGAGCCGCCGATGGTGCCGCGCGCACGCACCTGGCGGTCGCCGATGCCGCCGGCCAGCTCGGCCAGGGCCGGGATGGCGGCCTGGACCTGCGGGTTGGCGGCCACGTCGGCGTGGCGTGTCATGGCGCGGATTTCCACGGTCTGGCCGTTGACGGCGATGCCGGCCAGGCCCTGGACGCGGTTCAGGTCCACGATCTGTTCGGGCCGCGCCAGGCGCAGGCGCATCGATGGCAGCAGGCTTTGCCCGCCGGCCAGGTACTGGCCGCCCTGGGCGGCCAGGGCAGCGGCGTCGGCCGTGTTGCCAGGGGCTTCATAGGTGAATGCGTACATGGCGCTCTCCTCAGGAGGTGGCTGCGGCGTCGATGGCCGACCAGACACGGTGCGGGCTGGCCGGCATGTCCAGGTCCCTGACACCCAGGGGATGCAGTGCGTCGAGCACGGCATTGATGACGGCGGGCGGCGAGCCTATGGCCCCCGCCTCGCCGCAGCCCTTGGTGCCCAGCGGGTTGTGCGTGCAGGGCGTGCAGACGGTGCCGAGCTTGAATTCGGGGAAATCGTCGGCGCGCGGCATGGCGTAGTCCATGAAGCTGCCGGTGAGCAGTTGGCCGGTCTCGCGGTCGTAGACGCAGTTTTCCAGCAGCGCCTGGCCTATGCCCTGGGCCACGCCGCCGTGCACCTGGCCCTCGACGATCATGGGATTGATGATGGTGCCGAAGTCGTCCACGGCGCTGAAGCGGTCCACGCGCACCACGCCCGTGGCCGGGTCCACCTCGACCTCGCAGATGTAGGTGCCTGCGGGGAAGGTGAAGTTGGTGGGGTCGTAGAAGGCGGTTTCGTTGAGGCCGGGCTCCAGCTTGTCCAGCGGGTAGTTGTGCGGCACATAGGCGGTGAGCGCGATCTGGGCGAAGGGGATTTTCTTGTCGGTGCCGCGCACCGTGAACTCGCCGCCCGCGAAGTCGATGTCGGCGTCGCTGGCCTCCATCAGGTGGGCCGCGATCTTCTTGGCCTTGGCCTCGATCTTGTCCAGCGCCTTCATGATGGCCGCGCCGCCCACGCTGATGGAGCGCGAGCCATAGGTGCCCATGCCGAACGGCACACGGCCCGTGTCGCCGTGGACGATGTCCACGTTCTCCACGGGTATCCCCAGGCGCGCGGCCACCACCTGGGCGAAGGTGGTCTCGTGCCCCTGGCCATGGCTGTGCGAGCCCGTGAACACGGTGACGCTGCCCGTGGGGTGCACGCGCACCTCGCCGCATTCGAAGAGGCCGGCCCGCGCGCCCAGGGCGCCTGCGATGTTGCTGGGCGCCAGGCCGCAGGCCTCGATGTAGCTGCTGTAGCCCAGGCCGCGCCTGAGGCCCCGCGCCTCGCTGTCGGCACGGCGCGCGGCAAAGCCGGCCACGTCGGCCAGGGCCTCGGCCTTGTCCATGCAGGCGCCGTAGTCGCCCACGTCGTACTGCAGGGCCACGGGCGTCTGGTAGGGGAAGCTGGTGACGAAGTTGCGCCGCCGTATCTCGGCCTGGGACAGGTTCAGCTGCCAGGCGCAGCGGCTGACCAGGCGCTCCAGCAGGTAGGTGGCCTCGGGCCGGCCCGCGCCCCGGTAGGCATCGACGGGCGCGGTGTGGGTGAACCAGGCATCGACCTCCACATAGACCTGGGGCGTGGCGTACTGGCCGGCCAGCAAGGTGGCATAGAGGATGGTGGGCACGGCGCTGGCGAAGGTGCTCAGGTAGGCGCCCAGGTTGGCATCCGTGTGCACGCGCATGGCCAGGAACTTGCCGCTGGCGTCCATGGCCATCTCGGCATGGCTGACGTGGTCGCGGCCATGGGCGTCGGTGAGGAAGGACTCGCTGCGGTCGGCCGTCCACTTGATGTTGCGGTTGAGCTTTCGCGCACCCCAGGTCAGGCAGACATCCTCGGCATACAGGAAGATCTTGGAGCCGAATCCGCCGCCCACGTCGGGCGCGATCACGCGCACCTTGTGCTCGGGCAGGCCCATGACGAAGGCCGTCATCAGCAGCCGCTCGACGTGCGGGTTCTGGTTGGCCACGTACAGCGTGTACTCGTCATTGGCGCGGCTGTAGCTGCCGATGGCCGCGCGCGGCTCCATGGCGTTGGGAACCAGGCGGTTGTTGACCAGGTCCAGCTGGGCGATGTGGGCAGCACCGGCGAACACGGCATCCACGGCAGCCTTGTCGCCGATGGCCCATTTGTAGCAGTGGTTGTCGGGGGCGATGTCGTGCACCACCGCGCCGGGCACGCTGCCGGCCGCCGCGTCGGCCACCAGCACCACGGCGGGCAGCGGGTCGTAGTCCACCTCCACCAGCTCGGCCGCGTCGCGCGCCTGCTCCAGCGTCTCGGCCACGACCATGGCGACCTGGTCGCCCACGTAGCGCACGGTGTCCAGCGCCAGGATGGGATGCGGCGGCTCCTTCATGGGCTCGCCGTTGGTGCTGGTGATCAGCCAGCCGCAGGGCAGGCCGTTGATCTTGTCGGCCGCCACGTCGGCGCCCGTGAGCACGCCGATGACGCCGGGCGCGGCCCTGGCCGCGTCGGTGGACACGGAGCGCACACGCGCATGCGCGTGCGGCGAGCGCACGAACACCGCATGGGCCTGGGCGGCCAGCGCGATGTCGTCGGTGTACTGGCCCGCGCCCGTGAGGAAGCGGTAGTCCTCCTTGCGCTTGACGGGCTCGCCGATGTGGGGGAGCTTGGAAAAGTCGGATGCACCCATGGCTGTCTCCTTGTGGTGACCTGCGGCGCTCAGGCCGCAGGCCCTGCCATGGCCTGGCTGCCCTTTTTCACGGCGGCCACGATGTTCTGGTAGCCCGTGCAGCGGCACAGGTTGCCCTCCAGCGCCTCGCGGATCTCGCGATCGCCCGCGCACGGCTGGCGCTGGCACAGGTCCACGGCGCTCATGACCATGCCCGGCGTGCAAAAGCCGCATTGCAGGCCGTGGCACTCCTTGAAGGCCGCCTGCATGGGATGCAGGCCGCCGTCGATATCCGCCAGCCCTTCGATGGTGCGCACCTCGCAGCCCTCGGCCTGCACGGCCAGCATGGCGCAGGACTTGACGGCGTGGCCGTCGACGATGACGGTGCAGGCCCCGCACTGGCTGGTGTCGCAGCCCACATGCGTGCCGGTCAGGCGCAGGTGCTCGCGCAGCGCATGCACGAGCAAGGTGTTGGGTGGAACGTCGATGCGCTGCGCGCGCCCGTTGACGGTGAGCTGGACATTCATCGTGCTGTCTCCTGCCTGTGTTCGGCGGTGATCTGGAACGTGGGGGAACGCCGGAAACCTCGCCTGCCATGGTCGCCCTGCCCGCAGGCGCCCGTTCTAGGGTTGACCCGCAAGCCCGGGCCGGGCGGCGCGGATATTCTCAAAATGACACAGTCGTCACCGCAGCCGCAGCCCGCACCGCTTGCGCCTGCGCCCCCGGCTTCGACCGTGCCCGCCTGCCAGCCCGTTCGCAATCCCTTGCCAGCCAGCCACAGGAGTCCCCGCCCCATGTTCGCCCTGAGCCCCGACGCCGCGCAGCCCTGCCCCGCCGATCCGCGCCACGCGCAGATCGCCCGGGCCCGCAGCCTGGCCTTCGAGCAGGCGCTGGCCGGCATGCCGCCTGCCACTCTGCCCGCCCCCCCTGCCGGCATCGCGCCCTGGCTGTGGCGCTCCTGGCAGCGCTGCCTGGCGGCAGGCCGCCGCCCGGGCGAGCGCGTGGTCTACGAAGCACTGGGGCCGCATGCGCTGCGCCAGACCCGTGATGGCCATGAGGTGCTGCTGCAGGCCGCGCGCCCCGTGATGGCCCAGCTGGTGGGCGCCGTGGGCGCCATGCACTACTTCAGCCTGCTGACCGATGCACGCGGCACCGTGCTGGACGTGCAGGGGCCGCTGGACCGCAGCGACATCCGCGTGCAGGCCATCGCCCGTGTGGGCGTGGACCTGTCCGAGCAGGGCGTGGGCACCACCGCCATCGGTGCGGCCCTGGCCGAGCACGGCCCCGTCTGGCTGCACCGGGCCGAGCATTTCTTCGAGGCCAACCGCCACTACAGCTGCGCGGGCGCACCGCTGTACGCCCCGGACGGCCGCTGCCTGGGCATGCTGGACATCACGGGCGTGGACGTGCCCGAGCGGCCCGAGCTGATGCACCTGGCGCTGCGCTGCGCCCGCGCCATCGAGGACCGGCTGCTGCGCGCCCTGCCCCACGCGCTGCTGCTGCACCTGAACTGGCCCGGCGGGCCTCTGGGTCAGGAGGGCGAAGGCCTGCTGGCCGTGGACGCCGAAGGGCATGTGGCGGGCAGCAATACCCTGGCGCGCCAGCTGGTGCCCCAGCCGCTGGCGCAGCCGGGCCAGCCGCTGCACTGCAGCGAACTGCTGGCCATGCCCTGGACGGCGCTGGTGGAGCATGCGCGCCAGCGCCCCAACGAACCGCTGCGCCTGCCGCTGTGGTCGGGCCTGCGGCTGCAGGCGCTGGTGCAGCCCGGCCCCCAGCTGCGCCAGCTGCTGCCTGCGCTGGGCACGGCGGCACTCGCTGCCGCCGCCCAGGCCAGCCCGCTGCGCGCCAGCGAGGGCGTGCTGATCGAGCAGGCCCTGCAGGATGCCCAGGGCAATGTGACCCGGGCCGCCCGCGCGCTGGGCATCAGCCGGGCCACGATGTACCGAAAACTGGGAGCCCGCAGGCCCCGCGCGACAACCTGAACGGGACATTTCCTCGGGTTCACACGGATTTCTTTTAGGGGGAGCAGGCCGCCTGCGGCGTTCGGGTCTCCGTAGAATCGACGGCTTTGGTCCATGCGCCGACAAGAGCGCTGCGCGCCGGCCTACAGGCCGGCGTACGGCGACGGACCCAATACAGCCTACTTTTTGGAGACACCATGCAGGCTTTGCTCAAATTCTCAAGAGGGGTCGACTGGCTCAACAGCCTGGTCGGGCGATGCCTTATCTGGCTGATCCTGGCCTCGACGGTCATCAGCGGCATCAATGCCATCGTGCGCAAGGTGTTGCACACCAGCTCGAACGCCTACCTCGAAGTGCAGTGGTACCTGTTCGCCGCCTCCTTCCTGCTGGCCGCCGGCTACACGCTGCTGCAGGGCGAGCACGTGAAGGTGGATGTGATCGCCAGCCGCCTGTCCAAGCGCACGCAGATCTGGATCGACATCTTCGGCTTCGTCTTTTTCCTGACCCCCATGGCGCTGGCCATCCTGTGGTTCGGCACGCCGTTCGTGATCCAGGCCATCCAGACCGGCGAGATGTCGGGCAATGCAGGCGGCCTGGTGCGCTGGCCCGTCTACCTGATGATTCCCCTGGGCTTCGGGCTGCTGCTGCTGCAGGGCATGTCGGAGCTGATCAAGCGCATCGCCTTCCTGAAGGGCCTGATCGACGATCCCACGGCCAAGAAGGGCGAGAAGACCGCAGAGCAAGACCTGGCCGAAGCCCTGCGCGGGCTGGCAGGAGCCAAGGACAAAAGCGGGCAAGGCGCCTGATCGGGGAAACAGACATCATGGAATTCGTGATCCACAACCTGGCCCCGATCATGTTCGCGGGGCTGATACTTTTCCTGCTCGTGGGTTTTCCCGTGGCATTCAGCCTGGGCGCCTGCGGACTGTTCTTCGCCTTTGTCGGCATCGAACTGGGCGTGCTGCCCGAAGCCCTGCTGCAGGCCCTTCCGCTGCGCATCTTCGGCATCATGCAGAACGAGACGATGCTGGCCATACCGTTCTTCACCCTCATGGGGCTGATACTGGAGCGAAGCGGCATGGCCGAGGACCTGCTGGAGACCGTGGGCCAGCTCTTCGGCCCCGTGCGCGGCGGCGTGGCCTTTGCGGTGATCTTCGTGGGCGCGCTGCTGGCGGCGACCACG
The DNA here is from genome assembly GCF_043104185.1 of Delftia sp. WSY_22. NCBI lineage: Bacteria > Pseudomonadati > Pseudomonadota > Betaproteobacteria > Burkholderiales > Comamonadaceae > Delftia > Delftia sp. WSY_22. The sequence goes on from NZ_JBICKN010000057.1 coordinate 195,873, forward strand.
GGCGTGGTCGCGGCATCGGTGATCTCCATGGGCCTGATCTCCCTGCCCATCATGATGCGCTACGGCTATGACCGCCGGGTCGCCTCGGGCGTGATCGCGGCCTCGGGCACGCTGGCGCAGATCATTCCGCCGTCCCTGGTGCTGATCGTGCTGGCCGACCAGCTGGGCCGCAGCGTGGGCGACATGTACAAGGGCGCCTTCCTGCCTGGCCTGATGCTGACGGGCTTCTATGCGCTGTTCATCGTCGTGCTGGCCATCTTCAAGCCCGCCATGGTGCCCGCCCTGCCGCCCGAGGCGCGCACGCTGCGCGAGCCCAATGGCAACTCCGGCCTGCCCTCCACCCTGGTGCTGACGGTGCTGTGCGTGGCCGCCTCGATGGTGGTCGCCCAGTACATGCCCCAGCTGCACACCTGGTGGTCCGGCGATGTGGTGGAGAAGGTCGCTCTGGACGAGACCATCGTGGTGTCCATGTGCTTCGGCGTGGCGCTGGCCTTCATCGCCGCCATGTTCAACAAGCTCACGGGCCTGCACCTGCTCAGCCGCATGGCCGAGCGCGTGACCTTCGTGCTGATCCCGCCGCTGCTGCTGATCTTCCTGGTGCTGGGCACCATCTTCCTGGGCGTGGCAACCCCCACCGAAGGCGGCGCCATGGGCGCGCTGGGCGCGGCCGTCATGGCCTTCGTGCGCGGCCGGCTGAGCATGGACCTGCTCAAGCAGGCGCTGATGTCCACCACCAAGCTGTCGTGCTTCGTGATGTTCATCCTGATCGGCGCGACCATGTTCGGCCTGACCTTCCAGGGCGTGGACGGCCCCAAGTGGGTGGAGGAACTGCTGGTGTCCCTGCCCGGCGGCGAGATCGGCTTCCTGATCGTGGTCAACATCATGATCTTCGTGCTGGCCTTCTTCCTGGACTTCTTCGAGCTGTCCTTCATCGTCGTGCCGCTGCTGGCCCCCGTGGCCGACAAGCTGGGCATCGACCTGGTCTGGTTCGGCGTGCTGCTGGCCGTGAACATGCAGACCTCGTTCATGCACCCGCCCTTCGGCTTCGCGCTGTTCTTCCTGCGCAGCGTGGCCCCGGCCAAGGCCTACGTGGACAAGGTCACCAAGAAGATGACCGAGCCCGTGACCACCATGCAGATCTATGCGGGCGCCATCCCCTTCCTGCTGATCCAGCTGGTCATGGTGGCCCTGATCATCATCTTCCCCGGCATCGTCTCCAGCGGGCTGGACAAGAAGGTGGAGTACGACCTGGACAAGGTGCGCCAGGAGATGGAGGCATCCATGCCCGAGGCCATCGACTTCAACGACCCCATGTTCAACGGCGACGGCGCGAACCAGCCCCCCGCACCCGAGGGCACCCCTGGCGAGCCCTCGGCCCCGGCGGGCGGTGAGGACGATGCGCTCAAGGCGCTGCAGGACCAGCTGCAGCGCGAGCAGCCGGCCACGCCGGGCGAGAGCAAGTCCGGCAGCTGATCGCAGGCTCCCTCAAGGACAGCAAAGGCCCCGCAACCGCGGGGCCTTTTTTCGTTCGGACCCCGGCGTGCGCCGGTCCCCTGCGCGCATGAAAAAAGCCGGGCAGTGCCCGGCTTTCTTTCGCGCATGACGCCCGAGGGCGCCGCGACTTCACAGCTTCTGCGCCGACATGAAGGCGTCGTAGCGCGCCTCGGCGAAGCGGAACCACAGCACCTCGTCGCGCTGGAAGTTGCGGTAGTCGCTGTAGATCTTCTTCCATGCAGGGTTTTTCTCGGCCAGCTCCGCATAGACCGCCATGGTGGTCTTGTAGGAGGCATCGAGCACGGTCTGCGGGAAGGCCAGCACCTTGGCCTTGCTGGCCACCAGTTGCTTGAGCGCGCCTGGATTGCGCGCGTCGTAGCGGGCCTGGGTGACCACATGGGCCTCGTGCGAGGCGGCCTGCACCATGGCGCGCTGCTCGGGCGTCAGCGCGGCCAGCGCCTTCTGGTTCACGTAGAACTCGAGGTTCAGGCTGCCTTCCCACCAGCCGGGGTAGTAGTAGAACGGCGCGACCTTGTTGAAGCCCAGCTTGAGGTCGTCATAGGGGCCGATCCATTCGGCCGCATCGATGGTGCCCTTTTCCAGCGCCTGGTAGATTTCGCCACCCGGGATGTTCTGGGGCACGCCGCCCATGCGCTCGATGATCCGGCCCGCGAAGCCGCCGATGCGGAACTTCAGGCCCTTGATGTCCTCGGTCGTCTTGACCTCCTTGCGGAACCAGCCCCCCATCTGGGCGCCGGTGTTGCCGCCCAGGAAGTTGACGATGCCGTATTCGGCATAGAACTCGCGCATCAGCTTGCCGCCGTTGCCGTCCACGTTCCAGGCCGTGAGCTGGCGCGAGTTCATGCCGAACGGAATGGCGCCGCCGATGGCAAAGGCCTCGTTCTTGCCGAAGAAGTAGTAGGGCGCCGTGTGCGCGATCTCCACCGTGCCGTTTTGCACGCCATCGACCACGCCGAAGGCGGGCATCAGCTCGCCGGCCGCATGCACCGACACCTCGAACTTGCCGCCCGACATTTCCTTGATCGCCTTGGAAAACACCTCGGCAGAGCCGTAGATGGTGTCCAGCGAACGCGGAAAGCTGGACGCCAGGCGCCAGCGCACCGCCGCCTGCGCATGAACGGCTGGCGCCGCTGCGGCAGTCAATACGCCGGCCAGACCGGCGTGCTTGAGTGCTTTTCTTCTGTCCATCTCTGTCTCCTCCTGATTCGCTCTGCTTGAGAGCATTCAAAAAAGGCCGGACTGCTCTTGGCAGCTCGGCCCACATACATCATCGGAACAAAAAAGCCCGCCGTCCCCGCTGCATTTCGCAGAGGGGACGCGGGCTTGGCCTGCAGGCGTGGAAGGCATGGACCGTCCTTGTGCGTGCTGCTGGCTGCAGACCTGCTTACAGCTTGGCCGTGGTCATGTAGCTGTTGTAGCGGAACTCCGAGAAGCGCTCCCACAGCAGCTGGTCGCGCTGGAAGGTGCGCAGGCTCTGGTTGATCTTCTTGAACATGGGCGACTTGGCGTCATGCTCGGCCATGATCTCCATGACGGCCTTGTAGCCGGCATCCATGAAGTCCTTGGGGAAGGCCTTGAGCTGGGTCTTGTCGGCCACCAGCTTCTTGAGCGCCACGGGGTTGTTGGCGTCGTACTTGGCCGTCATGTCGCGTGCCGCCACGTTGCAGGCCGCATCGACCATGGCCTTGTACTCGGGCGACAGGGCCGCATACGCCTTGGTGTTGATGAAGAACTCCAGCTCGGCGCCGCCTTCCCACCAGCCGGGGTAGTAGTAGTAGGGAGCGACCTTGTTGAAGCCCAGCTTCTGGTCGTCGTACGGACCCACGAATTCCACGGCATCCAGCGTGCCCTTTTCAAGCGCCTGGTAGACCTCGCCCACAGGCATGTTCTGCGCGACCACGCCGAGCTTGAGCATGGCGTCGCCGAACAGGCCGCCGCCCAGGCGCATCTTCAGGCCCTTGAGATCGGCCACCGACTTGATCTCCTTGCGGAACCAGCCGCCCATCTGGGTGCCCGTGTTGCCTGCGCTCTGGCTCTTGATGTTGTACTGGGCATAGAACTCGTCCATGAGCTTGCGGCCGCCGCCGTGCTCCATCCATGCATCCATCTGGCGCGCCGTCAGGCCGAAAGGCACGGCGCAGCCGAAGGCGAAGATGTAGTCCTTGCCGGTGAAGTAGTAGGGCGCCGTCAGCGCCATCTCGATGGTGCCGTTCTGGATGCCATCGACCACGCCGAAGGCGGGCATCAGCTCACCGGCCGCATGCACCGAGACTTCGAACTTGCCGCCCGACATCGCCTTGAGCGTCTTGGAGAACATTTCGGCCGAGCCGAAGATGGTGTCCAGCGACTTGGGAAAGCTCGCGGCCAGACGCCAGCGGACCGCCTCCTGGGCGTGGACTGCGGGTGCGGCTCCCACAGCCAGCACGCCGGCGATTCCCGCATGTTTGATGATCGAACGACGGTCCATGAATGTCTCTCCGCGATGTGTTGTCAGTCAGAAAAAGCCACCACCACCCCTTGCTGCGCAAGGTCCGCTGCCCCTCCGAGGGGCCGCTTCTGCCTTGGGGGCCCGGCGGCAAAAAAAACGCACGTTCGCACGTGCATTCACACTGTATCAGGTGGTATCGATTCTAAAAACGCCGCAAAGCAAGCGCGGACGGGGTTTTCCCCCGCGTAGTCCTGCTCGGCATGCGCGATGCGCCCCATCGCGGGGCACAGGCCCGTCCCATCTTCAGGCCACGGCGCGCTCGGGCGCCAGGTGGGCGCGCACCGACGCCTCGATGCCGGCCGCGTCCAGCCCCTGCAGGGCCAGCAGCCTGGCGGGATCGCCGTGCTCGATGAACTCGTCGGGCAGGCCCAGCTGCAGCAGCTGTCGCGTGATGCCGGCAGCCTGCAGCGACTCGGCCACGGCGCTGCCTGCGCCACCCATGATGCAGCCCTCTTCCACGGTGACGATGAGCTCGTGCGTGGAGGCCACCTGGCGCAGCAGTTCCTCGTCCAGCGGCTTGGCCCAGCGCATGTTGACCACGGTGGCGTCCAGCGCCTCGGCTGCGGTCAGCGCGGGATACAGCAAGGTGCCGAAGGCCAGGATGGCGACCTTCTTCGCCGCCGATTCGCGGCGCACCTCGCCCTTGCCGAAGGGCAGCCCCTGCAGGCTCTCCAGCGGGGCCACGCCCACGCCCGCCCCACGCGGGTAGCGCACGGCCACAGGATGGTCCTGCTCGTAGGCCGTGGTGAGCAGTTGGCGGCATTCGCGCTCGTCGGCCGGGCAGGCCATGCTCATGTGGGGGACGCAGCGCACGAAGGCGATGTCGTAGGCACCGGCATGCGTGGCGCCGTCGGCGCCGACCAGGCCCGCACGGTCCAGCGCAAAGACCACGGGCAGTTTTTGCAGCGCCACGTCATGGATCAGCTGGTCGTAGGCGCGCTGCAGGAAGGTCGAGTAGATGGCGACCACGGGCTTGAGCCCCTCGCAGGCCATGCCGGCCGCGAAGGTGACGGCATGCTGCTCGGCAATGCCCACGTCGTAGTAGCGGCCCGGAAAGCGCTTGTGGAATTCCACCATGCCCGAGCCCTCGCGCATGGCGGGGGTGATGCCCACCAGGCGCTGGTCCTTGTCCGCCATGTCGCACAGCCACTGGCCGAAGACCTGGGTGAAGGTCTGCTTCGGGGGCGTGGCCGGCTTGACCAGGCCCACGCTGGGGTCGAACTTGCCGGGGCCGTGGTAGGCCACGGGGTCGGCCTCGGCCAGCTTGTAGCCCTGGCCCTTCTTCGTGACCACATGCAGGAACTGCGGGCCCTTGAGGCTCTTGATGTTCTCCAGCGTGGGGATCAGCGAGTCCAGGTCATGCCCGTCGATGGGGCCGATGTAGTTGAAGCCGAAGTTCTCGAACAGCGTGGCCGGCACGACCATGCCCTTGGCCTGCTGCTCCAGCCGCTTGGCCAGCTCCAGAAGCGGCGGCACCTGCTTGAGCACGCTCTTGCCCATGTCGCGCGCCTTGGCGTAGAACTGCCCGCTCATGAGCTGGGCCAGGTAGCGGTTGAGCGCGCCCACGGGCGGGCTGATGCTCATGTCGTTGTCGTTGAGGATGACCAGCAGGTTGGCATCGGTCACGCCGGCGTTGTTCAGCGCCTCGAAGGCCATGCCGGCCGTCATGGCGCCGTCGCCGATGACGGCGATGGCGCGGCGGTCCTCGCCCTTTTGCTTGGCGGCCAGGGCCATGCCCAGGGCGGCCGAGATGCTGGTGGAGGAGTGGGCCGTGCCGAAGGTGTCGTACTCGCTCTCGGCGCGCTGCGGAAAGCCCGACAGGCCGCCGAACTGGCGCAGCGACGCCATGCGCTCGCGCCGGCCCGTGAGGATCTTGTGCGGATAGGTCTGGTGGCCCACGTCCCAGACCACGCGGTCGTAGGGCGTGTCGAACACCGCATGCAGCGCCACCGTCAGCTCCACCGTGCCCAGGTTGGAACTCAGATGCCCGCCGGTCTTGGAGACGCTGTCGAGCACATAGGCACGCAGCTGCTGGGCCAGGGTCTTGAGTTCGGCACGCGACAGACGCCTCAGATCCGCGGGATCGTCGATGGTCTGCAGCAGGGAGTAGGTGTTCGTGGTCATGCTAGATATCTTGATGGCCGCAAGACCATCGCCCATATTTTCGTATCAGTTGCCTGTGGCATCGAACGCCACCCTTGCAAGTAGCGCGCCCCCACCAAGGGACACCGAGCAAGGGCCGCCCCGCAGCGAGGGTGTCGTCCCCCTCCCCCGCGAAGCGGGTAGAGAGGGGGAAGGCGCGAAGCGACTCAGGGGGTGCTTCATTGTCAGTGAGTGCGGCTCACGACCATGTCGGCCAGTGCCGCCAGGGCCCGCGTGTCCGGCAGGCCGCTGCGCGCCAGCGCCGCGTGCGCCAGGGCGCACAGCTCGTCGGCATGGGCGCGGGCCTGGTCCAGGCCCAGCAGCGAGACATAGGTCGGCTTGTCGTTGGCCGCGTCCTTGCCGGCCGTCTTGCCCAGGGTGGCCGAGTCGGCCACCACGTCGAGGATGTCATCCACCACCTGGAAGGCCACGCCCAGCGCCTGCCCGTAGTCGGACAGCGCCTGCCAGGCCTGGGCATCCACGCCCTCCTTGCAGGCTGCGCCCATGAGCACGCTGGCATGCAGCAGGGCGCCGGTCTTGAGGCGGTGCATCTCGCGCAGTTGGGCCTCGCTCAGCTGCAGGCCCACGCTGGCCAGGTCGATGGCCTGGCCACCGGCCATGCCCTGCGCGCCTGCGGCACGGCCCAGCAGCCGGCACAGCCGTGCCTGCAGCGCATCGGGCATGCCGTCAGCCTCGTCGGGCGCGGGCACGAGCAGCTCGAAGGCCAGCGCCTGCAGCGCGTCGCCGGCCAGCAGGGCCGAGGCCTCGCCGAACTGCACATGGACCGTTGGCTTGCCACGGCGCAGCACGTCGTTGTCCATGCAGGGCATGTCGTCGTGCACCAGCGAATAGGCATGGATCAGTTCCACGGCGCAGCCGGCACGCACGGCGGCCGACGGCAGGCCGGCCACGGCCTCGGCCGCAGCCCAGACCAGCAGCGGGCGCAGGCGCTTGCCGCCATCGAGCACGGCGTATCGCATGGCTTCGCCCAGGCCGGCCGGCGCATCCACGCCCACCCATTGGGACAGCGCGCTTTCGGTGCGCGCCAGGCGGTCGTTCATCCAGCAGGGAAAATCCAGCGCGCCAAGGCCCGGCGCCTGGGAAACATCGGAAGCGGAAGTCATCAGGGCACTCATGGCAATCTTCAATCCTGGCTCCAAGGGGCCAGGGTCCCCTCGTCAAGCACCTTGACCTGCTCCTGCACCGCGTCGAGCTGGCCACGGCAGTAGCCGAGCAGCTGCGCCGCGCGCTGGTAGCCGGCCAGCATCTGCTCCAGAGGCAGCTGGCCCGACTCGATCTGCGCGATGAGCTGCTCCAGCTCCTGCAGCGCGGATTCGTAACTGGTGGGCTCGGCGGGAGCCTTGGGGGCAGCCTTGGGCATGTGGCGTTGGCAGTGCGTTGTGGGGAACCGACGATTCTAGGCGTCCCTCCGCGACCGCGCCGCCAATAACCGGACAGCCCTTGACAGGCGCCATCGGCCGCTTGCAATACACGTACCGGGCATCCGGAAATAACCCCACGGGCTATAATCCCATTCCCCGCCAAACCGGCCCCTTGCCTAGGCATGCGGTCGGGCTCACCGACAAGACAGGACGCCTCGGGCGCCGCTTGTTTTCAAGTCGTGAAGCCTGTCTCCATGTCCAGGAACGGCCGGTTTTGCTTTTTCCAATCCCGTGCGCACGCGCACCCTCCCTGTGGGGAGTCTTTAGGTCAGGTCACCCATGTCTGATTTAAGTCTTCAACTGCAGCAGGCCGCAAGCCAACTACCAGTTTCCAGCTACTTCGACCCTGCGCTGTTCCAGCGTGAGTTGGAGACCATCTTTCAACGCGGCCCGCGCTACGTGGGCCATCAACTGGCCGTTCCCGAGATAGGCGACTACTACGCCCTGCCCCAGGAAAAGGAAGGCCGTGCGCTGGTGCGCAACGCCAGGGGGCAGGTGGAGCTGATCTCCAACGTCTGCCGCCACCGCCAGGCCGTGATGCTCAAGGGCAGGGGCAACCTGATGACCGAAGGCAAGGGCCATGCGGGGGGCAACATCGTCTGCCCGCTGCACCGCTGGACCTACAGCACCAGCGGCGAGCTGCTGGGCGCACCGCACTTCAGCCACGATCCCTGCCTGAACCTGAACAACTACCGGCTGCGCGAGTGGAACGGCCTGCTGTTCGAGGACAACGGCCGCGACATCGAGGCCGACCTCGCCGGCATGAAGCTGCGCGAGCAGCTGAGCTTCGAGGGCTTCGTTCTCGACCATGTCGAGATGCACGAGTGCAACTACAACTGGAAGACCTTCATCGAGGTCTACCTCGAGGACTACCACGTGGGCCCGTTCCATCCGGGCCTGGGCAACTTCGTGACCTGCGATGACCTGCAGTGGGAGTTTTCCAGGGAGTACTCGGTGCAGACCGTGGGCGTGGCGCCCGGCTTTGCCCGGCCCGGCTCGGACACCTACAGGAAGTGGCACGACGTGCTGCTGGCCTACCGCAACGGCGAGCTGCCCGAACGCGGAGCGATCTGGCTGACCTACTACCCGCACATCATGGTGGAGTGGTATCCGCACGTGCTCACGGTCTCGACCCTGCACCCGCTGGCCGTGGACCGGACACTGAACGTGGTCGAGTTCTACTACCCCGAAGAGATCGCCGCCTTCGAGCCCGAATTCGTGCAGGCGCAAAAGGCCGCCTACATGGAGACCTGCATCGAGGACGACGAGATCGGCGAGCGCATGGACGCCGGCCGCAGGGCGCTGTACGAGCGCGGCGACAACGAGGTCGGCCCCTACCAGAGCCCCATGGAAGACGGCATGCAGCACTTCCATGAGTGGTATCGCGGCGTGATGGGCGACGCAGTCCCCGCACGCTGATCGGCTCCGGCTCTTCCGACGGCCCGCATTCGTGCGGGCCGTCTGCATTGGGCCTCCTGCATCGGGCCGCCTTCATCGAGCGGCAGGCCCGCCGCACAGCTCTTCTGAATGCAAGCGCCCTGGTGTGCCCAATGGGCAGGGCTGGCGACTGCAATGCATCCCGAGGCAGATCCAATGTCTTGGCTTATGCAATACAGTGCCTTGCGCGTGCCCCTGCCGCGGCCCCGGGCCGTAGACAGCCAGGCGGCATGCGCCAAAAACAAAACCCAACCCTTTTCTCGTCCAGCGCCGCGGTCCTTGTGCGGCTCTATCCGGTCATTAATATGCAAGCCCTGTGGATGGTGGCGGCCGCATTCGTCTTTGCGGTCATGAGTGTGTGTGTGAAGTTCGCCTCCCAGGATTTCAACGCGGCGGAGATCGTCTTCTACCGCGGGCTGGTCAGCATGGTGGCGCTGTGGTGGCTGGCGCGCCACCAGGGCATTTCGCTGGCCACGCGCTACCCGCGCGAGCATGCCTGGCGCAGCTTCGTGGGCGTGACTTCCATGGGCGCCTGGTTCTACTCCATCGGCCACCTGCCGCTGGCCACGGCCGCCACCTTCAACTCCATGAGCAGCATCTGGATGGCGGTGTTTCTGATCGGCCAGGGCCTGCTGCTGCGCCACCAGCTGCGCCGCCAGCCCGAATCGCATGCGCTGCGCGCACTGCCGCCGTTTCCCTGGAGCCTGGTCGCCACCGTGGCCCTGGGCTTCGTGGGCGTGATCCTGGTGCTGCGCCCCAGCGCGGCGCCGCAGGAATTCGTGGCCAGCGCGGGCGGCCTGATCGGCGGGGTGTTCGCCGCCATGGCCTATATGCAGGTGGCCACGCTGTCGCGCATGGGCGAGCCCGAGGCGCGCGTGGTCTTCTACTTCGCACTGGGCTCGGCCGTGGCCGGCGCCCTGGCCATGTGCTTCACGGGCGTGTCCGCCTGGCCGGGCTGGCGCGCGCTGTGGCTGCTGCCCGTGGGCGTGCTGGCTGCCGTGGCCCAGGTCTGCATGACGGCGGCCTACGCTTCGGCCGGCAACAGCCGCAATACCCTGGTGGTGGCCAATCTGCAGTACTCGGGCATCGTCTTTGCCGCCCTGCTGAGCCTGGCGCTGTTCGGCGAAAGCGTGCCGCTGATCGGCTGGGCCGGCATCGTGCTGATAGTGGCCAGCGGCGCACTGGCCACGGCCCTGCGTTCACGCGGCTGACGGCGACGGCCCGCCTGGGGCCGTCGCATAATGGATCGGACCTTTTGCCGCAGGCGCACCGCCGCCTGCGCTGGCTTTCGGAGTTCCGCATCCATGACATCCAACACCTCCTCCTACCAGACCCTGATCTCCGTCCAGGAACTGGCCGTGCTGCAGTCCGGCGGCCGTCCGCTGATGGTCTTTGACTGCAGCTTCGACCTGGCCCAACCCACGGCCGGCAAGGCGCAGTACCTGCAGGCGCATATTCCCGGCGCCGTCTTCGCCGACCTGGACCATGACCTCAGCGCAAAACACGGCGTGCCCGGCGCACATGGCAGCGTGGCGGCCAGCGAGCAGGCCGCCTCGGGCGGCCGCCACCCGCTGCCCAGCCGCGAGCTGTTTGCCATGTGGCTGTCGGAGATCGGTTTTTCCAACGACATGCAGGCCGTGGTCTATGACCGCAACGGCGCCAACTACTGCGGGCGCCTGTGGTGGATGCTGCAATGGGCCGGCCATGGCGATGTGGCCGTGCTCGACGGAGGTCTCCAGGCCTGGCAGGCCGCAGGCCAGCCCGTGGCATCGGGCGAGGAAAGCGCGCGCTTTCAGTCCAACTTCGAGCTGCACGAGCCGCTGCAGCAGCTGGTGACGGCACAGCAGGTGCTCGATGCGCTGGGCAGCGCCGGCCAGACCGTGGTCGATGCGCGCGCGCCGGCACGCTATCGCGGCGAAGTCGAGCCGCTGGACCCCGTGGCCGGCCATATCCCGGGCGCACTGAACAGGCCCTTCACCGAAAACATTGCGGCCGACGGCCGCTTCAAGCCCGCCGCCCTGCTGCGCGCCGAGTTCGACCGGCTGCTGGCCGGCCGCGATCCGGCCAGCGTGGTCCACCAGTGCGGCAGCGGCGTGAGCGCCCTGCCCAATCTGCTGGCCATGCGCATTGCAGGACTGCCGCCGGCACGGCTTTTCGCGGGCAGCTGGAGCGAGTGGTGCAGTGACCCGAAGAGGCCGGTGGAGCGCGGCTAATTCGGCTTATGCCCGCCCCTGGGAGGCTGCACAATGACAGCACTGTGTCAAAAGGCCGACATGCAACAACACCACTGCAGCGGCCTGCTCCCAGGCCCCCGGACGGCAGAGGCCGGGCGAAATCGAGTCATCCAAACCTTGCTACAGGTGTAAGGTAAATCTTACAAACGCCGTCTCACAACCAGACATCCGGCGCAGACCTGCCCCGACTTCAACGGCCAGGGACCCTCCTCCACAATCCATCCCAACAGATCGCAACAGGTTGAACATCTTGTTTCTACCCCGGTGTTGCGGCTGCCGAGATGCAAAGGATGGTCCTATGAACAATGAACAGCTGCTTGCCGAAATCCGCGAAGCCAACCTCACTTACCTGATGCTGGCCCAGACCCTGATCCGCCAGGACAAGGCGGAAGCGGTGTTCCGCCTGGGACTGAACGAAGAATCCTGCGACCTGTTGGCCGCGCTGTCGGCAGCCCAGGTGCTGAAGCTGGCCTCGCGCAATACCCTGCTCGCCAGCTTCCGCGTGGACGACGAAATGGTCTGGAGCTTGCTGACCAACCACAGCAGCAACAAGATCGGCAACGGTGCAACCAATACGCTGCACGCCAACATCCTGATGGCCAGCCGCGTTTCCGAAGTCCTCTGATCCGCCCGAAGAACTCTGGAGCCCGCCATGTCCACCGCCGTCAAAAGTGTCCTGAACGAGTCCAAGCAGATCGAGCGTGCCGCCATGCTCATCGAGATGGGTGCACGCATGCAGGTGCTCGAATCCGAGACCACGCTGTCCTACGAGCGCCTGATCCGCCTGTACAAGGAGATCGCCGGCAAGTCGCCTTCCAAGGGCCAGCTGCCGTTCTCGACCGACTGGTTCCTGACCTGGCAGGAGAACATCCACAGTTCGCTGTTCCTGAATATCTACGAATACCTGTCCAAGGGCGCCGAGCTGGATGCCGTTGAACAACTGACCAAGGCCTACCGTCTCTATACCGAGCAGATCCAGGCCGCCGAGCTGGAGGCGCTGCTGTCCTTCACACGCGCATGGCGCCTGGTGAAGTTTGTCGATGCGCAGATGCTGACCCGCACCCAGTGCTCCGTGTGCAAGGGCCAGTTCGTGACCGAGCCCTACGAGAACGAGCGCCACTACCAGTGCGGCCTGTGCAATCCGCCCGCACGCGCCGGCAAGAGCAAGAGCGCCGGCTCCCTGATGCTGCATTGAGCCCCTGCATCGCCGCAGCGATGCACCAGCACGGATTCAGACCGTCTCGCCGCCTGCCCTGGCGGCGCAGTCGCTGGCGAACTGCGGCAACTGCTCTCCCGGCAGGGCCCGGCTGAAGTACCAGCCCTGCACCAGCAGCTCGCCCTCGAAGCCCAGGGCCTGCAGCTGCGCCTGGGTCTCCACGCCTTCGGCCACCACGTTCAGCTGCAGCGCCTCGCAAAAGCGCAGCAGGCCGTCCAGCACCAGCGCGCCCTTGGCATGACCGCTGGCCACGACGAAGCTGCGGTCGATCTTGATGGCATCCACGTCGAACTGGTGCAGGTAGCTCATGGACGAGAAACCGGTGCCGAAGTCGTCTATGGCCACCTTGGCGCCCAGCGCGTGGATCTGGCCTATGGCCTTGCGGATCGCCTCCACATCGCCCACCAGCGCTTCCTCCGTGATCTCCACGCCCACCTGGCCCCTGGCCTGCGCCAGCAGCATCAGCAGACGCGAGCAGTACTCGGGCGATGTCAGCGTGGCGCCCGTGACATTGATGCTGATCGGCAGGGAAAAACCGTGCTGGCGCCACAGCCGGCATTGGCGCACGGCAGCGCCCGCCACCCACAGATCGACCTCGCGCATCAGGCCGGCATCACCCAGCCAGCGCAGAAAGCCGCCGGGCTGCTGCAGCCTGCCCTGCGAATCGTGGGCGCGCAACAGGGCCTCGCAGCCCAGACACAAGCCGCTGCGGTGCGAGACCTGGGGCTGGAATTCCAGGTGGAATTCGTACTCGCTGATGCGGCGGATATGGGACAGCATGGTCTCGCGCCGGGCCTGGGTCTCGTGCGCCAGCACCAGCGGATCGCGCGTGACCAGGCCTGCCTCCTCGGGCAGCCGGGAGAACGTGGTGTCCAGCGCGCGCAGCACGATGGCGCCATCGTCCTGGCCCAGCCGGTCGATGGAGCGCACATAAGGCGCATAGACCAGCGCCCCCAACACCGTCAGCGCCAGTTGCAGCACCACGGCGCCCATGTCGCCGCCCGTGCTCACGTAGGCATTGAAGACCACGGGCGCGGTCAGGGGCAGCACCATCGAGGCCGGAGCCACCCAGCCGGCCTGCACCACCGTGACGGCCACGACCAGGTTGATGGCGGGCACCGCCAGAAAAGGCACGAGCAGGCGCAGGTTCAGGATGACCGGCAGGCCGAACAGCAGGATCTCGTTGACGTTGAGCAGGGAGATGGGCAGCGCGGCCAGCGCCAGCATGCGCAGGCCGCGCCCCTTGCAAAACAGCAGCACGGCCAGCGCCAGTGACAGCGTGGCCCCCGAGCCGCCGATGAAGACGAAGGACCCCATCAGGCCGCCGTTGAGCGCCCAGGGCGCCACCAGCCCCTTGGCCACGGCGGCGGCGTTGGCCAGCACGGCCTGGTCCAGCACCTGGAAGAAGGGTTGCATGGCGTAGTAGCCCTGCACGCCAAAGAACCAGAGCACGGAATTGAGCAGCGTCAGCGTCAACCCGCTGCGATAGGGGCTCTCGGGGGTGGCGATGGCCAGCGGCAGTTCGGCCTGGGTGATATCGGGCAGCACCTGCTGCAGGCCCAGCAGCAGCACCACCAGCAGCAGCGCGACGATGGAGCCGGGCACGACCAGGTTCATCACCTCGCGTACGTTCTCGCCCACAAAGCCCGTGCGCGCAATGCGCGTCCAGCGCATGGCGCTGAGCCTGGCCATCAGCGGCACGGTGATCAGGGGCGAGGCTATGGCGATGAACAGCACTAGCGTGGCGGCCGCGCGCGGATGCTCGCGCAGCAGGAAGATGGCCATCTGCACATGGGCAAAGCACAGAAAGGTCACCGGCAGGCGCGGCAGCCTGTGGCGTATGGAGAGCATGTAGCCGATGGAGGCGGCCACCAGCAGCGGCAGGATGCTGCCGATCTGCGCATGCAGGCCCGCAAGAAGCTGCACCACGGGCTCGGGCTGGCCGGACATCTGCGCCAGCGCCGACAGTATGAGAAACAGGGCCGAGACCAGCAGGCATGGGACCAGCCAGAGCAGGCCTTCGCGTATGGCCCGCATGGAGTTGGCACCGGCCAGCCTGGCCAGGCGCTGCGTCAGGAACAGTTGCATGTCCGGGAACCCCGGCCATGGCGTCTTGTTGCCCATAAGCTCCCACCCTTCACTTCCCGGCAGGAGTCATGCGCCCCTGTCCGAAGCACATCCTACACGGCGGCCGGCCGGCGCCCTGCGCATCGCGGCGCGAGGGGCCTCCCGGCCCGCTCGCGCCCTCGATCAGCCCGTATTGCGCACGCCGGCCGCAATGCCATTGATCGACAGGTGGATGCCGGTCTTGATGCGCTCATCGGTCTGGCCGCCGCGCCAGCGGCGCACCAGCTCCACCTGCAGATGGTGCAGCGGATCGATGTAGGGAAAGCGATGGCGTATGGAGCGCGCCAGCGCCTCGTTGTGGGCCAGGCGCTGCTTGTCGCCCGTGATGCGCGCCAGCGCATCGACGGTGCTGTGCCACTCGGCCTCGATGGCGCTGAAGATGCGGCGGCGCAGGCGTGCGTCCGGCACCAGGTCGGCATAGCGCGAGGCCAGGTTCAGGTCGCTCTTGGCCAGCACCATATCCATGTTGGACAGCAGGGTGCGGAAGAACGGCCACTGGCGGTACATCTTCTGCAGCAGGGCCAGCTGGGCCTTGCCATCCTTGCCCGGCTGCCCGATGAAGGCCTGCACCGCCGCGCCGAAGCCGTACCAGCCCGGCAGCGTGAGCCGGCACTGGCCCCAGCTGAAGCCCCAGGGAATGGCGCGCAGGTCCTCGATCTTCTGCGAGGGCTTGCGCGAAGCCGGGCGCGATCCGATGTTCAGCTCGGCAATCTCGCGGATGGGCGTGCTGCTGAAGAAGTAGCTGGTGAAGCCGGGAGTCTCGTACACCAGGGCGCGGTAGGCACCCATGCTGGCCTCGGACAGAAACGCCGCCGCGTCCAGGAAGGCGCGCGTGGCCGGCTTGGTCGGCTGCAGCAGCGTGGCCTCCAGCGTGGCGGCCACCAGGGTCTCCAGGTTGCGCCGGCCGATCTCGGGGTTGGCGTACTTGGAGGCGATGACCTCGCCCTGCTCGGTCAGCCGGATCTGGCCGCGCACGGTGCCCGGGGGCTGCGCCAGGATGGCCTGGTAGCTGGGGCCGCCGCCACGGCCCACCGTGCCGCCGCGGCCATGGAACATGCGCAGGCTGATGCCATGGCTGTCGGCCAGATCATCGAACAGCTCGACCAGCGAGATCTCGGCGCGGTACAGCTCCCAGTTGCTGGTGAAGATGCCGCCATCCTTGTTGCTGTCGCTGTAGCCCAGCATGATGTCCTGCTCGCCGCCGCTGCGCTGCACCATGGCCGCCACGCCGGGCAGCTGGAAGTAGCGCCGCATGATGGGCGCGGCGCTGCGCAGGTCGCCGATGGTCTCGAACAGCGGCACGACGATCACGTCGCAGACGGCGCCGTCGTCCAGCGTGCCGCGCAGCAGCCCGGCCTCCTTTTGCAGCAGCAGCACTTCCAGCAGGTCGCTGACCGACTCGGTGTGGCTGATGATGCAGTGGCGTATCGCCTCGGCGCCCAGGGTCGCGCGCAGGCGGCGCGCGGCCTCGAAGATGGCCAGTTCACCGCGCGCATGCTCGGAATAGTCGGCGCCCACCACGCGCAGCGGCCGCGCCTCTTCCAGCAGGCGCACCAGCAGGGCGCACTTGGCGTCTTCCTGCAGGCCCGAATAGTCGGGCTCCAGGCGCGCGGTGGCCAGCAGCTCGGCCACCACCTCCTCATGCTTGTCCGAACTTTGGCGCAGATCCACGGTGGCCAGGTGGAAGCCGAAAACCTGCACGGCGCGCATCAGCGGACGCAGGCGCTGGGGCGCCAGCACCTCGCCATGGTTGCGGCTGAGCGAGTCGTCGATGACGCGCAGGTCGGCCAGGAACTCCTCGGGCGAGGCATAGGCGTTCTGCGGCGCCACGGCATGGCGCGCGGCCTCGCCGCCGGTCAGCACCTTGAGCGTGGCGGCCAGGCGCGCGTAGATGCCGGTGAGCGCGCGGCGGTAGGGTTCGTCGGAGCGGTGCTCGTTGGTGTCGGGCGAGCGCTCTGCCAGCGCCTGCATCTCGGGCGTGACATCGGCCAGGCGCTGGGACAGCGACAGCTCGCCGCCCAGGTAGTGCACCTCGCGCAGATAGTGGCGCAGCGCCACGTCGGCCTGGCGCGACAGCGCCAGCTCCAGGCTCTGGGCCGTGACATTGGGGTTGCCGTCGCGGTCGCCGCCGATCCAGTGGCCCATGCGCAGGAAGCTGTGCACGGGCAGGGTGTTGCCCAGCTCCTGCTCCAGTTGCGCATACAGCTTGGGAATCTCGCGCAAGAAGGTGGCTTCGTAGTAGGACAGCGCGTTTTCGATCTCGTCGGCCACGGTGAGCTTGGAGTAGCGCAGCAGGCGTGTCTGCCACAGCTGGCTGACGCGGGCGCGCAGCTGGGCCTCGTTGCGTTCAAGTTCGCGCGGGGTGAGCGCGTCCTTGGCGCTGTTGTACAGCTGGGCGCGGGCCACGATGTCCTCGCGCGCGGCCAGCAGTTGGGAGATGTCGCGCTCGGCCACCAGGATGCTCTGGCGCTGCACTTCCGTGGGGTGGGCCGTGAGCACGGGCGCCACATAGCTCCTGGCCAGCGTCTGCGCCACGGTGCCGGCCGAGATGCCGGCCCAGCGCAGCCGCGCCAGCGCCACTTCGATGCTGCCTTCCTGCGTGTTACCCGCGCGCTCGTGCACGGCGCGGCGGCGGATGTGGTGGCGGTCCTCGGCCAGGTTGGCCAGATGGCTGAAATAGGTGAAGGCGCGGATCACGCTCACCGTCTGGTCCGTGGTCAGGCCCTTGAGCAGGCGCTTGAGCGCGCGGTCGGCGGTCTCGTCGGCATCGCGGCGGAAGGTCACCGACAGCTGGCGCACCTGCTCGATCAGCTCGAAGGCCGCCACGCCTTCCTGCTCGCGGATCACATCGCCCAGAATGCGCCCCAGCAGGCGTATGTCCTCGATCAGCGGCAGGTCCTTGTCCGTCTTGCGGACAGGCTTGTCATCACGCCTGTCATCTCGCGCATTGCTCTTGCGGGGGGCGGTGGCCATCAACGAATCTCCTGGAATCGGTCAGCGTATCGGTTTGCTTGGGCTTCGGTCCTGGTGCCGGGTTTACTGCGGCGCAGCATGCTAGCATCCCGCGCTCCCCCCGAGGCTCCTGATGAATACCAAACCACTGATCCCCCACTCCATCGTGATCGCCACGCGCGAGAGCCAGCTGGCACTGTGGCAGGCCGAGCATGTCCAGGCACTGCTGCGCGCCCGGGGGCATGAAGTGGAATTGCTGGGCATGACCACCAAGGGCGACCAGATCCTGGACCGCACGCTGTCCAAGGTGGGCGGCAAGGGCCTGTTCGTCAAGGAGCTGGAAGTGGCGCTGGAAGAAGGACGCGCCCACATCGCCGTGCACTCGCTCAAGGACGTGCCCATGGAGCTGCCCGAAGGCTTTGTGCTGGCCTGCGTGATGGAACGCGAAGACCCGCGCGACGCTTTTGTCTCCAATCGCTACGCCGCGCTGGCCGAGCTGCCGCAGGGCGCCGTCGTCGGCACATCGAGCCTGCGCCGCCAGGCACTGCTGCAGGCCCTGCGCCCCGACCTGAAGATAGAGCCGCTGCGCGGCAACGTGAACACCCGCCTGCGCAAGCTGGACGAAGGCCACTACGACGCCATCGTGCTGGCCGCCGCAGGCCTGATGCGCCTGGGCCTGGCCGACCGCATCCGCGCCAGGTTCGAGCCCGCCGGCATGCTGCCGGCCGCAGGCCAGGGCGCGCTGGGCATCGAGGTGCGCGCCGACCGCCAGGACCTGATCGACGCCCTGGCCCCGCTGGCCCACCAGACCACCTGGCTGACCGTGACCGCCGAGCGCGCCGTCAGCCGCTGCATGGGCGGCAGCTGCTCCATGCCGCTGGCGGCGCACGGCACCTTCGACGGCCAGCAACTGCGCCTGGACGCAGCCTGGGGAGACCCGGAAGGCCGGCTGCCGCTGGTGCAGGTGCACGCCGATGCCACCGTCACCGACTTCGCCAGTGCCGACGCACTGGGCCAGCACGTGGCTGCGCTGCTGCAGGCGGCGGGCGCCCAGCCGGTCCCCAAGCTCTAGACGGCACGCCCACATGCCACCGCGCATACTCGTCACCCGCCCGGCCCATGACGCGGCCGCGTGGGTGGATGCGCTGCAGGCCCGGGGCCTTCCGGCCCAGCCGCTGGCGCTGATGGCCATAGGCCCCTGCCGCGATGCGGCCACGCAACAGGCCTTGCAGGCCGCCCGCAACGCGCTGCGCGAAGGCCCGGGCTACCGCGCCGTGATGTTCGTCAGCGGCAACGCCGTCCAGCATTTCTTCGGCACCGACCCCGCACGGCTTCCGGCCTCCACCCGCGCCTGGACGCCCGGCCCCGGCACCGCCCAGGCGCTGCTGGCCCTGGGCATTGCGCCAGCACAGATCGACGGCCCGCCACCGGACGCCGCCCAGTTCGAATCCGAAACGCTATGGCAGCGCGTGCATGACCAGATCCATGCGGGCGACCGCGTGCTCATCGTGCGTGGCGACAGCCAGGCAGGAGCGCCCAGGACCGTGCCGGCCACGGCAGGCGCCGGCCGCGATTGGCTGGCCGCCCGACTGCGCGAGGCAGGTGCCCAGGTCGAAATGCTGGCCGTGTACCAGCGCGAACTGCCTGCCTGGGATGCAGCCCAGACGGCACTGGCACGCCTGGCGGCCGAAGATGGCACGCTGTGGCTGCTCAGCAGCGCCGAATCCGTTGCCAACCTGCAACAGCTCCTGCCGGGCCAATCGTGGCAAAAAGCGCGAGCGCTCGCTACGCACGAGCGAATCGCTGCCCAGGCAAGACACATGGGATTCGGAGATGTCAAGCAATGCCGGCCCGCTCTGGAGGACGTGGTTGCGTCGATAGAATCGTCGCCATGAGTTCCGACGCAGCGCAAGACCGCCCCACCCCGCAGGACCTAACGCCCGCATCCTCCGCAGCAGCCTTCGCAGCCGGCTCCGCCCAAAGCAGCCCCGCTGCAGACCTGCGCGGCGGCTCCTCGGCCCTGGTCTACGGCGTGGGCGCCGTGGCCGTCGCGGCGCTCATTGCCTGCGGCATGCTGTGGCAGCGCCTGGGCAATATCCAGGAACAGCTGGCGCGCCAGTCCGCGCAGTCCGGCTCCCAGTCGGTCGAAGCCCGCACCCTGGCGCGCGATGCCCAGGACCTGGCCCGCGATAGCGCGGCGCGCACCTCGGTCATGGAGGCGCGCATTGCCGAGCTGTCTCTGCAGCGCACCCAGCTCGACGAACTCCTGCAAAGCATGTCGCGCTCGCGCGACGAAAACCTGGTGGTGGACATCGAATCGTCCATCCGCCTGGCACAGCAGCAGGCCGAGCTGTCCGGCAGCCTGCAGCCGCTGGTGGCCACGCTCAAGAACGCCCGCCAGCGCATTGAACGCGCCGCCCAGCCCCGGCTGGCCCCGGTCATGCGCGCGCTGGACCGCGACCTGGAACGGCTGGCCCGCATGAGCGTGACCGACACCGCCGGCCTGCTCACGCGCATCGAGGACCTGGTGCGCCTGGTCGACGAAATGCCCCTGCTCAACGCCGTGGCCCAGCCCCGCGCCAGCCGCCATCGCGGCGTGGCCGGCCAGGCGGCCCGCCAGCCCGAGCCCGCCCCCATCGAGGGCAGCCCCACCGAATGGCGCTGGTGGCAATCCTGGGGCGAGCGCGGCTGGACGGCCGTGCGCGAAGAAGCCCAGGACCTGCTGCGCGTCAGCCGCATAGACCACCCGGACGCCATCCTGCTGGCGCCGGAACAGGCCTATTTCCTGCGCGAGAACCTCAAGCTCAAGCTGCTGAACTCGCGCCTGGCCCTGCTGTCGCGCCAGTGGGATGCGGCGCGGGCCGACCTGGCAGCTTCCGGGATGGCCGTGAACAAGTACTTTGATCCTGCCGCGCGGCGCACCCAGATCGTGCAGGCCCAGTTGCAACAGATCCAGGCCAATCTGCGCACCACCGAACAGCCGGCGTTGCAAGAAACCCTGGCGGCGCTGGCAACAGCCGCCGCAGGCCGCTGAGCAGCCGGGAGACAGACGAATGCGCGCTGCACTGTGGTTGATCGGTTTGTTCGGCATGGCCGTTGCGGCCGCCTTGTTCGCGGGCTCCAACCAGGGCACGGTGACCCTGTTCTGGGCGCCCTACCGCCTGGACCTGTCACTGAACCTGGCCATTGCCATCATCGTGCTGGCCTTCGTGCTGCTGTATGCCGCGCTGCGCGCGCTGGCCGCGCTGCTGCAGATGCCGCACCAGGCGCGGCGCTGGCGCAGCCAGCAGAAAGAGCGCGCCATGCACCACAGCCTGCTGGAAGCCCTGTCGCACCAGCAGGCCGGCCGCTTCCTGCGCGCACGCAAGTCCGCGCTGGCGGCCCTGGCCATGGAAGAGTCCCTGGCCGAGACCCATGCCGCCGTGCCGCACGGCATGCGGCTGCGCGCCGCCGCCCACATGGTGGCCGCCGATGCCTCCCATGCACTGCAGGACCGCCAGCAGCGCGACCACCATTGGCGTGAGGTCCTGGCCAACGCACCGGCCCAGGGCAACGCCCAGGAGCAGGAAATGCGCGAAGGCGCACAGATGCGCGCGGCACGCTGGGCCCTGGACGACCGCGACGCATCCGACGCGCTGCGCCGCCTGGCCGAACTGCCACAGGGCGCGGCACGCCGCACGATCGCGCTGCGCATCCGCCTGAAGGCATCGCGCCTGGCAGGCCAGACATCGACGGCGCTGGACACGGCGCGCCTGCTGGCCAAGCACCGCGCCTTCTCGCCTGCGGCCGCCGCCAGCGTGGTGCGCGGCCTGGTGCTGGAGAGCATCAACGAGGCACGCGACACCACGCAGCTGCAGCACTTCTGGCTGTCGCTGGACACGGAAGAGCGCGCCATGCCCGAGATTGCGCTGCCGGCCGCATCGCGCCTCATGGCCCTGGGCGGCGAGGCCGCGCAGGCCCGTGCCTGGCTGCTGCCCGTGTGGGAGCGCCTGCTGTCCCACGCAGGCCCGCGCAGCGAATCCCACCTGCCGCGCCTGGTCCAGGTGCTGGAGCCCTGCCTGGACGGCCTGGACGGCGCCTGGCTGGCTCGCATCGAGGCGGCCAGCAATGCCCATCCGCGCGAAGCCCGCCTGCAATACCTGGCCGGCATGGCATGCGTGCAGCGCCAGCTCTGGGGCAAGGCCCAGCAGCTGTTGCTGCGCGCAGCCCCCCACCTGCAGGAAAGCGCACTGCGCACCCGCGCCTGGCAGCGCCTGGCCCTGATGGCCGAGCACCGCGGCGATGCCGATGCAGCGGCTGCCGCCTGGAAGCAGGCAGCGCAGTCCGTGGTCGTGCTGCCTGCCGATCCGACCCGGCCCTGAGCCCTCCGCGCGGCACGGCGAGCCTTCATCTTTTTTGAATCGAGCCGTCAATACCGCTGAACTCTTTTGGATTTGCCGCTTCCTACACTGCACGTTGTCCGCAGTGCACGAAGTCCACGCAGAGCGCACCGCACCCTTTCTTGCCATCCAGGGCCCCTTTGCAGGGGCCCTGAACGGTTCCAAAGCCTGCCGCCATCCATGACAGAGTCCTCAGCCCGCGCCAACGCGCCAGCAAAATCCTCCCCCAAAGCCACGCGCTACAACGGCGTGGCCATGGCTGCCCACTGGCTGCTGGCCCTGGGCCTGATCGCCGCCCTGGCCCTGGGCTGGTACATGACAGGCCTGCCGTTCTCGCCCTCGCGCCTGAAGCTCTACAACTGGCACAAGTGGCTGGGCGTCACGCTGTTGACGCTGAGCCTGCTGCGCCTGGTCTGGCGCATCACCCATCGCCCGCCCGAGCTGCCCGCCGCCGTGGCCCGCGCCATGCCCCAATGGCAGCACTGGGCCCACAACGGCACCCACCACGCCATGTACCTGCTGTTCTTTGCCGTGCCCCTGCTGGGCTGGGCCTACAGCTCGGCGGCCGGCTTTCCCATCGTCTTCCTCGGCGTGCTGCCCCTGCCCGACTTCGTGAGCGCAAGCCCCGAGCTGGCCGAAACCCTCAAGCCCCTGCACGGCTGGGCGGCCTGGGCCCTGGTCGCGCTGATCGCCATGCATGTGGGCGCCGCCCTCAAGCACCAGTTCATCGACCGCGACGGCCTCATCTCCCGCATGCTGCCGGGCCGCGCCTGAGTTTTCTCCCCCAGCCAGGGCCTGCGCACCGCGCTGCGCGCGCCCCAGCCATCCCCGATCGAATGTTTCCCGCCCCCCAAAGGAGTCCTGCCATGCGCTTTTCCGCCACGCTGACCACCATTGCCCTGGCCGCTGCGGCCCTGACCTCCCAGGCGGCCCTGGCCGAGCAAAAGCTCGTTCCCGCCCAGAGCGCCGTGAACTTCACGGCCAAGCAGATGGGCGTGCCCCTGCAGGGCCACTTCAAGAAATTCGACGCCCAGGTCCAGTTCGACACGGCCAAGCCTGACACCAGCAAGATCCGCTTCACCGTGGACACCGGCAGCGCCACCATGGGCGCCAAGGAAACCGATGCCGAGCTGCCCAAGGCCGATTGGTTCAATGTCGCCAAATTCCCCCAGGCCGTCTTCGACTCCACGGCCGTCAAGGCGCTGGGCGGCGGCAAGTACCAGGTGGACGGCAAGCTCAGCATCAAGGGCCAGGTCCAGAACGTGAGCATTCCCGTGCAACTGGCACAGTCCGGCACCACGACCACGGCCACCGGCACTCTGCCGCTCAAGCGCCTGCAGTTCAAGATCGGCGAAGGCGAATGGGGCGATACCTCCATGGTGGCCGACGAGGTCCAGGTGCAATTCAAGCTGGCCCTGACCGGCGTGGGCAAGCTGTAAGCGGCACTCTTGCCCAGGATTGGCCGTTTTCTTTTCCGTTTCGTGCAACCCCAACCTAGGAGTTCTTTCATGCGCACTTCCGTGTTTGCCCTGGCCATTGCCGGCCTGTTCGCCACCGCTGCCCAGGCGGCTCCCGCAACCTACGCCATCGACCCGACGCACACCTTCGCCACGTTCGAGATCGACCACAACGGTGCCTCGACCAACCGCGTGCGCTTCGACAAGAAGAGCGGCACCGTGGAATTCGACCGTGACGCCAAGGCCGGCAAGGTCGAAGTCGTGCTGGAAATGGACTCGCTGAGCTCGGGCACCGCCGCCTTCGACAAGCACCTCAAGAGCGCCGACATCTTCAACGTGGCCAAGTTCCCCCAGGCCAAGTTCGTCTCCGACAAGTTCGTCTTCGACGGCGACAAGCTCAAGGAAGTCACCGGCCAGCTGACCATCCTGGACAAGACCCAGCCCGTGACCATCAAGGCCAACAAGTTCACCTGCTACCCCAACGCCATGCTGCAAAAGCGCGAGACCTGCGGCGGCGACTTCGAGGCCGTGATCGACCGCACCGCCTTCGGCGTGAACTACGGCGTGGACTACGGCTTCCCCAAGCAAGTGCGCCTGGTGATGTCCATCGAAGCGGTCAAGCAGCAGTAAGACCGCGCTGGGCAAAGCGCCTTTAGAGGCGTCGGCACCCAAGGCCCGTGAACCGGCACCCCGGTCACGGGCTTTTTTGCGTTGCGGATTGGGTCTGCCACTGACTGACCACGCCCGCCAGCCTGCGCACCCCTTGCTCGATGGCCTGAGGCTGCAGGCTCGCATAGCCCAGGACCAGCCCGGCGCAGGACTGGCGGCGATGGGCGTCACCGGCCGCATAGAGCGGCGAGATGGGGCGCACGCCCACGCCGCGCTCTCGCGCCAGACGCACCAGGGCAATTTCATCGCGCTGGTGCACGGCAGGCACCCAGGCCACCACATGCAGGCCGGAGGCCGAACCTTCGACCTGCACCGCGCCCGGCAGGTGCCGCTCCAGCGCCTGCAGCAATGCCGCCCTGCGGCCTTCGTTGCGGCGGCGGACGGCGCGCACATGGCGCTCGTAGCTGCCGTCCTCGATCAGCGCGGCCAGCACCAGCTGGTCCAGGCGCGGCGCATGCCGGTCGGCCAGCCGACGGGCTTCCCGGAACACGGGCACCAGGGACGGCGGCAGCACCAGGTAGCCCATGCGCATCTGCGGGGACAAGGCCTTGGAGAAAGTGCCGACATGGATGACGCAACCCACCTCGTCAATGGACTGCAGGGCGTCGATGGGACGCAGCCCGTAGCGGAACTCGCCGTCGTAGTCGTCCTCCAGAATCCAGGCACCCGTGGCGCGCGCCCAGGCCAGCAACTGCTGCCTGCGGCCTATGGGCAGCACGCCGCCCAGCGGAAACTGGTGCGAGGGCGTGACATAGGCCAGACGCGCCTGGCGCCCGACCAGCGCCGAGGTATCCAGGCCCTGTTCATCGACGGCCATTTCCTGCAGGCATGCGCCCTGGGCCTCGAACACGCGGCGCGCCATCAGGTAGCAGGGCTCTTCCATCAGCACGGTCTCGCCCGGATCGACCAGCACGCGCGCGCACAGGTCGATGGCCTGCTGCGAGCCCTGCACCACCACGATCTGATCGGCCGAACAGACAAGCCCCCGCGCCCTTCGCAGATAGCCTTGCAGCGCCATGCGCAGCGCCGGCTCGCCTTCGGGCGCGTCGTAGGACAGGGAGGACTGGCGCTGCACGATGGCGCGGTTGTAGGCGCGCCGCCAGGCCAGCGTGGGAAAGTCATCAAAGGCCAGGGCGCCGTACAGAAAGTCGATCACGGCAGGCCCTTCATCCCCGGCGCGAGCGGGCTGGGCCTGCGCCAGCGCATCCACGCGCCGTCCATAGGAAGACAGGCGGGAACGGCAATCCTGCGCCGCAGCCGCAATGCGGGGCGCGCGGCTGCGCTGCTCCGCGCCAGCTGCCACGCGCGCCCGGGCGCCCTGTGCAGTCTCCAGATAGCCCTCGGCCGCAAGCTGCTCGTAGGCCGCCGTGATGGTGGTGCGCGACACACCCAGGTCCAGCGCCAGCGCGCGGGTGGAAGGCAGGCGCGCGCCCACGGCCAGGCTGCCGTCGGCCATCTGGGATTTCAGCCATTCGTGGATGCGGCGGGCGCCGGGCGCAGCCCCGGTATCGGCAGCGAAATGGGACTTCAACTGGTCTTCCAAAAAATCACGAAACTGGATTTTTCATTGTGCCAGGGATGGTGGATAGTCCGGTTTCCCCCGATGCCGGTCCACCGTTGCACCAAGCTCCATGTACACGCCCGCCCATTTCTCCCTCACCGATTCCGACAGCCTGCACGGCCTGATCCGCAGCCACCCCCTGGGCACGCTCGTCACCCAGGCCAACGGCGTGCTGGACGCCAACCACCTGCCGTTCCTGCTGGATGCGGCCCCAGGGGAGATGGGCACGCTGAGCGCCCATGTGGCCCGCGCCAATCCCATCTGGCAGCAGTGCCGCGACGGCGCCGAGGTGCTGGTCATCTTCCGTGGTGCCGAAGGCTATATCTCGCCCAGCTGGTATCCAAGCAAGCACGAGACGCACCGCCTGGTGCCCACCTGGAACTACGAGGCCGTGCATGTGCACGGGCAAATCAGCATCCATGACGACGAGAGATTCGTGCGCGGCCTGGTCGGCCGGCTCACCCGGGTCCATGAGGCATCGCAGGCCCAGCCCTGGAAGATGTCCGACTCGCCGCGTGAATTCATCGACGGCATGCTGCAGGCCATCGTCGGCCTGCAGATCCGCATCACCCGCCTGGAGGGCAAGGCCAAGCTCAGCCAGAACCGGCAGGCCCGCGACCTGGACGGCGCCATCGGCGCGCTGCGCGAGCGCGGACAGGAGCCGCTGGCCCGCACCATGGATGCGGCGCCGCGCATCTAGCGCCAGCCACCCTCACACAGGTTGCCAACCACCGATGTACACATCCACCTTCACCTTCGCGCCGGGCGAATACGACGCGCAGTTCCATGCCCTTGACGGCCGGATCGCCGCGATCGCCCGCGCCATCCCCGGCTACCTGGGCGAAGAGGCCTGGGAGAACCCCGCCACAGGCCTGGTCTCCAACGTCTACTACTGGCAGACCTGGGAGGCGCTGCAAGAGCTGATGCGCCACCCTGCGCATATAGAGGCCAAGCGGCAGCAGGCGCGCTGGCTCAAGGGCTACCAGGTGGTGATCGCCCAGGTGGTGGGCAGCTACGGCGATGGCGGGATAGCGCACCCGCTGGCCACCGCTGCGCAAGGCACTGCGCACCCGGCTCGCTGACCGGACCCGCTTTTGGCCCGATGATGGCGGCCATGCGATGGCGTTTTGATCCTGTTTCCCTGGTGTGGGCGGTGGCCCTGTTTGTCCTGCTCGTGCTGCTGGCCACCGTCGGCGCACGCTGGGGCTGGGTGCGCAGCTTCTTCGGCGACGTGTTGGCCGTGGCCTGGGTCTATGCCGTGTTCAAGACCGTGATCGCCGCGCGCGTGCTGACGCTGGCATCGGCCGCACTGTGCGTGGGCCTGCTGGTGGAGCTGGGCCAGTTCCTGGCATCGACCTTCCAGTTGCACATTCCCAACCGCGCCTTGCGCATCGTGCTGGGCAGCACGGCCGACTGGTGGGATGTGCTGGCCTATGTGATGGGTTTTGCAGCCGTGCTGGTGGTGGAGGCTGCGTTCCGTGGCCGCAGAGCCAGGCCTGTGCTCTGATCAGGCCCGTACAGCGCAGCCACCGGCCTTGAGCACCCGCTTCGTCGAGGCCGGATACCGCTCCAGCTTGTCCGCCGGCCGGCGCGGCCTGGCCACCAGCTCGCCACCGCAGTTGGGGCAGGCGCCGTGCAGCACATGATCCGCACAGCCGGCACAGAACGTGCACTCGAAGGTGCAGATGCGGGCCTCGGCAGACTCTGGCGGCAGGTCCTTGTCGCAGCATTCGCAGTTGGGTCGAAGCTCAAGCATCGGTGCACTCCGGGTGTGGTCCATGAAGACTGGCATCCTAGTGGATGTGCTCTGCCGGGGAGCGGTCCTCGCGCTCCATCTGCAGCGTCGTATGGTGCAGGTCGAAGCCGGCCTGCAGCCTGTCCTCGATATCGCGACGCACCTGCTCGCCGTCCGCGCCGGGCAGCAGCACCACATGGCCGGTCAGCATGGGCTTGCTCTGCGTGACCGCCCACAGGTGGACATCGTGGATTGCTGCCACGCCCGCCGTGCCCGCAATCGTCTCGCGCACCGCCTGCAGGCTCATCCCCGAGGGCACGCCTTCCAGCAGGATATTGATGCACTCGCGCAGCAGGGTCCAGGTCCGCGGGAACACCATGAAGCCGATGCCCACGGCCACCGCCGAGTCGATCCACCGCCAGCCCGTCAGCCAGATCAGCGCGGCACCGGCGAGCACGCCGATCGAGCCCAGCATGTCAGCCCACACCTCCAGGTACGCGCCCTTCACGTTCAGGCTCTCGTCCTTGCCGCCCGACAGCAGGCGCATGGAGATCAGATTGATCACCAGGCCCGCGGCCGCCACCGCCATCATGCCCAGGGACTGGATTTCTGCAGGTGCCGACAGGCGGCGGTAGGCCTCATACAGGATGTAGAAGGCCACGCCCAGCAGCACCAGCGCATTGACGGCGGCGGCCAGGATCTCGAAGCGCGCATAGCCGTAGGTGCGCAGCAGGTCGGCTGCCTTGCGGCCGGCGCGTATGGCCACCAGGGCCAGCAGCAGCGCCATCGCGTCGGTCAGCATGTGCATGGCGTCGGAGATCAGGGCCAGGCTGCCCGTGACCATGCCGCCGATGATCTCCACCACCATGAAGGTGCCGGTCAATCCGAAGGCAAACCAGAGACGGGATTCCGGCAGGGCGCGCACGTCGCCGTGCTGATGGCTGTCGCTCATGAGGTTCCTTGACTTGAAAACGGTTGTGAACAGAGGGCCCCCGCATCCATGGCGACCATGGCAAGCGGGGGGATCGGACCTCGATGAGAAAGCGTGAAGTGACTTGAAGGTCAAGTGCTGGCGGCAACTCGGCACCGCAGGTGGCCCGGACACCGCAGCGCGCATATCCCTGCATCCATCGCAACATTTCATTTAGGTAAATTGATTACGAATAGTAGAATCAAGACATCCACCAAGGAGACATTCGATGAACACAAGCGCCCGTCCCGACCTGTCCACACTGCCACCGCCCGCCGCCGTGCAGCAGCTGCACCACTACGCCTACAAGGCCCGCGATGCCGAGGAGACCCGCCACTTCTACGAGGACATCCTGGGCCTGCCGCTCTACCACATCATCCAGAGCGACTACGTGCCCAGCACGGGCGAGTACTGCCCCTACACGCACTTCTTCTTCCGCCTGAAGGATGGGTCGTTCATCGCCTTCTTCGACATCGGCGACGACGAAAAGGCCCTGCCCTCGCCCAACACGCCGCTGTGGATCAACCACATCGCCTTCCGCGTGGACACCGTCGAGGAACTGGAGAACACCAAGGCCCGCCTGGTGGCGCATGGCATCGAGGTGCTGGGCGTGACCGACCACCACATCTTCAAGAGCATCTATTTCTTCGATCCCAACGGCATCCGCCTGGAGCTGTCGGCCCAGCTGGCCGACGAAGTGCAGATGGCGCGCGAAAGCACCACCGCCCACGCCCGCCTGAACGAGTGGACGGCACGCAAGGAGCAATGGCGCAAGGAACGCGCCGAAGGCAAGGCCGCCCAGCCGCTCAAGCCCCAGAGCAACGACCGGCCCGAGTTCGTCCCCGACGCAGCGGCCTGAATAAGACCCGGCGAACAGGCAGGCGGGCGGGGTCGGTAGAATCCCCGTCAAACCGTCATCCATTTCGCATATGCAGACGGCATCCCTTCAACGGATGCCGTTTTCATTTGCCAAACGCCATTCGCACAATTCCCCGCAAGCAAGCCATGAGCGACACCATTGCCCAGCCAGGCCTCGACAGCCTGTCCAAATCGTTTGAACCCGCCGCCATCGAGGCCCAATGGGGCCCCGAATGGGAAAAGCGCGGCTACGGCGCAGCCGGCGTGCGCGGCACGGGCCAGGCAGATGCATCCCAGCCCTCGTTCTCCATCCAGCTGCCGCCGCCCAATGTGACGGGCACGCTGCACATGGGCCATGCGTTCAACCAGACCATCATGGACAGCCTCACGCGCTACCACCGCATGAAGGGCCACAACACGGTCTGGGTGCCCGGCACCGACCACGCGGGCATCGCCACGCAGATCGTGGTGGAGCGCCAGCTGCAGGAGCAGGGCATCGCCAGCCGCCACGACATGGGCGCGACGCCTCCCGAGGCGCGCAAGAACTTCGTGAGCAAGGTCTGGGAGTGGAAGAACCAGAGCGGCAACACCATCACCGGCCAGATGCGCCGCATGGGCGACAGCGTGGACTGGAGCCGCGAGTACTTCACCATGGACGACAAGCTGTCGTCCATCGTCAACGAGACCTTCGTGCGCCTGTACCAGCAGGGCCTGATCTACCGTGGCAAGCGCCTGGTGAACTGGGACCCCAAGCTGATGTCCGCCGTCTCCGACCTCGAGGTCGAGAACGAGGAAAAGGACGGCTCGCTGTGGCACATCGCCTACCCGCTGGCCGACGGCTCGGGCCAGCTCGTGGTGGCCACCACGCGCCCGGAAACCATGCTGGGCGACGCAGCCCTGATGGTGCACCCCGAGGACGAGCGCTACCAGGCGCTGATCGGCAAGACCGTGATCCTGCCCCTGGTGGGCCGCGAGATCCCCATCATTGCCGACGACTACGTGGACCGCGAGTTCGGCACGGGCGTGGTCAAGGTCACGCCTGCGCATGACAACAACGACTACGCCGTGGGCCAGCGCCACGGCCTGCCGATGATCTGCGTGCTGACGCTGACGGCCACCATCAACGACGAGGCGCCCGAGAAGTACCGCGGCATGGACCGCTTCGTGGCGCGCAAGGCCATCGTGGCCGACCTGGACGCGGCCGGCCTGCTGGTCGAGACCAAGAAGCACAAGCTCATGGTGCCCATCTGCACGCGCACGGGCCAGGTGATCGAGCCCATGCTGACCGACCAGTGGTTCGTGGCAATGAACAAGGTCGGCGAAGGCGATGCCACGGGCAAGTCCATCGCGCAGAAGGCCATCGATGCCGTCTCCAGCGGCCAGGTGCAGTTCGTGCCCGAGAACTGGGTCAACACCTACAACCAGTGGATGAACAACATCCAGGACTGGTGCATCTCGCGCCAGCTGTGGTGGGGCCACCAGATTCCGGCCTGGTTCGACGAGGACGGCAAGGTCTACGTGGCCCGCACCGAGGAAGAAGCCCAGGCCCAGGCCCCCGGCAAGACGCTCACGCGCGACGAGGACGTGCTGGACACCTGGTACTCCTCGGCCCTGGTGCCGTTCTCCACCATGGGCTGGCCGAACCAGACCGAGGCGGCCGACGATGACTACAACCTCTACCTGCCCAGCTCGGTGCTGGTCACGGGCTACGACATCATCTTCTTCTGGGTCGCCCGGATGATCATGATGACCACGCACTTCACGGGCCGCGTGCCCTTCCGCCATGTCTACATGCATGGCCTGGTGCGTGACGCCCAGGGCAAGAAGATGAGCAAGTCCGAGGGCAACGTGCTCGACCCCGTGGACCTGATCGACGGCATCGACCTGGACACCCTGCTGGACAAGCGCACCCAGGGCCTGCGCCGCCCCGAGACCGCCCCCCAGGTGCGCAAGAACACGCAAAAGGAATTCCCCGAGGGCATTCCCGCCTACGGCGCCGATGCGCTGCGCTTCACCTTCGCGGCCCTGGCCTCGCTGGGCCGCTCCATCAACTTCGACAGCAAGCGCTGCGAGGGCTACCGCAACTTCTGCAACAAGCTGTGGAACGCCAGCCGCTTCGTGCTGATGAACTGCGAAGGCCATGACTGCGGCCTGCTGCCCCACACCAAGGAGCAATGCCAGGCCGGCGGCGAGTTCGCGGGCTACATGCAGTTCAGCCAGCCCGACCGCTGGATCACCTCGCAGCTGCAGAAGGTCGAGGCCGAAGTGGCCAAGGGCTTTGCCGAATTCCGCCTGGACAACGTGGCCAACGCGCTGTACGACTTCGTCTGGAACGAGTTCTGCGACTGGTACCTGGAAATCGCCAAGGTGCAGATCCAGACCGGCAGCGAGGCCCAGCAGCGCGCCACGCGCCGCACGCTGATCCGCACGCTGGAGGCCATCCTGCGCCTGGCCCACCCCATCATCCCGTTCGTGACCGAAGCCCTGTGGCAGAAGGTCGCCCCGGTCGCCGGCCTGCCCGGCGAGTCCGTGGCCGTGGCCCGCTACCCCGAGGCCCAGCCCGAGAAGATCGACGAGGCCGCCATCGCCTACGTGGGCCGCATCAAGCAGATGATCGACGCCTGCCGCACGCTGCGCGGCGAGATGGGCGTGTCGCCCGCACAGCGCCTGCCGCTGCTGGCCGTGGCCAGCTCGGACGACGAGGCGCAGTTCCTGCGCACCAACGCCGCCGTGCTTCAGAACCTGGCCAAGCTCAGCGAAGTCAAGGTGTTCGACGACGAAGCCGCCTGGGCCGAGGCCGCCCAGGCCGCGCCCGTCTGCGTGGTGGGCGAGGCGCGCCTGGCGCTGTTCGTGGAGATCGACGTGGCGGCCGAAAAGGCCCGCCTGTCCAAGGAAGCCGCACGCCTGGAAGGCGAAATCACCAAGGCCAATGCCAAGCTGGGCAACGAGGCCTTCGTGGCCAAGGCACCCCCGGCCGTCATCGACCAGGAAAAGAAGCGCGTGGCCGACTTCGGCGCAACGCTGATCCGCATCCAGGAACAACTCGCCCGCCTGGGTTGAAAGATCCGTTTATGAGCACCCAGACCCGTGTCCGCAAAGCCGTGTTTCCCGTTGCCGGGCTCGGCACGCGCTTTCTGCCCGCCACCAAGGCCTCTCCCAAGGAGATGCTGCCCGTGGTGGACAAGCCGCTGATCCAGTACGCCGTGGAAGAGGCCTACGAGGCCGGCATCCGCGACATGATCTTCGTCACCGGCCGCAGCAAGCGCGCCATCGAGGACCATTTCGACACCGCCTACGAGCTGGAAAACGAGCTGGAGAACGCCGGCAAGCAGGCCATGCTGGAGCTGGTGCGCAGCATCAGCCCCGCCGACATGAACTGCCTGTTCGTGCGCCAGCCGCGCTCCCTGGGCCTGGGCCACGCCGTGCTGTGCGCCGAGCCGCTGGTGGGCAACGAGCCCTTTGCCGTGCTGCTGGCCGACGACCTGATGGTGGGCGAGTCCGGCGGCCCGGGCGTGATGGCCCAGATGACCTCGGCTTTCCAGAAACAGGGCCGCTCCCTGCTGGCCGTGCAGGAAGTGCCGCTGGAGCAGACCAAGCGCTACGGCATCGTGGCTGGCGAGCCGGCTGGCGGCGCGCTGATGCGCATCGAGAAGATCGTGGAAAAGCCCGCGCCCGAGAAGGCGCCCTCGCGCATGGGCGTGGCTGGCCGCTACGTGCTGACACCGGCCATCTTCGAGGAGATCCGCAACCAGCCCAAGGGCGTGGGCGGCGAGATCCAGCTGACAGACGCCATCGAACGCCTGATGGCCCATGAAGCCGTCTACGCCTTCCAGTACCAGGGCAAGCGCTACGACTGCGGCAGCAAGGAAGGCTTTTTGCAGGCCACGGTGGAGCTGGCGCTACAGCATGAGGACGTGGGCGCGAGCTTCCGCGAATACCTGCAGGGCCTGAGCATCTGAGGCCGGGCCCCAGGGCCGCCCCTGCCCCATGCAAAAGGCCTGCGAAAGCAGGCCTTTTTCTTTGGAGCGAGCCGCGTGCAGCCGCTCAGCGCCGGCGCAGGATGTGGATGAACTCCGCGCCCACGGTCTGCTGCTCCACCAGTTCATTGCCGGTCTGCTTGGCGAAGGCCTGGAAGTCGCGCAGCGATCCGGTATCCGTGGCCACCACCTTGAGCAACTGGCCGCTGTCCAGTTCGGCCAGCGCCTTCTTGGCCTTGAGAATGGGCAGCGGGCAGTTGAGCCCGCGCGTGTCGATTTCCTTGTGAATTTCCATCGGATGCACCTCTTGAGCCTGGGATTCTAGGCGGCATCGCGGCGGAGGCCGGCAGCAGTGTCTTGATCGGCGCGACTCGCTTCAGCCTCCTGGGCCTGCTCGGCGCGCTTCCAGAAGTCACGGATCACAGGATCATGCCCCCGGCTGCGCAGCCACTTGGCCAGCGCCATGCCGGTGCCCGAAGGCCAGGCCTGGACTTTCTCGGGCTCCAGCAGGCGGTATTCCAGCAGCTCGGGCGACAGCCGGACCTGGCCGCTGGCGCGCACATGGAAGGCGATGATCACCTGGTTCATGCGCAGGAACTCATGCACGCTGATCAGCTCCAGCGACTCGGCCTTCAGGCCGGTTTCCTCCGCCACCTCGCGCGCCACGCCCTCCTCGGGCGACTCGCCGGCCTCCATGAAGCCCGTGATCAGGCCGAAGACCTTCTCGGGCCAGGCCGCATTGCGCGCCAGCAGCACCTTGCCGTCCAGCTCCACGATGGCGGCCAGCACGGGCGTGGGATTGTTCCAGTGCGTCCAGCCGCACTCGGGGCAGCGCAGGCGCGATACATCGCCGCCGTCCTCGGCCTGGATCACCCACTGCAGGGGGGTGGCGCAGTGCGTGCAATAGCGGGTTTCATAGTGCATGGGGCTGTTCCTGGTTTTTTGCTGTCCTGGCTCAATGCAAACAGGAAGGCCCGCCGGAAGGCGGGCCTGTCGCTGCGTCAGGCGGGGAAGACGCCCGTGGACAGATAGCGGTCGCCGCGGTCGCAGACCACGAAGACGATGGTGGCGTTGTTCTCGCGCTCGGCAATCTGCTGGGCCACCCAGCAGGCGCCCGCCGCCGAGATGCCGGCAAAGATGCCTTCCTCGCGCGCCAGGCGGCGCGCCATGTCTTCGGCATCGTCCTGGCCCACGAGCACGGTCTCGTCGATCAGCGAGGCGTCGTAGATCTTGGGCATGTATTCCTCGGGCCACTTGCGGATGCCAGGGATGCGCGAGCCCTCGGCCGGCTGGGCGCCCACGATGCGGATGGCAGGGTTCTTTTCCTTGAGGAACTTCGCCACGCCGGTGATCGTGCCCGTGGTGCCCATGGCGCTCACGAAATGGGTGATCTCGCCGCCGGTCTGCTCCCACAGCTCGGGGCCGGTGGTCTCGTAGTGGATACGCGGGTTGTCGGGGTTGCCGAACTGGTCGAGCACCACGCCCTTGCCCTGGGCCACCATCTGGTCGGCCAGGTCGCGCGCGTATTCCATGCCGCCGCTCTTGGGCGTGAGGATCAGCTCGGCGCCATAGGCCTTCATCGTCTGGGCACGCTCGATGGACAGGTCCTCGGGCATGATCAGCACCATCCGGTAGCCCTTGATCGTGGCGGCCATGGCCAGCGCAATGCCGGTATTGCCCGAGGTCGCCTCGATCAGCGTGTCGCCGGGCTTGATGTCGCCGCGCTCTTCGGCGCGGCGGATCATCGACAGGGCCGGCCTGTCCTTGACCGAACCGGCCGGATTGTTGCCTTCCAGCTTGCCCAGCACCACGTTGCCACGTTCCTGGCGAGACTGCGCACCGATGCGCTGCAATGCCACCAGGGGCGTGCGGCCGATGGCGTCTTCGATGGTCGGATAAATTTTCATAGCCTCACACTGTGCCATAATTCGCCCCTGCGCTAAGTAGCCCGGGTGGTGAAATTGGTAGACGCAGGGGACTCAAAATCCCCCGCCGCAAGGCGTGCCGGTTCGATTCCGGCCCCGGGCACCAGAGATTACGTAGCCGAAAAAGCAGTCCGCTGCTTTTTCGGCTATTTCTTTTCCGGCCGCTGTCTTCACAGTGTCCGCACACCCCTCCTTCCTGCACCAGCCCTTTTCAGCGGCTGCACTGCAATTCAAGGCCTCCAGCCTGACCAGATCCTGCGTCCTCATGCCTTGGGCGGGATAGCCCCTGCGCGCTTTCACCCGCACACCACCCAACCTGTGTACAACTTTGGCATCAAGCCACCGCCAAGGCGGAAACGGACTGCAATCAGGCGCATGTCCAGCCCGCCTCGAATCGCCCCCACCGCGGCCTGCCCCCTAGCCTTGCCCAGTGCGCGAAATCCGGCACCTTCCCTCTGAAAACCGGTATCTGCACCATCGCCATGCAGCCAATTTCCGGCGCGGGCACCAGCCCGGTGCGCCCGCTGCAAAAGCCTGGTGATGCCCATGAAAAAAGCCACCCTGGGGTGGCTTTTTTTCTCCACAGAACCCTTGAACAACCCTGTGGATATTCAGTGAACAGCAAGTGAACGAGGCGTCCAAGTGCTTGCATTCACTGGCCGCAAGCTAGGCTGCCTGCAAATCAGGCAGCCCCTGAATCCAAGGGAAAACCCTTGAAATCGGGGTCACCTGTCGCGCCGCGCCTCAGGCATCGGAGCGGCGGATCTGGGCACGGCCCGCCGCCGTGATGTGCCATTGATGGCTGCTGTCCACTTCGACCAGTCCACGCTCGCGCAGCCTCTTGGACAGATGCTCGCGCGCCGCGCTTTCCAGCGACACGGGCTCGCCCATTTCCAGCTTCTTGAGCACTTCGAGTTCATCCACCGTCGGCTCGTACACGGGTGCGTGATATGTGGTTTCGGCCATCGCTACTCCTTCGCTATTCAAAGTCTCATGCCCCGGCACTGCCCAAGGCATGGGTCCCAACATAGCGTTGGCCGGGACGCCGCGCAATCGGTGTCCGCACCTTTTTTCGCGATGTGGGCGATGATGGCACGCTTTGCGGCGGCGTCCCACAGGTGCCAGGGCACTGCCCTGTCCGGGAAACGGGCAGCCCGCTCTCTTGCCGCCGCCCTCTGCTCTCCGCTCTTGCCATCTGCTCCAGGGATTCAGGTTTTCATGTTGTACGCCATCACCGCCTTGTTCGCCTTCCAGTTGCTGGGAGAGGCCATCGTCCAGCTCACGGGGCTGCCGCTTCCGGGAGCGCTTATGGGCACGCTGCTGCTGCTGGCGGCGCTGCTGCTGCACGGCCGCCTGCCCGAGTCGCTGGAGAAGGCCGCCGGCGTGCTGCTGCAGAACATGATGCTGCTGTTCATTCCCGTCATTGCAGGCGTGATGCTGGAGTTCGACCGGCTGTCGCGCGAATGGCAGCCCTTCGTGATCGCCTGCGTGGCCGGCGCGGCCATTACCTTCCTGGCCACGGCCTTCACCTTCCGCTGGTGCCTGGAGCGCCAGCGCGCCCGCGAAGCGGCTGCCCACCAGGGAGACAAGGCATGAGCGTGCTCACCACCCACTGGCACAGCGCCTGGCAGTCGCTGTCCGGCAATGCCTCCACCGCCCACCTGCCCTGGCTGGTGCTGACCATGGCCGTCTACCTGGCGGCCATGGCGCTGTACCGCCGAAGCGGCAACCATCCGCTCCTGATTCCCGTGTTCACGGCCGTCGTCGTCATCGTGGGCGTGCTGCTGGCCACGGGCACCTCCTATGCCAGCTACCGCAGCGGCGTCTCGCTGCTGGGACTGCTGATCGGCCCGGCCACCGTCGCGCTGGCAATTCCGCTGTACGCCCAGCGCGAGCGCATACGCGCGCTGTGGCTGCCCATCAGCGTGGCGCTGGCCGTGGGCTGCGTGGTGGCGTTGCTGTCGGCACTGCTGATTGGCTGGAGCCTGGGCGCCACGGTGCAGACGCTGGTAGCGCTGGCGCCCAAGTCGGCCACCATTCCCATCGCCCTGCCCATGGCCGAGCGCTTTGGCGGCCCGGCCTCGCTGGCGGCCGTGGCCGTGGCCATCACCGGCATTGCGGGCACGATGATGGCGCCGCTGCTGATCCGCCTGGTGCGCAGCGATGACCCGGCCGTGCAGGGTTTTGCCCTGGGACTTACGGCCCACGCCATCGGCACGGCACGCGCGCTGCAGGTGAATCCGACCATGGGCGCCTTCTCGGCCCTGGCCATGGGCCTGAACGGCGTGGCCACGGCCGTGGTCATGCCGCTGTGCCTGGCCGTGCTGCCCTGGTTTTGAGCGCGATTGCGGGTTTTCCCCAGAGACACCCCCACAAGCCTGTGGACAAGCGCCGCCAGCAGCAAGGATAAGTCAGTTAAGTGACTGTCATCGTTGAACAATCCAAGGCCTGCTTAATTTTCAGGCAGGCCGGTGCTCCCTGGCGCGCTGCTGCAGCCATGAAGAGAACACGCGCAGGGCGGGCGCGGGCTGGGCATCGGGCGCCAGGGCCGGGGTGACCAGGTAGTAGGCGCGGTTGCCGCGCAGCGGCTGGGGGCAGGCAATGATGAGGTCGCCGCGCGCCAGCTCCTGCTCGATCAGCATAGGCGGCATCAGCGCCACGCCCAGGCCCTGGCTGGCGGCCACGGCCAGCATGGAAAACAGCTCCAGCCGCATGCCGTCCAGCGCGCGCGGCGCGGCCACGCCCATGGCATCGAACCACTGCTGCCAGCCGTAGGGCCGCGTGCTTTGCTGCAGCAGCGGCATCCGGGCCACGATGTCCGCCCCCACGGGCAGCCAGGCGCGGCCCGGCTCGCGCGCCTGCGCCGTGGCCAGCAATTGCGGGCTGCACACGGGCACCACCTCTTCGTCCATCAGCCATTGCGCCTGCACACCGGGCCAGCGTGCCACCTGCTCGGGCGTGCCTGCATAGAGCGCAGCATCGAACACGGTATCGGCAAACAGGAAGGGCCGCGTCTGCACATCGATGTGCACCGTGACCTCGGGATGCTCGCGCGCCAGCTGCGGCAGGCGCGGCAGCAGCCAGCGCGTGGCGAAGGTGGGCACGGCCGCCAGGTTGAGCGGGCCTCCCTCGCCCTGGTGGGCCATGATGTCCAGCGTGTCGCGCTCCAGGCCGTGCAGCCAGCGCGAGACCTGCTGGGCGTACTGCGTGCCGGCCTCCGTCAGCAGCACGCCGTGGCGCGTGCGCCGGAACAGTTGCACGCCCAGGAACTCCTCCAGCGCAATGATCTGGCGCGATACCGCGCTTTGCGTGAGCGACAGCTCCTGCGCCGCACGCGTGTAGCTGATGTGGCGGGCGGCCGACTCGAAGCAGGCAAGGGCTTGGGTGGATGGCAGGGCTCTACGCATATCTCATGAATTCAATGCACTTCAGAGCCTCACATCATAGGGAATAACCCGCAACAACCCATTCATACATGCGTTTTACGCATTCATGGATGAACAAACATCGTTTGCGCCACGCGCAGGCCCGCTTCTAAGATGCGTCGCAACAACGCTCCATGGCCACAGCCTGCCCGGCTTTGGCATATGGCAGCGACCCGCCCTTGACCTCTTTGTTTTTTGGAGAAACCACGCCATGGCCCGCAACAGCTTCCAATGGGATGACCCCTTCCAGCTCGACCAGCAACTGAGCGAAGACGAGCGCATGATCCGCGACGCGGCCCATGCCTACTGCCAGGAGAAGCTGGCACCCCGCGTGCTGGAAATGTTCCGCCATGAAAAGACCGACGTGAGCATCTTCCGCGAGATGGGCGAGCTGGGCCTGCTGGGCCCCACCATCCCCACGCAGTACGGCGGCGCGGGCCTGAACTATGTCAGCTACGGCCTGGTGGCGCGCGAGATCGAGCGCGTGGACTCGGGCTACCGCTCCATGGCCAGCGTGCAAAGCTCGCTGGTGATGGTGCCCATCAATGAATTCGGCACCGAAGACCAGAAGAACAGGTACCTGCCCAAGCTGGCCAGCGGCGAGTTCATCGGCTGCTTCGGCCTGACCGAACCCGACCACGGCTCCGACCCCGGCAGCATGTCCAGCCGCGCCTACAAGGTGGACGGCGGCTACCGCCTCAAGGGCAACAAGATGTGGATCACCAACAGCCCCGTGGCCGACGTGTTCGTGGTCTGGGCCAAGGAAGTGACCGAGGACGGCCATGTGGGCGAGATCCGCGGCTTCATCCTGGACAAGGGCATGAAGGGCCTGTCGGCCCCGGCCATCCACGGCAAGGTGGGCCTGCGCGCCTCCATCACGGGCGAGATCGTGATGGACGATGTCTTCGTCCCCGAGGAAAACGCCTTCCCCGAGGTGCGCGGCCTCAAGGGCCCCTTCACCTGCCTGAACAGCGCACGCTTCGGCATTGCCTGGGGCGCCCTGGGCGCAGCCGAGTTCTGCTGGCACACGGCGCGCCAGTACACGCTGGACCGCAAGCAGTTCGGCCGCCCCCTGGCCGCCAACCAGCTGGTGCAGAAGAAGCTGGCCGACATGCAGACCGAGATCACCCTGGGCCTGCAGGCCGCGCTGCGCGTGGGCCGCATGAAGGACGAGCACCAGAACGTGATCGAGATCACCTCGCTGATCAAGCGCAACAACTGCGGCAAGTCGCTGGACATTGCCCGCATGGCGCGCGACATGATGGGCGGCAACGGCATCAGCGACGAGTTCGGTGTGGCCCGCCATCTGGTCAACCTGGAAGTGGTCAACACCTACGAAGGCACGCACGATGTGCATGCGCTGATCCTGGGCCGGGCGCAGACCGGCATCGCAGCTTTTGCCAACTGACCCCCTGAGGCGCTTCGCGCCTTCCCCCTTCTCGCTTCGCGGAGGGGGACGACGCCCTCGCCGCGAGGCGGCTCTTGCTCGGCGTCCCTGGCCTGCTCCACGCCCATGTCACACGCTATGGGTGATGGAAGCTCAAGCCCTGAGCTGAACTACCAGCGGCATCGGGCGCGCTCATATTTCTTCCCTCTCATGTCCTCCACATCCTCCGCGCCGGCCGCATTGGCTGGCATCAAGGTGCTTGATCTTTCCCGCGTGCTGGCCGGGCCCTGGTGCACGCAGACACTGGCCGACCTGGGCGCCGATGTGATCAAGGTCGAGCGGCCCGTGGCCGGCGATGACACGCGCCACTGGGGGCCTCCGTTCCTGCCGCGCGACGATGGGCAGGCCACGCAGGAGGCCAGCTATTTCACGGCCTGCAACCGCAACAAGCGCTCGGTCACCATCGACATGTCCACCCCCGATGGGCAGCAGCTGATTCGCCAGATGGCGGCCGGGGCCGACGTGCTGGTGGAGAACTTCAAGGTCGGTGGCCTGGCCCAGTACGGGCTGGACTACGAAAGCCTCAAGGCGCTCAACCCGCGCCTGATCTATTGCTCGGTCACGGGTTTCGGCCAGACCGGCCCGTATGCCGAGCGCGCGGGCTACGACCTCATGGTGCAGGCCATGTGCGGGCTGATGAGCATCACCGGCCATGCCGACGAGGCGCCCGGAGGCGGCCCGCTCAAGGTGGGCGTGGCCGTGATCGATGTCTTCACGGGGCTGTATGCCAGCAATGCCATCCTGGCTGCGCTGCATGCGCGCCAGGCATCGGGCCGGGGCCAGCACATCGACATGGCCCTGCTCGACGTGGGCATGGCCGTGCTGGCCAACCAGGCCGCCGGCTTTCTGGCCACGGGCGAATCGCCGGGCCGCGCCGGCAACATCCACCCCAGCCTGGCGCCCTACCAGGACTTCGCCACGGCCAACGGCAACGTGCTGCTGGCCATTGGCAACGACGGCCAGTTCGCGCGCTTTTGCGCCGCCGTCGGCGAAGCCGGCTGGGCGCATGACGAGCGCTTTGCCACCAACACCGCGCGCGTGCGCAATCGCCAGGCGCTGCTGGAGCGGATGGTGCCCCTCATGAAGACACGCGGCACGGCCGAATGGATTGCGCTGCTGGAAGACAAGGCCGTGCCCTGCGGCCCCATCAACACCATCGCCCAGGCCTTCGACGACCCGCAGGTGCGCGCACGCGGCATACGCGTCGAGCTGCCGCGCGAGGCCGGCGACGGCATCTCGCGCATCGCCGGCGTGGCCAGCCCCATGCGGCTGAGCGATACCCCGCCCGTGCTGCGCAGCGCACCGCCCTCCCTGGGCCAGCACACCGATGAAGTGCTGGGCGAGCTGGGCATTGCGCCCATGGCCATCCAGGCGCTGCGCTCGCGCGGCGTGGTCTGATCACCTGCGCCAGGCAACACCGCCTTCTCCCCATCTTTTTCCTCAAGCACCGCCATACGAATGTCTTAAAAAAACCCAGCCTTCCCACCCGTCGGTGCCTCACAACAAACGCTCACAACATCCATTCAAGGAGACAACACCATGACTCACACCACTCGCATCGCGCTCGCCGGCATCCTCGGCGCCCTCGCGCTGTCGGGCGCAGCCCATGCCCAGGGCTACCCTGCCAAACCCATCAAGCTGCTCGTGCCCTTCGCGGCCGGCGGCACCACCGACCTGATCGCGCGCATCGTGGCCGAGCCGCTGGGCCGCGCCCTGGGCCAGCCCGTGGTGGTCGAGAACAAGGGCGGCGGCGGCGGCAGCATCGGCGCGGCCGAGACGGCGCGCTCCCAGCCCGACGGCTACAGCCTGGGCATCGCCACCGTGTCCACCACGGCCACCAACCCGGCGATCAACCCCAAGATCCCGTACAACGTGCTGACAGACTTCACGCCCATCGTGAACATCGCGGCCACGCCCAACATCATTGCGGCCCACCCCAAGTTCGCGGGCAAGAACTACCAGGAGTTCCTGGCCGAGGTGAAGAAGAACCCCGGCAAGTACTCCTACGCCTCGCCCGGCAACGGCAGCATCACCCATCTGATGATGGAGATGTTCAAGCTGTCCACGGGCACCGACATCACCCACGTGCCCTACCGTGGCAGCGGCCCCGCGCTGAACGACGCCGTGGCCGGCCAGGTTCCGCTGATCTTCGACAACCTGCCCTCGGCCCTGGGCTTCGTCAAGGAAAAGCGCCTGGTGCCCATCGTGGTGGCCGCGCCCCAGCGCCTGGCAGCGCTGCCCGATGTGCCCACCTTCAAGGAAGTGGGCCTGGCCCCCGTCAACCGCATGGCCTACTACGGCATCGTCGGCCCCAAGAACCTGCCGCGCGACATCGTGGACAAGGTCAATGCCGCCACGCGCAAGGTGCTGCAGGACCCGGCCATCAAGAAGCGCATCGAGGAAACCGGCTCGCTGATCGTGGCCGACACGCCCGAGCATTTCTTTGAAGAGATCAAGGCCGAACTGGCGGTCTACAAGGACGTGGTGCAAAAGCAGAACCTGACGATGGATTGAGCCTGCGCGTCACCCACTGACCATCCCCGCCACGGCGGGGATTTTTACTGGAGGGCTCGAAGGCGGGAGCCGCCAAGCGACATCCCAGCAACCTGCCTGCTTACCTGTCTTCTGCCCTGCGAGATACAATGTATCTCACCCATTTTTGCAGAAGCACACCATGGCAACCACCACCATGATCCACGTGCGCGTGGATGAAGAGATCAAGGCACAGGCCGCCGAAACCCTGGCCGGCATGGGCTTGACGGTGTCGGATGCCGTACGTGTCTTCCTGATGCGCGTGGTGGCCGACCAGCAATTGCCCTTCGACCTCAGGGCACCCAACGCCGAGACGCGCGCAGCCATGCAGGAGGCACGCGCCATGCGCAAGGCACGCTTTGCCACCGCGGACGATTTGCTCCATGACCTCGAAAAAGGCAGCGAGCAGTAAGCGCGCAGTCCTTCCCCGCGCATCGGACCGGACCAAGGCTTTCGCCAAGGACTGGGTCCGGCTGTCGCATTCCGGCCGCCATGACATGAAGCGGTTGAAGGAGGCCATGCTGCTGCTGATTGCCAACGACGCCCCCCTGGAGCCTCAGTGGCTTGACCATGCCCTCACCGGCGACTGGGCCGATCACAGGGAGTGCCACGTGGGGGGCGATTTCCTGCTGATCTACCGGCTCGATGGCCAGGGCGCCAACGAATCGATCATTTTCGTGCGAGCCGGCACGCACGCCGAGCTGTTCGACTAAGACACGCCCAGCAACGCCTCGCACACCTCACACAGGCGCCCGGCCAGACGCCGGCCAGGCGCCGACAACTGGGCGCGCACGTGCAGTGCCACTTCCACATCAGGCACGGGGGCGAAGCCGGCCATGCCGTCGAGCAGGCGGTGGCCGGGCCCGACCAGCCGGCGCGGCAGCAGGCTGATGCCCAGGCCCTGCTCCACGGCGGCTTCCAGGCTGGCCAGGCTGGCGCTCACATAGGCCAGGCGCCAGCGCCGGCCGGCGGCATCCAGCGCATGCGTCATCTCGCTGCGGTACAGGCCGCCCTGTGGAAACACCACCAAAGGCAAGGGATCCATCCCGTGGCAGGGATGCCGCGCACTGTCTATCCAGGCCAGCGGTTCAGGCCAGCGCGCCATGCCGGGCGTGCTGCCGCTGCGCTGCTTGACGATGGCCAGGTCCAGCTCGCCGGACTGGAACTGCTGCCATATCGCCTGCGACAGCCCGCTGGTCAGCTCCAGGCGCAACTGCGGCTGGCTGCGCGCCAGCGCGCCCAAGGCGGGCATCAAGGCATTGCCGGCAAAGTCCTCTGGTACGCCGATGCGCAGCACGGCTTCGGTGGCGCCAGCCAACTGCTCCACGGCCTCGTCCATGAGCGCGAGGATGCGTTGCGCATAGGCCAGCAGGCGCTCTCC
The DNA here is from genome assembly GCF_043104185.1 of Delftia sp. WSY_22. Lineage (NCBI taxonomy): Bacteria > Pseudomonadati > Pseudomonadota > Betaproteobacteria > Burkholderiales > Comamonadaceae > Delftia > Delftia sp. WSY_22. The sequence goes on from NZ_JBICKN010000057.1 coordinate 239,742, forward strand.
TTCCAGCGTGCATTCCACATGGCGCCCGCTGCGGTCCAGCAGCGTGCAGCCCATTTGCTCCTCCAGCCTGCGGATCTGCTGGCTGACCGTGGACTGGGTCAGGTGCACGCCCTGCGCCGCGCGCGTGAAGCTGCCGGTTTCGGCCACGGCGCAGAAGCTGCGCAGCAGGGTGGGGTCTATGGAAGAGGGTTGCATGGGCGTGGGCGGATTTCAGTGGCTTTGTCACTGCCCGGCATTTGATCATTTAATTTTCCAATTGATGGCCCCCGTCCTAGACTGCGGCCTCAGCTCCCGATTGCCCAGCCATCCCCATGCAAGAACAAGAACACATCCGCCTGCTGCGCCATGCCGTGCAGCTGGCGCACGACAACCGCCTGCGGGGCGGGCGGCCCTTCGGCGCCCTGCTCGCGCGCGAGGGGCAGATCCTGTCCACGGGCGTCAACGAGATCGTGCAAAGCCATGATCCCAGCGCCCATGCCGAAATGCAGGCGCTGCGCGCGGGCACGCGCGCCCAGGCCAACGCCAGCCTGGCCGGCTGCACCATCTACGCCAGCGGCCACCCCTGCCCCATGTGCCTGGCGGCGCTGGTGATGGCCGGGGCCGAGCAGGTTTTCTTCGCCTTCGACAACGCGGATGCACAGCCGTATGGCCTGTCCAGCGAGGGCGCCTACCAGCGGCTGCGCATGCCGCTGCAGCCGCCACCGCTGCCCCTGACGCGGCTGGACACGGGCATCACGGCGGCCCAGCTGTATGGCAACGCCCCCTGGGCCTGAAGCCATGTCGTCCATTGCGCCCACACGCACCGAGGCGCCTGCCGCAGCACACGCCATTCCAACGGCGCTGTGGCTGGCCACCGTCGTGCTGGTCACGCTGAACCTGCGCCCGTTTCTCACGGCCATCGGCCCGCTGGGACCGCAGATCCAGTCCGCCACCGGCATGGATCTGTCCACGCTGTCCTGGCTGACGCTGCTGCCCATGGCGTTGATGGGCGTGGGCGCCTGGCTGGCCCCGGCCGCGCTTCAGCGCCTGGGTCCGCGCCGCGCCGTGGTCGGGTCCTTGGCGGTGATTGCGCTGGGCTGCGCGCTGCGCGTGGCGGGCTCCAGTGCGGCCACCCTGCTGGCCACGGCCGCGCTGTGCGGCGCTGGCGTGGCCCTGGTGCAAGGCGTGCTGCCGGGCCTGATCAAGCGCCAGTCGCCCGCACGCATGGCCCAGATGATGGGGCTGTACTCGGCCGCGCTCATGGGCGGCGGGGCGCTCGGTGCCCAGATCTCGCCGCTGGCCGTGCAATGGGGGCTGGACTGGCGCTTTGCACTGGCGCTGTGGACTGCGCCCGCCCTGCTGGCATTGGCGCTGGCGCGGCATGCGCTGCGCGCGTTGCCGGCTCTGGCGCCCATGGCAGGGGCCAACGCCACGCAAGACACCGGCTGGCTGCGCCAACGCCCGCGCACCTGGCTGCTGATGGCCTGCTTCGGCCTCATCAACGGCGGCTATGCGGCCATGGTGGCCTGGCTTGCGCCCTTCTACCAGACGCACGGCTGGAGCCCCGCGCAAAGCGGCGGCCTGGTCGCCCTGCTGTCGGTGGCACAGGCCGGCGCCGCGCTGGGACTGCCCGTGCTGGCCGCGCGCCATGCCGACCGGCGGCCATGGCTGGGGTTCACGCTGCTGTGCCAGATCATCGGCCTGGCCGCGCTGGCCTGGTGGCCTGATGCGGCGCCGCTGCTCAACATCGTCATCCTCGGCATCGGCCTGGGTGGCTGCTTCGCGCTGATGATGGTGGTGGCGCTCGACCATCTTCCCCACCCCACGCAGGCCGGGGCGCTCAATGCGCTGATGCAGGGCGGCGGCTTTCTGATTGCGGCGCTGGCGCCCTATGTGATCGCCCGGCTGCACCAGTTCACGGGCGGATTCAGCGCAGGCTGGCTGGCACAGATGGCCGCCGTGCTCGTGGTCTGCGCGCTGGTGTCTCGCCTGGCACCGCAGCGCTACGCCCAGGCCATGCGGGCACCCGGCGGCTGACCCACTTCAGTGCGCAGTTGCCTGGAAGCCGGCAGACCAGCGCACGAAGGCCCAGACGCACCAGGCCAGGCCCAGCGCCACCAGGCCGCCGCCGATCCAGCCGATGTTCTGCATGCCCGCATGCATGCTGACCTGGCTGCCCAGCAGCGCGCCGCCGCCAATGCCGATGTTGAAGATGCCCGAGAACATGGACATGCCCACATCGGTGGCGTCGGCAGCCAGCTTGAGCACCTGGGACTGCATGGCCAGGGCGAAGCAGATCATGGCGACACCCCAGACCGAGCTCATCACGTAGAGCGATGCCTCATGGCCCGAGGCCGGCACCAGCATCAGCAGGCTGGCCGACAGCACGCCAATGGCGGCCAGCAGAAAGCCGCGCGGATGGCGCAGGCCCCACCAGCTGAACATCACGCTGCCCACGATGCCCATGCCGCCGTACAGCAGCAGCACGGCCGTGGTCACCTTGCCCTCGAAGCCCGCGATGTCCTGCACGAAGGGCTCGATATAGCTGTAGGCCGTGAACTGCCCGGTGATCACGACCACCAGCAGGATGTAGATGGACAGCAGCGCCGGACGGCGCAGCAGCATGGGCACGCTGGCCAGGTTGCCCGCGTTCTCGCTGGGCAGGCGCGGCAGCAGCCGGGCCAGGGCCACCATGACGATGGCGGCCACCCCGCCCACGGCCAGGAACGTCGTGCGCCAGCCCAGCCATTCGCCCACGATGCGGCCCAGCGGAATGCCCAGCACCATGGCCATGGAGGTGCCGGTGGCCAGCAGGCTCAGCGCCACGGCCTTCCTTCCGGGCGGCGCCACGCGCACGGCCAGCGAGGCCGTGATGGACCAGAACACCGCATGCGACAGCGCAATGCCGATGCGGCTGACCATGAGCGAGGCAAAGCTCCAGGCCACGCCTGACAGCACATGGCTGGCCACGAACAGCGCGAACACGCCCATCAGCAGCTTGCGCCGCTCCACATTGCGCGTGAGCAGCATGAAGGGCAGCGAGGCCAGGGCCACGATCCAGGCATAGATGGTCAGCATCAGCCCGACCTGCTCGGTGGGCATGCCAAAGCTCGCGCCAATGCTGCTGAGCAGGCCCACGGGCACGAACTCGGTGGTATTGAAGACGAAGGCGCCCAGCGCCAGCGCGATCACGCTGAGCCAGGCCTGGGCGGCCGTGGGTGTGGATGACGCGGAAACGGAGCCGGCCGCAGCGGAAACGGAAGGGGGCATGGGGAACGTGGGGCCTTTTTTGTTGCAGCGCAATATTGTGCTGCGCCATGCGACCGCCTGATGTCAGCTGCCGCGCAGGCCCCAGTGCCGCCAGGGAGACTCAGGCGGGCGGCAGGTGGCAGACGGCCTCGATGTTGTGGCCGTCGGGGTCGAGCACGAAGGCTGCGTAATAGTCGTCGTGGTAGTGCGGTCGCAGGCCGGGCTCGCCATTGCAGCGCCCGCCTGCGGCCAGGGCGGCCGCGTGGAAATCATCGACCATGTTGCGGTTGTCCACGCGAAAGGCCACATGGATGGGCGGCTGGTTGGGCTCGCCGCCGGTGATCCAGAAATCAGGCTTGGGCGGCTCGCCAAAGCCGGCCGTGTCGCCGTGGCCGGTGAGCTCGGCGGACAGCTCCATCAGGATCTCGTAGCCCAGGGGAGCCAGCGCCCGCGCATAAAACTCCCGGCTGCGGTCGAAGTCCGATACGAGGATTCCCGTGTGATCGATCATGGCGGCGCTCCTGCCTGTTCGTGACAGGCACCAGCATGCCATGGAGGCCGCCTGCGCACCAGCCGGGAGCCCCCGGTGCTCAGTAAGCGACGGTAAAGCGCTCGCGCAGGTGCAGGCCCTTGTCCAGCGCATCGACCAGGGCCACGGCCAGATCGGCGGCGGAGATGGTGCCGGGCTGGCCGTCGGCCTGCATCAACGGCTCATCCTTGCCCGTGCGGTACTGGCCCGTGCGCTCGCCATGGTCACCCAGGTGCAGGGCAATCGGCGGGCTCAGCATCGTCCAGTCCAGGCCCTGCTCCTTTTGCAGATCGTTGAGGGCATCGCGCGCAGCCGAGGCGCCGGGCTTGATGGCGGCCGGGAACTCGGGCGTGTCCACCAGTTGCCTGCCTGGCGCGATGTAGAGGCTGCCTGCACCGCCCACCACCAGATAGCGCTTGACGCCAGCCGCCTTGGTGCCCGCCACGATGGCGCGCGAGCCGCGCATGAAGTCCTCATAGATGTCGGGATTGCCCCAGCCCGCGTTGTAGGCGCTGACCACGGCGTCCGCGCCTGCCACGGCCCGCTGCACGGCGGCGGCATCCAGCACATCGGCCTGCACGGCGTGCAGATGCGGCTGGGCCGCCAGCCTGGCGGGGTCGCGCACCAGGGCCACGACCTCGTGACCACGCTGCAGCAGCTCCTTCAATACCGCCGACCCCACAAAGCCGGTTGCGCCAATGAGTGCCACTTTCATCTTCATTCCTTTGCGGCGCCTGGGCGCCTGTTCACGATGGCATTGAGATTACGCCGTTCACAATCACTGCGGAAGACGGCAGTTTTCACCAACAGCTTGAAGCACCACTTCACAATACAGCCTATGGACGACTACAAACGCATGGCCGTTTTCGCCGCCGTGGTGCAGCACGGATCGATGAGCGCCGCCGCGCGCGCCCTGGGCATGAGCCCCTCGGCCGTGAGCCAGCAGGTGCGCCAGCTCGAGCGCGACGGCGGCGTCACCCTGCTGCACCGCTCCACCCGGCAGATCGCCCTCACCGACACGGGCGAGCGCTACTACCAGCAGTGCGCCGCCATGGCACAGGCCGCCAGCCAGGCGCGGGCCGAACTGGCCGCTGCGCGCGACGAGCCCGGCGGCGAACTGCGCCTGTCGGCCACCGTGGGCTTTGCGCGCCATATCGCGCCGGCCCTGGGCAGCTGGCTGGCCCGGCATCCGGCACTGCGCCTGCACCTGGATGTGGACGATGCGCCCATCGACCTCATCCAAAGCCGCATCGACCTGGCGCTGCGCTTTGGCCGGCTGGCCGACTCGGGCTGGGCGGCCCGGCGCCTGGGCGCCATGCGCAACTGGCTGTGCGCCTCGCCCGCATGGATACAGGAGCACGGCGGCGGCGCGGCCTGGCGCCACCCGGCACCGCTGGCCAGCGCGCGCTGGCTGGGCCTTGCGCGCGAAGGCCAGGGCCAGGCCCTGCGGGCCGAGGCACGCCACCCGGCCACGGGCGAGACCTACAGCCTGCAGGTGCAGCCCCATGTGGCCAGCAACAACCAACTGTCCCTCCAGCAGATGTGCGAGGCCGGCCTGGGCCTGGCCCTGCTGGGCAGCATGGACGTTGCCGACGCGGTGGCCGAAGGACGCCTGGTGCGCCTGCTGCCCGACTGGGACTTCGGTGGCCTGGACATCTGGGCCGTCACCCCGCAGCGCCAGGCCCAGCCCGCCAAGGTGCGCCAGGCCATTGCCGCGCTGCAGGCCTATCTGGCGCAGTTGCCCGGCGTGGTCGATGCGCCGGCGCAGGCCCCGGCCGAGGTCCCGGGCCGATAAAAAAAGCCCGCACAAGGCGGGCATGAAAACGAAGGGAGGACAGGCTCTCAGTCGAGGGCCGTCTTCTGGCCGTTCTTGAACACGCTCAGCGTGTACGAAGGGTTCTTCATCTCGCCGTTCTTCTCGAAAGCGATCTTGGAGGTCACGCCCGAGTAGTCGGCCTTCTGCAGGAAGGGAATATAGACCTTGGGGTCCCAGGAGTTGGCGCGCTTCATGGCGTCGGCCAGCATCATGGTGGCGTCGTAGAAGTACGGGCTGTAGACCTGGAACTGGCCGGGGTACTTGGCGTCGTAGCGCTTCTTCCATTCCGTGCCGCCAGGCATCTTGGCCAGCGAGGCGCCGCCGTCGGCGCAGATCACGTTGTCCAGCGGCTTGGCGCCGGCGGCCACCTTGGCCAGCTCGGGCACGCACAGGCCGTCGCCGCCGAAGTACTTGGCATCGTTCATGCCCAGCTGGGCCATCTGGCGCAGCATGGGGCCAGCCTGGCCATACATGCCGCCGTAGAAGATGCCTTCGGGCTTCTTGGCCTTGATCGAGGTCAGGATGGCCATGAAGTCCGTGGCCTTGTCGTTCGTGAACTCCGAGGCCACGACCTTCACGCCCAGCTTTTCCGCATCCTTCTTGAACACATTGGCCAGGCCCTGGCCGTAGGCCGTGCGGTCATCGATGATGGCCACGGTCTTGAGCTTGAGCGTTTCGGCCGCGTACTTGGCCAGCGCCGCGCCCAGCGCGTTGTCATTGGCAATCACGCGGTAGGTGGTGTTCCAGCCGGGCTTGGTCAGGTCGGGGTTGGTGGCCGCGCCCGTGATCATGGGAATGCCGCAGTCCTGGAAGACCTTGGACGAGGGGATGGCCACGCCCGAGTTGAGGAAGGCCACGGCGCCGGCGACCTTGTCGTCGCACAGCTTCTGCGAAGCGGCCGTGCCCTGCTTGGGATCGGCCACATCGTCTTCGGCCACCAGCTGGAACTTGACCTTCTTGCCGGCGATCTCCATGCCCTTGGCATTGAGGTCGTCAATGGCCATGCGCACGCCGTTCTCGTTGTCCTTGCCGAAATTGGCCTGGGGTCCGGACACGGGGCCGATGTGGCCGATGCGGATCACCTGCTCCTGGGCCATGGCCACGCCACCCATGCCGGCCACGACGGCCGCAATACACAACTTCCGGGACATCTTCATCGCGCACTCCTCAGTTGAAACAGGCCGTCACGTTATTCCCGTCATCGCGGCTTGGCAATGGCGCGTCACGCCGCGTGACGGGACCGCGACACTCGGCCCCAACTCAGTGTTTACGAGAATCCATCCCCAGCCAAAGCTGTGCTGGGAGGCTGGTCGGCTCAGGCCGCGCGCGCCTGGCCCAGTGCCTGTACCTGCGCCAGCTGGTCCAGCGCCGCCAGGCAGGCATGCGCCACTTCCACGCCCTTCTTCACGAAGTGGGCACGGAAGAACTCCACATGGTCGCCATGTTCGTGGAAATCGCGCGGCGTGAGCACGGCCGAGAACACCGGCACTTCGGTATCGAGCTGCACGCGCATCAGGCCGTCGATCACGGCCGAGGACACGAACTCGTGGCGATAGATGCCGCCGTTGACCACCAGCGCGCAGGCGATGACCGCGTCGAAACGGCCGCTGTCGGCCAGCTTCTTGGCCAGCAGCGGGATCTCGAAGGCGCCGGGCACGTTGAAGTGGCTGATGTTCTGCGCGGCCACTCCCTGGGCCTGCAGCTCGGCCGCCATGGAGTCGCGCGCCTGGTGCACGACATCGGTATGCCAGCTCGCGCAGATCACGGCCACGCGGCTGCGGCCCGCGACGGCCTTCCACGGCGTGCCCGAGGCCGTGCCGTGTGCGGAGAAGTTCAAGGAGACAGGAGTCTGATTCATGGTGCTCTTTCGAGATGAGACAAATGAATCAGGGCGCGCGCCATGGCGCCGCATGGCGCGGCACAGCCCATGGGACAACCATGGGCATGGCGCCTGCCATGCAGGTGCTGCGCGATCTCTTTCATCCGGACTGTGACCGTCGGCTCTGGCATCTCACCAGATCTGCTGACCCCGGCCGGCCTTGCGGCTAGCCGGGCGCTCGCGGGCTGCTGGACACATGCCGAAAGACAGATCCAGATACCGCCGGTGGGGAATTTCACCCCGCCCTGAGAACGCTGCTTTGCGGCGCACGGACTGCGCGCCGCCAAAGACAGCGGCCATTCTAGTCCCGCGCAGATGCCATTGCGGCGATCGGGGCGACCGCAGCCATTGCGCGCTGTGCCTGCGGATTTCATCTGGAAGCACCTACAGTACATGGACCAATTGCTATCAAAATAGAAGTCCCGCTGTCGCCGTCGTTGCCTCGCCAGGACGATCCAGGTCAACCATTGAGGCCTGTCAAACGTCATATGAAGAGATCCAGACAGGAAACACGCCTTTGCCCGGACACCACACCATGACCCGAACCAACGCCTCCCCCACGCAGCAGCGCCCGCAGCCTGGCCTGCGCCCCCTGCGCCTGCTGGCCGGCCTTGGCCTTGCAGCCCTGGTCACCGCCTGCGCCGTGCCGCCCGATGGCTATTCGGACATGGGCTCCGGCTACCCCAGCTATCCCAGCTACCCGTCCTATCCCAGCTATCCGTCGGGCGGCGTCGTCTACCCCTCGTATCCCACGCAGCCCGCCTATCCGGACAACGGCTGGTACGAGCGCCAGCGCCTGCAGCGCGAACGTGAGCGCCTGCAGTACGAGCGCGAGCGCATCCAGCAGGAACGCAACCGCGATGCCTGGCGTGACCGCCAACAACGCGAGCGTGAAATGCGCGAGCGCGAGCGCGACCGGGACCGTGACCGCCAGGCCCAGGACCGTGACCGCCAGTTGCGCGAGCGCATGCAGGAGCAGCAGCGCCGCGAAGCCGAGCGCCAGCAGCGGGAGCGCGAACGCGACCAGGGCCAGCAGCAGCGCGAGCGCGAACGCCAGCAACGGGACCGGGAGCAGCAGCAACGCGCCATCGAGCGCATGCAGCGTGAAAGCCAGGGCGGCGGCAACCCCTACCCCACCCAGGATCCGCGCCACTGGCGCTGAACGGCTGACCGGCGGCATTTCCAGCCCCTGGGCGCCGCACCATAATCGGCAATACACCACATCCTTGTGCCGCTTGTGATGGGAAAGGAAACCGCCATGCACCGCACCCAAGACCTTGGCCACACCGGCCGCCGTTCATCGGCGGCCGCGCGCTGGGCGCTGGCGGCGCTTGTACAGATGTTTGTACCGATGTTTGTACCGCTGGTGCTGGCGCTCACTGCAGGCCCGGCCTCGGCCCAGGTCATCCGCTGCACGGACGCCAAGACCGGCCGCGTCACCTACACCAACAGCAGTTGCAAGGACGGCGAAAACCGCGTGCAGGTGCAGGAAGCCCCCAGCCCCGAAGAGCTGGAGCGCGAGCGCGCGCAGTCCGCCGCCGCCATAGAGCGCAAGAACCAGCAACTGGCCCGCGAAGAGGCCGAGCGCCGCACGCGTGCCCAGCAGCAAGAGCGCGAGGCACGCAGCCGGCGCGAGCGCGAGAACTCGGCCCAGCGCGACGGCGGCGACTCCCCGGCCTGCCAGCAGGCGCGCCGCCGCCTGGACACCATCCTGGCCGAGGCCAATCCCGATCCCGCCACCTGGGGCCCGCGCAGCCAGGCCGCCCAGCAGCAGATGGAGATGGCCTGCCTGGGCCCCAAGGCCTATGAACAGCTGCAGCAATCGCGCGCATTGCAGCCCAATGCCATCAACCGGCCGTGGATCGTCGGACGCCCCGTGCCGCCGCAGCCGCTGCCGCCTTCGGCCCCCATCTCGCACTGCAACGTGTTCCGCTGCTACGACACCAACGGCGGCATCCACCCGCGCTGATTCAGGCGCGCAGCCCCTGCTCCACGGTCGGGTAGCGCAATCTCAGGCCCAGCTCCTCCTTCAGGCGCTGGTTGCGCAGGCGGCGTGACTCCCCCATGAAGCTCAGCAGGCTGGCCGGCAGCTCGCGCTGCGCCTGCTCGCGCGTGATGCGTGCGGGGCGCGGCAGTCCATAGAGATCGGCCGCAAGGTCGAAGTAGTCGCCCATGCGCAGCTGCGTATCGTCGCTGGCGTGGTAGATGCGCTGCGGCCGGCCGAGCCACAGCGCCCGCACGCAGGCGCGGGCCAGGTCGTCGGCATGGATGTGGTTGGTATAGACATCCTCTGCGGCGCACAGCAGGGGTGTCCCTCGCAGCAGGCGCCCGCGCGGCGTGCCGTTTTCCCGGTCCGGCGCATAGATGCCCGGGATGCGCAGAATGCTGGCGCGCAGGCCGCCGCGCCCGGCAAAGCGCACGGCTCGCTCGGCGTTCACGCGGCGCTGGGCACGCGCCGTGGCCGGTGCGGGCGGGCGGCTTTCGTCGATCCAGGCGCCCTCGCAGTTGCCATAGACGCCGGAGGTCGAGCCATAGACCAGGCAGGCCGGCCGGCCGCGAAGGCGCAGCACGCGCAGCAAAGCCGTGGTGCGCGGGTCCAGCCACCAGCCATCTTCGCCGGCAGGCGGATTGGGCGGCGGCGCCAAATGTACGACGCGCGTGGCCAGGCCGGCCAGACGGCGCAGCGTGGCAGGCGCGTCCAGATCGCCCAGCAGCGGCGTGATGCCGCGCCCGCGCAGATCCTGCAGGCGCTCGGCGCCACGCGTCAGGGCCAGCACGCGCGGGCCCCGTCGTGCGGCACCCGAACGGGCGACGGGCGCGCCCGCCAATGCACCAGCCACGCGCAGCCCCACGTCGCCGCAGCCGACGATGAGCACGCGTTCGCGTCGAAAGCGCGCCGGCAGCGCACCCAATGGGTTTTGGTTTGAGGGCAAAATCCTGGCCTGTTGCGAGGGCGGCCACCCGCGCGCCGCCGGTCGCGGCAGCGGCATGTCCGTCCGGGAAAGAAGATCGCCGGCGCGCTCCACACGCCGCCAGCGCCCCCGAGGATACCGAGAACATGACCGAGATAGCCAACGCTTCCCACGAAATCACCGTACAGCCCAGCGGCCGCGCCTTCGCCACGCAGGGCAGCGAGACCATCCTGGCCGCCGCCATCCGCTGCGGCGTGGGCCTGCCCTATGGCTGCAAGGACGGTGCCTGCGGCTCCTGCAAGTGCAAGAAGCTGCTCGGCGAGGTCACCCATGGCGCCCACTCGGAAAAAGCGTTGACCGCCCAGGAAGAGGCCGACGGCTATGTGCTGACCTGCTGCGCCACGCCCAGCACCTCGGTGGTGCTGGAGTCGCGCCAGGTGACCGATGCCAGCGCCTTCCCGATCAAGAAGATGCCCGTGCGCGTGGCCACGCTGGAGAAGAAGTCGCACGACGTGATGCAGGTGCGCCTGCAGCTGCCCGCTGCAGACAAGTTCCGCTACCACGCAGGCCAGTACGTGGAATTCATCCTGCGCGACGGCGCCCGCCGCGCCTACTCCATGGCCACGGCCCCCCATGTGCAGGACACGGCACCGGGGCTGGAGCTGCACATCCGCCACATGCCGGGCGGCAAGTTCACCGACCACGTGTTCGGCGCCATGAAGGAAAAGGAAATCCTGCGCGTGGAGGGCCCGTTCGGCAGCTTCTTCCTGCGCGAGGACAGCGACAAGCCCCTCATCTTCCTGGCTTCGGGAACGGGCTTCGCCCCCATCAAGGCACTGCTGGAGCACATCCGCCACAAGGGCATCACCCGCTCCGTCACCCTGTACTGGGGAGGACGCCGGCCCGAGGACCTCTACCTCGACGCCTGGGTGCGCGAGCAGGCCGAGGCCATGCCCCAGCTGTGCTATGTGCCCGTGGTCTCCGACGCGCTGCCGGAAGACGGCTGGACCGGCCGCACGGGCTTCGTGCACCAGGCCGTGCTGGACGACTTTGCCAACTTGTCCGGCCATCAGGTCTATGCCTGCGGTGCGCCCATCGTGGTCGATTCGGCACGCCATGCCTATGTGGAGCAACGCGGCCTGCCGGCGGAAGAGTTCTACGCGGACGCGTTCACCTCCGAGGCCGACAAGGCTTCCTGAGTGCGCAGAAGGTGGCACGGATCAAGCAATACGCAGAAAAACTGCTTCCCATACCTGCGCGCAGCCAGGTGTCGCAATTTTTTTGCACAATAGCGCCCCTATGAACCGTAGAAACAGCCTTCTCTCGGTCATGGCGGCCGCTGCTGCCCTGGCCTCCCCGCTTGCCCTGGCGCAAGAGCCCATCCGCCTGATCGTGCCCTATGCGCCCGGCGGTCCGCTGGACATCACCGCGCGCGCGCTGGCCGAGCGGGTGCGTGACTCCCTGGGGGTGGTAATCATCGACAACAAGGCCGGCGCCGGCGGCAACATCGGCGCCGACGCCATTGCCCGCGCCACGCCGGACGGCATGACCATCGGCCTGGCCGCCACGGCCACCCATGCCGTCAATCCCTGGCTGTACACCAAGATGCCCTACGACGCGGGCAAGGACTTCGCGGGCATCACCCAGATGGTGCGCGTGCCCAACGTGCTGGTGATGAATGCGGCCCGTGCCGAGCAGCTCAAGATCCACAGCGTGGCCGACCTGATCGCCTACGCCAAGTCCCACCCCGGCAAGCTCAACTACGGCAGCGGCGGCAACGGCAGCGCAGGCCACCTGGCCGGCGAAATGCTCAAGCAAAAAGCCGGCATCTTCGCCCTGCACGTGCCCTACCGTGGCGCCAACCCGGCCCAGCTGGCCCTGCTGTCGGGCGAGGTGGACTTCAACATCGACAACCTGGCTGCCGCTGCACCCAATATCCGCTCGGGCAAGCTCAAGGCGCTGGCCGTGACCTCGCTGAACCCCACCACGCTGCTGCCCGGCGTGCCCGCGCTGTCCAAGACCTTCCCCGGCTTTGCCATCGATACCTGGTGGGGCCTGGTCGCCCCGGCCGGCACGCCCAAGCCCGTGCTGGACAAGCTGAGCCGGGCCTTTGCCGACGCACTGGCCGCGCCCGAGACCAAGACCCGCTTCGAGACCCTGATGGCCGAGCCCGTGTCCTCCACGCCCGCCGAGTTCGACAGGTTCATGGCGGCCGAGCGCGCCAAGTACCAGGCCATCGTCAAGGCCTCCGGAGCGAAGGTGGACTGAGCCGATCCATCGCGTCCCGCCTGGCAAAAAGCCGCAGCCGCCCTCAGGGCGCTGCGGCTTTTTCATTCAGGCCACTGTCGGGATTCAGGCTTGCCGGAGATGCCAGCCAGGCTTGTGCGCCAGGCAGATGCCCTGCCCCGCCACGGCCTGCAGCTGCGCGGGCGTGACGCGCTCAGGCGCGATCTCGGCCAGCGGCACGAGCACGAAGGCGCGCTCGTGCATGCGCGGGTGCGGCACGCTCAGGCGCGGCAGTGCGATGCGCTCGTCGCCCCACAGCTCGATGTCCAGGTCCAGCGTGCGCGGCGCATTGCGGTAGGGGCGCTCGCGCCCGGCCGCCAGTTCGATGGCCTGCAGCGCATCGAGCAGCGCCAGCGGCTGCAGCGTGGTGCGCACAGCGGCCACGGCGTTCAGATAGTCGGGACCGCTGGAATCGATGGGCGCCGTGCTGTAGAGCGAGGAGACGGCCAGCAGGCGCGTGCCCGTCAGGCCGCCGATGGCCTTCAAGGCCTGGCCCAGGGCCTGGCCGCAGTCACCGAGGTTGGCGCCCAGGCCGATGGCGACCCAGTGGCCTGGCTCAGTCATCGCCGCCCATGCCGCCATCGCCCCCGCCCTGGGGCTTGCGGCGGCGGCGCCGCCGCTTCTTGGGCGCTGCAGCCTCCTCGCCGCCAGCCTGTGCCGGTGCGGGATCCTCAGGCTGCACGCCTTCCGCCAGGTTCACGCCATCGCGCGGCTGGCGGACCTTGGGCACGCGGTGCACCTTGGGTTCGGCGCTGCGCTGGCGGGCGCGCTGCTCGTCGCGCGCCTGGGCGATCAGGTCGTCGCGGCGCGCGTCGTCGGCATTCTGGAACTCCTGCCACCAGCTGGCCAGGCTTTCCTCGACCTCGCCGATGTCGGCGCGCAGCCGCATGAAATCGAAGCCCGCGCGAAAGCGCGGCTGGGCCACCAGGCTGAACGGCGTGGCGCCCGTGCGCTTGTCGAAGCGCGGCTGCATGACCCAGATCTCGCGCATGTCGGCGGCCAGCTTGCCGCGTCCCGAGACATCGCCGATGCGCTGGTCGAACACTTCGTCGATGGATTCCTGCAGCGCGGGAAACGGGTGCTGACGCTGGTTCAGGCGGCGCTCCCAGCCGGTCTTCACGTCATGCCACAGCACGCAGGCCAGCAGGAAGCTGGGCGCCACGGGCTTGCCTTCCTCGACACGGCGATCGGTATCGGTCAGAGCGGCCTGCACGAAGGGCTGCTCGGCACGCTCGACCACCACATCCAGCAGCGAGTAGATGCCGCGCGCCAGGCCCAGGCCGCGCAATTGCTCCACCGAAGCCAGCGCATGGCCGGTCTGCAGCAGCTTGAGCATTTCATCGAACAGGCGGCTTTGCGGCACATCGGCCAGCAGCGGCTCGCACTCCACCAGGGGCTTGGCCGTCTTGGGCTCGAGCTTGAAGCCCTTGCCCGCCAGCTTGGCGGCGAAGCGCACGGCGCGGATGATGCGCACCGGATCTTCACGGTAGCGCGTGGCCGGGTCGCCAATCATGCGCAGCATGCGCTTCTTGGCGTCGTCAATGCCCTTGTGATAGTCGACCACGATCTGCGTGCGCGGGTCGTAGTACATGGCGTTGATCGTGAAGTCGCGGCGCGTGGCATCCTGGTCCTGCGGACCCCAGACGTTGTCGCGCAGCACGCGGCCGCTGGCGTCCACCGCATGGTGCATGCCGGCGAGCTGGGCCTTGCTGGTGCGCTCGTTGCCGCTCACGGCCTCGGCCGCGCTGTTGTCCAGGAAGGCGCGGAAGGTGGAGACTTCGATGACCTCGTTCTCGCGCCCGCGGCCATAGACCACGTGCACGATGCGAAAGCGCTTGCCGATGATGAAGGCGCGGCGGAACAGGCCCTTGACCTGCTCGGGCGTGGCATTGGTGGCCACGTCGAAGTCCTTGGGGCGCAGGCCCAGCAGCAGGTCGCGCACGGCGCCGCCGACGATGTAGGCCTCGTAGCCCGCGTCCTGCAGCGTCTCGACCACGTCGAGGGCACGCCGGTCCACCAGGTTGGGATCGATGCCGTGCACCTGCACGGGCACCTCCTGGCGCTTGCCGAAGGGCGACTTGCGCGCCCGTGGGGCGGCCGAGGCCTTGCCCAGCAGCTTGTCGATGATGTTCTTGATCATGGTGCTTCGCCAAACAGGTCCAGAATGCGCCAGCCACGTTCCTGGGCCAGGGCGCGCAGCCGAGTGTCGGGGTTGGTGGCCACGGGGTGGTCCACGCGCTCGAGCAGGGGAACGTCGTTCCAGGAGTCGCTGTAGAAGAAGGTCTCCACGCCGCTCCACTGCAGGCCGCGCGCATCCAGCCACTGCTGCATGCGCTGCACCTTGCCGCCGCGCATGCTGGGCGTGCCACGGATCTCGCCCGTGAACCAGCCCTGCGCGTCGCGCTCCAGTTCCACCGCGATCAATTCCTGCACGCCGAGGGCGGCGGCGATGGGGCGCGTCACGAACTCGTTGGTGGCCGTGACGATGATGATCTGGTCGCCCGCCTGCTGGTGCGTGCGCAGCAGCTCCAGTGCCTGGGGACGGATGGCGGGAGTGATCACCTCGCGCATGAAGCGCTCGTGCGCCTCGGCGGCCTGCTGCGCGCCACGGGCGCAGAAGGCCTCGGTGGCAAAGCGCACATAGTCGTGCACGTCGAGCGTGCCCGCCTGGTAGTGCGCGAAGAACTCGGCATTGCGGCGGCCGAACTCGACCGGATCGGTCCAGCCGATGCGCGTCGTGAACTCGCCCCACTCATAGTCCGAATCGAGCGGCAGCAGCGTGTGGTCCAGGTCGAACAACGCCAGCCGGGGCCGGAGTTGCTTCTGATCAGAGGTCATGCATATCCTAAAAAAATGGGTCCCGCGCTGCCCTTGCAACGCAGGCTCCGCCGGCTCCCGCAGTCCCTGCCCACAAGAAAATGCGGGCTCATTCGGTTTCCAGCATCGTCTTGAGCAACGGAATGGTGATGGCGCGCTTGTTGCGCAGCGCAAAGCCGTCGAGCATGTCGAGCAGCTGCATCAGGCTGCCCAGGTCACGCGAGAAGCGCTTGAGCATGTAGTCCATCACATCGTCGCCCAGAAAAACGCCACGGGCATCGGCCTCCTGGCGCAGCACCGCGCGGCGCGCGGTTTCGTCGAGCAGCTGCAGCTGGAACACATGGCCCCAGCCCAGCCGCGTGCGCAGATCCTCGCGCAGCTTGAGGTCTGCCGGCGGCAGCGGGCCGGCCCCCAGCACCCAGCGCGGCGAGCCCGTGGCCGGGCTCGTCGCATTCACAAACCAGTTGAAGGCCCGCGCCTGCTGCAGCGGAGTGTAGATGTCCACATCGTCCATCAGCACTGCCGCCCAGCGCTCGTCGAAGGGCGGCGGAAACAGGGTGGAGGCATCCATCCAGCCCACCATGGCACCCTGCTCGCGCAGGGCCTCGCGCACGGCCTTGAGCAGATGGGTCTTGCCCGAGCCCGATTCGCCCCAAAGATAAGTGGGCACTGGCGTGCGGGCCGTCTGCATGCGGCCATCGCCCACCCAATGGCGCAAATGATCGATCACCGCGGCATTGGGGCCGACGAAAAAGCGCGACAGCGTCGGGCTCGACGCCATGCTGATATCCAGAGCCAGCTGCTTCATCTGCGACATACGCGCAGCGCCCCCTTTCCTGTGTCCAGGCGGGTCCATGCGGCAAAAGCAGGCAAAGGAATCGGCAACGGCATTGGGTTGATAGCAAAGACAGGCCCGCCCTGCCGCAGCGCTGCGGCAAGGCGGGCGACGCCGGGGCGTTCCCGGGCGCAACAGGGATTTTAGTCTGCGCGGCGCACGGCACGGCGGCAGCCGGCCCGCTTGTGCAACGAAAGCCCCCTCGAAGCCCACTGGCGCGCGCGCCTGCCGGCGGCCGGCGCCGTAGAATCCCGGGGTTCCAGCCCGGCCTCGGGCCTACCGCACCGTACCCATCCATGAGCTCTTCTGCCCCCTCCTCTACCCCGATCTCCTACAAAGACGCCGGCGTCGACATCGTCGCTGGCGACGCGCTGGTCGAGCGCATCAAGCCGCTGGCCAAGAAGACCATGCGCGAAGGCGTGATGGCCGGCATCGGAGGCTTCGGCGCACTGTTCGAGGTGCCCAAGCGCTACAAGGAGCCCGTGCTGGTCTCGGGCACCGACGGCGTGGGCACCAAGCTCAAGCTGGCCTTCGAGTGGAACATGCACGACACCGTCGGCATCGACCTGGTGGCCATGAGCGTCAACGACGTGCTGGTCCAGGGCGCCGAGCCCCTGTTCTTCCTCGACTACTTCGCCTGCGGCAAGCTGGACGTGGACACGGCCGCTGCCGTGGTCGGCGGCATTGCGCGCGGCTGCGAGCTGTCGGGCTGCGCACTGATCGGCGGTGAAACCGCCGAAATGCCCGGCATGTACCCGGCCGGCGAATACGATCTGGCCGGCTTTGCCGTCGGCGCCGTCGAAAAGTCCAAGATCCTCACGGGCCAGAGCGTGGCTGCTGGCGACGTGGTGCTGGGACTGGCCTCGGCCGGCGTGCACTCCAACGGTTTCTCCCTGGTGCGCAAGTGCATTGAGCGCGCCGAAAGCCAGGGCAGCCTGCCCGACACGCTGGACGGCAAGCCGTTCAAGCAGGCCATCATGGAACCCACGCGCCTGTACGTGAAGAACGTGCTGGCGGCGCTGGAGCAGCACCCCATCAAGGCGCTGGCCCACATCACGGGCGGCGGCCTGCTGGAGAACATCCCCCGCGTGCTGCCCGAAGGCCTGGCCGCCCACCTGGATGCCGGCAGCTGGCCCCAGACCGAGCTGTTCGCCTGGCTGCAGAAGACGGCCGGCATCGACGCCGTGGAAATGAACCGCACCTTCAACAACGGCATCGGCATGGTCGTTGTCGTGCCCGCCGAGGCTGCCGAAGCCACGGCCGCCACGCTCGCGAAGCTGGGCGAGACGGTCCACACCATCGGACGCATCGCCGCACGCGGCGAGGGCGAGCCTGTCGAGGTCCGCTGACCACGGGCCCGCAGCGCATGACCCAGCACCTGCCCTCGCCCATCATCTCCCCGCAGCCCGCGCCCACGCGCGGCGTGACGCTGTCCAGCTATGTGCTGATGGCCGGCGCCCTGCTGCTGATCATGTGGCAGGGGCTGCTGCCGGGCATGCTGTGCGTCTGCGTGGGCTTTCTGGTCACGCGCGCGCTTGCCGGGCTGCTGTCACGCGCCCAGCCCAAGTCCCGGCGCGGCTCGCTGCCGCGCTGGACGCAACTGGTGGCAGCCACCATCGTCATTCTTGCGCCGCTGGCCCTGCTCAGCGGCGCGCTGTCGCACACGCGCACCTACATCACCGACGCGCCACAGCAGTACCGCGAGCTGCTCGACTATCTGGCGCATACGGTGCTGGAGCTGCGTGACAAGCTTCCGGCCGACATGGCCGACCAGCTGCCGGACGGCGCACAGGAAATCCAGCACCTGCTGGCCAGCTACCTGGCCGCCAAGGCCGGCGCCCTGGCCCATGCGGGCCGCGCCTGGCTCACCGGCCTGCTCTATGCCTACGTGGGCCTGATCATCGGCGCCCTGGCCGCCGTGCGGCCCATGGTCACGCGCCGCCCGCCCCTGGTGGCAGCGCTGCGCGAGCGCATCCGGCTCATGGGACTGGCCTTCCGCCAGATCGTGGCGGCCCAGTTCTGGATTGCGGCCTTCAATACCTTTCTCACGGCCATCTTCCTTCTGGGCGTGCTGCCGCACTGGAACCTGACCCTGCCCTACACGCCAGCCCTGATCACGCTGACCTTCATTGCAGGCCTGGTGCCCATCGTGGGCAACCTGCTGTGCAATGCGGTGATCACCATCGTGGGCCTGTCGGTGTCCCCTGTGGCCGCCGCCGCCTGCCTGGGCTTTCTGATCCTGATCCACAAGGCCGAGTACGTGATCAACGCCAAGGTCGTGGGCCAGCGCACGCACATGGGCGTATGGGAGCTGCTGGCGGTGATGTTCGTGGCCGAATCGGTGTTCGGCCCTGCAGGCCTGGTGGCGGCTCCGCTGTTCTACGCCTATCTCAAGAAAGAGCTGGAAGCCGTCCGGCTGGTCTGATCAGCCCACGCGCGGGCGGCTACAGCCCTCTCAGCCGCCGGATCACCTCGCGCACGGCCACGGCCTGCGCGCCCTGCTGGGACTGCAGGAAGCGCTCCAGGTCTTCAAGCGCACGCTCGGTCACCCCCCATTGCGCATAGGCCAGCCCCCGGTCCCGCAGGATCTCGGGCATGTCGGGCCGCAGCACGGCCAGCCGGTTGAGCACGGCCACCAGCAGCGGCCAGTCGCGCCGGGCATGGTGGATCTCCTGCAGGTTGCGCAGCATGCGCTCCAGAACGTCGCGCGGCGAGGCGCCCTGCAGGTACATGCCCAGCGGAGCGGCCTCTTCGGCCGACAGGCCCGCGCTCTGCCAGAAGGGCTCCAGCCGCTCGGCCAGGCTGTTGGCCGAAAAGGACTCGCCACTCAACGGGTCCATCACCACCTGCCCCTGGGGCAGGCGCATCTTGACCAGGAAATGGCCGGGAAAGCTCACGCCCTGCGCCGGCAGATCGATGGCCGCAGCCAGCTCCAGCCAGATCAGCGCCACACTGATGGGAATGCCGCGCCGCGTCTGCAGCACATGGTGGATGTAGCTGTTGGCGGGGTCGTAGTAGTCGTTGAGATTGCCGCCAAAGCCCAGCTCGCCGTAGAAGAACTGGTTGAGTCCGCGCAGGCACTGCAGCGGATCGGTTTCGCCAGCCAGGCGCTGGACCAGGCGCACCTGCAGCCGGTCCAGTTCGGCGCTGGCCGCCTGCAGGTCGAGATCGGGCACGGCATCCTGGGCGATGCTGATTGCCGCCTCCATCAGCGGCAGGTGTTCATCGCTTTGCACCAGCGCTGCAAAGTATTGCAGGGCCGTTGGCGTGTCGTCGTAGCTCCAGCTCATGATGCCTTGTGAATTTGCAGCGCCCAGGCCTGCAATTATGCGGGTTCGGGCTAGCGCCGCAGCAGTGCCCGCAGCTTGAGCCCGGCCGCCCACAGCGCGCCAAAGTACAGCAGGGCCGAGGCCGCCATCAGGCCGGCAAGCAGGCCCACGCGCTGCCATCCGTTGGCACGCAGCGCAATCCAGTCGAAATGCTGGCTTCCCCAGGTCAGCAGCACGGCCAGCAGACTGCTGGCCGCAATCACCTGCAAGGCCAGCCGCCCCCAGCCGGGCTTGGGACGGTAGACGCCCCGGCGCAGCAGCCCCCACAGCAGCCAGCCCGCATTGACCAGGGCCGCCAGGCCGATGGACAGCGCCAGACCCGTATGCGCCATGAAGGGCACCAGCACCAGGTTGAGCAGCTGGGTGATGATCAGCACCACGATGGCGATCTTGACGGGCGTGCGGATGTCCTGGCTTGCGTAGTAGCCGGGCGCCAGCACCTTGATGGCCACCAGGCCCACCAGGCCGGCGCCGTAGCCCACCAGCGCCAGCGCGATCTGGCCCACATCGCTGTCCTGCAGCGCGCCACGGTGGAACAGCGTGGCCACGAGCGGCTCGGCGAAAGTGAGCAGCCCCACCGCGCAGGGCACGGAAAACAGCACCACCAGGCGCAGCCCCCAGTCCAGCATGGCCGAGTAGCGCTCCGAGTCGTCGGCCGCCTTGGCCGCGGCCAGTTGGGGCGTGAGCACCACGCCCAGCGCCACGCCCAGCAGCGCCGTCGGAAACTCCATGAGCCGGTCAGCATAGAACAGCCAGGTCACGCTGCCCGGCTGCAGATAGGAGGCGATCTGGGTATTGATCATCAGCGAGACCTGGGCCACGCCCACGCCCAGCAGCGCCGGCGCCATCAGCCTGAGGATGCGGCGCACGCCGGCCTCTTGCCAGGCCTGGCGCAAGGCAGCTGGAGAAAACCCGATGCGCGGCAGCAGGCCCAGGCCTGCCAGCGCCGGCAGCTGTACCGCCAGCTGCAGCACGCCGCCCAGCATCACACCGCCGGCCATGGCATAGATGGGCTCTATGCCGCGCGCCTGCAGCCAGGGTGCACCCCAGAAGGCGGCGGCAATCATGGCCAGGTTCAGCAGCACGGGCGTGGCGGCCGAGACGGCAAAGCGCCGCCAGGTATTGAGCACGCCGGACGACAGCGCCACCAGCGACATGAAGCCGATGTAGGGGAACATCCAGCGCGTCATCAGCACGGCTGCGTCATAGCCTTCGGGCGACTGGCGCAGGCCGCTGGCCAGCAGCCAGACCAGCAGCGGCGCGCCGACCACGCCCAGCACGCAGGTCACGAGCAGCACCCAGAACAGCAGCGTGGCCACATGGGAGATCAGCCTGCGCGTGGCCTCCTCCCCCTCCTTGGCCTTGCTGGCGGCCAGCACCGGCACGAAGGCCTGGCTGAAGGCGCCTTCGGCGAACAGGCGCCGGAAGAGATTGGGAATCCTGAACGCGACATTGAACGCATCGGTCAGCGCATTGGCTCCGAACATGGAGGCCATGAGCAGATCGCGCACCAGCCCGGTGATACGGGAGGCCAGCGTCAGCAGGGAAACGGTGGAGGCGGCTTTGAACAGTGACACCGTGGGGAGTGTATGCGCTGGCACGGCCATCGGAGCTGCGTGCCCGGGCGGGCCGGACGGCTCTTGCACTCCGTTGCAACAGGCCCGATTGCGCGGCCTGGGGCCCACAGGCCCTGGAGGGACTGCATGCTATAATCCCGCGCTTCGCCGACAACATCCTCAGACACTAGGAATACATATCATGGCATCCAAGCCCGTAAAGAAGAACCCCCGCCTGGCATCCGGCCGCAAGCGCGCCCGCCAGGACGTCAAGCTCAACGCAGCCAACACTTCGCTGCGTTCCAAGTACCGCACCGCCGTCAAGAAGGTCGAGAAGGCCGTTCTGACTGGCGACAAGGCCAAGGCAACCGAACTGTTTGCCGCAGCCCAATCCGTTCTGGACACGATCGCCGACAAGGGCATCTTCCACAAGAACAAGGCCGCTCGCGACAAGAGCCGCCTGTCCGCCAAGGTCAAGGCCCTGGCAGCCCCCGCCGCCTAATCCACTTAGGCAACCGCACGGATGGCCCCGGCCATCTGCCGTTTGTAACGGGTGCGCTGTCAGCGAACGAGAAAACCGCCTTCGGGCGGTTTTTTTGTGCCTGGACAAAAGCGCCGCCATCGGCAATCGCACCGAAGGAAAAGCCCGGCTCCAGCAAAGCGCAGCCGAAAAAAAACGCACCCCAGGCGCGCTTCACATCGGGCGGGAACCGGCCCCGCAAAAAAAGAAGCCGGCCTCAGCGGGCCGGCTCGTCCGGTATCAGGCAGGCTTCGGCAACCTGCAGGTTGTTGTCCTTGGCGAAATTCAGGCAGAAATCCCAGGCCATGGGCTCGTAGTCGCGCAGGTCGCGATGCACGACCACGCACTTGACGCCGTTGAGCGTTGTGGGAACACACCAGGGCGAGTAGCTCAGGTGGCTGCCGCGCTGGGCACCACCGGGGCGGAACTGGCTCATGACGCCTGCCAGCCGCTCGGCCCAGTCGCTGGGCCGGAAAGTCTTGCCTTCGTGGGTGATGCCCTGGATGAACAGTTCTTTGCTGGAGGGAGAGACCATCAGGATGCGCACCAAAATACGACTTGCGCAACAAGGAGCAAAACAGGCGGCTTGCCAAGGGGCCCAGCACCTTGCCACTTCCTGTTTGCGCAAGTCCTTCAAAAAAGTCAGAGCCCGCAGACAGGATCGCTGCCGGCAGGCCAAGCGGGCATTTTATCTCTTATATAAGAGCTGGACCGTTGTGCAGCGCACTAACCAAGTGTGGCGTAGGTTCATTGCATGGCTGTGATGCGCAAACCGCAACGGTAGGCCATTGCGCGGCCCCTAGAATCGGGCTTCGCTGTTTTTCAGGCATCTGCGGCGGCAACGCCCGGATGCCGTTTACTTTCCAGCTCAGGAGATTTTTGCAATGACCGCTTTCATCGAGGCTGCCTCGTCCCACGTGATGAACACCTATGGCCGCGTACCGATCGCTCTGGAGCGAGGCCAGGGCTGCCGCGTGTGGGACGTCAACGGCAAGCAGTACCTCGATGCGCTGGGCGGCATTGCCGTGAATACGCTGGGCCACAACCACCCCAAGCTGGTGCCTGCGCTGCAGGACCAGGTGGCCAAGCTCATCCACACCTCCAACTACTACCATGTGCCCGGCCAGGAAACGCTGGCCAAGCTGCTGACCGAGCGCGCGAAGATGACCAATGTCTTCTTCTGCAGCACGGGCCTGGAGGCCAACGAGGCCGCCATCAAGATCGCGCGCAAGTACGGCGTGGACAAGGGCATCGCCAAGCCGGTGATCGTGGTCTACGAGCATGCCTTCCACGGCCGCTCCATCGCCACCATGACGGCCACGGGCAACCCCAAGGTGCGCGACGGCTTCGGCCCGCTGCTCGACGGCTTCCTGCGCGTGCCGGTCAATGACTTCGAAGCGCTGCAACAGGCCACGGCCGACAACCCCGACGTGGTGGCCGTGATGATGGAGCCCATCCAGGGCGAAGGCGGCCTGCACCCCATGCGCATCGAGTACATGCAGCAGGTGCGCGCTCTGTGCGATGCCAATGGCTGGCTGATGATGTTCGACGAAGTCCAGGCAGGCATGGGCCGCACGGGCAAGTGGTTCGCCCACCAGTGGGCCGGCATCGTCCCCGACGTGATGACCCTGGCCAAGGGCCTGGGCTCGGGCGTGCCCATCGGCGCCGTCGTCGCCCACGGCAAGGCGGCCACCGTGCTGCAGCCGGGCAACCACGGCTCCACCTTCGGCGGCAATCCGCTGGCCATGCGTGCGGGCATCGAAACCATCCGCATCATGGAAGAAGACGGCCTGCTGGCCCATGCCACCAAGGTGGGAGACCGCCTGAAGTCCACGCTGCAAAAGGAGCTGGCCGACGTCAAGGGCGTGGTCGATGTTCGCGGCCAGGGCCTGATCATCGGCATCGAGCTGAACAAGCCCTGCGGCGCCCTGCTGGGCCGTGGCGCCGAAGCCGGCCTGCTGTTCAGCGTGACCGCCGACACCGTGGTGCGCCTGGTGCCGCCGCTGATCATGACCGAGGCCGAGGCCGACGAAGTGGTCGCCAAGCTCAAGCCCCTGATCGTGCAATTCCTGTCCGAATGAGGACCTGCCTATGACTGCCATCAAGCACTATCTGCAGTTTTCCGACTTCACGGCCGACGAGTACGCCTATGTGCTCGAGCGCGCGGCCCTGATCAAGAAGAAGTTCAAGAACTACGAAAAGCACCACACGCTCAGCGACCGCACGCTGGCCATGATCTTCGAGAAGGCCAGCACGCGCACCCGCGTGAGCTTCGAGGCCGGCATGTACCAGCTCGGCGGCTCGGTGGTCCACCTGACCACGGGCGACAGCCAGCTGGGCCGCGCCGAGCCCATCGAGGACAGCGCGCGCGTCATCAGCCGCATGACCGACCTGGTGATGATCCGCACCTACGGCCAGGACAAGATCGTGCGCTTTGCCGAGTACTCGCGCGTACCCGTCATCAACGGCCTGACCAACGAGTTCCACCCCTGCCAGATCCTGGCCGACATCTTCACCTTCATCGAGCACCGCGGCTCGATCCAGGGCAAGACCGTCGCCTGGGTCGGCGACGGCAACAACATGGCCAACACCTGGCTGCAGGCGGCCGACCTGCTGGGCTTCACCGTCCACGTCAGCACGCCGGGCGGGTACGAGGTGGACGAGAAGCTGGCCTTTGGCGGCAAGGCGCCGCGCGAGGGCTGCTACAAGGTCTTCAAGGACCCGCTGGATGCCTGCAAGGGCGCCGACCTGGTGACCACCGACGTGTGGACCAGCATGGGCTACGAGGCCGAGAACGAGGCCCGCAAGAAGGCCTTCGCCGACTGGTGCGTGGATGCCGAGATGATGGCCGCCGCGCGTGCCGACGCCCTGTTCATGCACTGCCTGCCCGCCCACCGTGGCGAGGAAGTGCAGGCCGAGGTCATCGACGGGCCGCAGTCCGTGGTCTGGGATGAGGCAGAGAACCGGATGCACGTGCAAAAGGCACTGATGGAGTACCTGCTGCTGGGCCGCCAGCCGGGCTGATCACGCCCACTCCTTTGGCCCAGGCGCATTCCCTCACACCCATGCACCTGAGCCACGAACACTCCAGACACCGCCTGCAGGCCAAGCGCCCCCAGGCGGTGTTTCCGTTGGGCGGCTGCGCATTGCGCCATCCGCACATTGCACGCCATACGCGCGTGCCCTCCTTCTTCGGGCCGCGCCGGCATTTCGCGGCCCGGGTGCGTGCGCTGTTCGTGCGCATCCACACCTTCTATCTGAAGTTCCTCCAGGGCCATACCTAGGGCCGCACCCCCTCTTCCCAGCCTTATGCGCCGCCCCGGGCACCGGGCGCGGCAAGCCTGTGCGTGCCCTGCTGTCTCCCGAAGAAGAACTTCCATGTCCGAAGCCCTGCATCCCTGCCTGAACTGCGGCGTCTGCTGCGAACACTTCCGTGTCGAATTTTCCGTCTACGAGCTGCGCTCCATGGGCGGCACCGTTCCCGATGAACTGGCCCATGAGGTCCACGGCAACCGCTGGCGCATGAACGGCACCGAGCGCCGCCCCGTGCGCTGCACGGCCCTCACGGGCCGCTGCGGCGAACAGGTGGCATGCAGCATCTACGAGCAGCGCTCATCGACCTGCCGGGAATTCGAGATGGGCACGGACCGCTGCAACGCTGCGCGCCTGGCGCATGGCCTGCCTGCGCTGGATGACGGCGCCCGCATCTGGCTGGCCGCTGCCTGAGCGTGCAACCGGCCGGAGGCCCGGCGACCGGCCTGTCGACCGATCTGGCGCTATGGCTGGCGCCTGCCCGGTGCGCAGCTGTCTCCGCCGCAGGCGCTGCAGCCGCCGCAGCCTCCCCCGTCCTTGGGCGCCAGCGACGGATGCAGCTGACCGGCCTTCAGCCGCCAACGCGCCGGCAGGTAGCGCCAGACCAGGGACACGGCCGCCACCACCACGATCACGCCCACGATGATGTTTTGCCACATGCTCAATGCCCTCCTCAGCCCGCGCCCAGCGCGAGGGCCACGCGGTAGGTGATGAAGCTGGCCAGGTAGGCCAGCGCGAACAGGTAGCCCGTCATCAGCAGCGGATAGCGCCAGCCATTGGTCTCGCGCCACACGGCCGCCAGCGTGGAAATGCACTGGGGCGCGAACACGAACCAGGCCAGCAGCGACAGCGCCGTGGCCAGGGACCAGGTATGGGCGATCAGCGGCCCCAGCTGCTCGGCCATGGCCTCGTCGCTGGCAGCGGACAGTGCATAGACCGTGCCCATGGCACTGACGGCCACTTCGCGCGCGGCCATGCCGGGCACCAGGGCGATGGCGATCTGCCAGTTGAAGCCGATCGGCGCCAGCACCACCTCCAGCCAGCCGCCGATGCGGCCTGCAAAGCTGTAGCGGATGGCCGCTTCGGTGACGCCATCGGGCGGCGCCGGGTAGCTGGCCAGGAACCACAGCACGATGCTCACGGTCAGGATGATGCCGCCGACGCGGCGCAGGAAGATCATGGCGCGCTCGTACAGGCCCAGGGCCAGGCTGCGCGGGCTGGGCCAGCGGTAGGAGGGCAGCTCCATCAGCAGCGGCGTGGGGCCGGCGCTGCGGCCCACCAGCTTGGCCACGCCGGCCACGGCCATGGCGCTGGCGATGCCGGCCACGTACAGCGCGAACAGCACCAGGCCCTGCAGGTTGAAGATGCCGCCCACCGTGCGCTCGGGAATGAAGGCGCTGATCAGCAGCGCATAGACCGGCAGGCGCGCCGAGCAGGTCATCAGCGGCGCGATCATGATGGTCACCAGGCGGTCGCGCCAGCTGGTGATGGAGCGCGTGGCCATGATGCCGGGCACGGCGCAGGCGAAGCTGGACAGCAGCGGAATGAAGGAGCGGCCCGACAGGCCGACCTTGCCCATGATGCGGTCCAGCAAAAAGGCGGCACGCGGCAGGTAGCCCGAATCCTCGAGTGCAAGGATGAACAGGAACAGGATCAGGATCTGCGGCAGGAAGACCAGCACGGCGCCCGTGCCGGCGATCACGCCATCGGCCAGCAGGCTGCGCAGCGCGCCTTCGGGCATGTGCTCGTTGACCAGGGCCGAGACGGCCGAAACGCCGCCCTCGATGCCATCCATCAGCGGCTGTGCCCAGCTGAACACGGCCTGGAACATCAGGAACAGCGTGGCCGCCAGCAGCAGCATGCCCCACAGCGGGTGCAGCACCACGGCGTCGATGCGGTCGTCGCGCCGGGTGTCCACCACGGGCTCCTTGACGCAGTCGGCCATGATGCGGGCCACCTGCTGGTGCAGGGCCAGCACCTGCTCGCGCGCATCGCCCGGGCGGGCCGGGGCCTGCAGCTGCGGCGCCGCCAGGGCGCGGGCTTCGGGGCCGTCCAGCCATTGCAGCAGTTCGCGCGCGCCGTCCTGGCGCACGCCCACCGTGGACAGCACGGGCATGCCCAGGGCGCGTGACAGCGCCTCGCGGTCGATATCGATGCCCTGGCGCCTGGCCATGTCGCTCATGTTGAGCACCAGCAGCATGGGCAGACCCAGGCGCTGGGCCTCCAGCACCAGGCGCAGGTTCAGGCGCAGATGGGTGGCGTCGGTGACGCAGACCAGCAGTTCGGGCGGCGCCTCGCGCGCATGGCGACCCGAGACGATGTCGCGCGTGATGCGCTCATCCTCGCTGTGCGCGTGCAGGCTGTAGGTGCCCGGCAGGTCCAGCACGCGCACGCGCCGGCCGCTGGCCGTGCTCAGCCAGCCTTCCTTGCGCTCCACGGTCACGCCCGCGTAGTTGGCCACCTTCTGGCGTGCGCCGGTCAGCAGGTTGAACAGCGCCGTCTTGCCGCAGTTGGGGTTGCCCAGCAAGGCCAGGCGCAGTGCGGAATCACCGCTGCCGCCGCCGCCCTGGGCAGGCTGCAGCGGCTGAATGAGTTTGGGAGAGGACGACGCGCTCATGCCACCGCCTCCGGCGCCACGCGCACCAGGGCCGCCTCATGGCGGCGCAAAGCGAACGTGGTCTGGCCCACGCGCACGGCCAGCGGGTCGTCGCCCGGAAAGCCCGCGGCCAGGATGCGCACGGGCTCGCCGGGCAGAAAGCCGATCTCCATGAGCCGCAGCAGCAGTTCCTGCTCGCTGGCATCGCGTGCGGCATGGAGCTCGACCACGCGCGCCGATACCTGGCGGGGCAGGGCATCAAGGGTGATGGCCGTGGTGGCAGCAACGGCGGCAACGGCAGCAGAGGAGGACATGGGAGGCGCGGACAGCGTGGACGGAGCCGCAGCGTCCGTCGCGGGGTTCATCGAATGCATGGCGTGTTGTATCAATTGATTTTTATTCTCATTTTGATTTTGATCGAACCCGGGCGGCGGGACCGCGCATGGTATCGGAGTGCGGGACAGGGTTTTGCGTTCCCGGCTTTGCCCCCTGGCGGGCCCAGGCGGGCGGCGCGCGGCACAATGGCGGCCGACGCCGACACGGCCTTTGCGCACTCCCTTCCCCACGCCATGACCCATCCCTGCCTGAGCTGCGGCGCCTGCTGCGCATCGTTTCGCGTGGACTTTTCCGTGCACGAGTCGCAGGCGCAGGGCGGCCGCGTGCCAGCCGGGCTGGCCGAGGAAGTCACCGACCACACCTGCCGCATGCGCGGAACCGACTGGGCGCGTCCCCGCTGCGCGGCCCTGGTCGGCAAGGTGGGCGAGAAGGCCCATTGCGGCATCTATGAATGGCGCCCCTCGCCCTGCCGCGAGTTCGCCGCCGGCAGCGATGCCTGCAACCGCGTGCGCGTGCGCCATGGCATGCAGGCGCTGGACAGCGGCCTGCTGTAGCAGCCTGCCAGGCGCCACCGGCCGTCATTCCACCGGCAGCCCCGCCAGCTGTCCCTTGAATTCCTGCAGCGAGAAATGCGTGTGCACCTGGCGCACGCCGGGCAGCCGGTGCAGGCGGCTGAGCAGCAGATCGGAATAGGCGTCGAGATCGCGCGCCACGACGACCAGCAGGAAGTCCTCCGGCCCCGAGATGCCGTGGAACATCACGACCTCGGGAATGGCGCAGACCGCTTCCTGGAAATGGCGCGAGGACTCCTCGTTCTGGTGGTCTATGCCCACCATCACGAAGGCCAGCACGCCAAAACCTATGGCGCGCCGGCTCAGCGCGGCGTGGTAGCCGGTGATCACGCCCTCGTCCTCCAGCCGCTTGATGCGCCGCCATGACGGTGACTGCGACAAATGCACACGCTGCGCCAGCTCACCCGAGGTCAGCCGCGCGTTGTCCTGCAGGGCGCGGATCAGCAGCCGGTCCGTTCTGTCGATGTCGATTGGCATAAACCACCTATGAATTCATGTTTCACAGAATAACTTATCCAAGATCAAGTCGATTTAGGGATAACTACTAAACGCCCCGCGAAGGCCGTCCATAGCATCCGCCTCCGAAGCCCCCCACAGCAACGGAGACAACAACCCATGCCAGCCTTCGAAGACATCGTCCAGCGCGAAGCCGGACTCAAACAGCAGCTGTCCGCCGGACAGATGACCATGATCGCCATCGGCGGTGCCGTCGGCACCGGCCTGTTCCTGGGCAGCGGCTTTGCCATCGGCTTTGCCGGGCCCAGCGTGCTGATCAGCTATGCCATCGGCGCAGTGATCTCGCTGCTGCTCATGGGCTGCCTGGCCGAGATGACGGTGGCCCACCCGACCTCGGGCTCGTTCGGCGCCTATGCCGAGCACTACATCAGCCCGATGGCCGGCTTCATGGTCCGCTATGCCTACTGGGCCTGCGTGGTGCTGGCCGTGGGCACCGAGGTGACGGCCGTGGGCCTGTACATGGGCTACTGGTTCCCCGAGGTGCCGCGCTGGGCCTGGGTGGTGATCTTCTCGGGCGCGCTCATCGGCGTGAACATGATGAGCGTCAAGGCCTTCGGCGCCGTGGAGTACAGCTTCTCCATGATCAAGATCATCGCCATCGCGGCCTTCATCGTGGTCGGCGCCTGGGTGGTGTTCGGCGCCCGTCCGGACGGCGTGGGCTTTGCCAACTACGTCAACAACGGCGGCTTCTTCCCCAACGGCCTGTGGGGGACCTGGGTGGGCGTGATCATCGCCATCTTCAGCTACCTGAGCATCGAGATGATCGCGGTGGCCGCCGGCGAGGCCAAGGACCCGCAGCGCGCCGTCACCAGCGCCTTCCGCTCCACCATGGTGCGCCTGGTGGTGTTCTACCTGGCCACGATCGCGCTGATGCTGGCCATCGTGCCGTGGTCGGCCGCCGGCAAGGAGGGCAGCCCCTTCGTCAAGGTGATGGAGATCATTGGCCTGCCCGGCGCGGCCAGCGTGGTCAATTTCGTGGTGCTGGTGGCCGCCCTGTCGGCCATGAACAGCCAGCTGTACATCACCACCCGCATGATGTTCAGCCTCTCGCGCGCCGGCCATGCGCCCGCCGTGCTGGGCCGCGTGAACTCGCGCGGCGTGCCGCTGCCGGCGCTGCTGCTGTCGTGCCTGGGCATTGCCGTGGCCACCCTGTTCAACATCATCAATCCCGAGCAGTCCTTCATGCTGATGATGGCCGTGGCCATGTTCGGCGCCATGTTCACGTGGTTCATGATTTTCGTGACCCACCTGTTCTTCCGCATCCACTGGGTGCGCCAGGGCAACAAGCCGCTGGCCTTTCGCATGTGGGGCTTTCCGGTGCTGACGCTGCTGGGCGCGGCGCTGATGCTGGCCGCCCTGGTGTCCACGCTGTTCACCGACGTATTCCGCCTGACCGTGCTCACGGGCCTGCCCTTTTTGCTGCTGCTGGCCGCCGTCTACGCCATCTGGTATCGCCGGCCGGCCGGCCAGCCCTCCCCTCAGACCCCAACCCCAACCCAGACCCCAACATCCACCCAAGCCCAGGTTCCCGCCCGGTGACATCCGGCCTCCCGTTTCTCTCTCTGCCTTAGACACATGACGACTCTTGCCCCCCTCGATACCGCCCGCGCCTCGATGTTCAGCCACGTCCCGCCCTACCCCGGAGATCCCATCCTGTCGCTGATGGAGGCCTTCCAGCAGGACCCACGCGCCGACAAGGTCAGCCTGAGCATCGGCCTGTATTTCGACGAGGCCGGCCGCCTGCCCGTGCTGGACTGCGTGCGCCAGGCCGGCGATGCCCTGACCCGCGAGCAAAGCCCCAGCGGCTACCTGCCCATCGAAGGCATTGCTCCCTACCGCCAGCTGGTGCAGGACCTGGTGTTCGGCGCCGGTCATGAGGCCGTGCGCAGTCAGCGCATCGCCACCGTGCAGACCCTGGGCGGCTCGGGCGCGCTCAAGCTGGGCGCGGACTTCATCCAGCACTATTTCCCCGGCGCCGAGGTCTGGCTCAGCGATCCCACCTGGGACAACCACCTGGCCATCTTCCAGGGCGCGGGACTGCGCACCCACAGCTATCCCTACTACGACGCGGCCACGGGCAGCCTGCGCTTCGACGCCATGCTGCAAACACTGCGCGAACTGCCCTCGGGCAGCGTGGTGCTGCTGCATGCCAGCTGCCACAACCCCACGGGCGTGGACCTGTCGCGCGAGCAGTGGCAGCAACTGATCCCGGTGATCGTGGAGCGCGGCTTGATCCCCTTTGTGGACATGGCCTACCAGGGCTTTGGCGATGGGCTCGATGAAGACGCCTGGTCCGTGCGCGCCCTGGCCGACGCGGGCGCCCAGGCCTTCGTGGCCAATTCGTTTTCCAAGAACTTCTCGCTGTATGGCGAACGCGTGGGCGGCCTCAGCGTGGTCTGCAACGACGCGTCCACGGCCGGCAATGTGCTGGGCCAGCTCAAGGCCACGGTGCGCAGCAACTATTCCTCGCCACCCACCCGTGGCGCGCGCCTGGTGCAGCAGGTGCTGGCGTCGCCCGAACTGAGCGCCCAATGGGCGCAGGAGCTGGCGCAGATGCGCGGGCGCATCAAGGACATGCGCGCCCAGCTGCACAGCGCGCTGCAGGAGCGTTTTGGCGAGCGGCGCGACTTCGGCTTCCTGCTGACCCAGCGCGGCATGTTCAGCTACACAGGCATCACCGAGCCCCAGGTCCACCGCCTGCGCGACGAGCATGGCGTGTACCTGATCCGCTCGGGCCGCATGTGCATGTCGGGCCTGTCCGGCGCCAACGTGCAGTACGTGGCCGACGCCATTGCCACGGTGCTGGAGTCGCCGCAATGAGCGGCTGCCCCGTCCATGGCGGCCTGACCGAGCGCATCGTCGCCGAGGAAAGGGCGCAGCTGGATTTCAGCCAGTCCATGAGCTATGGCGACTACCTGCAGCTGGACGCCATCCTGGGCGCACAGCAACTGCTGTCGCCCACGCATGACGAGTTGCTGTTCATCATCCAGCACCAGACCAGCGAGCTGTGGATGAAGCTCATGCTGCACGAGCTGGGCGCCGCCACGGCCGCCGTGGCGGCCGAGCGCCATGCAGATGCCTTCAAGATGCTGGCCCGCGTGAGCCGCATCATGGAGCAGCTGGTCGGCGCCTGGTCCGTGCTGGCCACCATGACGCCTACCGAGTACACGGCCATGCGCCCGTATCTCGCCAGCTCCAGCGGCTTCCAGAGCTACCAGTACCGCTGCATCGAGTTCGCGCTGGGCAACAAGAATGCCGCCATGCTCCAGCCCCATGCCCACCGGCCCGATCTGCTGGCCCAGGTGGAGGCGGCATGGCGCTCGCCCTCGCTCTATGACGAGGCCCTGCGCCTGCTGGCACGCCAGGGGTTGGCCATTCCTGCCGGGCACCTGGAACGCGACTGGACCCAGCCCTACACGGCCAGCCCCGAGGTCGAGGCCGCCTGGGCGCAGGTCTACCGCGACCCGCAGTCGCACTGGGACCTGTACCAGCTCGGCGAAAAGCTCGCCGACATCGAGGACGCCTTCCGCCTGTGGCGCTTTCGCCATGTGACCACGGTGGAGCGCGTCATCGGCTTCAAGCGCGGCACGGGCGGCACGGGCGGCGTCAGCTATCTGCGCAAGATGCTGGACGTGGTGCTGTTCCCCGAAATCTGGTCCGTGAGAACCGCGCTGTAAGGCCTTCCGCCTGACAACAACCACCAAGAACCAAGACACCATGAAGCAAATCATCGACGTGGGACTGCCGCCGCTCAAGCAGCCCTTCTCCTGGGCCGTCAAGGCCAGCGGCCAGATGCTATTCACGGCCCACGGCCCCGTGCGGCCCGACGGCAGCATCGACACCGGCCCCATCGAACAGCAGGCGCGCCTGACCTTCACCAACCTGCGCAACGCGCTGCAGGCCGCAGGCGGCACGCTGGCGCATGTGACCCAGGTGCTGATCTACATGACCGACGTGGCCGACATGCCGGCCATCGACGCCGTGTACCGCGAGTTCTTCGAGGCGCCCTATCCCAACCGCTCCAGCATGGGGATTTCGGCGCTGGTGGTGCCGGGCATGAAGCTGGAGATCGTGGCCTACGCCATGCTCCCCTAGAGGCTGTGACGGACATGCCGGCGCCCCGCAATTGCGTTCAATACAGGGGCGGCGTGCGGGGGGAGACTGCGGGCCTTGTGCAGTCCTGCGTCCGCGCGAAATCTCATGTCCTCCTCGCTGCTCGCCATGGGCGTCTTCACCCTCGTGGGTGCCATCACGCCCGGCCCCGTCAATGTGCTGGCCCTGCGCCACGGCGCAGCCCGCTCGCGCCTGGTCTCTGCCGCCTATGTGCTGGGCGCCAGCGCCAGCTATG
Organism: Delftia sp. WSY_22; assembly: GCF_043104185.1. NCBI lineage: Bacteria > Pseudomonadati > Pseudomonadota > Betaproteobacteria > Burkholderiales > Comamonadaceae > Delftia > Delftia sp. WSY_22. The sequence goes on from NZ_JBICKN010000057.1 coordinate 273,129, forward strand.
CGGCCGTGGTCTGGGTCATGGGCCAGGGCGCACAGTGGCTGCTGCAGACGCTGCCGCAGCTGTCTGCGGCCGCACAGTGGCTGTGCGCCGCCTATCTGCTGTGGCTGGCCTGGCGGCTGGCCAACGCGCCTGTGGGCCAGGCCGGTGCGCAGCAGCAGGCCGGATCGCAGCGCCCGCTGCAGGCCCTGCTGCAAGCGCTGTTGCAGGGCACGGCCGTGCAGACGCTCAACCCCAAGGCCTGGCTGGTGGCGCTGGCCGGCGTGGGCCTGTTCGTGCTGCCCCACGCGAATGCGCCGTGGGCGCTGCTGCAGTTTTGCGCCATCTCGCTGCTGGCCTGCCTGGTGGGGGTCGGCAGCTGGGCGCTGCTGGGCCAGCTGCTTTCGGGCTGGCTGCGCACCGAACGCCGCCAGCGCCTGTTCCACCGCCTGCTGGCCCTGCTGCTGGTCGCCAGCGTGGCGGCCATGCTGGCATGATGGCTGGCCGCCATGACTTCAGCCTCTCCCCACCGATTCCACCGCCATCCGGCCGCTCCCTGGGCCGAGCTGCGCGACAGCGCGCGCTCGCCGCATTGCTTTCGGCTGCACATGCATGCCGAGTACTCGATCGGCATCGTGGACGCGGGCCGCACCGTGTTCCACCATGCCCACGGCCCGCAGCCCGTGGAGGCGGGCGGCGTGGTGCTGATCGAGCCCGGCGCCTGGCATGCCTGCAATCCCGACCCCGGCGCGCCATGGTCCTACCGCATGCTGTTTGTCGATGCCGACTGGCTGCACGCGCGGCTGGGCGTGGCCGCGCTGCGCTTTCCCCGGCGCACGCTCACGGATGCGGACATCGCCCGCCTGGTGGATGGCCTGTGCCGCCCCGTCGATGGCGCGGCCGCCGCCGACCACCTGGCCCTGGGCCTGGAGCACCTGCTGGACCGCTGTGCCCAGCCCGCAGCCTTGCCCCTGCCCGGCGATGCGGCGGCCCTGGCCCCCGCGCTGCAGCGCCTGCATGCAGGACCCGATGCAGGCCTGACCGTGCAGTCCCTGGCCCAGGAATGCGGCATGAGCGCCACGCGCTTCATCCGCCGCTTCAAGGCGGCCACGGGCATGACGCCCGGCAGCTACCGCCTGAACCTGCGCATCAACGGCGCGCGCCGCCTGCTGGCCACGGGGGCGGCGCTGTCCGATGCGGCCTATGCCATGGGCTTTGCCGACCAGGCCCACCTGCAGCGCGCCTTCAAGGCCCACCATGCGCTGACGCCGGGCTGCTACGCACGCGGAGCCTGAGCCGGACCCTCCCATGGTTTTGCAGCGGCCAGCCCGGAGCCGGCGGTGAAAGCGCAGATACTTACGCCTTCCGCTTTCAGCCCCCAACCGCCGCGCACCATGGCCGCCTTCCAAGACATTCAGCAACGAGAAACCGGCCTGCGCCAGCAGCTGTCCGCCGCCCAGATGGTGATGATCGCCATCGGAGGCGCCATCGGCACCGGCCTGTTCATGGGCAGCGCCTTCGCCATCGGATTCGCCGGCCCCAGCGTGCTGGTCAGCTACGCCATCGGCGCGCTGATCTCGCTGCTGCTCATGGGCTGCCTGGCAGAGATGACGGTGGCCCATCCGACCTCGGGCTCGTTCGGCGCCTATGCCGAGCACTACATCAGCCCGATGGCCGGCTTCATGGTCCGCTATGCCTACTGGGCCGCCGTGGTGCTGGCCGTGGGCATGGAGGTGACGGCCATAGGCATCTACATGGGGTACTGGTTCCCCGACGTGCCGCGCTGGATCTGGGTGGTGGTGTTCTCGGGCGCGCTGGTGGCCGTCAACGCCAGCAGCGTCAAGGCCTTCGGCCAGGTGGAGTACGGCTTTTCCATGGTCAAGATCATCGCCATCGTGGCCTTCATCCTGATCGGCGCCTGGGTGGTGTTCGGCTCGCAGCCCCAGGGCATCGGCTTTTTCAACTACACAGCCGATGGCGGCTTCTTCCCCAAGGGCCTGTGGGGCACCTGGGTGGCCGTGATCATCGCCATCTTCAGCTACCTGAGCCTGGAGGCCGTGGCCGTGGCGGCCGGCGAGGCCGAGGACCCCAAGCGCGCCATCACCCGGGCCTTTCGCACCACCATGGCGCGCCTGGTGATCTTCTACCTGCTGACGCTGGCGCTGATGCTGGCCATCGTGCCCTGGCAGCAGGCCGGCACGGACAAGAGCCCCTTCGTGAAGGTGATGGAGATCATCGGCATCCCGGGCGCTGCCAGCATCATCAACTTCGTGGTGCTGGTGGCCGCGCTGTCGGCCATGAACAGCCAGCTGTATGTGACCTCGCGCATGATGTTCAGCCTGTCGCGCGGCGGCTATGCGCCCTCGGTGTTCGGGCGGCTGAACAGCCGCGGCGTGCCCGTGGCGGCGATTGCCATCTCCTGCCTGGGCATTGCCGTGGCCGTGGCCGTGAACCTGTGGAAGCCCGAAGGCTCGCTGCTGTGGATGATGTCCGTGTCCATGTTCGGCGCCATGTTCACCTGGTTCATGATCTTCGTGACCCATCTGTTTTTCCGCGCGCGCTGGTCGCGCGAGCATCCGGGCCAGCGCCTGCAGTTCCGCATGTGGGGCTATCCGCTGTTCACGCTGGCCGGCGCCGCGCTGATGCTGGGCGTGATCGTCACCACCTATTTCACCGAGGTCTTCCACATGACGCTGCTCACGGGCCTGCCCTTCCTGGGCCTGCTGGCCCTGGTGTATGCGCTGTGGTACCGGCCGCGCGCACAGGCCGCCCGAACCGCCCCGAAGGAGTGAAACCATGACCCGCAGACTCTGGGACATCTCCCCGGCCGTGCAGGCCGCCAGCCCCGTCTTTCCCGGCGACACGGCCTACAGCCAGCAATGGTGCGCCACCATCGGGCCGGGCTGCCCGGTCAATGTCAGCGCCATCACGCTGTCGCCCCATGTGGGAGCGCATGCCGATGCACCGCTGCACTATGACGCGGACGGCGCCAGCATCGGCCATGTGGACCTGGACGCCTTCCTCGGCCCCTGCCGCGTGATCCACGCCATCGGCAAGGGACCGCTGGTCGAATGGGAGCACATCGCCCACGCCGTGGAGCATCTTCCGGCACGCGTGCTGGTGCGCACCTACGAGCGCGCCCCCGCCACCTGGGACCAGGAACTGGCAGCCTATGCACCGGCCACGGTGGAGCGGCTGGCCGACCTGGGGGTGAAGCTCATCGGCATTGACACGGCCAGCATCGACCCGGCCAGCAGCAAGAGCCTGGACAGCCACCAGGTGATCCGCCGGCGCGGCCTGCGCGTGCTGGAGAACCTGGTGCTGGACGAGGTGCCCGAGGGCGACTACGAGCTCATCGCCCTGCCGCTCAAGCTGGTCGAGGCCGATGCCTCGCCCGTGCGCGCCGTGCTGCGTGCCCTGGCCTGATTCCCGGGCCGCACCTTTCGCCTTTCGCCTTTTCCATACCCAAGGAGACCCCGTGACGAGCCTGCAAGACTGCCTCACCCTCGATGCGCAAGACCCGCTGCGCGCCCTGCGCGACCAATTCACGCTGCCCGAAGGCGTGATCTACCTTGACGGCAATTCGCTGGGCGCCAGCCCCCGCGCCGCCACCGCGCGCGTGGCCGAGGTGGTGCAGCAGGAATGGGCGCAGGGCCTGATCCGCTCGTGGAACGACGCCGGCTGGATCAGCCTGCCCCAGCGCCTGGGCGACCAGTTCGCCCCCTGGCTGGGCGTGGGCGCGGGCGAGCTGGTGTTCACCGACACGGCCTCCATCAACCTCTACAAGGTGCTGACGGCTGCGGCCCGCATCGCGCGCGAGGACGCGCCGCAGCGCAAGCGCCTGATCAGCGAGCGCAGCAACTTCCCCACCGACCTCTACATCGCCCAGTCGGTCTGCCAGGAATACGGCCTGGAGCTGGTGCTGCTCGAACCCGAGGAGATTGCCGATGCGCTGACCGACGAGGTCGCCATCTGCATGCTCACCCATGTGAACTACCGCACGGGCGCCATGCACGACATGGCTGCCGTGACGGCTGCCGCGCAGGGCAAGGGCATTCTCTGCGTCTGGGACCTGTGCCACAGCGCGGGCGCCGTGCCTGTCGATCTCAAGGGCGCGAATGCCGACTTCGCCATCGGCTGCAGCTACAAGTACCTCAACGGCGGCCCCGGTGCGCCGGCCTTTGTCTGGGCCCATCCGCGCCTGATCAACCGCTTCTGGCAGCCGCTGTCGGGCTGGTTCGGCCATGCCGAGCCTTTCAAGTTTGTGCCGGACTACCACCCGGCCCAGGGCATACAGCGCTACCTGTGCGGCACCCAGCCCATGGTCAGCCTGAGCGTGCTGCAGTGCGGCCTGGACGTGTTCACGGCCGTGGAGCCGCTGGGCGGCATGGACGCGCTGCGCAACAAGTCGCTGGCGCTGACCGACCTGTTCATCGCCCTGGTCGAGGAACGCTGCCAGGGCCACGGCCTGGGCCTGGCCACGCCGCGCGAGCACGGCCGGCGCGGCTCCCAGGTCTGCCTCACGCGCGAGGAAGGGCTGGGCGTGGACGGCAAGGACAGCGGCGCCTATGCCATCGTGCAGGCGCTGATCGCACGCGGCGTGATCGGCGACTTCCGCAAGGGAGACGGCACGGGCCTGCACAAGGACATCCTGCGCTTCGGCTTCACGCCGCTGTACGTGGGATTCGAAGATGTCTGGCATGCCGTGGAGCACCTGCGCCTGGTGCTGGAATCGGGCGAATGGCGCAAGCCGGAGTTCAACCGCGTCAATGCGGTGACCTGAAGCCTGGAGCCAGCCCTTCAGAACGCCGTGGACGACAGCGAGGCCCAGAGATGGGCCGCGACCAGGGCGCGCCAGGGCGCGAAGTCCCGCAGCCACAACTCGGTCTGCGCGGCGTCCACGGATTCCGTCTCCAGCAGCCGCGCCAGGGCGCGGCGCACGGCCACATCGCCGTGCAACGGGCCGTCCAGCTGGCCATAGCCGCGCAGCAGCATGTAGTTCACGGTCCACGGGCCGACGCCCTTGAGGGCCAGCAGCCGCCGGCTGATCTCGCTGGCGGGCAGCTCGGGCATGGCGGCCCAATCGTCCAGCGGCAGTTCGCCCGCCTGCACGGCATGCGCCAGCAGGCGCAGCGTATGGGTCTTGCTCCGGGAAAAGCCGGCCGCGCGCAAGTCGTCCTCGCTCAGCTGCGCCACCTGCGCGGCCTCCGGCATGCACCACAGCTGCTGCGGCGCGTCGGCATGGCCATCGTGCAGCGCCACCGGCTGGCCGGCTGCAGCGATCAGGCGGCGGCGCAGCGACACGGCTGCCGCCACGCTGATCTGCTGCCCGGTGACGGCCCAGCTCAGCGCCTCCCAGGGCGTGCAGGCCGCGGGCACATGCAGGCCCCGCTGGCGCGCCAGCAGCGGTCCCAGCCGCTCATGGCGGCCAAAGCGGCGCTCGAACTCCCCCACATCCTGGGACAGTCCGAACATGCGCCGCAGCATGGCGGCCAGCACATCGTCCATGCCGGTGATTGCGCCCGCATCGGCGGGCAGGTGCCATCGGGCCTGGACCACGGCCGCCTCTTCGCACTGCTGCGTCAGCTCCAGGGTGAGCAGCGTGGGAAGGCCTTTCCACATCAGGCCCTTGTGCATGCGGATGGTGCCGCCATCCTGCAGATCGCATTCGGAAAGGCGCTGGGCATCGCGCCGGTGAAAGCCCCAGAACTCGGTCATGCGGTAGCCGGCCGGCAGCGTCAGTTGCTGCTGCGCCTGGTAGGTCTGGCCGGTGCCACGCCCTTGCCCCTGCCCGCTCATGCGCTTCCTGCCTGGCGCAGCGGTGCGTGCCCAGCGTCCTTGCCAGACGCCTCCTGCGCCTGGCGCGCCTCGCGCAGCAGCAAGGCGCGCTTACGCTCCACGCCCCAGCGGTAGCCGGAGATGCTGCCGTCGTTGCGCACCACGCGGTGGCAGGGCACGGCCACGGCAATGGGGTTGGCCGCGACGGCGCTGGCCACGGCCCGGGCACCCGTGGGCATGCCCAGGCGCAGGGCCAGTTCCGAATAGCTCAGCGTCTGCCCGGCGGGAATGGCGCACAGCGCCTGCCATACGCGCTGCTGGAAGGCCGTGCCCTGCACATCCAGCGGCAGTGCCAGGCCCCGGCGCGGCTGCTCGACCAGGGCCACGACCTGGGCCACGGTGTGCTCGAATCCGGCATCGCCGCCCACCAGTTCGGCCAGCGGAAAGCGCTGCTGCAGGTCCTGGACCAGGGCCTCGGCATCGTCGCCCAGCAGCACGCAGCACACGCCGCGATCGGTGCTGGCCACCAGGATGCTGCCCAGCGTGCATTCGGCCACCGCAAAGCGGATGGTCTGGCGCATGCCGCCGCGCCGGTAGTCACCGGGCGCCATGCCCAGCATGGCGCCTGCGTCGCGGTAGAAACTGCTGCTGGCCGCATAGCCGCTGAGGTAGGCGGCATCGGTGACCGAGTCGCTCTGGCCTGGCTGCAGCGCCTGGCGCAGCGCACGCGCGCGGTGCGCCTTGGCATAGGCCTTGGGCGTGAGGCCCGTGGCCTGCTTGAACAATCGGTGCAGCTGCCAGGGGCTCAGCCCCGAGCGTTCTGCCAGCGCGCCCAGGGCGGGGGGCGGCTCCTCGGTCTCCAGCCAGCGGCAGCATCGGGCCACCAGGGCAGCGGGGTTGGCAGGGGCATCGCTGGCTTGATTCATGGCTTGGTGGGACACGGCATGTCTTTCAGGATCATCGGATGCCCTACTCTACGCAGCCCGGCGCGGGCGCGCATCCCGCTTCTTGCAAGCCGCAGGATTGCTGCGCGGGATTCGGTTACGCTGCGCCCTGCATTTTCCGCATCGAGACTTGCGAGACTCCCACATGACCACCGAACACTCCGGCTGTCCCATGAACAGCCCCGGCCGCACCGAATCCATCGTCAAAGAGGAGCGCGCCCAGCTGGACTTCAGCCAGTCCATGAGCTATGGCGACTACCTGCACCTGGACCAGATCCTCACGGCACAGCACCCGCTGTCGCCCGCGCATGACGAGATGCTGTTCATCATCCAGCACCAGACCAGCGAGCTGTGGATGAAGCTGATGCTGCATGAGGTCCGAGCCGCCACGGCCGCCATCGCAGGCGGCACGCGCGCCGACGCCTTCAAGATGCTGGCCCGCGTCAGCCGCATCATGGAGCAACTGGTCAGCGCCTGGACCGTGCTGTCCACCATGACGCCGCCCGAGTACACGGCCATGCGTCCCTACCTGGCCAACTCCAGCGGCTTCCAGAGCTACCAGTACCGCTGCATCGAGTTTTCGCTGGGCAACAAGAACGCCGCCATGCTCCAGCCCCATGCCCACCGGCCCGACCTGCTGGCCCAGGTGGAGGCGGCATGGCGCTCGCCCTCGCTCTACGACGTGTCCCTGCAACTGCTGGCGCGCGAGGGCATCGAGGTGCCCGCCGACCGGCTGGAGCGCGACTGGACCCAGCCCTACGAGGCCAGCGAAGGCGTCAAGCAGGCCTGGATCACGGTCTACCGCGATCCCCACCAGCACTGGGACCTGTACCAGCTCGGCGAAAAGCTGGCCGACATCGAGGACGCCTTCCGCCTGTGGCGCTTCCGCCATCTGACCACGGTGGAGCGCGTCATCGGCTTCAAGCGCGGCACGGGCGGCACCGGCGGCGTCAGCTACCTGCGCAAGATGCTGGACGTGGTGCTGTTCCCCGAAATCTGGGCGCTGCGCACCGAGCTGTAAGAACTGGCGGGCGCCACCGACGGCAGACCGCTGCGGTGGCGACAGCGCGCATGCGCGCAAACGGGTAAGCTGCGGCGCCAGGAGAAATACCGTGTCCGCAGCGCCGCAACAGCCCCCACACAACAACACACACACAGAGGCTTCGCAGACCTCCACCGCAGCACCGCCGCCACGCAGCCAGCTGCTGTGGGCCATGCTGCTGGCCCTGCTCTCGGCCTTTGCGCTGAGCCAGGCCTTTCGCACCACGACCTCGGTCATAGCGACCGGCCTGCAGCAGGATTTCGGGCTTACGGCCCAGTCGCTGGGGGCCTTTGCGGGCCTGTTCGGACTGTCCTTCGGCGTGGCCCAGCTGCTCATGGGCATAGGCATGGATCTCTACGGCCTGCGCCGCACGGTGCTGCTGTCGTTTCCGCTGGCGATCGCGGGATCGGCACTGTCCGCCGCCGCACCCAATTACGGCTGGCTGATGGTGGGCCAGTTGCTGATCGGCGTGGGCTGCTCGCCGGCCTTCCTGGCCTGCACCATGTTCATCTCGCGCCACTTTCCCATGGACCGCTTCGCCTTTCTGTCGGGCGTGGGCATGGGCGTGGGCGGCTTGGGGCTGCTGTTCACAGGCACGCCGCTGGCCTGGCTGGTCCAGCATTTCGGCTGGCGCTCGGGCTTTGCGCTGCTGGCCGTGATGTCGGCCCTGTCCTGGCTGCTGATCTGGTGGCGCGTGCACGAGCCCGCCCGCCGCAGAGCACAGACCGCCGCACGGGAAAGCTGGGGCGTGGCGGCACGCCGCATGGCCGAGCTGTTCACGCTGCCGCACACGCTGGGTATCGTCCTGCTGGCCATGGCCTGCTATGCATCGTTTCTGGCGCTGCGCGGCCTGTGGCTGGGGCCGCTGCTCATCCATCGCTATGGTTTTTCGCTGGTGGAAAGCGGCAATGTGGCGCTGGTCGTATCGATGATCTCGCTGTTCAGCCCCGCGATTTTCGGGCGCATGGACCCCGGCCCAGGACGGCGCCGGCGCTGGCTCACCAATTACTCGCTGCTCATGGGCAGCCTGTTCATGCTCATGGCCTTTTTGCACCATGGCTGGACCAATGTGGCGCTGATCTTCGCCATGGGCCTGCTGTCGGGCTATTCGGTGCTGCAGTACGCCGATGTGCGCGCTTCCTACCCGCCCGAGATGACCGGCCGCGCACTGTCGCTGTTCACCATGGCCATGTTCCTGGGCGTGGCCCTGGTGCAATGGTTCACGGGCTGGGTGGCGGCCTGGGCCGAGGCCTGGGGCGTGGAGCCCTACAAGGCCGTGATGATCTCGATTGCGGCCACCCTCGTCGGTGCGTCAACCGCGTTCCGTTTCCTGCCCTCCTCGCCGCTGCTGCGCCAGGCATCCGCCTAGCGGCCGGAGTCTGTGCCTCTACAAGGCGTTGGCGGCCGAGCCATCGCCACGGTACAGCCAGGGCAGATCCATCAGCCGGGAGCCCAGCAGGCGCAGCGACAGGTCACGCCCCCAGCGCACCGGACCCGTGGCATGGAAGATGCGGCCATTGCGCTGCGAGCGCGCCTGCACGCGCGCATTGCGCTGCCAGCGATTGAGCGCGTAGCGGCGCAGGCGCATGTTGACGTCGAGATCGTGCATGGACAGGGCGCGCTGCAGCTCGGCTGCATCTTCAATCGCCATGCCGGCGCCCTGGGCCAGATAGGGGCGCATGGGATGGGCGGCATCGCCCAGCAAGGCCACCACGCCGCGCGCCATCTGCGCGGCCGATTGCACAGGCGGGCGATCCCCCACCGGCCACAGGCGCCAGTCGCCACCGGCTGCAGGCACATGCTGGACCAGGTCCAGCAGCTGGGGGCAACTGCCCTGCAGCACCCGCACCAGATCATCGAGATTGCCCGCGTGGTCCCAGTTCGCCAGGTCCTCGGGCGCCGGGCCCTGGACGATGACCACCAGGTTCTGCAGCTCGCCCCGGCGCACGGGGTACTGGATGGCATGCATGCGCGAGCCCAGCCAGGCCGTGACATCAGTGGCACGCAGCCGCTTGGGCAACTGGGCCTGGTGCACCAGGGCGCGGTAGGCCAGGTGCCCGGTGACACGAGGCGGGCCGTCGCCCAGCAGCTGCTGGCGCAGGACGCTGCGCACGCCGTCGGCGGCGACCAGGGCATCGCCTTCGATCAGCTTGCCGGCCCGGGTTCGCACGGTGACCACGCCGTCCGTTTCGGAAAAGCCTTCAATGGGCTGGCCCAGGTTCAGGTGCATGCCCGGATAAGTCTGAGCGGCCTCCTTCAGCAGCTGCTGCAGATCGGCCCGGTGGATGGTGGCGTAAGCAGCGCCGTAGCGATGCACGGCCTCGCTGCCCAGAGGCATGTGCCCCAGTTCCTGCCCTGTGGCGGCGCTGCGCACCCGCAGGCTGTCCGGCAGCGCCACCACCTGCTGCAGCGGCTTTTGCAGGCCCCAGGCCTGCAGGCGGCGCACCACATTCGGCCCCAGCTGGATTCCAGCCCCCACTTCGCTGAGCACGCGTGCCTGTTCGAAAAGACGCACTTCCCAACCCGCCCGCGATGCACCAATCGCGGCAGCCAGGCCACCAATGCCGCCGCCGGCAATCAACACCTGCTTGTTCATGCGCGTATTGTGCCCCTGCCTTCGCCCATGGTGGCTGGTGCCTGGATATTCAAGTCGGCCACCACTGAAGAAAATCAAAAAATCATCGGATTTGTCTGAAACACGCATGCATCCGCCATGCGTTGAGACGCCAAGACCCGGAAACACCCACCTCGCATGCTCCAAACTGCCGCAAGGTGCATCACTGGCACCGTGCATTTTGCGTTACCGCCAGAAATCGACCCTGGCATCGCCGCCGCGCAATGTCCGTGCACAGGCCCACGCTTTGCACAGCGCATGATAGTCATTCTCAACCGAGTCAATTTTTGACAAATGGCCGTGCCAATGAAAAAAGCCCGCACAAGGCGGGCTCTTTCAACATGCGCGATGGAAAAATCAGATGACGAACTTTTCGCGGTCCTGATTCTGAATCCACTTCGGCGGCTTGCCGCGTCCGGTCCAGGTCTGGCCAGTGGCGGGATCACGGTACTTGGGCGCCACCTTGGTGCCCGTTGCACCCGCATTGCCGCGACCACGAGCCGAAGGAAAGACGTCATCCGCAGTCAGGCCATATTCGGCAATCAAATTGCGAACCTTGCCCACGGCGTCAGACAGTTCACGCTTGCGCGCTTCCTGGATCTGTTGCTCCAGTTCCTGTCGCTGCTTCAGCAATTCCTTGTAAGAGCTCATGGTGTGCGCCTTGAAAGTTGTTTAAGAGCTTTCATTATAAAAACATAATCGCCCTACAGGGCAAGACGCATGTAAGCAAAATCCACAATATCGCAGTTGCCTATTGCAGCGAGGACCCTTCGGATAATTCCGAAATGGCAAGCACCTTGTCAATGCGTTTGCCATCGAGATCAATCACCTCGAAGATCCAGCCCGCGCAGCTGATCCGCTCTCCCAGAACCGGCAAATGACCGCTTTCCGCCATGAGAAGGCCGGCAACGGTGTTGTATCGGCCACGGTGCTCATCGGGCAGGTCACGAATATCGAGGCGCGCCTTCAGCTCCGATATGGGCATCAGCCCGTCCAATAACCAGGAGCCATCCCCACGCTGCATGGCCCATGCTTCCGTTTCGGTCACAGGCTGTAACTCGCCGGTAATCGCCTCCAGCAAATCGCGCGGCGTCATGATGCCCTGCACCACGCCATATTCATCCACCACGAACACCATGCGCCCGGATCGGGCACGCAATTGCTCCAGCAGTTCCATGGCGCTGAGCGTCTCGGGCAGGAACGAGGCCGGCAGCACATGCTCGTAGAGCGTGGAGCCCGCCGCATCGGGACCCAATGCCAGCAGGCGCGCCACGCTGATGATGCCGACCACGTCATCAAGGGAATTGCGGCACACCGGATACCAGGAATGGCCGCCCTTTGCGTGGTCATCGGCCGAGGCCTGCAATGCCTCGGTGACGGTCATGTCGGCATCCAGCCATTGCACATCGCCGCGCGGCACCATGATCGACGTCAGCGAGCGGTCATCGAGATGGAAGACGTTCTGCACCATCTGGTGTTCGCTGGCCTCGATGACGCCGGCATCGCGGCCCTCGGCAAGGCTGGCCGCGATCTCCTCCTCGGTCACGGAGCGTGCCGCCGATTCATTGATGCGCAGCAAGGTCAGCATGGCGCGGGTGGAGAAGGCCAGCAGCCGCACAAAAGGCTTGGCTGCCGACGCCACCCACGTCATGGGCCGCGAGACCACGATGGCCACGGTTTCGGGATAGAGCTGGCCGATGCGCTTGGGCACCAGCTCGCCGAAAACGATGGTGACGAAGGTGATCACGGTCACGACGACTGCCGTTGCCGAAATGCTGGCTGCGCGCTCTGGAACGCCCAGGCCCAGCAGCCATGCGGCCAGTCCGTCGCTGAAGGCCGCCTCACCCAGGATACCGTTGAGCAGGCCGATGGAGGTGATGCCCACCTGCACCGAAGAAAGAAATTGCGTGGGGTCGTCGAGCAAGGCCAGTGCCGCCACCGCCCCCTTGTCGCCTGTTTCAGCCAGTGCCACCAACCGAGCCTTGCGGCTGGAGGCCAGTGCCAATTCGGACATTGCAAACACCCCATTGAGCAGCGTAAGCAACGCGATCAGCAGAAAATCCATGGTTCGTATATCAGAAAGAAGACCATGGCACTTTACTGTATCGGTGATATCCAGGGATGCCACGACGCCTTTGAGCGCCTGCTGCAACGCGTGGATTTCTCCGCCAGCCGCGATACCTTGTACATCCTCGGCGACCTGGTGAATCGCGGCCCGGCATCGGACAAGGTACTGCGCACCTGCATGGCCGCCGGCGACTCCATGCGGGCCCTGCTGGGCAACCATGACCTGCACCTGCTGGCCGCCGCCCACGGCGTGCGCCGCAACAGCCGCCGCGACACCTTGGCCCAGGTGCTGCAAGCGCCCGATCGTGACCAGCTGCTGGACTGGCTGCGACAGCAGCCGCTGGCGCGCAGCCACCGCACGGTGCATGGCGATGAGCTGCTGATGGTCCACGCAGGCGTGCTGCCGCAGTGGACCGCCCAGGAAGTGATGGACCTTGCAGGCGAGGTGCACACGGTACTTCGCAGCGCGCAATTGCCGGATTTCCTGCAAGCCATGTACGGCAACCAGCCCGATCGCTGGTCGCCGGATCTGCAGGGCTGGGAACGGCTGCGTGTCATCGTCAACGCGCTGACCCGGCTGCGTTTTTGCAGCGCTCAGGGGGTCATGGATTTCGACAGCACGGAGTCGGCAGAGCAGGCGGCGCCAGGACTCATGCCCTGGTTCGATGTGCCGGGCCGCGCCACGGCGGGCGTGCCCATTGCCTTTGGCCACTGGTCCACGCTGGGCCATATCAACCGGCCCGATCTGGTGGCGCTGGACACGGGCTGCGTCTGGGGTGGCTGCCTGAGCATGATGCGCTTCGGCGACCATCTGGCGGACAGGGAGCTGATCCAGGTGGATTGCCCGCAGGCCCAGGCCCCAGGCTGATCGGGAGCAGCCCGTGCACCCATGAAAAAACGCCTGCAAGGCAGGCGTTATTCGGGAAGCAGGCCGCGTGTGCGGCGCTCAGACCTCGGAGGTGGCGACGGGCGCGGCGGGCGCGACCGGTGCCTTGAACAGCGCCGCCAGCTTGCGCTTGGGCTTGATGTTGCCGCCGGCCTTGGGCGCAGCGCGCTGGCTTTCCCAGTTGGCGTCGGCGCTGGCCGAAGGCTCATAGGGCTTGTCGAAGAAGGGGTCGGAATGCGCCGGGCGCTGGGCCATGCGCGAGCCGCGATGGCCGAAGCCCGTGCTGCCCCGTGCTGCATCGGCACCGCGATCGCCACGCTCGCCACCGCGATCCCGTTCACGACCGTACCCGCCGCCAGCGCCTTGGCGCGGCAACTCGTCGAAACGGTGACCACGCGGTGCGCTGCCGCGGAAATCTTCCATGGGGCAGGTTTCGACGTTGATCTTCTTCTTGATGAGCTTCTCGATCTCGCCCACCAGGCGCGCATCGTGGCTGGTCACCAGGGTCACGGCAATGCCGGAGGCGCCTGCGCGGCCCGTGCGGCCGATGCGGTGCACATAGTCTTCGGCGTTGAAGGGCACGTCGTAGTTGAAGACGGCCGGCACGTCCTTGATGTCCAGGCCGCGGGCCGCGACATCGGTACACACCAGCAGATCGACCTCGCCGCGCTTGAAGGCTTCAAGCGCCTTCAGGCGCTCGTCCTGGCTCTTGTCGCCGTGCAGCGCCGTTGCGCGCAAACCGTCGCGCTCCAGCGCCCGCGTCAGGCGGGCGCAGCCCAGCTTGCTGTTGGAAAAGACGAAGGCCTGGCGGATCTCGCGCTGCTTGAGCAGCGAACGCAGCGCATAGCGCTTGTCGTCGTCGCTGACGCTGTAGAAGCGCTGCTCCACCGTGGACGCCGTCTCGTTGGGACGGGCCACTTCGATGGTGACGGGGTCTTGCAGGTAGCTGCCGGCCAGGCGCTTGATCTCGGGCGAGAAGGTGGCGCTGAACAGCAAGGTGGTGCGTGTCTTGGGCAGATGGGACAGGATGCGCTGCAGGTCGGGCAGGAAGCCGATGTCCAGCATGCGGTCCGCCTCGTCGAGCACCACGTACTCGACCTGGTTGAGCACCACGTTCTTGGCTTCGATATGGTCAAGCAGCCGGCCCGGCGTGGCCACCAGCACCTCGACGCCCTTTTTCAGTTCCAGCGTCTGCGGTTTCATGTCCATGCCACCGAACACCACGGTGCTGCGCAGCTTGGTGTACTTGGCGTACTGGGCGATCTGCTGAGCCACCTGGTCCGCCAGTTCGCGCGTGGGCAAAAGCACCAACGCCCGCACGGGGTGCCGTGCAGGCGAAGCGGAGGCATTTTCGTGGCGCATCAGCCGCTGCAGCAATGGCAGCGAGAACGCTGCCGTCTTGCCCGTGCCGGTCTGGGCTGCGCCCATGACATCCTTGCCGGTCAGAACAACCGGAATGGCCTGCGCCTGGATGGGCGTCATGGACTCGTAGCCCATGTCGGCCACGGCGCGCGCCAGGGACTCGGCCAGTTGGAGATTGGAGAAAGAGCTTGTCATTGAGGACGCTATTGTCGCACCTAGCGCGATTTGTGCGTTGCAATAACGCCAATTGGCACCTGGACAAGCATGGCGTTGCGTGAGCGCAACCCGCAAAAACCCGGTACGAGGGCCCGCTATGCGGGCATTTTTTTCATCGCCGGGCCGCCGCCTCGAGATGGGAAAGCGCCCCTCGGGGGGCATTTTTCAAAGCGAAGCGGCCGAGAAAGTGTCGCAGGACTTGACGCTGCCGGTGCGCAGACCGGTGCTGAACCAGCGCTGGCGCTGGGCACTGGTGCCATGCGTGAAGCTGTCGGGCACGACGGCGCCGCCACCGGCGCGCTGCAGGGCGTCGTCGCCGATCTTGGAAGCGGCATTCATGGCCGACTCCACATCGCCCTGCTCCAGGATCTGGCGTGCGCTTTGCGCGCGGTTCGCCCAGACGCCGGCCAGGCAATCGGCCTGCAGCTCCAGCTTGACCGACAGATGGTTGTATTCGACCTTGCTGACGCGGCCCCGCGCACGGTCCACCTGAGCGCTGATGCCCAGCAGGTTCTGCACGTGGTGGCCCACCTCGTGGGCAATCACATAGGCCTGGGCGAAATCGCCGGGCGCGCCCAGCTGGTTCTTGAGCGTCTCATAGAAGCCCAGGTCGATATAGACCTTCTGGTCGGCAGGGCAGTAGAACGGCCCCATGGCGGACTGCCCCGTGCCGCAGGCCGTGGGCGTGGCGCCGCGGAACAGCACGAGCTTGGGATCGGCATATTGGGCGCCGCCCTGGCGGAACACCTCGCGCCACACATCCTCGGTATCGGCCAGCACGGTGGAGACGAAGCGGGCGAGCTGGTCGTCGGCCGGCGGCTTGTGGGCCGGCCCCTGGGGCTGCTGCACCTGCACCGGCGCGCCGCCGCTGAGCGCCCCCAGGATGGTCAGCGGATTGATGCCCAGCACCCAGCCACCGACCAGGGCGATGACGATGGTGCCGATGCCTATGCTGCGCCCGCCAAAGACGGGACCACCACCGCCACCACCACCGTCATCACGGCGGTCCTCCACATTGTCCGACTCGCGGTTGCCTTCCCATCTCATGGTGTTCGCTCCTGGATCTGTGCTGCGGCCTGCAGCATCGGGCGGCGATATTACGTCGGAACCTGCGGGGCCGCAGCGTCCGCAGTCCCGGCAATGATACGGCGTGTATCAGCGCACGGGCTGCGCCGCCATGGGGGCAGTGACGGGCGGCGCCTGGCTGCGCAGTACCTGCTCGCGCGCCACCAGCACCATGCCGGCCAGCAGCGCGGCGACGATGCACAGGCCGACGACGACCGCCAGGCCCAGCCCCCATCCGCCGCGCCTGCGCCGCTCGCGTGCAGGCTCGCCGGGCCTGCGGGGCGCAGGTGCCTGTTCGCTGGGAGGCTCCTCGCGCTGCCACGGTTCGGGCGCGGGCCCGCGCCGCTGCTGCTCGTAGCGCGGGGCCGATTCCTTGCGGGGAGCTTCGGGCCGCGCCGAACCGTCCCAGCTGGGCTCCTCGCGCGGATAAGAAGGCTTTTGTGACATAGGCGACATCGTAGTGCCTGCGCAGGCCCGCGCGGGCCTGGGTGCACCACCGGACACATCGCGCATTGGCCTGCGCGCGCCTACTGTGTACAGTCGCGGCCATGAGCCATTCCAGCACGCACTCCTCCGCCGCCCTAGACGCGCAGGCCACCGCCGCCCTGCTGCCCTGGAAGGAGCTGGCCGAAGAGATCGCGGCTGTACTGCTGCAGCCCCGGGCAGTGCAGGTGCCGCCGCGCATCGTGATGCCACTGCCCGCAGGAGGCAGCCTGTTTTGCATGCCCGCCACCGATGGGCAGGTGGCCATGACCAAGCTGATCAGCCTCACGCCCGGCAATGCCGGCACGCCGCGCGCCACCATCCAGGGCGATGTGGTGGTCTTCGATGTGGCCACGGGCGAGCGCCGCCTGATCCTGGACGGCCCCACGGTCACGGCGCGGCGCACGGCCGCCGTATCGCTGCTGGCCGCGCAAAGGCTGGCTCCCAATCCGCAGGGCCCGCTGCTGATCGTGGGCGCCGGCGTGCAGGGCCTGGCCCATATGCAGGCCTTTGCAGCAGGCCTGGGCGTGCGCGAGGTCCAGGTGGCATCGCGCAGCGCCGAGAGCGCCCAGTCACTGGTCAGCCAGGCGCATGCCATGGGCCTGCAGGCCAGTGCCGTGCAGGATCTGGAGGCCGCCGCGCGCCATTGCCCGCTGATCGTGACCTGCACGCCGGCCCGCGCCGTGGTGCTGCATGCAGCCCCGCGCGCCGATGCCTTTGTCTCGGCCGTGGGCGCCTTCACGCCGCAGATGGTGGAGCTGGCGCCCAGCCTGTGCCTGGGCCTTGCGCAGGCGGGCCGCGTCGTCGTCGATACCGCAGATGCGCTGCACGAAGCCGGTGATCTGCTGCAGGCGGGCATGGACGTGGCCGCCCTGCCCACGCTGGAGCAGGTGGTGCGCGAGCAATGGCTGCGCCCGCAGGTGCCGGTGCTGTTCAAATCCTGCGGATGGGGGGGCTGGGACCTTGCGGCCACCCGCCTGGCAATGCGCCGGGCTGCGCTTCAGAACAGTTGACGACGGATTTCTGCGTTGAACGAGCTTTCCCCCCCGGATTCCCCCGCCCCGCCCCCAAGCACCGAGCCCGGCCGCTGGCAGCGCCTGGGCCTGCGCACGCAACTGGCCCTGGTCTTCGGCTCGCTGCTGGTGGGCGTGACGGTGCTGATGTCACTGGCCTTCGGCGAACTGCTGCGCTGGCGCATGGAGCGCGAGGTCAGCGCCTCGCTGCATGCCATGGCCTCCAACGCGGCGCGGCAGTTGTCTGAAGGGCTGTTCAGCCGTGCCCATACCGTGGAGGTGCTGGCCGCTTCGCCGGAGCTGTGGGTGCAAGGGCTGGATTCCCCGGGCGTGGGAGCGCTGCTCAACCGCGCCCGTTCGCTGACGCCGTCCAACCTCTGGATAGGCGTGGCCGACGCCGAAGGCACGGTGCGCAGCGCCACCGACCAGTTGCTGGTGGGCCACGATGTCAGCGACCGGCCCTGGTTCGAGCCGGGGCTGCAGCGCGTGCATGTGGGCGACGTGCGTGCCTCTTCGCCGCGCATGGCCGCGCTGCTTGCGCCCCCGGCCGACGGCGCGCCGCGCCGGTTCATGGACTTTGCAGCGCCCATCCGCGTGGGCGGACTCACGCAGGGCGTGCTGTGCATGCACAGCAGCTGGGAATGGGTGCGAGAGACCATGCAGACCTTGCAGCAGGCCGACAGCGGGGATCGCCAGATCGGCCTCTTCATCTTTGACCGCCACGGCAAGATCATCCACGCCCCGGGCGACAGCCTGGAGCCGCTGCAGGCGCTGGACCAGCGCCTGCCGGTGGCCCATACCGTGTCTGCCGATACGTCCGATGCCACGCTGCTGCCCGTGCAGGTGGCGCGCTGGCAGGACAGCCCGCAGAGCTTTCTGACGGCCACCGTGCCACTGCAGGCCCACAACCGGGTGACGGCCATGGGCTGGCACATCGTGGCCCGCCAGCCGCACGACAGCGCCTATGCGCCCGCGCGCCAGGCCATGCACCAGGTGCTGGCCGGCGGCCTGGCGGCGGCGCTGGTGGCCGCCGTCATCGCCTGGCTGGTGGCACGAAGGCTCAGCCAGGACCTCAAGCGCCTGGCCCGCGCGGCCAACGGCATCGATGGCAGCGGCGCGGCGCCGGACATTCCGCAGCTGCACAGCAGCCGCGAAGTGCACCGCCTCTCGCAGGCGCTGCGCGGCAGCATTGCCCAGCTGCGCTCGGCCAACGAGGCCATGGAGCGCCAGGTGCGCGAGCGCACCCTGCAGCTGCAGCAGGCCAATGCCGAGCTGGAGCACCAGGCGCGCAGCGATCCGCTCACGGGCCTGCTCAACCGCCGGGGCTTCGATTTCCAGCTGGACTTCGCCATGGCGCTGGCGCGCCGCAGCGGCCGCCCCTTGAGCGTGCTCGTCATCGACGTGGACCACTTCAAGCGCATCAACGACCAGCATGGCCATGACATGGGCGACGCCGTGCTGCGCACCCTGGCGCGCGCCTTCCGCATGCGGCTGCGCGAGTCCGACGTGCTGGCCCGCATGGGGGGCGAGGAATTCCTGGCCCTGCTGCCCGACACCACGGCCGACGCGGCCGTGGCCATTGCAGAGCAACTGCGCGAACTGCTGGCCTCCACGCCCATGGCCCACGGCGAGCCCGTCACCGCCAGCGTGGGCGTGGCCACGCTGCGCGGCACCACGGACACGGCCGCCGCCATGCTGCGCCGTGGCGACGAAGCGCTGTACGAGGCCAAGGGCGCAGGCCGCAACAACGTGCAGCTTCAGCGCTGAGACGGCCCCGCGCCGCTTTCTGCCCCCTCGGCTTGCCGCCTGCCGCAAAACACCAGTGCGGGAAAAAACATCACACTAATACTCAAATTGAGCATATTATTCGCAGCCATCACCAGACCTTTTCCACAGTCCCGGACGGCCACCATGCAGCTCAAATCCGTGCAGTACGACAAGCCCCATTTCTCCCACGCCGGCCAGTGCGGCATCGGCGAGGCATGGGCCCGCATTCCCCCTGAACTGGACCGCGCCCAGCGCCTTCGGACCACCGAGCGCATACGCGCCCTGCTGCACGAGCGCGATGCCGTGCTCGTGGCCCACTACTACGTGGATGGCGAACTGCAGGACCTGGCGCGCGAGACCGGCGGCTGCGTGGGCGATTCGCTGGAGATGGCGCGCTTCGGCGCCCAGCACCCGGCCAGCACCCTGGTCGTGGCCGGCGTGCGCTTCATGGGAGAGACCGCCAAGATCCTCAGCCCGGAAAAGCGCGTGCTCATGCCAGACGACGACGCCAGCTGCTCGCTGGACCTGGGCTGCCCGGCAGACGAGTTCAGCGCCTTTTGCGACGCCCACCCGGACCGCACGGTCGTGGTCTACGCCAATACCAGCGCGGCGGTGAAGGCGCGCGCCGACTGGGTGGTCACATCGTCGGTGGGACAGGACATCGTGGCCCACCTGCACGCCTGCGGCGAGAAAATCCTCTGGGCTCCCGACCGCCACCTGGGCGCCCACATCCAGCGCCAGACCGGCGCCGACATGCTGCTGTGGCATGGCTCCTGCCTGGTCCATGACGAGTTCAAGGCCGACGAACTGGCCGCCATGGCACTGGAGTATCCGCAGGCCGCCATCCTCGTGCATCCCGAGTCGCCGGCCGCCGTGGCCGCCCAGGCGGACGTGGTGGGCTCCACCACCCAGCTCATCAACGCGGCTGGCCGGCTGCCCACCGACACCTTCATCGTCGCCACCGACCAGGGCATCCTGCACGACATGCGCATGCGCTACCCGGGCAAGACCTTCCTGCCCGCGCCCACGGCCGGCCAGGGCGCCACCTGCAAGAGCTGCGCCATGTGCCCGTGGATGGCGATGAACAGCCTGCAGGGCGTGGAGCTGGCCCTGGAGCAGGGCCTGTGCGCCATCGAGGTGGATCCCGCCATCGCCCAGGCCGCGCGCCGGCCCATCGAACGCATGCTGGCTTTCGCGGCCGGCCACCGCCAGCCCGTGCGCGCCAGCGGCGACCTTGCGCGCGATGCGGCGCTCTTCCAGCACTTCGGTCCCGCCTGAGGACAGCGCCATGACACAGCCTTGCACAGACGTACTCATCATCGGCGCCGGCCTGGCCGGCATGGCCGCCGCCCTGTCGCTGCCGCCGCATCTGCGCGTGGCCCTGCTCAGCAAGGGCGCGGCCGAGGAATGTGCCAGCGCCTGGGCCCAGGGCGGCATTGCCGCCGTGCTGGATGCACAGGACAGCATCGACGACCACGTGGCAGACACCCTGGTCGCGGGCGCAGGCCAGTGCGATGCACAGGCCGTGCGCGCCATCCTCGAGCAGGCGCCCGACGCCATCGATTGGCTGGTGGCCCACGGCGTGCCTTTCACGCGCGACGACAGCGGTGGCCTGCACCTCACGCGCGAGGGCGGCCACGGCCGCCGCCGCATCGTGCATGCCGCCGACTGCACCGGCCAGGCCGTGCACGCCGCCCTGCTGCGCGCCTGCCGCGAGCGCGCGAACATCGATTTGCATGAACACACCAGCGCGCTGGACCTGCTGACCGAAGGACAGCCTGCGCACTGCACAGGCGCGCTGGTGCGCCTGCCCGATGGCCGCCAGCAGCGCTGGCATGCCGCGCATACCGTGCTGGCCACGGGCGGGCTGGGGCAGGTCTATCCAGCCACCACCAACCCGGCCACCGCCACGGGCGATGGCGTGGCCATGGCCTGGCGCGCGGGCTGCCGCGTGGGTGATCTGGAGTTCATGCAGTTCCATCCCACGGCCCTGCAGGTGGGCGGCCGCGCGGCCGGCCTGGTCTCCGAGGCATTGCGTGGAGAAGGCGCCCTGCTGCGCCTGCCGGACGGCACGCGCTTCATGCCTGCCCATGACGAGCGGGCCGAACTGGCGCCGCGCGACATCGTGGCCCGGGCCATCCGGCACGAGATGGACCGCCATGGCCTGGCCTTCGTGCACCTGGACATCAGCCACAGGCCCCGCGCCTGGCTGCAGTCGCATTTCCCGGGCGTGATGGCCCTGTGCGCCAGCCATGGCATCGACATTGCGACGCAGCCGATTCCCGTGGCCCCCTGCGCCCACTACGCCTGCGGCGGCGTGCTGGCCGATATCGACGGGCGCACGGATGTCGATGGCCTGCGCGCCATCGGCGAGGTGGCGCGCACCGGACTGCACGGCGCCAACCGGCTGGCCAGCAATTCGCTGCTCGAATGCGTGGTGATGGGCCGCGCGGCCGCCCGGGCCATCGCGCAGCAGCCGGCTGCTGCCCCGGCGCCGGCCCGGCCGACCGAAACCCTGCAGGCCGGCGCACAGGAGCAGGACACGGCCGCCATCGCGCAGGAGTTGCGCCAGCTCATGCAGGACTGCGTGGGCATACAGCGCAGCGACCAGGGCCTGGCACAGGCCGTGCAGCGCATTGCGGCATGGCGGGAAAGGCTGGCACCTGCCGCAGGCCATGCGCTGCGCAACCAGCTCGATGTCTGCTGGCTCATGGCCACGGCTGCCGCCGCACGGCGCGAGAGCTGCGGTGCGCATTCGCGCATCGACACCGCACCGGCGCTGGTGGAATGAAGAATGACCCCCACGCTCCCCAAGGGGGCCGCTTTTCATCTTGGGGCGGCCCGGCGATGAAGAATGACCCCCACGCTACCCTTGCTGCGCAAGGTCCGCTGCCCCCCGAGGGGGCCGCTTTTCATCTTGGGACGGCCCAGCGATGAAAAAGGCCCGCAGCTTTCGCTGCGGGCCTTGTCTTCCGGGCCAAAGCCGTCAGGCCTTGGGAAGCGTCACGCCCACCTGGCCCTGGTACTTGCCGCCACGGTCGCGGTAGCTGACCTCGCAGACATCGTCGGGATCGCTCTCGAAGAACAGCACCTGGGCGCAGCCCTCGCCGGCATAGATGCGGGCGGGCAGCGGCGTGGTGTTGGAGAACTCCAGCGTCACATAGCCTTCCCATTCGGGCTCGAAGGGCGTGACGTTGACGATGATGCCGCAGCGCGCGTAGGTGCTTTTGCCCAGGCAGATGGTCAGCACGTTGCGCGGGATGCGGAAGTACTCGACCGTGCGCGCCAGCGCGAAGCTATTGGGCGGGATGATGCAGCTGTCGCCCTCGAAATCGACGAAGCTCTTTTCATCGAAGTTCTTGGGGTCCACCACGGTGCTGTGGATGTTGGTGAACACCTTGAATTCGGGTGCGCAGCGGATGTCGTAGCCATAGCTGCTGGTGCCGTAGCTGATGATCTTGCGGCCATCGACGTTGCGAACCTGGGCCGGCTCGAAAGGCTCGATCATGCCGTGATCCTCGGCCATGCGACGGATCCACTTGTCGCTCTTGATGCTCATGGCAATTCCTCGTTCCCTAGCTGTCCTTGTCAGGCGCCAGCACCCGGCCGGGCACTGGTGCAAAGGCGCTATTTTGCTTGAGAAACGACGGTGCGCTCTATCAGGCGGTCATCGCCCAGGATGATCATGGCGAACAGCAGCTCGTCCAGGCTCCCCGCCTGGCGGGTCTTGCGCTCGAGCAGCGGCGTGCAGGCCGGGTTGATGACCACGAAGTCGGCCTCGCAGCCCGGCTGCAGATTACCCACCTGGCCGGCCAGCCCCAATGCGCGCGCCGCGCCCGCCGTGTGCTGCCACCACAGATTGCCGGGCGACAGGCTCAGGCCCTGCTTGGTCTGGCCCTCGCGGCCCGCCACATAGGCGGCCTGCATGGTGCGGAAAGGGCTGAAGCTCATGCCGCCGCCCACGTCGCTGGCCAGGCCGTAGAGGAACTGCGCGGCATCGGCCCGCGCAAAGTCGAAGAAGCCGCTGCCCAGGAACAGGTTGCTGGTGGGGCTGACGGCCGCAGCGGTGCTGCGTTCACGCATCAGGGCGCGGTCCTCGTCGTCCAGGTGGATGCAGTGCGCGTAGACGGCGCGCTCGCGCATCAGGCCGAAGTCGTCGTAGACCGACAGATAGCTGCGGGCCTTCGGAAAGAGTTCGGCCACCCAGCGCACCTCGTCCAGGTTCTCGGCCACATGGGACTGGATCCAGACATCGGCGTAGCGTGCGGCCAGCTCGCCCGCGCCGCGCAGCTGCTCATGCGTGCTGGTGGGGGCAAAGCGCGGCGTGATGGCGTAGCCCAGGCGGTCCACGCCATGCCAGCGCTGGATCAGGTTTTCGGTGTCGATCAGGCTTTGCTCGGTCTGGTCGCGCACGCCGTCGGGGCTGTGGCGGTCCTGCAGCACCTTGCCCGTGATCATGCGCATGCCGCGCGCCTGCGACGCGCCCATGAGCGCATCGACCGACCCCGGGTGCGAGGTGGCAAAGGCCAGCGCCGTGGTCACGCCGTTGCGCTGCAGCTCGTCCAGGAAGAACTCGGCCACGCTGTCGGCATGCGCGCGTTCGCAGAAGGCCGACTCATGAGGGAAGGTGTATTTCTCCAGCCAGGGCAGCAGGCCTGCGGCGGGCGCGCCGATCACATCGGTCTGCGGATAGTGGATGTGCAGGTCGATGAAGCCTGGCGCCAGGATGCGGCCCGGCAGATGGGTGACTTCGGCGCCCGGCTGTCCGGTGAACTGCGCCTGCAGCGCCTGCCAGCTGCCGGCGGCGACCACGCGCTGCTGCCCCTTGTCATCCGGGGCGACGGCCAGCAGGCCATCTTCGTCGTAGAGCGCCTGGCCATCGTTGGCAAAACGCAGCAATGAGGAACGGTAGATTTGCATGCCGCCAAGCTTAGCGGGCGGACAGGCAGATGCCATATCCGCAGCGCTATAGGCGCCATCGGCAGGCGCCACCCTAGGGTTTACGCCAGGGCGGCAGCCAGGGGTCCCACCTCACTTGGGCAGGGTGGCCTGCACGCCTTCCACCAGCCAGTTCATCTGCAGGATCTGCGCATCGTCCAGCTGCTTGCCGGCTGAAATGCGCACCTGGCCCTGGTTGTCGCGCACCGGCTGGTCGCCGGCCTTGAAGGGCTGCAGGCGGCCCTGGGCCATGTCCTTTTGGCGCTGCAGCACTTCCTCGCGCACGGCGGGCGGCAGCCTGGGGCCGAAGCCTTCCACGCGGATCATGCCCTCGCGCACGCCGCCCCAGGTGTCCTGGCTCTTCCAGCTACCGTCCAGCACCGCTTTGGCGCGCGCCGTGTAGTAGTCGCCCCACTGGTGGGTGACAGCCAGCAACTGGGCGTCGGGCCCGTCCTTGCGCATGTCGGAGTGGTAGGCAATCGCCATGCGGCCGCGCTCCTGGGCGGCCTGCATCACGGCGGTGGATGCGACCTGGAAGGACACCACGTCCACGCCGCCGTTGAACAGTGCCATGGCCGCATCGCGCTCGCGCGGCGGGTCGAACCAGGTATCCAGCCAGACCACCTTGACCGTGGCCTTGGGATTGACCGAGCGCATGCCCAGCGTGAAGGCGTTGATGCCTTGCAGCACCTCGGGAATCGGAAAGCCGACCACGAAGCCGGCCACGCCCGTCTTGCTGGCACGGCCTGCGGCAATGCCCGACAGATAGCGGCCCTCGTAGTAGCGCGCATTCGAGGTGGCCACGTTGTCGGCGCGCTTGAAGCCCGTGACCGACTCGAACTTCACCTGCGGGAAGTCGCGCGCCACGCGCATCACGGACTCGGTGTAGCCGAAGCTGGTGGTGAAGATCAGTTGGTTGCCGCTGGCGGCCAGGTCGCGCAGCACGCGCTCGGCGTCGGGGCCCTCGGGCACGCTGTCCACGGCGCGGGTCTGCACGCGCGGGCCCAGGGCCGCCTGCAATGCGCGCCGGCCCTCGTCGTGCTGGCGCGTCCAGCCGGCGTCGAGCACGGGCGTCAGATAGACGAAGGCCGCCTTGAGGGGCGTGGAACCTGCGGGGGATGAAGGGGCGGGATGGCCTTGGGACAAGGCCGTGGATACAAGACTTGCGGCCGCGACTGCGGCTGCGAGGTTTTTGTACATGGTGTTCCTCTACATGGCCCGGAAATGAAAACGCACCTGCCGTGGGCAGCGGCCGGTGCGGGGCGCGATTATAGGCAGCGGCCCCGGGGGCTGCCTGGGCCTGCGCTTATGGCCTCCATAAGGGGCGGCAGATACCGTCTACTAGAGCGTGTTATGCACTTTTAAGTGCCCGCGAAAGCCGGGAAATGGGCCCGGAACGAGGCGCAGCGCGCGCCGCGGTTGCCATACCGCAAGTGTGCTGCAACGAAGGGCCGGGCCCATTTCCCGGCTTTCCCGAAGGGTTGGCTCTGCGCGCAGGCGCTCGCGGCGTTGCAGCGCTTGCCAAGGCTCCAGCCTTGGCGGCGCACTGCGCCTTGCGATCACCAGCGCGCAGAACCAACGCGGGTACTTAAAAGTGCTTAACACGCTCTAAGATCGTCGGCAAATTCCAACCCCCAGCAACCACCAAGGAGTACAAGACCATGCCGATGTTCGTCGATACCTCGCCCCCGGGCCAGTGCATCTTCTGCCGCCTCGTGGCGGGCGAGATCCCGTCCGCCAAGGTGTTCGAGGACGAGCAGACCATCGCCTTCATGGACATCGGCCAGGTCAATCCCGGCCATGTGCTGGTGGCCAGCAAGCGCCATGCCGTGACCCTGCTGGACCTCACGCCCGACGAGGCCGGCGCCGTGATGCGCACGGCCCAGCGCGTGGCGCAGGCCGTGCAGTCAGCGTTCGACCCCGAAGGCATCAGCCTGTTCCAGGCCAACGGCGCAGCGGGCGGGCAGACCGTCTTCCACTTCCACCTGCATGTGCTGCCGCGCCACGAGGGCGACGGCGTGGGCCTGGGCTGGCCGCGCAAGGAGCCCGGCATGCAGGCGCTGCAAGAGCATGCCGAGCGCCTCAGGAAGGCGCTGGCCTGAGCGGACTCAGGCCAGGGCTGCGTACTTGGCGAACACGGCCTCCAGCTGGCGCATCCAGTGGGCGCGCTGCTGGGGCGTGACGAAGCTGGCGTCAAAGCTGTTGACCGCCAGCTGCCAGGCCTGCTGCGAGTTCATGCCCGTGGCGGCGAACAGCTGCAGGTAGTTCTCGTTCACGTAGCCGCCGAAGTAGGCCGGATCATCGGAATTGACCGTGACCTTGAGACCCGCCTCCAGCAGTTGCGGCAGGTTGTGCTGCGCCAGGTCGGGCACCACGCACAGCTTGAGGTTGGACAGCGGGCAGACGGTCAACGGCACGCCGTCGCGCACCAGGCGCTGCATCAGGGCCTCGTCTCGCGCGGCCTGCACGCCGTGGTCTATGCGCTCGGAATGCAGCACGTCCAGCGCGCCCCAGATATAGGCGGGAGGCCCCTCCTCGCCCGCATGCGCGACCAGGTGCAGGCCCAGCTCGCGGCAGCGCGCGAACACGCGGGCGAACTTCTCGGGCGGGTTGCCGACCTCGCTGCTGTCCAGCCCCACGCCGATGAAGCGGTCGCGCAGCGGCAGCGCGGCCTCCAGCGTGGCGAAGGCGTCCTCCTCGCTGAGGTGGCGCAGAAAGCTCAGGATCAGCGCCGACGAGATGCCCTGCTCTATCTCCGCATCGCGGCAGGCGCGGTACAGGCCGTTGATCACGGTCTCCATGCCCACGCCGCGCTGGGTGTGGGTCTGGGGGTCGAAGAAGATCTCGGCATGGACCACGTTGTCTTGCGCGGCGCGCGCCAGGTAGGCGCGGCCCATGTCGTAGAAATCCTGCTCGTACAGCAGCACGCTGGCGCCGGCGTAGTAGATGTCCAGAAAGCTTTGCAGATCGGTGAAGGCATAGGCGCGGCGCAGGTCTTCCACGCTGGCATAGGGCAGCTTCACGCCGTTGCGCTGGGCCAGCGCGAAGATCAGCTCGGGCTCCAGCGAGCCTTCGATGTGCATGTGCAGCTCGGCCTTGGGCATGGCCTGGAGCAATTGGGGCAGATGCGCGGCATCCACGGCGGGTACGGTGTGCATCAGCAGACTCCGAAGGTGATGCCGCTGGCCCGGAGGTAGCGGCGGTAGGCGGACGACATGCGGTCGGCCGCAGAGTGCATTTCGGCGCGCGGGTCCAGCGGCAGGCACTTGGGCTGCTGCGACTCCAGCACGGGCTGGTCCTGGCAGAAGATGGTGTGCTGGAATTCCTGTAGCTGGGCGTCGGGCGAATCGAAGTCTGCCACGGCCAGCCGGAACCAGACGCGGCTGGTCTCGGGCGTGACGGGGCAGATGAACAGGGCGATGGACTCGCGCCATCCGGCCCGGGTGGTGCCGGATTCGGGCAGCTTGGTCAGCACGGCGGCATAGGGCGCCGTGACTTCGTAGGTGTACTCGACCTCGGCCGCGCTGGTGGAGTGCAGGTTGGACTGCGGCTGCACGGCCTTGCAGCCCGTGGCCAGCACGCCCGTGGGCGTGGTCTCCACGGCATAGGCTTCGATGGCCGTGGCGTCGCGGCTGCCCAGCCAGCCTTCGTGGACAAAGCCGAAGTGCGACATGTCCAGGAAGTTCTCGATGATGCGCGGCGCGCTGGCGGCCACGTCGTAGGGGCCGCAGTTGAGCTTGCGCAGGTGCGCGTCCGCCTCGGCTTCAAACGCTGGCAGTGCCGCCAGGGCCGCCAGGGCCGGAACAGCCGAGAGCTCCTCGCCCGTGGCCAGCCGCACCCAGACCAGGCCGTAGGCTTCCTGTGCCTCGAAGGCCTTCACGCACTGCGAGGGCGGGGGCGTGAAGCTGGGCAGGGCCGGCACCTTGACGCACTGGCCGCTGTCGGCGAACTGCCAGCCGTGGTAGGGGCATTCAAGGTGGCCGTTCTCGACACGGCCCATGGACAGGCGTGCGCCACGGTGCGGGCAGCGGTCCACGAAGACGCGGACCTGGCCTTGCGGATCGCGCCACAGCACCAGGGGCTGGTCCAGCAGTTGCACGCCCAGCGGCGCATCGACAACTTCGTGGGCCTGGGCCACGGGATGCCAGAGGGAGTTTTCGATCATGGGGGAATCTCTTGCTGTCTGTCTGTGCCGCGGCAGCGGGCAGGCCGCGGCTGGGAGCGAGCATAAACCCGCTCGATGCGCAGCACAGGTACGGTACAGGTACACCTGTGCTGCGCATGAACGCCAAGGCCGCCCGAAGGCGGCCCTGGCGGCAACAGGCAACCCGGCCTGCGCCGGGTGGCCTGGCGTCTGTCTTACTTGCTGTCCTGGCCCGGCACCTTGCCTTCCACGCCCTTGACGTAGAAGTTGATGCCCGTGAGGAACTTGTCTTCGGCCACGGCGTCGGCGGCCAGCAGTTCCTTGCCGTCCTGGCCTGTGATCGGGCCCTTCCAGATGTGGAAGGTGCCGTCCTTCAGACCCTTCTTGACCTCTTCGATCCGGGCCTTGGCCTCGGCGGGCACGTCATCGGCCAGCGAGACGATGTCGATCGCGCCTTCCTTCACGCCCCACCAGGTCTGCTGGCTGCTCCACTTGCCGTCCAGCATCTCGCGCACGGTCTTGGTGTAGTAGGGAGTCCAGTTGATGATGGCCGAGCCCAGGTGGGCCTTGGGGCCGTAGGCCGTCATGTCGGAGTCCCAGCCGAAGGCGCGCTTGCCCTTTTCCTCGGCCGTCTTGAGCACGGCGGCGGAGTCGGTGTTCTGGAACAGGATGTCGGCGCCGCCGTTGATCAGCGAAGTCGCAGCCTCGGTTTCCTTCGGGGGGGCGAACCACTCGTTGACCCAGACCACCTTGGTCTTGATCTTGGGGTTCATGGACTGCGCGCCCAGCGTGAAGCTGTTGATGTTGCGCAGCACTTCGGGAATCGGCACGGAGCCGACCACGCCCAGCACGTTGGACTTGGTCATGGAGCCCGCGATGATGCCGGCCAGATAAGCGCCTTCGTAGGTGCGGCTGTCGTAGGTGCTGACGTTGGCGGCGGTCTTGTAGCCGGTGGCGTGCTCGAACTTCACATCGGGGAAGTCGGGAGCGATCTTCTGGATGGGCTCCATGTAGCCGAAGGTGGTGCCGAAGACCAGCTTGTTGCCGTTGGCGGCCATGTCGCGCAGCACGCGCTCGGCGTCGGCGCCCTCGGGCACGCTCTCGACGTAGGAGGTCTTGATCTTGTCGCCGAATTCCTTCTCCAGCGCCAGGCGGCCCTGGTCGTGGGCAAAGGTGTAGCCGCCGTCACCGACGGGGCCCACGTAGGCGAAGGCGATCTTCAAAGGCTCGGTTGCAGCGGCAGCAGGGGCCTCGGCAACGGGAGCGGGCGCAGGCGCGGCCTCCTCCTTCTTGCCACAGCCGGCCAGCGCGGCGGCGGCCACGGCCGACAGCGCTGCCACCTTGATCAGGGAGCGTTTGTGAAGATCAGTCATCGAAGTTTCCTCAAGTGGTCCTGCGGCAGGCAGGAAGAAGGCGGTGTCCGCAGGGGCGCAGACCCGCCGCGATGGGTCCCGAGAATAAAGCAAGAATGGCGCCAGCCGGCTGCGCCAGAGCCACCAGGCATGCGGGAAAACCACATTTTGGGGGCTTTGCACAATCGTGGTGCATAGGGCGGACCCGTCTGGCGGATCGCGGCAGAAAAAAGGGCCCCGAAGGGCCCTTGTTGCATGGACTGCCGCCGGATCACTTGGCGCCCGGCACCTTGCCTTCGACGCCGTTGACGAAGAAGTTGATGCTGGTCATGAAGCCCAGGTCGCCGACCTGGCCTGCCGTCAGCACTTCCTTGCCCGCGTTGTCCTTGATGGGGCCGGTCCAGACGGCGAAGCTGCCGTCCTTCAAGCCGTCGCGTGCCTTGGCGACCTTGTCCTTGATGTCCTGGGGCACGTCGTCGGCGATCTTCACGAGGTCGATGGCGCCTTCCTTCACGCCCCACCAGAACGAGCCGCCCTGCCACTTGCCGTCCAGCGTGTCCTGGGTGACCTTGCTGTAGTAAGGCG
The DNA here is from genome assembly GCF_043104185.1 of Delftia sp. WSY_22. Taxonomy (NCBI): domain Bacteria; kingdom Pseudomonadati; phylum Pseudomonadota; class Betaproteobacteria; order Burkholderiales; family Comamonadaceae; genus Delftia; species Delftia sp. WSY_22. The sequence goes on from NZ_JBICKN010000057.1 coordinate 303,361, forward strand.
TCCAGTCGATCACGGCCGAGCCCAGGTGGGCCTTGGGCGCGAAGGCGCTCATGTCGCCGTCCTTGCCGAAGGCGCGCGCACCGCGTTCCTCGGCCGTCTTGAGCACGGCCGGGGAGTTGGTGTTCTGGTAAAGCACGTCCACGCCGCCGTTGATCAGCGAGGTGGCGGCCTCGGACTCCTTGGGCGGGGCGAACCATTCGTTCACCCAGACCACCTTGGCCTTGATCGAGGGATCGACGCTTTGCGCGCCCAGCACGAAGCTGTTGATGTTGCGCACCACTTCCGGGATAGGCACCGAGGCCACGACGCCGATGGTCTTGGTCTTGGTCATGCCGCCGGCCACGATGCCGGCCAGGTAGGCGCCCTCGAAGGTCTTGGTGTCGTAGGTGGCCACGTTGTCGGCATTCTTGTAGCCGGTGGCGTGCTCGAACTTCACGTCCTTGAGGTCGGCCGCGACCTTCTGCACGAACTCCTGGTAGCCGAAGCTGGTCGCGAAGATCAGCTTGTTGCCCTGGCCGGCCATGTCGCGCATCACGCGCTCGGCATCGGCGCTCTCGGGCACGCTTTCGACAAAGGAGGTTTCCACCTTGTCGCCGAACTTCTCCTGGATGGCCTTGCGGCCCAGCTCATGCTGGAAGGTCCAGCCGCCGTCGCCGATGGGGCTGACGTACATGAAGCCGATCTTGAGCTTCTCGGCCGGCGCCTGCGCTGCGGGCGCGGCAGCGGGAGCAGGCGCTGCGGCCTCTTCCTTCTTGCCGCAGGCGGTCAGGGCCGCCACCGAGATGGCCGACAGGCCGATCATCTTCACAAGCGTGCTTTTGAGGCCAGGTTTCAGGGTGCGTTCGCGCAAAGCGGGCATGCGTTTGTCCTTTTGTGGTTCTGGAGGGAGAGAGAAACAATGAAAGCGTCAGGAGCCCGGGTAGAAGGGCTTGCCCAGCGAGGCCGGCATGTTGGCGCGGATCCAGGTCGGATTGCGCGAGATCAGCACCAGCACGACGATGGTCGCCAGGTACGGCAGCATGGACAGCAGCTGGCTGGCCACCTGCACGCCCGTGGCCTGCAAATGGAACTGCAGCATGGTCACGCCGCCGAACAGGTAGGCGCCCAGCAGCACGCGCGCAGGGCGCCAGGTGGCGAAGGTGGTCAGCGCCAGCGCGATCCAGCCCCGGCCCGACACCATGCCCTCCACCCACAGCGGCGTGTAGACGGTGGAGATGTAGGCACCGGCCAGCCCGCACATCGCGCCGCCGAAGACCACGGCCGCCAGGCGGATGCGGCGCACCGGATAGCCCAGCGCATGGGCCGACTGGGGCGACTCGCCCACGGCGCGCAGCACCAGGCCGGCCCGGGTGCGGTAGAGGAACCAGACCAGGGCCGCCGCAATGGCCACCGCGCCATAGACCAGCGGATGCAGGCGGAACAGCGCCGTGCCCACCACGGGCAGGTCGGACAGCCAGGGCACGGCGAACTTGGGCAGCTCGGGCAGGCGTGCCTGCACATAGCCCAGGCCCAGGAAGGCCGAGAAGCCCGTGCCGAACAGCGACAGGGCCAGCCCCGTCGCGTACTGGTTGGTGTTCAGCCAGATCACCAGCACGCCGAAGATGGCGGCCAGCAGCGCGCCCGCACCCATGCCGGCCAGAAAGCCCACGGTGGTGCTGCCCGTGTGGACCACGGCGGCAAAGCCCGCGATGGCGGCGCACAGCATCATGCCCTCGGCACCCAGGTTGACGATGCCGGCCTTTTCATTGATCAGCAGGCCCAGCGCGGCCAGCGCCAGCACGGTGCCGGCGCTGAGCGTGGAGCCCAGCAGCAGTGCGTAGGATTCCATCAGCGGGCCTCCTTGACGGCAGGCGCCGCTGCGGGCGGAACCACGGGCGTGCGGGACACCCAGCGCACGCGGTAGGCCACCAGCGTGTCGCAGGCCAGCAGCGTGAACAGCAGCAGGCCCTGGAACACGCCGGTCAGCGCCTTGGGCAGGCCCAGGCGCGACTGGGCGAGTTCGCCCCCGATATAGAACATGCTCATGAGAATCGCGGAAAAGATCATGCCCACGGGATGCAGGCGGCCGACGAAGGCCACGATGATGGCGGCGAAGCCGTAGCCGGCCGGGACATAGGGCGTGAGCTGGCCCAGCGGGCCGGCCACCTCCAGCGCACCGGCCAGGCCGGCGGCGGCGCCCGAGATCAGCAGCGCCGTCCACAGCGCACGGCGCGAGGAAAAGCCCGCGTAGCGTGCGGCGGCCGGAGCCAGCCCACCGACCTGCAGCGCAAAGCCGGCGCGGGTGCGGAACAGGAAGATCCACAGCATGGCCGCCGCGGCCAGCGCCAGCAGCAGGCCGATATTGGTGCGCATGCCCTGCATCAGCTTGGGGATCTGCGTGACGCGCTCGAAGGTCTTGGTCTGCGGGAAGTTGTAGCCCATGGGGTCCTTCCACGGCCCGTAGACCAGAAAGCCCAGCACCAGGGTGGCCACGTAGACCAGCATCAGGCTGACCAGGATTTCATTGGCATTGAAGCGGTCGCGCAGCAGGGCCACGATGCCGGCCCAGACCATGCCGCCCAGCATGCCGGCCACCAGGATGGCGGGCACGATCCAGGGCCCCGTGGTCTTGTCCGCCAGCAGCGCCACGCCGCCTGCGGCCACGGCGCCGATCACGAACTGGCCTTCGGCACCGATGTTCCAGACATTGGAGCGAAAGCACACGGCCAGCCCCAGCGCGATCAGCAGCAGCGGCGTGGCCTTGACGGCCAGCTCGCCCAGCGCATAGGTGGACTTGACGGGGTCCCAGAAGAAGGCCTGCAGGCCGCGCACCGGGTCCTTGCCCAGCATCACGAACAGGCACACGCCGATCAGCACCGTGATGGCCAGCGCCAGCACGGGCGAACCGTAGGTCCACAGCTTCGAGGCCTGGGGGCGTTGCTCAAGCTTGAACATGGGCACCTCCCTTGGTGGCACTCGGGGCGGCGTTCGGGGCGGCAGCACCGTCCCACAGGCCGCTCATCCACTCGCCGATCTGCTGCACGGTGGCATCGGCCCGCGCCACGGAGGGCGACAGCCGGCCCTTGGCCACCACATGCAGGCGGTCACATATCTCGAACAATTCGTCCAACTCCTCGCTGAGCACCAGCACGGCGCAGCCCTCGTCGCGCAATTGCAGGATGGCGCCGCGGATCTGCGCGGCCGCCCCCACGTCCACCCCCCAGGTGGGCTGGGAGATGATGAGCAGCGCGGGCCTGGCATCGATCTCGCGGCCCACGATGAATTTCTGCAGGTTGCCGCCCGACAGCGACTGCGCCGCCGCGTTGGGGCCGCCGGCCTTGACGTTGAAGCGCGCAATGATGGCGCGCGCCTGCTCCTGCAGCTTGCCCATGCGAATCCAGCCGCCTTTGCCCAGCGCGGTCTTGCGCGTCAGCAGCAGGTTGTGCGCCAGGCCCATGCTGGGCACGGCGCCGCGGCCAAGACGCTCCTCCGGCACGAAGTGCAGGCCCAGCGCACGGCGCCGGCCGGGGCCCAGGCGTCCCGCCTCCCGGCCGGCAATCTGCACCATTTCGGGCGCTGCGCGCGTGTCCTCGCCGGACAGCGCATACAGCAATTCCTTCTGGCCATTGCCCGAGACACCGGCGATGCCCACGACTTCGCCCGCGCGCACATCGAGCTGTATGCCCTGCAGGTCCACGCCGAAGGGCTCCGAGCGCGGCAGCGCCAGGCCCTGCACGCGCAGCACGCTGGCGCCGACCTGGGATTCGCGGTGCGTGAGCTCGGGCGGCTCCGAGCCGATCATCAGCCGCGACAGCGAGGCATTGCTCTCCACGGCCGGGTTGCACACGCCGGTCACCTGCCCGCCACGCAGCACGGTACAGGCCGTGCACAGCGAACGGATCTCGTGCAGCTTGTGGCTGATGTAGAGGATGGAGCAGCCCTCGGACGCCAGGCGGCGCAGCACGACGAAGAGCTTCTCCACCGCCTGCGGCGTGAGCACCGAGGTGGGCTCGTCAAGAATGAGCACGCGCGGGTGCGTGAGCAGGGCGCGGATGATTTCCACGCGCTGCATCTCGCCCACGCTCAGCGTGTGCACGGGGCGGTGGGGATCGACCTCCAGCCCGTAGTCATGCGCCGTGGACTCGATGCGCTGCACCACCTCGGCCAGCGGCAGGCTTTTGTCCAGGCCCAGCCAGACGTTCTCGGCCACGGACAGCGTGTCGAACAGGCTGAAATGCTGGAACACCATGGCGATGCCCAGCTGGCGCGCCTCCTGCGGGTTGCGGATGTGGACCGGCTTGCCATCGACCTCGATGCGGCCCTCGTCGGGCTTGACGGCGCCGTAGATGATCTTCATCAGCGTGGACTTGCCGGCGCCGTTCTCGCCCAGGATGGCATGCACTTCGCCGGCGCCCACGGTCAGCGAGATGCCGTTGTTGGCCACCACCGCCGGATAGCGCTTGGTGATGCCTGTCAGCTGAAGCCGCGGCGGCGCTGCTGCTGGCAGGGGGACTGTATCGGGGGGATTCATGGCTGGGATTGTCTTTCAATTTCTGCAACAAACTGGAACACAAGTCCTTGAAACCGCCTCGGCGGCCCTCATATCGGCCATCACTTTGTTCACCCAAAAGGCGGTTCCTGTCGCCGTCGCCTAGCGGGCACGGGACATCAGCGCCACCTGCCGCACGGCGTCGCGCAGCCAGCGCGTGGACGCGCCCATGTGCGTGCGGGCATGCCACAGCTGGTAGTACACCAGCGGCGCAAACTCCACCGGGCAAGGCAGGATCACCAGGGGCAGGCGCTGGCTGAAGCGCTCGCAGAACAGCCGCCCCGTGGTCAGCACCAGCAAGCTGGTGGCCACGATGTCGGGAATCAGGCTGAAATGCGCGCAGCGCGCCGCCACCTGGCGCTGCAGGCCCATGCGGGAGAGCTGGTCGTCGATCACGCCGCGCGCGCCCGGGTAGGTGGGCGTGGGCGCGATGTGCTCGGCCTCCAGCCACTGGGCCACGTCCCAGCCGCGTCGCACGGCCGGATGCTGGGGGCTGACCAGGCAGACCACCTCGTCCTCGAACAGGCTGGCCATGTGCAGGCCCTGCGGCGGCTCGGGCCAGTTGCCGATCACCACGTCCACATCGCCCTGGGCCAGTTGCACCTCGTAGTGCGCGTCGCCGTTGAGGGCCAGGATGTCCACGGGGCAGCCGGGCGCCTCGGTCTTGAGGTGGGCCACCAGGCGCGGCAGGAACAGCGGGTCCAGGTAGTCGCTGGCGGCGATGCGGAAGGTGCGCGTGGAGGTGCGGGGATCGAAATGGCGCGCATCGCTGAACAGACCCTCGGCTGCACGCAGGATGTCGGCCGCCGGCTGCACCATGCGCAGCCCGGCCTCGGTGGGCTGCATGTGCGCGCCCGAGCGCACCAGCAGCGAATCGCCGGCCAGGTCGCGCAGGCGCTTGAGCGCGGCGGACACCGCCGGCTGGTGCATGCCCAGGCGCAATGCGGCACGCGAGACGCTGCGCTCGGTCAGCACCGTGTGCAGCACCCGTATCAGGTGCAGATCAATCTTGTCGAACAGGGCCTGGTCGCGCATGTAGCGAAGCAATCAGCGAAAAAAAGAGCGGTCGCGCCGGGGACGCGCCGCAGGTCATGGGGAGCCCGCAGCGTAACCCAGCCATGACCCCCGCCAGCTAGATACAAGCACCAAGAATGCCCTGGGCAGGGGCGGTTAAACACTTGTGCACGCAGCACATGCAATATGCGAGCCAGTCGCCGGCAAACCATTGTCCAAACCTATACAGACTTGCAGACTGTTAGCGTGATTCAATGAAATCGCTTCAAAAGGAAGTGGATTGCAGGAGACAAGACGATGAAACAGCCAACCCCTTTTTCGGGCATGGTGGCCGCAGCCACGCTCGCCAGTGTGCTGACCGCCTGCGGCGGCAGCGGTGATTCAGGCCTGGGTGTCATCGAGATACGCAGCCTGTCCAACCGGGCCGACATGATCAGCGACGGCAATGCCTATATTGAAATTGTGCTGCCCAAGGGCAGCCCGCCCGGTGCGCTGAAGGTGGCGCTCAATGGCACGGATGTCACCGCCCGGTTCGCCCAGCGCGCCAATGGCCGGATTCTGGGCCGGATCGAGGGATTGAGGGTGGGCGCCAACACCCTCACCGCCACGGCGGCCGGCAGCGCGAGGGCACGGCTGGACATCACCAACCATGGCCGGGGCGATCCCATCTTCGCCGGGCCGCAGACCGCGCCGTGGATCTGCGCCACGCGCAATGGCGCGCAAGCCACCGTTTCCGTGCCGGGCACGGCACTTTCGGCGACCGTGACCACGCGCGTCAGCGGTCTCGATACCGATCCGGTGGATGTCCAGTGCAATACCAGGACCCAGTACACCTACTACTACATGCCCAAGGCCAGGCAAGGCAGCGCCTGCACGATGGGTCCGGCAGGCGCCACGCCCTGTCATGTGGCCTACGACCCATCGCAGCGCCCGGCCGACAGCGAGATCGCCGACTTCACCAACGACCGCGGGGATACGGTCAAGCACCTGCTGCGCATGGAAACTGGCGTCATGGGCCGCGGCACCTACCAGATCCTGGCCTACCATGACCCCGCGCTTGCCTGGACGCCCTGGGAGCCGCAAAAGGGATGGAACGGCAAGGTGCTGTGGCGATTCGGCGCAGCCGCTTCCGGCAATCGCTTCCAGGAGCCGGCGGTCAACCTCCTCGACCAGTTCAGCGGCAGCCTGCCGTTCGACCCCAACGCGCTCGCGGCAGGCCACATGGTCGTGAAAGCCATGCTGACCAACCACCTGCACAACAACAACGAGTTGCTGGCCGCCGAGAACATGATGCGCATCAAGGAGCACCTGATCGAGAACTACGGCGAAGTGCGCTACACCATGGGCGACGGCGACTCGGGTGGCTCCATGATGCAGACAGTGATCGCCTCCGCCATGCCGGGTCTGCTGCAGGGCATACAGACGGGGCTGAGCTATCCCGATACGGTGTCCACCTGGATGGAAACACGCGACTGCGGCCTGCTGTCCAACTACTACAGGACGGCCGCAGGACAGGCACTGAGCGACACCGCGAAGGCCGCCATCAATGGCCATCCGGCCAGCTACTGCGACAAATGGGTAGGGAGCTTCATCGCCCCCCAGAACCCCCGGCTGCCCGACAACTGCGGCGTGGGCTTTCCCGCCTCCATCGTCTACGACCCGCGCACACGCGGCCAGGGCGTGCGCTGCTCGATCCACGACATGCTGGTCCCGGTGTTCGGGACGTTCAAGGACACCGACGGCCACACCAAGCCGCAACTGCCGTATGACAACACGGGCCTGCAGTACGGACTCAAGGCACTGCAGTCGGGCGCCATCGACGCGGAGGCTTTCGTGCAGCTCAACGAAGGCATCGGCAGCTACACCAACGACATGGACTGGACCGGCGGCACTGCGTCCAGGCCGGCAGCCCGCGAGCGGGCCGTGGCCAGCCTGCTGCCCAGGCTCTACAGCAGTGGCCTCACCAGCAACGGCAGGAACCTGTCCCAGGTGGCCATCATCGACCTGCGGCCCGAGGGCGGCAGCGACATCCACATGACCTGGCGCAGCCTGCAGCAACGCGCACGGCTGGATGCCGCCAACGGCCACCATGACAACCACGTGATCCGCGCCAGCAAGGGCATGATCCCGCTGCTGATCGCCCCTGCCATGCGACGCGAGGCCTTTGTCATGATGGACCGCTGGCTGACCGCCGTGGAGCGCGACACCACCGGCGCGGCGCTGGCACAGAAAGTGGTGCGCAACAGGCCTTCGGATGTCAGGGATGGATGCATCGCCGCGACGGGAGCCGTCCCTTCGGATCTCGACAAAGTCCTGGCCCTGGACGACCCAGCCTGTCCCCTCAAGCCGACCCTGTCGCCACGCCAGGTAGCCGGAGGTCCGCTCGCGGAGGACATCTACCAGTGCCAGCTCAAGCCCCTTTCGTTCACCAGCCCGGAGTACGCCGGCATCACCTTCAGCCCGGCACAGCAAAAGCGCCTTGCCACAGTGTTTGCGGCAGGAGTGTGCGACTGGAGCCAGGCCGGAACGGGCCAGAGCCAGGAGGCGGCCTTCCTGACCGATTTCAGTGCCGGCCCGGCGGGCACCAAGGCCGGGCCTGCGCCGGTCTCGCGCAACGATTGAGCTGCACCCTGCGCGAAGTCCCGCAGGGGTCCGGGGGCCGGTGATCAGGGTTTGCAGCGTGCCAATCCAGGCAATGAAGCAGCAGACTTTCATTGAAGATTTGCATCAAGCACCATGCAGCCGCCCACGATCAACGCCGTCCTCAAGTCCGCGCCCTTTGCGCCCCACCTGAGCAGGGCCCACCTGCTCAGGTTGCGGCGGGAGGTGCTGTTGCGGCACATACCGGCCGGCGCCCCGCTTTGCCACAAGACGCACCGGGCCGGCCACTGGGCCGGCATCGTCCAGGGAGCGGTCAAGATCCATGCGCTGTCGCCTACCGGGCGCAGCACCACGCTGGCCACCTTTACCCCGGGTTGCTGGTTCGGCGAGGGCACACTGCTCAAGCACGAATGCTGGCCGTTCGACGCGACGGCGATCGAGGATACGCTGGTGGCACTGATGCCGGCCAGCACCTTTCACTGGCTGCTGGAGCGCAGCCTCGGCTTCAACCGCTTCCTGCTGGACCAGCTCAATGCGCGCCTGGGCCAGTTCATCGGCCGCTGCGAGCATGCGCGGCTGCACCATTCCAGCCGCCATGTGGCGCACTGCATCTCGGAGCTGACCGATTCGAGGCTGTATCCGGACACCGGCAACCGGCACCTGGGCATGTCGCAGGAGGAGTTGGCCAGCCTGGCCGGCGTGTCGCGCCAGATCGTCAATCGCACCCTGGGAGAGCTGGAGGACATCGGAGCGGTCCGCGTCTCCTATGGGGCATTGACCCTGATCGATCCCGAGGGACTGCGGCGCTTCAGCGAATCCTTCGAATGAGGCGCGGCCCCGGCGCTCATGCGGCCTCCAGCACCTCGACGCGGTTGCGGCCCTTGCGCTTGGCCGCATAGCAGGCCATGTCGGCCGAGCGCAGCGCGCTGCTGACCGTGTGCTGGCGGGCATCGAGCACCACCATGCCGACGCTGGCGCCCATCAGGTAGCGCTGGCCCTCGTGCGCGCCTTCCCAGTCCTGCACGGCCATGCACAGGCTCTGCGCCAGCAGCATGCCCTGCTCGGCCGGGACGCCGGCCAGCAGCACGGCGAACTCGTCGCCGCCCAGGCGCGCCACCCAGCCCAAGGGCCGCACCACGCTGTCGATCAGCCGGGCCATGTGGCACAGCACCTCGTCGCCGGCCGCATGGCCTCCCTGCTGGTTGACGTGGGCGAAGTGGTCCAGGTCCAGGAACAGGATCACGCCATGGTGCGGCATGGGAGAAATGGCGACTTCGACCGCGGCCGTGGCCACGGCAGCAACCTCGGCGTCGGCTTGCGAGGAAGAGGCCTCTTCCTGCAGCGCCTCGGCGGGCAGGCGCTGGGCGGCGCTGCATTCCTGCAGCCATTCATGCAGGCGCATGGCAAAGGCCTCGCGGTTGGGCAGCAGGGTCAGCGGATCGTGCATGGCCTTCCAGCCCGGCTGCTCGCGCACCAGGCGCTGCATGGTCACGTCCTCGACCACCCAGACCAGGGTGGGATCGGCCGGCACCACGGCGCGTGGCTCCAGGCCGCGCTGCAGGCGCTGCAGGCTCTGGCCGTGCAGGCGCACCCAGATGGGGCGGCCGTCCTTGCGGACAAAGCACTGCTCGCTGTCGAACTGGCCGTACATGTCCAGGTCCTTGCGCACACGCTCCAGCAACTGGGCGTGCGCAGCGTCGGAGGCGCACAGCTGGCGTATCGCCTGCCCCTGCAGTTCGCGCGGCGGATATCCCAGCATGCGCGCGGCCTGCAGGCCCACCAGCTCCAGATGCGCCGCATGCGTGACCACCAGGCCCACGGGCGCGTAGTCCATCAGCGTTTGCAGCTGCAGTTGCAGCCGGCCGACCTCGTGGGCCTGGTCCTGGCCCATCTGGCCCAGGCGGTGCAGGGCCTGCCACAGCGTGGAAGCCTCTCCCCAGGCATGGGTCCAGGGCATGCGCCAGCCGCCTTCCTCGGCATGGCCTGGCGCCGGCTCCGGCGCGGGATCGGGCTCTTCGGCCATCAGCCGCCCCTGGCTCGCCAGCCATTGGCGTGCACTGCGATGCAAGGCGGCCATGGGTTCGGTGACCAGGATCAGCAGCAGCACCAGCAGCGCTGTGACCCCCGCGACGGCTGCCAGCAGCCACCAGAGCACGCGCGGCGCCAGGCTGGGCGCAATGGCTTCCTCGGGGGTGATCCTGACCACCAGCCACTGCGGCAGCGGCATGCCGGCCGTCGTCACCAGGTAGCCGGCGCGGCGCTGGGTATCGGGGCCCACCTGCAGGCCGCCGGCGGAAGGGTCCTGCAACCAGTCCGCGCCCAGGCCGGGCTCGGCCTCGGCGCGCGCCGTCCAGCGCGACGGATCGGAGTGGGCCAGGATCTGCCCGTCGCGCTGCATGACCAGCAGCCGCCCTGCGGAGCGCGAAGGGTCGATGCCGGGCGGCAGCAGCGCCTGGCCGGACATGCGCACGCCCGCCGAAAGCACGCCGCTGACCGTGCCGTTGCCGGCGCGCAGCGGCACGGCGTACAGCAACTCCATCATTGCGGGATCGGCCCCCTTGCGGACCATGGTGGAGACCACGGGCTTGCCATCGGCCAGGCTGCGCCGCATCACGTCGCGCACGCCTTCGTCCAGATCGACCAGGGGTTCGGAGCGGCCGCCGCGCAGGCTCAATTGCAGTTGCCCACGCGCATCGGCCAGCTGCAATGTGTCGAACAGCCGCACGGATGCGTCTCCGCGCAGCATCTCGCCCATCAGGCGGCTGGGGTCGCCGCCCTGGTCGGCCATGCCCTGGGCCAGCACCCACAGCAGGCGCTGCTGCTGCTCCAGCCGCGAGGCCAGCATGCGCGCCACGGTATCGACCTCGTCGGCCTGCCGGGCCATGGCGCGCTCCAGCGTCTGCTGGCGCATGCTGTGCGATACCCACCAGGCACTGCCCAGGCCCACCACAAGCACGGCCGCCGCGGCCAGCGCCAGCACCGTGCAGCGCATGGCGCCCCAGCCTGTGGACGCGCGCGGCCACGAGGGCGAGTCCGGCACCTGCGGAGCATCCTGGGATGCCAGCAGCGCCTGGAAAAAGGGGGATCGACGGGCGTCCAGTGACATGACGCCCTCAATATATGCAGACCCGAAAGCCGTCCCACTGGGTGGAACCCGCGAACCAGTGGATACCCCGCCCCGCAAGTCCCGGCGCTTGCAGGCCGGCACCCGTCAGCGGCGTGGGAATCAGCCTACTGCGAGCACCTCGAGGGCCGCCGGCTTGGGCAGATCGATGACATTGCCCCGGCCCGCGATGAGTCCATGTTCACGCAACTGGCGCAGGACGCGCGAGAAGGTCTCGGGCGCAATGCCGAGCTGGGCGGCGATCAGCCGCTTGCGCAGGTGCAGCGTCACGCGCAGGCCGCCCGCCTCGTGCGGCATGGCATGGCGCAGCAACCACTGTGCGCAGCGTGCCTCGGCATCCTTGGACAGGCGGCTCACGGCCAGCTCGGTCTGGGCGCAGTAGGCCTGGGCCATGTCCTGCAGCAGTTGCTGGGCGGGAGACGGCAGTTGCGAGACGGCCTGCAGGAAGTCGGCCTGGGGCAACTGCTGCACGCGGACATCGCTGTCGGCCAGCATGTCCAGGCTGCTGCCGCGCCGCTGCAGCACAAAGGCCGCATCCAGCCAGGCCGGCCCCTCCACCACACCCAGCTGGTGGCGCATCTGCCCACCCTGGCCTATGCCCAGGAGCACGCGACCGCGTTCCAGATACATCACCGTATCCGGCGACTGCCTACGCAGCCTGAGCCAGGTACCCGCGGCCAACACCTGGGCGGAACCCGGCGCGAAGGCGAAAGCTTGCAAGGAAGACAGGGCGAACATGCACGCAACTTTGCCGGCTTTGCAGCCGCCGCGTTTTGAGCCACGTCAATCGGCTGCCAGCACGCACGCCGACAGGCGGCATACTTGTCACAAATATGTCACCAATGAAACGCAATGTATCCAACTGAAAAGTTGAGCCCATGATCGATCCCCAGATGCTCGCCAGCCTGCCCGCTGCGGCGGCCGTGCTGTCGGCCGCAGTGCGGTCCGGTGCAGGCCCCGTGGCACAGCTCATGCGCGCGGGCGGCCTGTACTGTGTCTTCCAGCCGCTGGCCGACTTGCGCAGCGGCAGCATCTATGCGCATGAGGCGCTGATCCGCGGCCCCCGGGGCATGCCGTTGCACACGCCCGACGCCTTGCTCAAGGGCGCTGCGGCCGAGGGCATTCTTCGGGAATTCGAGCTGCTGGCGGTCTGCGTGGCGCTGCAGGACTGGGGCCGCCAGGGCGCGCCGGGCCGGCTGTTCGTCAACCTCAGCGCCCAGGCGCTGGTGCAGGCCGTGGGTGTCTGCGGCCCCGGCATGGTCGGGGACACGGTGCGCGGCTTCGGCGTGCAGGCGCGGTCCCTGGTGGTGGAGATCACCGAGCACGACCATGTGACCGACATGCCCGCCGTCTGCGCCGCCGTCAAGGCCGTGCACGCCACGGGCGCGCGCCTGGCGCTCGACGACTTTGGCGACGGCCGCTCCAGCCTGCGCCTGTGGTCCGAGGCCAAGCCGGACTTCGTCAAGATCGACAAGTACTTCATCCACCAGATCGAGCAGCGCCCGGCCACGCTGCAGCTGCTGCAGGCCATCAAGGGCATTGCCGAGGTCTTCGGAACCACGCTGATCGCCGAAGGCATAGAGACCGAGGACGAGCTGCGCACCCTGCGCGACCTGGGCATTGCGTACGGCCAGGGATGGCTGCTGGGCCGGCCCGCCGAAGCCGCCCAGCCGCAGATCAGCCCGCAGGCGCTGAGCGTGGCGCAGGACCCGCGCGTGGCCGTGCTGCCCCACCAGGGCCACAGCGCCCGCCCGGGCGTGCTGCGCAACCTGATGGTGATGCAGGCGCCCTGCGTGGCACCGGCGGCCAGCAACGACGAGGTGGCCGAGCTGTTCCAGGCCGGGCAGCAGCTGCACGCCATTGCCGTCGTGGAGGCCGGCCGGCCGCTGGCCCTCATCAACCGCCAGCAGTTCATGAACCACTACGCCACGCTGTACTTCCGTGAAGTCCACGGACGCAAGCCCTGCCTGGCCTTTGCCAACGTGCAGCCGCGCATCGTGGAGCTGGACTGCGATGTGGACCAGCTCGTCGGCATCCTGACCTCGCAGGACCAGCGCTACCTGAGCGACGGCTTCATCGTCACCGACAACGGCCGCTATGTGGGCCTGGGCACGGGCGAGCAGCTGGTGCGCCGCGTGACCGAGGCCCGCATCGAGGCCGCGCGCCACGCCAACCCGCTGACCTTCCTGCCCGGCAACATCCCCATCAGCCTGCACATGCAGCGCCTGCTGGACAGCGGCGCCGGCTTCGTGGCCTGCTACGCCGACCTCAACCACTTCAAGCCCTTCAACGACCACTACGGCTACTGGCGCGGCGACCAGATGATCCGCCTGGTGGCGCGGCTGGCCGTGGCGCACTGCGACGCGCGGCGCGACTTCGTGGGCCATGTGGGCGGGGACGACTTCATGCTGCTGCTGCAAAGCGAGGACTGGCAGCAGCGCTGCGAGGACATCGTCGGCGCCTTCGCAGGCGAGGCGCGCCAGCTGTTCGACGACCAGGCGCGCGAGGCCGGCGGCATCTGGGCCGAGGACCGCCACGGCATCCGGCGATTCTTTGCCTGCACCACGCTGTCCATCGGCGTGGTGCGCGTCGCGCCGGGCAGCCTGCTGGCACCCGAGGACATCGCCAACCTCGCGGCCCTGGCCAAGCAGCAGGCCAAGGCGCAAAGCCTGCCGGGGCGCGGCGCCATCGCGCTGCAAACGCCGCACGATGAAGCGCGGCATCCGGCCCTGCACGGCACCGCAGCGGCCTGGCCTGCCTGAAACAAGAAGCCCGCAGGCTCTTGCGAGACTGCGGGCGGGTGGCTGGCAGCGCATGGGCGCGGCAGGATGATCAGTTCACCGATGCACCCGATTCGTACCAGCGCTTGACCATGCCGCGCTCGTCATCGCTCAGGGCGCCCGGATTGCCGAAGGGCATCTTGCGCAGCTGCACCACCTGCTGGTAGATCTGCTGGGCATGGGCCTTGACCTGCTCGGGCGAGTCCAGGCGCACATTCTTTTGCTGCAGGGCGGCACCGTGGCAGACCACGCAATGCTGCTGCAAGAAGGGCGCGAGCTGGGCATAGCCGACGGCGCCGTCGGCAGGAGCGGCGGCAGCCGGGGACGCAGGGGCTGCAGGCGCAGCCGTGTCACCACCGGGAGCCGCTGCTGCGGGCTCGGTCGTTGCGGCAGGCGACTGCACGGCGGCGGGAGCCGGCGCAGGCGCTGCGGCAGGCGCCGGCGCGGGCTTGAGCCAGACGGCCGTGCCGACCAGCACCAGCACGCCAACCAGGGCGTAGGGCCAGGGATGGGCATTGCGGCCCAGCTTGAAGCCGTGGCGCATCACGAAGAACTGGCGGATGGCGGCGCCTGCGAACATCATCAGGATCAGCACCAGCCAGTTCAGCTCATGGCTGTACAGCCAGCCGTAGTGGTTGGACAGCATGGCGAACAGCACCGGCAGCGTGAAGTACGTGTTGTGCACGCTGCGCTGCTTGCCGCGCTTGCCGTGGATGGGGTCCACGGGCTGGCCTTCCTTCAGGGCCTTCACCACCGTGCGCTGGCCGGGGATGATCCAGAAGAACACGTTGGCGCTCATCGAGGTCGCCAGCATGGCGCCCATCAGCAGGAAGGCGGCCTGGCCCGGGAAGATGTGGCAGGCCAGGAAGGCCGCGATGCACACCAGCACCAGCACCATGGCGCCCACCGTGGCGTCGCCGTTCTTCTTCTGGCCGAAGACGCGGCAGATGCCGTCGTACAGCAGCCAGAAAACGACCAGGAAGGCCAGGGCCGAGGCAATGGCCGCAGCCGAGCCCATGGCATTGGGATCGGCCGGATTGACGAGGTAGATCTTGGCGTTCCACAGGTACGACACCGTCAGCAGCGCAAAGCCGCTGAGCCAGGTGGTGTAGCTTTCCCAGTAGAACCAGTGCAGGTGGTCCGGCAGCTTGGGCGGGGAGACATTGAACTTGACAGGGTGGTAGAACCCACCGCCGTGCACGGCCCAGAGTTCGCCGCTGACGCCCTGCTTCTTGAGATCGTCATCGACGGGCGGCGTCAGGCTGCTGTCGAGGAAGACGAAATAGAAGGAGGAACCGACCCAGGCGATGGCCGTAATGACGTGGAGCCACCGCAACAGCAGGTTGGCCCAGTCGAGAATGTAGCTTTCCATAGCTCTCAACCTTGGCAGCGTGGGGGCCGCCGGTGTTCAACCTGCTCACCACTGCGGGCGCTCTGAGCAGAAGAAAAAGGCCGCGCACCCGGTAGATATACCGCCGGTGCACCGCTGCGACCATTTCGTAGACACAAAGTGTATGCAATTTTTCGCCAGCCCATCGGCTTGCGCAGCATCAATTCACTAGAGATTTCCCTGATTCCGCGTAGGCGCGGCGCTGCGCCGCTGCAGAAGCTGCGCCGCCACGGCCACCGCGATCACCTCGGGCTCCTTGCCCTTGATGCCGGGCACGCCGATGGGGCAGGTCACATGGTCCAGCTCGGCATCGCTGAAGCCGCGCTCGCGCAGGCGGCGCCGGAAGGTGGCCCATTTGGTGGCGCTGCCGATCAGGCCCACATAGGGCAGGTCGCCGTGCTGGCGCTGGCGGCTCAGGCACTGGGCGACCACCTCCAGGTCCTCGGCATGGCTGAAGCTCATGATCAGCACCTGGGAGCCGGTGGGCAGGTCGGCCACGGCGGACTGCACGGGATCGGAGTATTCACACTGCACGAGCTCGTGCTCCTCCTCGGGGAAGACCGAATCGCGGCTGTCCACCCACATCACGCGGTAGGGAAGATTGCACAGCAGGCGCACCAGCGCATGGCCGACGTGGCCTGCGCCGAACAGGGCCACGCAGTCGCGCGGCGGCTGCAGCCGCTCGCGCAGCATGTCCATGCGGCCCTGGGGCACCAGCACGAACCTCAGCATCACCACGCCGCCGCAGCACTGGCCCAGGCTGGGGCCCAGCGGATAGCGGTGCTGGTGCTCGGTGGCGACCTGGCCGCCCTGGCTACCCTGCTCGCCAGGCGTTGCCCAGCCGCGCAGCAGGCTGCGGGCCCTGTCGATGGCATCGAACTCCAGGTGCCCGCCGCCGATGGTGCCGGCCATGCGGTCGGCGAACACCGCCATCCAGGCGCCGCGCTCGCGCGGCACGGAGCCTCGCGAGTCCATCACTTCGACCCAGCACAGCGGCCCCTGCGCAAGGCCCTGCTCGACTTTGTTGAACGTGTCACTCCACATGGGCGCACCTGACAGCCCGTCGTGGCGCCTGCGGGCTTCGTTGGAATTTGTTGCGGGATTGTCCGCTGCGGCACTTGAGTTTTGCGCTCCGACTGCCGGTGCCGCAGTGTTTCAGGATACGCTCGCAATCATGCCCGATTCCCCTGATTCCACGCAGCACAGTTCCGTGCAAAAGCCACGTTCCGGCCGCCCCTGGCTGTGGGCCGGCCTGATGGCCGCCATTGCCTCCCTGGTCACGGCCTGCAAGTCCCCGCCCGGCCCCGGCCCGCGCCCCGACGACGTCAGCTCCAGCGCACAGCTGCAGTACCGCAAGGTGGCCGCCAACCATCTGTACGCGCGCAATGCCGATCGCATCTACAAGGGCCAGTTGCCACCCATGCTCTACGCGATCGGCGTGCTCCAGGTCCAGATCGACCGCAACGGCCAGGTCCAGCGCCTGCACTGGATGCGCGCGCCCGGCCATGCCCCCGAGGTGGTGAGCGAGATCGAGCGCCTGGTGCGCGCCGCCGCGCCCTTCCCCGCTCCTGCCGGCGCCGCCCGCATCACCTATACCGATACCTGGCTCTGGGACAAGTCCGGCCGCTTCCAGCTCGACACGCTGACCGAGGGCCAGCTCTGAGCCTCAGGCCGCTGCGCACGGCTGGCCGTCGGCAAAGCTTCGGGCGCTTCTGAGCAGGCAGGTCACGGCATAGAGCACCAGGTCGTCCGGTGCGTCATCGTTCACGCGATCGATGACCTCGATGGCATAGCCCAGGTCCTGCGACAGCTGCGGCAGCACGCCTGCCGAGCGGCCGCCGGCCTGCAGGCCGGCCACCGCCTGGTCAGCGCTGGCGTGGTAGCCACGCAGCAAATCACGCGCGGCACATACCATGGCCGAGCCGGCGCGTTCGGCATGCAGCTCCAGCACGCCCAGGGCCGCTCCCATATGGCACAACGCATCCACCGCCAGCACCTCCTGGTGCTGCGGTGAGGGTTCCTGATGGCTGTGGCCCGATTGCTTCACTGTCTTCATGGCATCCCTTGCGCGGGACCGTGCTGGTCCCGAAGCAACAATACCTATCAGGTCCCTTGCAGTCAATACCTTTCCGGTCCATGATTGCCGGCGATGAAACAGACCGATCCTCAGTACAAGCTGCGCCTGCCGCAGGAACTCAAGGACCTCGTCGAGGAGGCAGCCAAGCGCACCGGCCGTTCCATGAACGCCGAAGTCGTGGCCCGGCTGCAGACCACGTTCGAGGCCCCCCTGCTGGGCCGCCTGTCGGCCTCGACGGACCCTTCGCTGGAATGCGAAGAGCCCGTGAGCATCTACGACATCAAGATGAGCGCCGAAGCCGTGGAGCGCATCGAAAAGCGCCTGGAACGCATAGAGCAGGCCGTGCTCGCGCCCGCTGCGCCGCAATCCGCCAGTGAAGACGGCGCAACCGGCGGCGCCTGATCCGCCCGCAAAAAAGAAAACCGGCCCGCAGGCCGGTTTCGTTCAAAGGCCCCTCAGGGCCGGGATCATTCGACCACCTTGGTGATCTTCGAGCCCTGCAGCGACACGCCGGCTTCCAGGCCCGCGTTGGTCAGCACGTAGCTGGTGACGGGGCCCTGGGCGGTCGTGGTGTCCACGCTGCCATTGGCGCCCACCTTGCCTGCGGCCACCGTGGCATCCGCGCCCACGGACCAGCCGTCGCTGGCCAGGAACTTGTCCAGCGCTTCCTGGGTGTTGAACACATAGATCACAGCCTTGGACTGGCCGCCTGCCTGCCAGCCCACCGAGGCGCCCGTGGTGCTGTAGAAGCCCTTGTTCTGGCCGCCGACGCGCAGCACGCCGCGGCCATGCTCCACACCGATGACGAAACTGCCGCCGATCACCGAGGGGAAGATCAGCACGCCCTTGGAGCGGGCCACCATTTCCTTGGAGCCCGGCGCCGTCTGGTACAGCCGCTCCAGCGCAGCGTTGGCGCGCGCATTGACGGTGGTGGAATCAGCACGCGGCGCGGACTGGGTTTCCGGCTTGGTGGTGGTGCAGCCGACCATGGCCACGCTGCCGGCCGCCAGTGCAGTGGCCATCACGACGGTACGCAAAGAAAACTGACGCATGGGAAAACCTGCCTTTCTTGATTGGACGTTTTGGGGAGACCCCATCGGTTCATTGGATTGATCACCTTGCCTCCCGGTCCCGGGCACCCCTACCAGTGCTCGCAAACCGCTTCGGAGACAGGCTGGGGACGATGCTAGGCCGCTTTGCGGTACTTGTGATGAGACATGTCACAAGTTGCGCCATAGGACTACAGGCCCGCAGGAAATGTCTGAAAATCCCGTTCCGGGCCGCCACAGCCGACACCGAAAGCCCGCTGATGCCAGAATGCATCCACAGCAACACCCGGCCCACCGGGCCCATCCACATCGAGGGAGTTCATGAAGTTCTGGAGCCACTTTCACCATCCCCAGGCAGCCATGGTGCTGTTGCGCGTCACGCTTGCGGTCCTGCTGCTTTTTCATGGCTGGGCCAAGATCCGCTACGGCATAGGCAGCATCGAGCGCATGGTGGAGTCCGCGGGCGCGCCGGGCTGGCTGGCCTATGCGGTGTATCTGGGTGAGGTGGTGGCGCCGCTGCTGCTGCTGGTGGGCCTGTGGGTGGTGCCCGCGGCGCTGGTGATTGCGGTCAACATGATCGTGGCCTTCGCGCTGGTGCACACAGGCCAGGTGATGCAGCTGCACAGCTCGGGAGGCTGGGCGCTGGAGCTGCAGGCCTTCTTCTTCATCTCGGCCCTGGTCGTGGCCATGGGGCATTCCAAGGGCAAGTAGCCCGCACGCTTGCTGGAGCCCCAAGAGCAACGGCCCGCAATGCGGGCCGTTCGTCATTTCAGGTTTCACTCCAGGCCATCCCCCGACAGCCTGCGCCTGCAGTCCAGAGCTCAGGAGCCCCGGTACGTCGAATAGCTCCAGGGGCTGACCAGCAGGGGCACATGGTAATGCTGGTCGGCATGGGCCACGCCGAAGTCCAGGCTCACCTTGTTGAGGAAGTTGGGCTCGGGCAGTTGCACGCCACGGGCCTTGAAGTAGGCCGCCACGTCGAAGGTCAGCCGGTAGGTGCCGGTCCTGAGGCTGTTGTTGTCGAACAGCGGCGCATCGGTGCGGCCGTCGTGGTTGAGCACCAGGCTCTTGATCAGCGTGGCCTGGTCGCCATCGGTGGAATACAGCGCGACAGCCATGCCGGCTGCGGGGCAGCCATTCATGGTGTCGAGGACGTGGGTGCTCAGGCCCATGGAAATCTCCTGTGCGGCGGGAGCTGGCCCGCCCGGTTGTCATTGGTTGGTCGATGCACGAAGCGCGGCGCGCGACAGCACTCGCGGCCCCCTCGTGCATTCGCAAAGTGTATACAGTTTTTGTACGCCCTTGAAGTGCGCCATGCAGCTCGAGCCTAGGCAGATACCCGCACTTTCGGCGTCGGCAGCGGCCCGTGGGCAGGCCTGCAACGCCATGCTTCTACACTGTGGTCCGCCGCCGCCCCGGCTGCAGGCCCTGCGGCCATCGCATACCGGGCGGCAAAGGACTTTCGCTCATTTCAACGGTTCCACTGTTTCATCTGCCAAGGAGATACCGATGCCATTTCGCTCCCCCTTGCTGGCAACCAGCCTGGCGCTGGCCATTGCCAGCCTGGCCGCCTGCAGCAGCACACAGCCGCCCGCGGCCTCGGCGCCGCCAGCGCCGGTGGCCGCAGCACCTGCACCGGCGGCAGCGCCCATCACGCAAAGCAATGCGGCCCAGGCGGCCAGTGCAGCCTATGACTTCGACATGGATGTATTCCATCCCGTCGTGGCCAGGAACGGCATGGTGTCCAGCGAGCAGGAGCTGGCCTCGCGCATCGGCCTGCAGATCCTGAAGTCGGGCGGCAATGCGGTGGATGCCGCCGTGGCCATGGGCTTTGCGCTGGCGGTGGCCCTGCCCAATGCCGGCAACATCGGCGGCGGCGGTTTCATGATCGTGCACGACGCCAAGAGCGGCAAGAACATTGCGCTGGACTTCCGCGAGGTCGCACCCTCCAAGGCCACGCGGGACATGTACGTGGGCGCGGACGGCAAGGTCATCGACGGCAAGTCGCTGTACACCCACTACGCCGTGGGCGTGCCCGGCACCGTGGCCGGCATGGAGCATGCATTGAAGAAATGGGGCTCTCTGCCGCTGTCCACGGTGATTGCGCCATCCGTGAAGCTGGCCGACAAGGGCTTTACGGTCAGCGAGACCCTGGCCAAGATCCTGGAGCAGGAAAAGAAGAACATGGGCCAGTGGCCCGCCACCCAGGCCATCTTCTGGCGCAACGGCGAACCCCTCAAGCGCGGCGACCGCCTGGTGCAAAAGGACCTGGCGCAGTCGCTGCGCCTGATCGGGCAGCAGGGCTCCAAGGTGTTCTACGAAGGCGCCATTGCCCGCAAGCTCGCGGCCGAGATGGCGCCGCATGCGGGCGCCCTGTCGCTGCAGGATCTCAAGAACTACAAGGTGGTCGAGCGCGAGCCCGTGCGCGGCACCTATCGCGGATATGAGATCGTGACCATGCCGCCCCCGTCCTCCGGCGGCGCCCACCTGATCCAGATCCTTAACATGATGGAACGCTGGCCCATGAACCAGTGGGGCGCCAACAGCGCACAGAGCATCCACTACATGGCCGAAGGCATGAAGCTGGCCTATGCCGACCGGGCCGAATACCTGGGCGACCCGGACTTCGTGACCGTGCCGCTCAAGGGCCTGACGTCCAAGCGCTACGCCGAGGCTCTGGCCGCCGGCATCGACCCCTACCAGGCGCGCGCCGGCAAGGACATCAAGCCCGGCAAGCCCCAGCCCTACGAGAGCGACCAGACCACGCACTACTCCGTGGTGGACAGGATGGGCAACGCCGTGGCCGTGACCTATACGCTGAACACCAACTTCGGCAGCGGCATCGTGGCCAAGGGCACGGGCATCCTGCTCAACAACGAGATGGACGACTTCTCTGCCAAGCCCGGCGTGGCCAACGCCTACGGCCTGGTCGGCGGCGATGCCAATGCGGTGGCCGCAGGCAAACGCCCGCTGTCGTCCATGACGCCCACCATGGTGCTCAAGGACGGCAAGCCCGTGCTGGTCACCGGCAGCCCCGGCGGCGCGCGCATCATCACCACCGTGCTGCAGACCGTGGTCAATACCATCGACTTCGGCATGAACCCGGCCGAGGCCGCCGCCACGCCGCGCTTTCACCACCAGTGGACGCCCGACGAGCTGCGCGTGGAAAAGGGCATCAGCCCCGACACCGTGGCCCTGCTCAAGTCGCGCGGCCACAACGTTGCCGTGAAGGCATCCATGGGCCGCACGCAGACCATCCAGCTGCGCGACGGCATGCTCTACGGCGCCTCCGACCCGCGCAACCCCGACGGGCAGACTCTGGGCTATTGAAGCAAGAAAAAGCCGCGCCCGTTGCCGAGCGCGGCTTTTCACAACAGGGCGGCGCAAGGCCGCCCTCCCACCAATCGCGTTGTCAGTTGCGCGGCATCAGGCCGGGACCTTCTGGCCCACTTCGAAGTTGGCCTGGATCTCCAGCGCACGCACCATGCCCGAGTGATCCCAGTTCGCGCCGCCGTGGGCCACGCAGCTGTTGAACAGCTCCTGGGCCTGGGCGGTGTTGGGCAGGGACACACCGAGCTGGCGCGCGCTGCTCAGGGCCAGGTTCAGGTCCTTCTGGTGCAGCGAGATGCGGAAGCCCGGGTCGAACGTGCGCTTGATCATGCGCTCGGCATGCACTTCCAGGATCTTGGACGAGGCAAAGCCGCCCAGCAGCGCCTCGCGCACGCGGGCCGGGTCGGCGCCGGCGCGCGATGCGAACAGCAGGGCCTCTGCCACCGCCTCGATGTTCAGCGCCACGATGATCTGGTTGGCCACCTTGGCGGTCTGGCCGTCGCCATTGCCGCCCACCAGGGTGATGTTCTTGCCCATGCGCTCGAACAGCGGCTTGACGCGCGCGAACACGTCCTCGGGGCCGCCGACCATGATGGACAGGGTGGCGTTCTTGGCGCCCACCTCGCCGCCGGAGACCGGCGCATCCAGGTACTGGGCGCCGATGGCCTCGATGCGGCGAGCGAAGTCCTTGGTGGCCACGGGCGAGATGGAGCTCATGTCCACCACCACCTTGCCGCTGCTGCCCTTGAGGCCGGCGGCCACGCCGTCCTCGCCGAACAGCACCTTCTCGACATCGGGCGTGTCGGGCAGCATCAGGAAGATGATGTCGGCCCGCTCGGCCACGCCGCGCGCGGTGGTGCACTGGGTAGCGCTGCTCTCGGCGATCTGCGCCGGGATCTTGCCCAGGGTGTTCACGAAGAGCTGGTGGCCAGCCGCCAGAAGGTGGCCTGCCATGGGCGCGCCCATGATGCCCAGGCCCACGAAACCAAGCTTGAGAGAGGATGCATTCATGCTGTGTACTCCTTGTCGTTTTTGAAAAGCTGAGAAAAACTCCGGCGGCGCTCAGGCGGCGACTGCCGCGCGCACGCTGGTGTGGGCGTCCAGCCAGCCCAGGCCCGATTCGGTATCGCGCGCAGGCTTGTACTCGCAGCCCACCCAGCCCTGGTAGCCGATGCGGTCCAGGTGCGCGAAGAGGAAGGGGTAGTTGATCTCGCCCGTGCCCGGCTCGTTGCGGCCCGGGTTGTCGGCCAGCTGCACGTGGCCAATGCGCGCCAGATGCTTTTGCAGCGTGGCCGCCAGCTCGCCCTCGGTGCGCTGGGCGTGGTAGATGTCGTACTGCACGAAGGCGTTGGGCGCGCCCACCTCGTCGAGGATGGACAGGGCCTCGTCCGTGTGGTTCAGGTAGAAGCCGGGAATGTCGAAGGGGTTGATGGGCTCGATCAGCAGGCGCAGATTGGCCGCGCTCAGCGCCGATGCGGCAAAGCGCAGGTTGTCCACGAAGGTGCGGCGCAGCAGCGCGGCATCGGCACCGGCAGGCGCCTTGCCGGCCAGGCAGTTGAGCTGGGGCACGCCCAGCGCATGGCCATAGGTCACGGCCTTGGCCACGCCGGCGCGGAACTCGTCCACGCGGTCGGGGTGGCAGGCAATGCCGCGCTCGCCCGCATCCCAGTCGCCGGCCGGCAGGTTGTGCAGCACGATCTGCAGGCCGTGGGCGTCGACGCGCTCCTTGATCTCCTGGACCGTGTGGGCGTAGGGAAACAGGAATTCCACGGCCTCGAAGCCGGCGCGCGCCGCGCGCTCGAAACGGTCGAGGAAGGGCACCTCGGTGAACAGCATGCTGAGGTTGGCAGCAAAACGGGGCATGTCAGAAGTCTCCGGTAGTCGTTTGGTGGGTTGGGAGCGGCAGGGCACGCAAGGCGCCCGCCGGTAAAAATGCCCAAGGGGCAATGGAAATCGGAACCCCCGATTGCCTGCACCGCCCGCAATGCAGGCATTGGCGCAGCGCCAGCCGGGGATGCCAGGCAAGGGCCGCCCCGCAGCGATGGCATCGTCCCCCTCCGAAGAGAGGGGGAAGCGGCGCAGCCGCTCAGGGGGCGCCTTGCGTCAATCCAGCAGGGCCAGGGCGCTGGGCACGTCGGCAGGCGCTGCGGCCAGATCCTCGAACTCGATCACGTTGTCGATCTCGGCGCCCATGGAGATGTTGGTCACGCGCTCCAGGATGACCTCGACGACGACCGGCGTGCGGTGCTCGGCCATCCAGGCCTCGGCCTGCTGCATGGCGGGCGCGAAGTCCTCGGGACGGTGCACGCGGATCGCCTTGCAGCCCAGGCCCTCGACCACCTTGACGTGGTCCACGCCATAGCCCTTGGACTCTTCCTTGTCGTCGACATTGATGTTGTCGAAGGCCAGCTGCACGCAGTAGTCGATGGAGAAGGCGCGCTGCGCCTGGCGGATCAGGCCCAGGTAGCTGTTGTTGACCAGCACATGGATGTAGGGCAGCTTGAACTGCGCCCCCACGGCCAGCTCCTCGATCATGAACTGGAAGTCATAGTCGCCCGACAGCGCCACGATCTTGCGGGCCGGGTCGGCCACGCGCACACCCAGGGCGGCCGGCACGGTCCAGCCCAGCGGGCCGGCCTGGCCGCAGTTGATCCAGTTGCGCGGCTTGTAGACATGCAGGAACTGCGCGCCGGCAATCTGCGACAGGCCGATGGTGGAGACGTAGCAGGTGTCCTTGTCCAGGCTGCGGTTCATGCACTGGTAGACACGCTGCGGCTTCATGGGCACGTTGTCGAAATTGGTCTTGCGCAGGTACTCCACATTGTTCTTGCGGGCCTGGCATTCGGCCACCCAGCCGCTGCGGTCCTTCAGGCGGCCAGCCGCCTTCCACTCGCGCGCCACCTCCACGAAAAGCTGCAACGCCGCGCCGGCATCCGAGACGATGCCGTAGTCGGGCGCGAACACGCGGCCGATCTGCGTGGGCTCGATGTCCACGTGCACGAACTTGCGGCCCTTGGTGTAGACCTCGACCGAGCCCGTGTGGCGGTTGGCCCAGCGGTTGCCGATGCCCAGCACGAAGTCGGAGGCCAGCATGGTGGCATTGCCGTAGCGGTGGCTGGTCTGCAGGCCGCACATGCCGGCCATCAGGCGGTGGTCGTCGGGAATGGTGCCCCAGCCCATCAGCGTGGGGATCACGGGTACGTCCAGCAGCTCGGCGAACTCCACCAGCAGCTCGGACGCATCGGCGTTGATCACGCCGCCGCCCGACACCAGCAGCGGGCGCTCGGACTCGTTGAGCATGGCGATGGCCTTTTCCACCTGCTTGCGCGTGGCAGCCGGCTTGTAGACAGGCAGGGGCTCGTAGGTATCGATGTCGAACTCGATCTCGGCCAGCTGCACGTCGATGGGCAGGTCGATCAGCACGGGGCCGGGGCGGCCCGAGCGCATCAGGTGGAAGGCCTGCTGGAAGGCGCGCGGCACCTGGGCCGGCTCCAGCACCGTGGTGGCCCACTTGGTCACGGTCTTGGCGATGGAGGCAATGTCCACGGCCTGGAAATCTTCCTTGTGCAGACGCGAGCGCGGCGCCTGGCCCGTGATGCACAGGATCGGAATCGAATCCGCGCTGGCCGAGTACAGGCCCGTGATCATGTCCGTGCCGGCCGGGCCGCTGGTGCCGATGCACACGCCGATGTTGCCGGCCACGGCGCGGGTGTAGCCCTCGGCCATGTGGCTTGCGCCTTCGACGTGGCGCGCCAGGATATGGCCTATGCCGCCATGGTCCTTGAGCGCTGCGTACAGCGGGTTGATGGCGGCACCGGGAACGCCGAATGCGACGGTGACGCCTTCTTTTTCCAGCACGCGGACTGCGGCTTCGATTGCTTTCATTTTCGCCATGGAGGTCTCCTTCAAACTGGAGACAACTCTAGGCAGACGGGCCTGTTGGCGGAACGCCTGCACAGACCATAAAATTTATTCCGTGCAGGAATAACTATCAATGAAAAAGGAGACAGCACCATGGACAGACTCGATGCCATGCACATGTTCGTGCGCGTGGTGGAGACCGGCAGCTTCACCAAGGTCGCGCACGAGTTCGCCACCACCCAGCCCACGGTGACCAAGCAGGTCGCGGCCATGGAGACGCGCCTGAAGGTGCGCCTGCTCAACCGCAACACGCGTGGCGTGAGCCTCACCGAAGCGGGCGCGCTGTACTACGAGAAATGCAAGACCATCGTCAACGACGTGGCCGAGGCGGACAAGGTGGTGCAGGTGCGACAGACCCAGGTGCAGGGCCAGCTGCGCATCGGCAGCTCGGTGGCCTTCGGCCGGCGCGTGCTGATCCCGCTGGCGCTGGAGTTCATGACGCACAACCCCCAGGTGCAGATCGACCTGAGCTTCGAGGACCGCTACACCGACCTGGTGGCCAACGGCATCGACGTGGCCCTGCGCCTGGGCAAGCTGGCCGACTCCAGCCTGGGCGCACGCACCCTGGGCGTGAACCCCTGGGTGCTGGTGGCCTCGCCCGCCTACCTGCGCAAGCGCGGCACGCCGCGCCGCCCCTCCGACCTCAAGGAGCACGCCACGCTGATCTACAGCAGCGTGCAGGGCAACGACCTCTGGCGCCTGCGCAACGCCAGCGGCGAGCCCGTGTCCGTGCCCGTCACCGGCCGCCTGCGCTCCAACAACCTCTCGGCCCTGCTGGCGGCCTCACGCTCGCACATGGGCATCGCCGCCCTGCCCCGCTACGTGGCCCACGACTCGCTGCAGGCCGGCCGCGTGGTCGAAGTGCTCAAGACCTGCCGCCTGCCCGAGCAGGAAATCCACGCCGTCTACCCCTCGCCGCGCCTGGTGCCGCAGAAGGTGCAGTCCTTCATCGCCTTCCTGCAGGGGCGGTTCGATGCCGAATGGTGGGAGACGCTGCCGCGCGGGGCGTGAGCGCCTGAAGCAAGCGGGCCTGAAACAAGCGGGCCTGAAACAAGTGGCCGGGCGCACGTCCCGGCCTCGAAAAACAACCACCCGGCAGGGACAAAAACCTAGAGAACCAGAATCGCCCGGAAGTCATTCACGTTGGTATGCGTGGGCCCGGTCACCACCAGATCCCCCAGCGCATCAAAGAACCCATACGCATCATTGCGGTCCAGGTACTCGGCAATCCGCATGCCCTGGGCCTGGGCCCGCGCCAGCGTATCCGGCGACACGCGCGCTCCCGCGTTGTCTTCCACGCCATCGATGCCATCGGTATCGGCCGCCAGCGCCCAGACCTTGTCCTGCCCCTGCAGGGCCTGGGCCAGGCCCATGCAGAACTCGCCCGCGCGGCCGCCGCGCCCCTTGGGCGTGCCGGCCGGGCGCTGCCGGATGGTGACCGTGGTTTCGCCGCCGGACAGGATCACGCAGGGCTTTGCAAACGGCTGGCCGTGGCGGGACACGGCGCGCGCCAGGGCGGCGTGGACCTTGGCGACTTCGCGCGATTCGCCCTCGATCTCGTCGGACAGCACATGGGCGCGCAGGCCTGCGGCCTCGGCCACGCGTGCGGCCGCCTCCAGCGAGTGCTGGGGCGTGGCGATCATGTGGACCTCGTGGCCGTCGAAGCGCGCGTCGCCGGGCTTGGGGGTTTCCAGCTCGCCCGCCTCCAGCGCGCGGCGCACGGATTCAGGCACGTCGATGCGGTAGCGCGCGAGGATGGCCAGCGCGTCGGCGCAGCTACTGGCATCGGGCACGGTGGGGCCGCTGGCGATGATGGAGGGGTCGTCGCCCGGCACGTCGCTGATGGTCAGCGTGACCACGCGCGCGGGCGCGCAGGCCGCGCCCAGGCGCCCGCCCTTGATGCGCGACAGGTGCTTGCGCACGCAGTTCATCTCGCCGATGGCGGCGCCGCTTTCCAGCAGGGCGCGGTTGATGCGCTGCTTTTCCTCCAGGTCGATGCCTTCGGCCGGCAGGGTCAACAGGGCCGAGCCGCCGCCCGAGATCAGGCACAGCACGAGGTCGTCCTCGGTCAGCCCTTCGGTCAGCGCGAGGATGCGTTCGGCGGCGGCCAGGCCTGCCGCATCGGGCACGGGGTGGGCGGCCTCGACCACCTCGATGCGCTGCGCCAGGCCTTCGGGGCGCGGCGGGATGTGGTGGTAGCGCGTGACCACGAGGCCGGACAGCGGCGCGTCCGCTGGCCACAGCGCCTCCAGCGCCTGGGCCATGGAGCCGCCGGCCTTGCCCGCGCCCAGCACCAGGGTGCGGCCCTTGGGAGGCTTTGGCAGGCATTGGGCCATGCTGTACAGGGGCTGCGCATCCTTGACCGCAGCGCGGTAGAGGTCGAGCAGAAAGGCTTGGGGATCGGTGAGGTGCAGGTCCGTGGTGCTGGTCATGGTGTGTTGTCTCCGCCGGGCATTATGGAATTTCCTGCACCGGCGGTGGCATGCGGTCAAGTCACAACTGATTCGCCCGGCCTCGTTCCTCGTGCCAACTCAACTCAATCCAGGGCCACCTTGGCGTCCTTGACCAGCCTGGCGAAGCGGTCGGTGTCGTCGCGGATCTGGCGCGCCATCTGCTCGGGTGATCCGCCGATGGGCTCGGCGCCTATCTCTTCCATCTTCCTGCGGAACTGCGGGGACTCGATGATGCGGTTCATGTCTGCGCCCAGCCGCGCCAGTACCTGCCTGGGCGTGGCGGCCGGTGCCAGCACGCCGAACCAGGTGCCCATGTCGAAGCCCTTGAGGCCGGCCTCGTCCAGCGTGGGCACATCGGGCAGGGCCACCGAGCGCCGGGCCGTGGTCACGGCCAGCGCGCGCAGCTTGCCGGCCTTGATGTGGGGCAGCACAGGCGTGACGGTATCGAAGGACATGGCGATCTGCCCGCCCAGCAGATCCGTGGTCAACGGCCCGCTGCCCTTGTAGGGCACGTGCAGCAGCTGCACGCCGCCCATGGACTCGAACTGCGCGCCGATCAGGTGCTGGCCCGTGCCCGCGCCGTTGGAGCCATAGGCCAGCTTGCCGGGCTGGGCCCGGGCCTGGGCCAGCAGCTCCTGCACGGTTTTGGCGGGCACCTGCGGATGGACCACCAGCACATTGGGGACCACGGCCACCACGGTGATGGGCGCCAGGTCCTTCTGGAAGTCATAGCCCAGCCTGCGGTAGACGCTGGTGGCAATGGTGTGGTGCACGGCGCCCATGAGCAGGGTGTAGCCGTCAGGTTTCGCCTTGGCCACATGGTCGGCGCCCAGGGTGGCGCCCGCGCCGGGGCGGTTTTCCACGACCACGGGCTGGCCCAGACTCTTGGACAGCTCCTGGCCCAGCGCGCGCGCCAGCACATCGGTGGTGCCGCCTGCGGGAAACGGCACGATGAGGTTGACGGGGCGCGCCGGCCAGGCCTGGGCCCAGGCGGCAGGGAAGGCGGCGGCCAGCGCGCATGTTGCGGCAACCCTGGTGATGCGGTTCATGGCTTGTCTCCTGTCTGTTCTGTTGTCTGTCATCGGACCATGCAGCGCGCGCTCAGGCAGGCACGGGCTCGGCCTGGGCCTCGGCGGTCTGCGCGCGCAGCCGTGCGCAGACCGCGTCGGTGACCTGGCGCGTGGTGGCCTTGCCGCCCAGGTCACGCGTGTGCAGCGCGGCATCGGCGGTCACCTGCTCCACGGCCTGCATCAGGCGCTGCGCGGCGCGGTGCTCGCCCAGGTGCTCCAGCAGCATCACGCAGCTCCAGAAGGTGCCCACGGGATTGGCCAGGCCCTGGCCCATGATGTCGAAGGCCGATCCGTGGATGGGCTCGAACATGCTGGGATAGCGGCGCTCCGGATCGATGTTGCCCGTGGGCGCAATGCCCAGGCTGCCGGCCAGCGCGGCCGCCAGGTCGCTGAGGATGTCGGCATGCAGGTTGGTGGCAACCAGGGTGTCCAGCGAGGCGGGGCGGTTGACCATGCGCGCCGTGGCTGCGTCCACCAGTTCCTTGTCCCAGCGCACGTCGGGAAACTCGGCGGCCACCTGCACCGCGATCTCGTCCCACATCACCATGGCGTGGCGCTGGGCGTTGGACTTGGTGATCACCGTCAGCAGCTTGCGCGGCCGCGACTGCGCCAGGCGGAAGGCGAAGCGCATGATGCGCTCCACGCCCGCGCGGGTCATCATGCTCACGTCGGTGGCCACCTCGATGGGATGGCCCTGGTGGGCGCGGCCGCCCACGCCCGCGTATTCTCCTTCGGAGTTCTCGCGCACGATGACCCAGTCCAGGTCCTCGCGTGCGCAGCGCTTGAGCGGCGCATCGATGCCGGGCAGGATGCGCGTGGGCCGCACATTGGCGTACTGGTCGAACCCCTGGCAGATCTTCAGGCGCAGGCCCCACAGCGTGACATGGTCGGGAATGTGCGGGTCGCCGGCCGAGCCGAACAGGATGGCGTCCTGGCCGCGCAGCGCGTCCAGCCCGTCGGCCGGCATCATCTCGCCGTGCGCGCGGTACCAGTCGCCGCCCCAGCCGAAACTGGTGAAGGCAAAGCCCAGGCCGGGCTGGGTTTCGGCCAGCGCCTGCAGCACCTCCTGCCCTGCGGGCACCACTTCCTTGCCGATGCCATCGCCGGGAATGCAGGCGATGCGGTATGTCTTTGTCATGAAGGCTCCTTGGATTGCGGTGGATGAAGCGCCATGCGGATCCATGGCCTTGTCCGTGAATCTATCGATGAAACAACGCCGCGCGCGCCTCTAGAGTGATGGCATCGTTCACTTTGATTCAACAATGAGCACACCCGTCTCGGCGCCATCGGAGATGGCCTTCTTCTGCCTGCTGGCCCGCAGCGCCAGCCTGTCGGCCACGGCCCGCGAGCTGGGCATCACCACGCCGGCGGCCAGCAAGCGCCTGTCCCAGATGGAGGCGCGGCTGGGCGTGCAGCTGGTCAGCCGCACGACGCGGCGCCTGGGCCTGACCGATGAGGGCCAGACCTACCTGGCCCATGCGCGGCGCATCCTGGACGACATTGCCGCCATGGAGCAGGCCGTGGCCAGCATGCCCGGGCAGCCGCAGGGCCTGCTGCGCATCAATGCCACGCTGGGATTCGGGCGCAGCCATATCGCGCCGCTGATCGCCAGCTTCGTGCGCAGGCACCCGCAGATCCAGGTGCAGCTGCAGCTGTCGGCCTCGCCGCCGCCCCTGGTCGATGACAGCTTCGACCTGTGCATACGCTTTGGCGAGCCGCCGGACGCGCGCGTCATCGCGCGCCGCCTGGCGCCCAACCGGCGGCTGCTGTGCGCGTCTGCCGCCTACCTGGCGCGGCGCGGCACGCCGGCCACCCCGCGCGAGCTGATGCAGCACGACTGCATCGACATCCGCCAGGGCGACGACGCCCACGGCGTCTGGCGCTTCACCCACAACGGCCCCGGCCGCAAGACCGAAGCCATCCGCCTGCGCGACAGCCTGAGCACCAACGATGGCGAGATCGCCGTGGGCTGGGCCCTGGCCGGCCTGGGCATCGTCATGCGGGCCGAATGGGATATCGCCCGCTACCTGCGCAGCGGCCGCCTGGTGCAGGTGCTGGCCGACCATGCCACGGCACCGGCCGACATCCATGTGGTCTATCCGCAGCGGCATGCGGCAACCCAGCGCGTGCAGCGCTTTGTCGAGCACCTGGCACGGCACTTCGATACGGCCGCGCCCGGTTTCTGAAAAGGCATGCCGTATGCGGGGAAACGCCAATAAGCAGTAGACAGAAACTGTATACAACTCTTGTGGCCAGCCGCTATGATGGCCGGATGGAGACTTCCACCACCAGTTTCATTGTCGAGAGCCTGACCCGGGCCATCGTCGAACACCGTCTTCTGCCCGGCACCAAGCTGGCCGAGCAGAAATTGGCAGACCATTTCGGCGTCTCGCGCACCCTGGTGCGCCAGGCGCTGTTCCAGCTGTCGCAAAACCGCCTGATCCGGCTCGAACCCGCGCGCGGGGCCTTCGTGGCCACGCCCTCGGTGGACGAGGCGCGCCAGGTCTTCGCCGTGCGCCGCATGCTCGAGGCCGAGATGGTGCGCGCCTTCATCGCCCAGAGCACGCCGGCCAAGATCCGCGCGCTGCGGCAGCACGTGGCGGCCGAGAAAAAGGCCATGGACGGCAACGACGTCGGCCAGCGCACCGAGCTGCTGGGCGACTTCCACGTGCGCATGGCCGAACTCATGGGCAACGAGGTGCTGGCCCAGCTGCTGGGCGAGCTGATCTCGCGCTGCGCGCTGATCACGCTGATGTACCAGTCCAGCACGGCCGCCGAGCATTCCCATGACGAGCATGCCGAAATCGTCACGGCCCTGGCCGGCGGCGACGCCGACCATGCCGTGCAGCTCATGCAGCAGCACCTGGACCACGTGGAAGCCGGCCTGACCTTCGACCGCGACATGCCGACCAGCGATCTTTCGATGGCCCTTTCCTCCGTATCCGCATGACCTACGACGCCACTGCCCCCTATCCCCGCGACCTGATCGGCTACGGTCGCACGCCCCCCCACGCCCGCTGGCCCGGCCAGGCCCGCGTGGCCGTGCAATTCGTCCTCAACTACGAAGAGGGCGGCGAGAACTGCGTGCTGCATGGCGATGCCGCCAGCGAGCAGTTCCTGTCCGAAATGTTCAATCCGGCCGCCTACCCCGAGCGCCACATGAGCATGGAAGGCATCTATGAATACGGCTCGCGCGCAGGCGTCTGGCGCATCCTGCGCGAGTTCGAGAAGCGCGGCCTGCCGCTGACCGTGTTCGGCGTGGCCACGGCCCTGCAAAAGCACCGCGAACTGGCCGCCGCCTTCCACGAGCTGGGCCATGAAGTGGCCTGCCACGGCCTCAAGTGGATCCACTACCAGAACATTCCCGCCGAGGTCGAGCGCGAGCACATGCGCCAGTGCATGGAGATCTTCGGCGAGCTGTATGGCCACGATGGCGACCACGGCCTGGGCTGGTACACGGGCCGCGACAGCCCCAACACCCACCGCCTGGTGGCCGACGACGGCCGCTTCGCCTACGACAGCGACTACTACGGCGACGACCTGCCCTTCTGGATGAAGGTCGGCAAGAGCGACGGCAGCACCCGCAGCCAGCTCATCGTGCCCTACACGCTGGACTGCAACGACATGCGCTTCGCCCTGCCCCAGGGCTACTCGCACGCCGACCCGTTCTTCCAATACCTGAAGGACACGTTCGACGCCCTCTACGCCGAGGGCGATCCGGCCGGCGATGACTCCCCCAAGATGATGAGCATTGGCATGCACTGCCGCCTGCTGGGCCGCCCCGGCCGCATCACGGCACTGCAGCGCTTTCTGGACCACATCCAGCGGCACGACAAGGTCTGGGTCTGCCGCCGCATCGACCTCGCGCGCCACTGGGCGCACCACCATCCCGACAAGGAATAACGCAGCATGGCTCTGACGCTGGAACAACTCAATGCCGCCGACCTGGCCACCGCCACAGGTCTGCTCGACGGCCTGTACGAACACTCGCCCTGGATTGCCGAGGCCGCGCTGGCCCAGCGCCCCTTCCGCTCGCTGGCACAGATCAAGTACGCCATGGCCCAGGTGCTGGACAAGGCGCCGGTGCAGGCCAAGCTCGACCTGATCCGCGCCCACCCGGAGCTGGCCGGCAAGGCCATGGAGACCAACACGCTCACGGCCGAATCCACCAACGAGCAGAACAAGGCCGGCCTGACCCGCTGCACGCCCGAGGAGCTGGAGCACATCCGCAAGCTCAACGCCGAGTACGGCAAGCGCTTCGGCTTTCCCTTCATCCTGGCCGTGCGCGGTCCGCGCGGCGCGGGCCTGGCCAAGGCCGAGATCATCGAGACCTTCGAGCGCCGCCTGCACAACCACCCCGACTTCGAGCTGGGCGAGGCGCTGCGCAACATCCACCGCATTGCCGAGATCCGCCTGAACGACAAGTTCGGCTACACGCCCGAGCTGGGCAACGATGTCTGGGACTGGCAGGAAAAGCTGGCCCAGCACAGCGACCCCGGCTATGCCGAAAAGGGCCAGCTCACCGTCACCTACCTCACCGACGCCCACCGCGCCTGCGCCCAGCGCATCAGCCACTGGATGCGCGACTGCGGCTTCGACGAGGTCGAGATCGACGCCGTGGGCAACGTCGTGGGCCGCTACAAGGCGGCCACCGAGGACGCCAAGACCCTGCTGACCGGCAGCCACTACGACACCGTGCGCAACGGCGGCAAGTACGACGGCCGCCTGGGCATCTTCGTGCCCATGGCCTGCGTGCGCGAGCTGCACCGCCAGGGCAAGCGCCTGCCGTTCCACATCGAGGTCGTGGGCTTTGCGGAAGAGGAGGGCCAGCGCTACAAGGCCACCTTCCTGGGCTCGGGCGCGCTGATCGGCGACTTCAAGCAGGAATGGCTGGAGCAAAAGGATGCCGACGGCATCACCCTGCGCGAGGCCATGCAGCATGCCGGCCTGTGCATTGACGACATTCCGAAGCTGCAGCGCGATCCGGCCCGCTACCTGGGCTTCATCGAGGTGCACATCGAACAGGGCCCGGTGCTCAACGAGCTGGACATCCCGCTGGGCATCGTCACCTCCATCAACGGCAGCGCGCGCTACATCTGCGAGATGATCGGCATGGCCAGCCACGCCGGCACCACGCCCATGGACCGCCGCCGCGATGCCGCCTGCGGCGTGGCCGAGCTGGCGCTGTACATCGAAAAGCGCGCCGCGCGCGACGGCACCTCGGTGGCCACCATGGGCCAGCTCAATGTGCCCAGCGGCTCGGTCAACGTGGTTCCCGGCCGCTGCCAGTTCAGCCTGGACCTGCGCGCGCCCACCAACGAGCAGCGCGACGCCATGGTGGCCGACATCCTGGCCGAGATCGAGGCCATCGCCCAGCGCCGTGGCCTGCGCTACAGCACCGAGCTGGCCATGAAGGCCGCCGCCGCCCCCAGCGCCCCCGAATGGCAGCAGCGCTGGGAAGCCGCCGTGGACGCCCTGGGCGTGCCCCTGTACCGCATGCCCAGCGGCGCCGGCCACGACGCCATGAAGCTGCATGAAATCATGCCCCAGGCCATGCTGTTCGTACGCGGCCTGAACGCCGGCATCAGCCACAACCCGCTGGAAAGCTCCACCGCCGACGACATGCAACTGTCCGTCGATGCCTTCTCCCACGTACTGAACCAACTGGCCCAAGAGCAGCAATGACCAACATGAACCAAGACAAGCAAGCCACCTACGCCGCCCTGGACGCCTGGATCGACCAGCATTTCGATGAAGAGGTGCAATTCCTGCAGGCCCTGGTCCAGGTTCCGACCGACACCCCGCCCGGCAACAACGCCCCCCACGCCGAGCGCACGGCCGAGCTGCTCAAGACCTTCGGCTACGAGGCCGAGAAGCACACCGTGCCCGAGGCCGAGGTCAAGGCCTACGGCATGGAATCCATCACCAACCTGATCGTGCGCCGCCCCTACGGCAGCGCAGGTGACGCCGGCGGCGGCCTGACCATTGCGCTGAACGCCCACGGCGACGTGGTGCCGCCCGGCGAGGGCTGGACCCAGGACCCCTATGGCGCCGCCATCGAGGACGGCAAGCTCTACGGCCGCGCCGCCGCCGTGAGCAAGAGCGACTTCGCCACCTTCACCTACGCCGTGCGTGCGCTCGAAGCCGTGGCCAAGCCCTCCAAGGGCGCGGTGGAACTGCACTTCACCTATGACGAGGAATTCGGCGGCATCCTGGGCCCCGGCTGGCTGCTGGCCAACAACCTCACCCAACCCGACCTGATGGTCGCCGCCGGCTTCAGCTACGAAGTCGTCACCGCCCACAACGGCTGCCTGCAGATGGAAGTGACCGTGCAGGGCAAGATGGCCCACGCCGCCGTGCCCCACACCGGCGTGGACGCGCTGCAGGCCGCCGTGGTGCTGATGAATGCGCTGTACGCCGAGAACACCAAGTACCAGCAGGTGACCTCCAAGGTGCCGGGCATCAAGCACCCCTACCTGAACATCGGCCGCATCGAAGGCGGCACCAACACCAACGTGGTGCCCGGCAAGGTCGTGCTCAAGATCGACCGCCGCATGATCCCCGAGGAGAACCCGGCCGAGGTCGAGGCCAGCATCCGCGCCGTCATCGCCCAGGCCATTGCCGACTTCAACGCCAACGGCGGCTACACGGGCGAGGATGCCGTGCGCGTGGACATCAAGCGCCTGCTGCTGGCCAATGCCATGACGCCGCTGGCGGGCAACAAGCCCCTGGTGGACGCCATCCAGGCCCATGGCGAAGCCGTGTTCGGCGAAAAGCCCCCGGCCGTGGGCACGCCGCTGTACACCGACGTGCGCCTGTACGTGGAGCGCGGCATTCCCGGCGTGATCTACGGCGCCGGCCCGCGCACCGTGCTGGAATCCCACGCCAAGCGCGCCGACGAGCGCCTGGTGCTGGAGGACCTGCGCCGCGCCACCAAGGTCATCGCGCGCATGCTGTGCGACCTGACGGCCTGACCGCCTGACGGCCCGCATCAAGGCCTGACCCCCAAGCCCGGCGCCGCCGGGCTTTTTTGCGTCCGGGCACCGCATCGGGGCGCGCGCACCTCCGCAGCCCATGCCGTGCACCCGAGCCGCGCCCGAGCCGCACCACAGCGGCCGCCAGGCACCAGCACGGTGCCTGGCGCTTGCCTGGCGCTTGCCTGGCGGCTGGCATCCATCTTGCAATGCACCATGGCACTCCCGCCCTGGCAGGCGATGCGCACCAAAACGGGTTGGCGCGACTGCCGCAACAGGGTTTACCGGGAGCAGAAATTTCCCATGATCTGTATACACTTTTTGTATGGATGTTGGTGCCAAACCCTGTCACGCCGGCGTCCGTTCCCATAAATCCCGAGGAGACAAATCCCCATGCAATCTTCCGTTCATCCCGTCGATGAGATGCTGCCCGCAGGCAAGCTCACGGCGCTGGGCCTGCAGCACGTTCTCGTGATGTATGCGGGCGCCGTGGCCGTGCCCCTGATCGTCGGCCGCGCACTCAACCTGCCGCCCGAGCAGGTGGCCCACCTGATCTCGGCCGACCTGTTTTGCTGCGGCCTGATCACGCTGATCCAGGCCATGGGCGCGACCCAGTGGTTCGGCATCAAGCTGCCCGTGATGATGGGCGTGACCTTCGCCAGCGTGGCGCCCATGGTGTCCATGGCGCAGACCACGGGCGGCTCGGCGGGCGCGGGGCTGATCTTCGGCTCGGTGATCGGGGCGGGGATCGTGTCCATCCTCATCGCCCCGCTGATCAGCCGCATGCTGCGCTTTTTCCCGCCCGTGGTGACCGGCACCATCATTGCCGTCATCGGCATCAGCCTGATGCGCGTGGGCGTGAACTGGATCTTCGGCAACCCCGTCGGCCCCACCGCGCCCAGCGTGCCCAACCCCGAGCACCTGAAATGGCTGGCCGACGCCCAGGCCACGGCCGGCGCGCCAGGCTCCTCGCTGCCGCCCGTGCCCAAGGGCTTCGCGGTCGTGCCCACCATTCCCAACCCCAAGTACGGCGACCTGACCGGCGTGGGCATCTCGGCCATCGTGCTGTTGTCCATCCTGCTGATCGCGCGCTTTGCCAAGGGCTTCCTGGCCAACGTCTCGGTGCTCATGGGCATCCTGATCGGCGGCGTGCTGTCCGTGGCCATGGGCCTGATGGACTTCAGCAAGGTCGCCAAGGCCGAATGGTTCACGATGGTGCTGCCCTTCGAGATCGCCACGCCGGTGTTCGACCCCATCCTCATCCTCACCATGAGCCTGGTGATGGTGGTGGTGATGATCGAGTCCACCGGCATGTTCCTGGCCCTGGGCGACATGACCGATCGCAAGATCAGCCAGGACGAGCTGACCCGCGGCCTGCGCACCGACGGCCTGGGCACGCTGATCGGCGGCATCTTCAACACCTTCCCCTACACCAGCTTCTCGCAGAACGTGGGCCTGGTCGCCGTCACCGGCGTCAAGAGCCGCTGGGTCTGCGTGGCCGGCGGCGTGATCCTGATCGTGCTGGGCGTACTGCCCAAGATGGGCGCCCTGGTCGAGTCCCTGCCCACCGTGGTGCTGGGCGGCGCGGGCCTGGTGATGTTCGGCATGGTGGCCTCCACCGGCATCCGCATCCTGAGCAACGTGGATTTCCAGACCAACCGCAACAACGCCATGATCGTCGCCGTGTCCATCGGCGTGGGCATGATTCCGCTGGTGGCGCCGAATTTCCGCCAATGGATGCCCCACGGCATTCATCCGTTGATCGAATCCGGTATCCTGCTGGCCTCGATTACCGCGGTGGCATTGAACATTTTCTTCAACGGAGCCAGCAGCGACACCTCTGCTGCCGTCCGGGCCGCACGCCAGGCAGACGCCCACTGATGAAACAGTGCCCGCCCTGGCGGGCACGCCCAACAACCGCCCGGCCTACCCGCCGGGCCGTGCGCCCCCTGCCGTCCATAGGCGCCAGGGGGCTTGTTGTCGAAATCCCTGAGGCAAAACTGTCCTGACCCTCATAGGCTGTAGCTATCCGGTAAGCTCCGAGAGCATTTGCAGAGAATTCCTGTATGACCCAAAACCTGTCCAACGCCGAACAAGCCCTGCGCGACGCAGCCCGCGAATACCATCGCAGCCCCAACAAGGGCAAGATCTCCGTCACGCCCACCAAGCCCTTGTCCAACCAGCGCGACCTGTCGCTGGCCTATTCGCCCGGCGTGGCCTACCCCTGCCTGGACATCCAGGCCGACCCCTCGCTGGCCGCCGAATACACGGCGCGCGGCAACCTGGTCGGCGTCATCACCAACGGCACGGCCGTGCTGGGCCTGGGTGACATCGGCCCGCTGGCCGGCAAGCCGGTGATGGAAGGCAAGGGCTGCCTGTTCAAGAAGTTCGCCGGCGTCGACGTGTTCGACATCGAACTGGCCGAGCGCGATCCCGACAAGCTGATCGAGATCATCGCCTCGCTCGAACCCACGCTGGGCGGCATCAACCTCGAGGACATCAAGGCGCCCGAGTGCTTCTACATCGAGCAGGAGCTGTCCAAGCGCATGAACATCCCCGTGTTCCATGACGACCAGCACGGCACGGCCATCATCTCCAGCGCCGCCCTGCTCAACGGGCTGGAGCTGGTGGACAAGCAGATCGGCAACGTCAAGATCGCCGTCTCCGGCGCCGGCGCCGCCGCCATCGCCTGCGTGAACGTGATGGTGGGACTGGGCGTCAAGCGCGAAAACGTCTTCATGTGCGACTCCAAGGGCGTGATCTACGAAGGCCGCCCCGGTGGCCTGGACGCCTCCAAGGCCCAGTACGCGCAAAAGACGGACGCCCGCACCCTGGCCGATGCCGTCAAGGATGCCGACG
Source organism: Delftia sp. WSY_22 (assembly GCF_043104185.1). Taxonomy (NCBI): domain Bacteria; kingdom Pseudomonadati; phylum Pseudomonadota; class Betaproteobacteria; order Burkholderiales; family Comamonadaceae; genus Delftia; species Delftia sp. WSY_22. The sequence continues at coordinate 342,531 of NZ_JBICKN010000057.1, forward strand.
TCTTCCTGGGCTGCTCGGCTCCCGGCGTGCTCACTGCCGACATGGTCAAGACCATGGCCGACAAGCCCATCATCCTGGCCCTGGCCAACCCCGAACCCGAGATCCGCCCTGAGCTGGCCAAGGCCGTGCGCCCGGACTGCATCATGGCCACGGGCCGTTCTGACTACCCCAACCAGGTCAACAACGTCCTGTGCTTCCCCTACATCTTCCGTGGCGCGCTGGACTGCGGCGCCACCAAGATCACCGAAGCCATGAAGCTGGCCTGCGTTCGCGAAATCGCCGCACTGGCCAAGCAGGACGTCAGCGATGAAGTCGCCGCCGCCTACCAGGGCAAGGAGCTGAAGTTCGGCCCCGACTACCTGATCCCCACGCCCTTCGACACCCGCCTGATCCTGCGCATCGCGCCGGCCGTGGCCAAGGCTGCCGAAGAGTCCGGCGTTGCCACCCGCCCCATCGCCGACTACGACGCCTACCGCGAGAGCCTGACCCGCTTCGTCTACCAGACCAGCATGTTCATGCGTCCGGTGTTCGCCGCCGCCAAGGCCAACCAGCAGCGCGTGGCCTATGCCGAAGGCGAAGACGAGCGCGTGCTGCGCGCCGCCCAGGTCGCCGTCGATGACGGCCTGGCCAAGCCCATCCTGATCGGCCGCCCCGCCGTGATCGAGGCCCGCATCGCCAAGGCCGGCCTGCGCCTGGTGCTGGGCAAGGACGTGGAGATCTGCAACCCCGAGGACGATCCGCGCTTCCGCCAGTACTGGGAAACCTACCACCGCCTGATGGGCCGCAACGGCGTCACGCCCGAGACCGCCAAGGCCGCCGTGCGCCGCTCCAACACACTGATCGCCGCGCTCATGGTCCACCTGGGCGATGCCGACGCCATGCTCTGCGGCCTGGTCGGCAAGTTCGACAGCCACCTGGCCCATGTGCGCGACGTGCTCGGCCTCAAGCAAGGCGCTGGCGAATTCGCCACCGTCAACGCCGTGATGCTGGACAGCGGCACGCTGTTCATCGCCGACACCTACATCAACGAGGCGCCCAACGCCACCGAGTTGGCCGACATCGCCCGCCTGGCGGCCGAGGAAGTGGCCCGCTTCGGCCTGCCGCCCAAGGTGGCCTTCCTGTCGCACAGCAACTACGGCTCGTCCAGCCGCCCCTCGGCGCTGAAGATGCGCGCTGCGCGCGACCTGTTCGCCGCCGCCAACCCCGACGTGGAATGCGATGGCGAAATGCACGGCGACTCCGCCCTGTCCGAAGCCATCCGCGACCGCGCCCTGCTCGAATCCTCGCTGCACGGCGAGGCCAACGTGCTGATCTGCCCCAACCTGGACGCCGCGAACATCCTGTTCAACGTGCTCAAGACCACGGGCGGCCACGGCACGACCATCGGCCCCATCCTGCTGGGCGGTGCTGCCGCAGCCCATGTGCTGACCCCCTCCGCCACCGTGCGCCGCGTGGTCAACATGACGGCCCTGGCCGCAGCCCAGGCCATCGCTGCCCGCGGCTGATCCGCTGCGCCCCCCGAGAGGCGCCCCTGCGAAGGGGCGCCTTTTTGATTGCGGGTCGTGCATCGGCACGCATCCCTCGGGACCCACGCAAGCCCGGCTAGAATACGGAGCTTCGGAGACTTGGGTGAGCGGTTTAAACCAGCAGTCTTGAAAACTGCCGACGGGCAACCGTCCGTGAGTTCGAATCTCACAGTCTCCGCCAGATCCTTGTATCAACCGACAGGCGGCCAAAGAGCCGGCCCTGTTGCACAGCGCCCCGATGCCGCAAGGCAGCGGGGCGTTCCTGCGTCTGGGGCATTGGCGGGCGCCTCAGCGTGGAGGCTCGTGGTTGGTGACGAAGTCGGCGGGCACGTCCGGCCCCCAGACGTAGAGCGAATCCTCGGGAGGATGGTCGGCCGCAGGCCACACCGCGCCCGCCTCGACAAAGTCGATGTCGCAGGAGTACTCGGCGAAGCTGCCCCAGGGATCGCGCACATAGCGAAAGAAGTTGGAGCCCAGCACATGCCTGCCCACGCCCCAGCCCTGCGCATAGCCCGCCTCGGCCATCTGCCGGGCGCCGCTGCCCACGGCGTCGACAGAAGGCACGCACCAGCTGCTGTGGTGCAGGCCGGGTCCATGCGATGCGGCCAGTGCCAGCAGGTGGTGGTCGCTGCCGTGCGGGCTGTGCAGGAAGGCGATGACCGAGCCCGAGCGGTCCGAGAGCCTGAGTCCCAGCACCTCGGTGTAGAACGCCAGCGCGGCATCCACGTCGGCGCAGAACAAAAGCACATGCGACAGGTGCAGCGGCCGGATCTGCGGCATGAGGCTGCGGGCCGGCGCGCGGCCGGCATTGCGGCAGGCCGGCGGCAGCACGTGCGGTGCGGGCGCCGACGGAGAGCTCTTGGCGGCTGCACGCAGCTGGATGGGCACCCCGTCGGGGCTGGCGATCCAGATACCGTCGGTCCGGGCACCGGCCGGCGCAGGAATGCGTGCGATCCCCGCGCCGTCGATCCGGTGCGAGAAGGCATCGAGATCGGCCGCATGGATGCCCAGGCTCAGCCACTGCAGCCTCTTGTGCGTTGCGGCCTCCAGCACCCGCGCCCAGCGGTGGGGATGCCCGTAGGTGTGCAGCGCCAGCGCGCCGTCGATGTCGCGCACCTCGAGCCCGAAACTGGCGTAGAAATGCCGCGCCGCTTCGAGATCGGGCACGCTGAAGACGAACTCATCGATCGAATGCACGGCCGGCTGCCCGGCCGCGCCGGATGGCGTTCCAGGTGTCGTTCCAGATGGCGTGGGAAGGCCGCTCATGGTGTCCCCTCCTTTGCATGTTCACTGTGCGAAGACCGGCGGGCAGCGCCACGCGGCCGGTGGGCGGGCGAGGCCATCACCGCACCCGCTGGAGCTGCCGCCCAAGAACCCCGCCGTCCAGCGTCATGACATCGCCGGACTTCAGGAAACGGGGCGGCTTCATGCCCAGGCCGACACCTTCGGGCGTGCCGGTGATGACAAGGTCGCCGGGCAGCAGCGTCATGAACTGGCTCAGATAGGACACGAGACAGGCCACCGGGAAAATCATGTCTGCCGTGCTGCTGCGCTGCATGACCTCGCCATTGACGGACAGCGTCAGTTCGATGGCCTGGGGGTCGGGCAGCTCGTCGGCCGTGACCAGCCATGGCCCGACCGGGCCGAAGCCATCGAAGCTCTTGCCCTTGCCCCACTGGCCGTTGCGCTTGATCTGCCAGTCACGCTCGGAGATGTCGTTGGCCAGCAGGTAGCCGGCCACATGCGCGAGCGCACCTTCCACGGGGATGCGGCTTGCGCGCGTGCCGATCACAAAGCCCAGTTCGATCTCCCAGTCGGTGGCAACCGACGCTTCGGGCAGGCGCACCTCGTCGTCCGGCCCGGCCAGCGATGAAAGCGCCTTGTGAAAGACCACGGGCTCCTTCGGAATGTCGAGACCCGACTCCTCGGCATGCCGCCGGTAGTTGAGCCCGATGGCAACGAACTGGCGCGTGCCGGCGACAGGGGGCCCCAGGCGGCTGCCTTGCGCCACCAGCGGCAACCGCTGCAGATCGACGGCGGCCAGCGCGGCCAGCCTGCCGGGCGCCATCCACTCGGGCGTGAAATCGGGCACCAGGTCCGACAGGTCGCGCGCCTGGCCCTGGGAATCGATGGCGCCGGGCTTCTCGCAGCCGCTGGCGCCGTGGCGTATCAGTTTCATGGTCTGTCTCCTGGGACGGGAAGTGGGAAGTGGAAAGTGGGAAGGAAATGGATCGGGACGCGGACGCGGGCCCTGCATGCGGGTTGAGCCTCAGAAGCTATGCCGCACGCCGGCAGCGAAGCCGTTCTGCGAACGCCCGGGGGCGGGCGCGGCGCCTGGCGCCGCATTGCTGACCGACAGCGCAAGTGCTCCCTCGTTGGACAGTTGCCCTGCGGTCGCATACAGCGTGGTGCGCTTGGACAGCGAATACCGGGCCCGCAGGGCAAAGAGCCGGGCCCCGTCGTCGCTTCGCCTGAAACGCAGATCCAAGGCCTGCGCATCGAGGGTCAGGGCCGGTGTGGCGGAGAAACTGGCGCCCAGGTACCAGAGATCGCTGCGTGGCGCATCGGGACGGCCGTCGTTGTGGCGGGCAATGACCCCGGCGCCGAGCTTCCATGCCCCCCAGCGCACCCATCCCGCGGCGGTGGAGCGACGGTCCTTGCGCGCGCTGCTGGTCAGGCCTGCGAAGGCGCCGGGGCCTCCACGGATTTCATCGACGGCCAGCGCGATGCCCCAGGCCTTGGCCTCGTACTTGAGCATTGCCGACCATTGCCGGCAGGCGCTGGAGTCGCCCGGCTGCTCGCCGGGGCAGTTGGTTCCCGCGGGACCGGGGCCAGCATTGACGGCATCACGCCCCAGGCTGTAGGTCGCGCCGACGGTGAAGCCGCCAAGGCCGGCGCGCCACGCAAGCGCGTTGTCCGCGCGCGCATTGGGCAGGTAGCTGTCCAGCGATGCCGCGCCGTAGGCATTCGGGCCGAGGATGTCCGCATCGAGCTGGGACCAGTACAGCATGGTGTACTGGCGCCCCAGTGTGAGGCTGCCCCAGTCGCCGGACAGGCCGACGAAGGCCTGGCGCCCCCAGGCGCGCCCGCCCTGGTTCAGCACGCCCGCGTCGAGCGCCAGGCCCTGCTCCATCGTGAACAGGGCACGCAGGCCGCCGCCCAGGTCCTCCGAGCCGCGCAGGCCGATGCGCGACGGCACGCTGCCGGTGAGGCCCGGCATGCGGTTCAGCGAAGCGCCTCCCTGGCCCACATCGGTCAGGTGCTCGACGGATGCATCGAGCAGGCCATAGAGCTTGACGCCCTGGGCCAGGGCGGGTGCCGAGGGCACGGCAGCGGCACCGGCCAGGCATAGCGCGGATAGCGCGGCGCGAACAGGAAAGGAGGGATGTGGCATGTTGTCTCCTGAAAGTGATGGATGTCGGCAAGGACGGCGAAAGCGCAGACTCAGGCGCAGGCCGGCGTCCCCCGGCCGGACTGGCCAGGGTCAGGAACGCGAAAGGCCGGACGGCCCGGGGGGCAGGCGGCCGGATGGGCCGGGGCTAGCCGGGCCCCACCGGCGGGGTGCGATGGCCCAGTGCCAGCGCCAGGACCTCGGTCGGCGGCGCCGCACCGTCGCCGCGCCAGGCGATGTGGTGGTCCGGGCGGATCAGGACGCGGTCGGCGCCATACAGCGCACGCGTCTGCCCGTCTTCGCTCCTCACCACATCCAGCCGGATGCCGTATTGCGCAGCAGCCTGCCTCCAGGGTTCCAGCCCGTCAGGGCCGTCCGGGCCGAATGCGAGCAGTGTGAAATCGCGTCCGAAGTCATCGAGCAGGGACCGGTCCGGCCCCGTTGCCACATGCGGAGCGCGCGTGCCGGGATAACCTCCAGGCAGGTAGCGGTTGGGCTCGTCCGGCGGGGGCTCGGCCAACTCCCGGGCGACGACGGGGCTGTCGGCATAGCGCAGGCCCAGTTGCAGCCCCGGGATGTTGAACTCGCGTGCCACATGCTCCGAAAGTGCCTGCCCGAGCGCATGGCGGGCGCTGTCGCCCGCGGGCCCCTCCTGCTCCACTGCAGCCGTGACCGGCAGGCATCCTATGCTGTCGGCCATGCTGCGTGCAAAACGGGTGTTGCGCTGGGCGATCGGCCGCCGCTCGGCCTCATAGCTGTCCAGCACCGGGCCGGCCGCCCCCTGGATGGCCGCCGCCAGCTTCCAGCCCAGGTTCACGACGTCGTCCACGCTGGTGTTGTAGCCCATGCCGCCCGTGGGCGTGAACAGGTGCGCCGCATCGCCGGCGATGAACATCCTGCCGTGCCGCAGGCGCTCGGCCACCAGGGCATAGCCCGCGTTCCAGGGGGTCAGCGCGATCAGCTCGTGCGCAAAAGGCCGGCCGACGACGGCCTGCAGCGCCTGCTGCGGATGGAAATCGGCAGGCTGGGTGCCTTGGGGCAGCTGCACGATCAGCACGAACCGGTCCACGCCGTCGATGGCGCACAGCAGGCCGCGCTGCCCGGGACCGACGGCCCAGTACTGCCAGGCCCTGGGCTTGCCGATCAGCCCGTACAGACCGGGGGCCCGGAAGTAGATGGACATCATCGGGCCGCCCAGGAAGTCCCGCCGCTCGCTGCCATGGCCTGCGTAGACGACGCCCATGGCCTGGCGGACCAGGCTGCGCGGCCCGTCGCAGCCGACCACATAGGCGGCCTGCAGCAACTCGGTACGGCCCGTGTCCGGCTCGCGGCATTCGATCTGGACTGCGCAACCGGTGTCCTGCACCGCCTCGGCCCTCAGGCCAAAACGCAGCACGGCGCTGGCATGGCGTTCGGCCTGCGCCCTGAGCACGGGCTCGATGAACATCTGCTGCGCCCGATGCGGCAGCTCGGGCGTGGGCCAGGCCTGTTCCCCGTAGTCGCCATAGGCCGTGCCCGAGGCGGCCTCCTCGGCCGAGGGAATGCGAAAGCGCGCCAGCTCGAGCCCCGTGAGCCGCGTGCAATAGACGATGTCCTGGGGGTGCGAGGGCGGCAGGCCCAGCCTGCGTACCTGGTCGGCAAAGCCCCGGCGGCGGTAATGCTCCATGGTCCGGGACGAGGTGGCATTGGCCTTGGGCAGCGTCGGCGGCCCGCTGCGCTCCTCGATCAGCACGCACGGTATGTCCCTGCAGCCCAGCTCGATGGCCAGCATCAGCCCTGCGGGCCCTCCTCCGATGATCGCGACTTCGGTCTTCATGGCGTCTCCCCGGGGCTCAATCGACGGTCACCTTGACGCGGCGCAGCACTTGGGCATAGCGCTCGCGGTCGGCCTGCATGAGGTCGGCGACCTGCCTTGCGGGGCCGATGCTGGTGAAGAATCCGAAACCGGCCAGGCGATCCCTGACGTCAGGCGCGGACAGGGCCCGGTTCACCGCCTCGTTGATGCGCTCGGCGACGGCCGGCGCCGTGCCCTTGGGCGCCATGAGCGCAACCCAGGTCAGCGCATCGATGCCGGCCGGGCCACCGGCCTCCTGCACGGTCGGCACATCGGGCAGCGCCGGGGAACGCTGGCTGTCCGCCACGGCAAGAAAGCGCAGCTTGCCGGCCTGCTGCAGGGGGCCGGACGTCGCAATGCTGCCGTAAGCCCAGTCCACCTCGCCCGTCGACACGGCGGCGTACAGCTGCGAAGTCTCCTTGTAGGGGACATGCATCATTTCGGCACTCATGGCGGTCGCGGCCCGGGCCGCGCCCAGATGCAGCGGCCCGCCCACCGCATTGGAGCCATAGGTCATGCCGGGCCTGCGCCGCGCCGCCGCCATCAGTTCGGCCAGGCTGTGGAAGGGGCTTTGCGCGCCGACCACGACGAAGAAGGCGGTCTTGTAGAGCAGCGCCACCGGCGTCAGCTCGCTTTGCGGGTCATAGGCCAGCTTGCGCAAGACCAGCGGATTGATGGACAAGTGGCCTACGTCCACCACCACCAGGTCGTTGCCCGTGGGCGGCGCGTTCTTCATCGCATTGATGGCCACCACGCCGGCCCCACCCGGCCTGGGGTCGACGACGACCGGCTGCCTCCATTGCGCCGAGAGCTTGTCGGCGACCAGCCGGGCCACCACGTCGGGGCCGCTGCCCGCGGGAAAGGCACTGGTGATGCGCACCGTTCCGCCGGCGGCCGTCTGCGCGGCGACGGAGCCCGCCGCCAGGGTTGCCAGCGCACAGGCGCCGGCCCATTTCCTCATGCTCATGCTGCTTGTCTCCTATGGGTCGCCGGGCTGCGCCGACGTTATGGAGGGCATGCTAGGTCTGGCAGGCCGGCTGCGGCAGAGGACAGAAACGCCTCAGCGATGCATGGTCGTTATCACTGGAGCGTTCCGCAGCGGCTCAGGCGCGGCGGAGCCCGCGTGCACGGCCCCTGCGGGAAATCCCCTGGCCTTGGCGCGCTCGGAAACGGGCATAAACACGCTCCGACCGATGCCCAAACTTCATCACCTTCGCAATTTCGTCGCCGTTGCCCGGGCACGCAGCCTGCGCAGCGCGGCCCGCAGCCTGGGCCTGACCCAGCCGGCACTGACGCGCAGCGTGCGCGAGCTGGAAGCCGAGCTCGGCGTGGCGCTGTTCCAGCGCCATGCGCGCGGGGTATCGCTGACCGTGGCGGGCGAGCGATTCCTGCTGCGCGCGCAGGCCGCGCTCGAGGAACTGCGTCGCGGCAGCGAGGAGGCCGCCCAGGCGCGCGGCGAAATGCAGGGCCATGTCGCCGTCGCTCTGTCCAGCGCCCCCGTGCTGTCGCTGCTGGCCCGCGCCTATGCCCAGTTCCGGCGCGACTGGCCGGATGTGCACCTGCGTTTCGTCGAAGGCCTGTTCCCGGCCATCGAGCCGGCGCTGCGCGACGGCCGGCTGGACTTCTATCTGGGCCCCCGGCCCGAGAGGCAATTGAGCGCCAGCTACCAGGTGGCCCTGGTTCACCGCAACGAGCGTGTCGTGCTGGCCCGCCGCGGCCATCCGCTGCGCACCGCCGGCAGCCTGCAGGCGTTGCTGGAGGCCGACTGGATCGTCACCGGCCTGCGCGAGCGCCGCGAGGAAGAATTCGAGGAGCAGTTCTCCGCGCTCGGCCTGCGCAGCCCGCGCGTGGTGACGGTCGCCGAATCGTTGATGGCCCTGCTGGCGCTGCTGGCCAGCAGCGACGCCCTCGCCTTCTTGCCGCGCCAGTGGGCCGATACGCCCCTCTTCAACGGTGTACTGGAGCCCATTGCCGTGCGCGAGAGCCTGATGGCACCCGACATCGTGCAGGTCACGCGTGCTGCGCTGCCTCTGACGCCCGCCGCGGAACGCCTGTCGATGCTGCTGCTGCGCGCGGCAGTCCACGACTTCGGCGAGCCGGCCGGCGCCTGAGCCGCGGCCGGCGTCTCCACAATATCTTCACACAATCTTTACATTGCATTGACCAGGCAGACATATTCTGCCGGACTCATAGCGCCTCGCGTAAGCCAAGAGTCCGTAGCCAACGCTGAAGCTCCCGTTCGACCGCCTTCCTGGGAATTTCCCCTGTGCCAGCGCACTTGTCATCGCCGCTGGCATTTCCTATGACCCATCCCGTCCCCTCACAAGCAGCGAGCACGATCACGCGAAGCGCTCCGCTGGCCATGCCCGCACCGTCGCTTTCCCTGGACATCAAGGTCCTCATCGGCCTCCTTCTCTTTTCGGTGGTCTGGCTGCTGCAGATCGACAGCTCCAGCCTCACGGCACCCAAGGACAACCTCGAGCAGCTGACCTGGGTGCACAGCCTGGAATGGGGCTACTACAAGCATCCACCGCTGCCGACCTGGATGTTCTCGGTGCCGGTCAATGTGTTCGGACTGTCTGCCCGCACCAGCTATGTGACGGGCGCGCTTTTCACGCTGGCCGGCCTGCTTGTCTTCTGGAAGCTGATGCAGACCTTGCGCGGCAGCCGCCATGCCACGCTGGCCCTGCTGGCGGCCCTGTGCATCACCTACTACAACGAGCGGCTGCACTTCTTCAACCATGAAGTGGTGCTGATGCCCTTCTTCGTGGCCAGTGCCCTGCTGGTGTGGCGTGCGGTGGGCAGCAGGCAACTGCACTGGTGGGCGGCCCTGGGCTGCTGCCTGGGCCTGGGCGCACTGGCCAAGTACCAGATGATCCTGGCCGCCGTGGCGGTATTCCTGTTCTGGCTGGCGTCAGGCGCCTGGCGCGAGCGGGTCCACATGATCGGCCTGGTGCTGGCGGCGGCCATCTCTCTGGCCATCATCTCGCCGCACCTGTACTGGCTTTTCCTGAACGACTTCGGCCCCATCCGCTATGCCACCGAATCCTCGCTGGGCGCCAGCCTGGGCGGCGGCGCAAGACTGCTCAATACCTTGCACTGGCTGGCCGACCAGCTGTTCAACCGCGCATTGCTGGCCTGGGTGCTGCTGGGACTGGTGATGGCATTGCACCGCCGCAGCCGCCTTGCGCCGCAGGACACACCGCAGCGTCCCGGGACAGCCGATGCATCGCGCGCGCTGATCCTGTGCTTTGGCCTCACGCCCATCGTGCTGACCTGCGCCATCGGCATCTTTGCGGGCTCGTCGCTGCAGCTGCACTGGGGCACGCCCTTTCTGCTGCTGGCCGTTCCCGTCGCCATGGAGCTGGCCGGTGCCAGACTGCAGCCGTCGCGCATATCGATCACCACCGCCATCAAGTGCTTCGTGGCACTTCAACTGGCCTTGCTGCTCGTGGCCCAGATGACCTCGGCGCGCAGTGAACTGCGGCTTAACAGCCGGCACTGGAGAAACTTCGATTCAAAGGCCTTGAGCCAGGCGCTTGCCGAACCCGCGCGCGAGGCACTGGGAGGCGACATCCGCGTGATCTCAGGCCCCACGGCCGAGGCCAAGGCCCTGGCCCTGAAGCTGCGCGAAAAGCCACTGGTGCTGATCGATGGCCGCATGGACATCAGCCCCTGGATTTCCCAGCACATGGTGGATGCCTGCGGCGTGCTGCATCTGCAGCTGGCGGCATCGCAGCCGCCCGGCCACCAGCCGGTGGGCGAAGGCTTTCCCTCCCTTTACTGGCGTGTCACCCCGCCGCAGGAGGATGCGGGCAACTGCGTCGAAAGCTGAACGAATACGCTGCTTGCCGGCCGCGCCTGTCGGCATTGCACGATTCCAGTGCTGAGAATCTCCACCGTGCCCATGAAATCCCCTTGCGAAGAACTCATGGACATGCTGGGCCAGCCCTATGACGCCGGCGAAGTGGCCCGACTGCTTGGCCCATTCGATCCGGAGGTCTTCGCGCCCTGAGGACCTGGCGGCCAAATCGCTCCTTGCATCCTCAACCCAGGGCAGGCGCTCGCAGATACCCCATCAGCACCTGCACGATGCCATCCTCCAGGGCCTGGGGGGTGAACATGACAGGCGGATCGATGACGGCGGCATGCACCAGGGACTCCATGGTCTGCAGCAGCATCCAGGTGGCCAGGTCCAGATCGCGGTGGGCGAGCTGACTGCGGTGCAGCTCCAGGAGCTGGCGCACCTGGCGGAAGATGCCGCCGTCGGCCGCGCTTTGCTCGCGCGGCGCGTCGAAGAAGGGGAATTCCTTTTCCAGCACCCGGTGCAGATCGGGCTCGACCCGGTGCGCCGCCAGCAGCGCCCGGACCATGGCCTGCACATGGCCTTGCAGGCCCTGCGGCCGCTCTGCCGCAAGCACGGCGGCAATGGCCGCGTACATCTGCGCGGCGTGGCGCTCGTGCAAGGCCGTGATCAGCGAGTCCTTGTTGGGAAAGTACTGGTAGAGCGAACCCACGCTCACGCCTGCGCGCTCGGCCACCAGATTGGTGTTGGTGGCGGCATAGCCGCGCTCGGCCAGAACGCGAGCCGCAGCTTCCAGAATGGCCTCGACCGTGGCAAGGGAACGCGCCTGCCGTGGCTGCTTGCGGGGCTGGGGCGGCTGGCGCTGCGCCGCCTGCGAATGCGAGTTTTCAATGCGAGCCATGGCTCATATTCTCCTGGACATGTGATCTGAGTTTTTACTCGTATTTGAAAGGGAATGCACATGTCTTCCGGAATTTCGCCATCTGCGGCCGCGTCGCCGCCGGTGAATGCATTCGCGCGGCTGCTGCCGCTGACGCTGGCGGTCTTCGTCAGCTTTCTCTGCCTGGGCATGCCCATGCCCGTGCTGCCCCTGCACCTGAGCCAGACCCTGGGACTGGGCACGCTGGGGGTGGGCACGGTGATGGGCTGCCAGTTCGCGGCCGCCCTGCTGTCGCGGGCCTGGGCCGGGTCGCTGGCCGACACGCGCGGCGCCAGGCAGGCCGTGGTGCTGGGCATGGCGCTGGCGGCCGTTTCGGGCCTGGCCTACCTGATGTCACGCGCCTTCGAGGGCGGGCCGGCCGCAGTCTGGGTGCTGGCCGCCGGCCGCGTGCTGCTGGGCTGCGCCGAGAGCCTGATCATCACCGGGGCCTTGAGCTGGGGCGTGGGCATGATCGGTCCGCAAAACGCCGGCAAGGTCATGGCCTGGGTGGGCATTGCCATGTACGGCGCCTATGCGGCGGGCGCGCCGGCCGGCGTGGCGGTGCAGGCGGCCTGGGGCTTCTCCGGCATTGCCGTGGCCACCATCGTGCTGCCGCTGGCCGCCCTGGCCATGGTCTGGGGCCTGCGCGCCACGCCGGCTGCGGCCCAGCGCCGCACGCCGTTCTACAAGGTGCTGGGCACGGTATGGCTTCCCGGCCTGGGGCTGGCCCTGTCCAGCGTGGGCTTTGGCGTGATCACGACCTTTGCAGCGCTGCTGTTCGCATCGCGGGGCTGGGGAGCGGCCTCGCTGGCCTTCACGGCCTTCGGCCTGGCCTTCATCGGCGCGCGCCTGCTCTTCGGCCATCTGCCGGACAAGCTGGGCGGCGTGCGGGTGGCACTGGCCAGCATTCCGCTGGAAGCCGCCGGCCTGCTGCTGATCTGGGGCGGGGGCGATGCGCCATGGGCCTATGCCGGCGCCGCGCTCACCGGCTTCGGCTACTCGCTGGCCTTCCCGGCCTTCGGCGTGGAAGCTGTCCGCCGGGCGCCTGCCCAGGCACGCGGCGCGGCCATGGGCGCCTATGTGGCCTTCTTCGACCTGTCCATGGGGCTGACGGCCCCTGCCGCCGGGCTGCTGGCCAGTGTCACGGGCGTCGGAGACGTGTATTTCGCCGCCGCCGTGAGCGTGGCGCTGTCCATCGCCGTGGCCTTGCTGCTGCGCTTGAACGCAGCCCGGGGAGCCACCCATGGCTGAGCCGATTCACATGCCTGCCGGCACGCAGCGCGCGCTGGGCACCGTGGTGAAGGCGCAATCCGTCACGCCGCGCATGCGCCGCATCACGCTGGGTGGCGAGCAGATCGCCGCCTTCTCGCGGGCGCCTGCCGTGGATGCGCCCGCCGCCTGGGTCAAGCTGTTCCTGCCCACGGGCGAGGGCCGGGCGTACACGCTGCGCAGCGTGGACCGCCAGGCCGGCACGCTGGACATTGACCTGGTACTGCATGGCGATGCGTTCAATGCCAAGCATGAGAACAGCACCTCCGCTGGCGGCGACGGCCCCGCCTCCCGCTGGGCCGCCCAGGCCCGCGTGGGCGAGCAGGTGGCCATTGCCGGCCCGCGCAGCGGCGGCTTCGCCCCGCCGGCCGGCACCGATTGGCTCATGCTGGCGGGCGATGGCTCGGCACTGCCGGCCATGCAATCGATCGCGGCGCGCCTGCCAGCCTCCGCGCGGGTGAAGGCCTACGTGGAAATCACCGATGACGGCGAATGCCAGCCCATGGACAGCGCTGCCCGCTGGCGCACCGAGTGGATCACCGCCGCGCCGGGCCAGCCTGGGCAGAGGCTGTGCCAGCGGCTGATGTACCGGCCGCTGCCGCCGGGCAACGGCTATCTGTGGATGGCGGGCGAGTCCGGCGCCATGCGTGCGCTGAAGCGGCATTTCCTGGACCGTGGCATCGCACCCGGCCAGCTGAGCGCCAAGGGCTACTGGAAGTGCGGCGAGGCGGACCACAAGGACCGCTAGAGCGGCGCAAGCGGCACAAAACGGCCTCCTTCACAGATCAACACAGAGCGCCTCATCCCCCGGGTAATCACCCGGACACGGGATGGAGGCGCTCACTAGAATTCAAAAATGAACTTTGACAACAACATTCAAATTCAATGAAAAACAGCGGCCTCCGGACAGCGCCTGCCTCGGCTTGCGAACTGCATGCAGCCTATGCCGCCGGCACGCTGACGCCCACGCAAGCCACCGAGCATTGCCTGCAAGCGGCCTGTGAAAGCCCGTCCGTGTTCACGCGCATCACGGCGGAGCGCGCGCTGGAAGAGGCCAGGCAATCCACGCAGCGCTGGCGTACGGGCCGCCCGCTCGGGCCGCTGGACGGCGTGCCCATCAGCTGGAAGGACCTGTTCGATGTGCGTGGCGCGCCCACCACGGCGGCATCGGCCCTGCTTCGCTCTGCCCCGCCAGCCCCTGCCGATGCCCCCGTGGTGGCGCGGGCCGCGGCGGCCGGCATGGTCTGCCTGGGCAAGACCAACCTCAGCGAGTTCGCCTATTCGGGACTGGGCCTGAACCCCGGCTTCGGCACCCCCGCCAATCCCCGCCTGGGTGGGCGCGCACGGGCGCCTGGCGGCTCCTCCAGCGGCGCGGCCCTGGCCGTGGTGCAGGGCTGCGGGCCGCTGGCCATGGGAACGGACACGGCAGGATCGGTGCGCATTCCCGCAGCCTTCAACGGGCTGGTGGGCTTTCGTGCCAGCCAGGGGCGCTATCCCATGCAAGGGGTCTTTGCGCTGTCACCTTCCCTGGACACGCTGGGGCCGCTGGCCCTGGGCGTGGCCGACTGCATGGCCCTGGACCAGGTGCTGCGCAGCACCGTGCCTGCCGGCGATGCCGCTGCAGGCCCTGCCGTCCCAGGCCCTGTCATAGGCCTGCAGGGACAGGTGTTCGTCATCGACCCCGGCATGCTGGACGACGACCGCGTGCAGGCGCAGGTGCGCGACGCGATTGCAGCCGGCCTGGCCCTGCTGCAGCGGCAGGGCGCCCGCGTGCAGCGGCGCCGGCTGCAAAGCCTGGACACGGTGCAGACGCTGACGCAGCGCCATGGCTGGCTGGGCGCGCATGAGGCATTGGCCACGCACCGCGAGCGCCTGGATGCCCCGGAGCAGGCCGCGCGCATGGACCCGCGCGTGCGCAGCCGGCTGGAGGCCGCAAGGCATCTGGACCATGGCGGCTACCTGCAACTGCTGGCACGGCGCCAGCCATTGACGGCGCTGTTTGCGCAGGAGCTGGGCGGCGCCACCCTGGTGCTGCCCGCGGTGGGCCATCCGGCGCCGCTGCTGCAGCCCCTGCTGGAAGACGACGCGCTGTTTGCCCAGACCAATCTCGCCACGCTGCGCCTGACCATGCCCGGCAGCTTCCTGGATGCGCCGGCCGTGGCCGTGCCCTGCGGCGCCCTGTGCCTGCAAGGCCCTGGCGCAAGCACCGAACGGCTTCCCATCGGCCTGCAGCTGATGCGCCCGCAGGGCGATGACGACCGGCTGCTGCGCATTGCCCTGGCCGTCGAACAGGCGCTTTCTTCCCTCAACCGTTCCCAGTGAAAAAGGAGTGCATGCAATGAGCAAGGACATACAGATCACGTTTGGCGTGGACGTCGATGCCGTCGGCGGCTGGCTCGGCTCGTATGGCGGGGAGGACTCGCCCGACGACATCTCGCGCGGCATGTTCGCGGGCGAGGTCGGCTCGCTGCGGCTGCTCAGGCTGTTCGACAAATACGGCCTCAAGACCACCTGGTTCATCCCGGGCCACTCTGCCGAGACCTTTCCCGAGCAGATGAAGGCCGTGGTGGACGCGGGCCATGAGATCGGCATCCACGGCTACAGCCACGAGAACCCGATTGCCATGACGCCCGAGCAGGAGGAAGCGGTGCTCGACCGCAGCATCGAGGTCATCACGCGGCTGGCCGGCCGCGCACCCACGGGCTATGTGGCGCCCTGGTGGGAGTTCAGCCCCGTCACCAACGAGCTGCTGCTCAAGAAAGGCATCAAGTACGACCACAGCCTGATGCACAACGACTTCCACCCGTACTACGTGCGCGTGGGCGACCAGTGGACCCGCATCGACTACAGCAAGCATCCCGACACCTGGATGAAGCCCCTGGTGCGCGGAAAGGAGACACGGCTGGTCGAGATCCCCGCCAACTGGTACCTGGACGACCTGCCGCCCATGATGTTCATCAAGAAGTCGCCCAACAGCCACGGCTTCGTCAACCCGCGCGACATAGAGCAGATGTGGCGCGACCAGTTCGACTGGGTCTACCGCGAGCACGACTACGCGGTCTTCCCCATCACCATCCACCCCGATGTCTCCGGCCGCCCCCAGGTGCTGCTGATGCTGGAGCGCCTGATCGAGCATTTCCAGTCGCACGACGGCGTGCGCTTCATGACGTGCGACCAGATCGCCGACGACTTCCTGCGCCGCCAGCCGCGTTGATGCCGCATCCCACCTCAGCGAGGACACCATGAATACCTCCGCCATTGCCTCCGACGCCCCAGGCGCAGGCCATCCGGCCCCGGCCGGGATCGATGCCCCCTGGACCGCGCCCACCGTGACGCGCAGGCAGGTCAGCTACGCCACCTGGGTCTGCTTTTTCGCCTGGGTCTTTGCCGTCTACGACTTCATCCTCTTCGGCACCCTGCTGCCGCAACTGGGCGAGCACTTCCGGTGGAGCGCCGAGCAGCAGGCGCGGCTGAACACCTGGGTGACGCTGGGCACGGTGATCGTGGCCTTCGGCATCGGCCCCATCGCCGACCGGCTGGGCCGGCGCAAGGGCATCATCATCGCCGTGGCGGGCGCCGCGCTGTGCTCGGGCCTGACGGCGCTGGCCGGCTGGGTGATCGGGCTGTCGGCGGGGCTGGGCTTCGTGCTGCTGATCGTGGTGCGCTCGCTGGCGGGCCTGGGCTATGCAGAGCAAAGCATCAACGCCACCTACCTGAGCGAGCTGTTCTCCCTGGTCTACACGGACCCGGCCTCCCTGCGCCGGCGCGGCTTCATCTACTCGCTGGTGCAAGGCGGCTGGCCCGTGGGCGCGGTGCTCACGGCCGTGCTGGTGGCCCTGCTGTATCCGCTGGGCGAGCGCTGGTTCGGCCAGGGCGGCGGCTGGGTGCTGTCCTTCGTGTTCGCCATGTTCCCCGCCCTGGTGATTGCCGTGCTGGGCCGCCGGCTGGTGGAAACGCCCCAGTTCCTGACCGCGCGGCGCGTTGCCGATCTGCGCCGTGCCGGACGCGAGGCAGAGGCCGCACGCCTGGCCCAGGCCCATGGCGCCCACCCGCAGCAAGCGCAGCACACCGGCCTGTCGGCCATGTTCCGGGGCGCCTCGCTGCGGCCCACGCTGTCGCTGGCCCTGGGCTTTTTCCTGAACTGGTTCGCCATCGTGATCTTCGCGGTGCTGGGCACCTCGGTGCTGGGCGGCGCCGGTGGCACGCCGGGCAA
This sequence comes from Delftia sp. WSY_22, assembly GCF_043104185.1. Classification (NCBI taxonomy): domain Bacteria; kingdom Pseudomonadati; phylum Pseudomonadota; class Betaproteobacteria; order Burkholderiales; family Comamonadaceae; genus Delftia; species Delftia sp. WSY_22. Next base: position 359,488 of record NZ_JBICKN010000057.1, read on the forward strand.
GGGCGTGGATTTCTCCAGCGCGCTGCAGGTGCTCATCATCTCCAATCTCGCGGGCTTCCTGGGCTATGTCTTCCATGGCTGGCTCGGTGACCGCATAGGCCGGCGCAACGCCGTGGCCATAGGCTGGATGCTGGGTGGCCTGGCCTTCGCGCTCATGCTGAACGCGCCCTCGGGCGACTTCTGGCGCATCGTGCCGCTGTACTCGCTGGGGCTGTTCTTCCTGATCGGCCCCTATGCAGCGGCCCTCTTCCTGATCGGCGAGAGCTTTCCCAGCCACATCCGTGCCACGGCCAGCTCCTTCGTCAACGCCATGGGCCAGGTGGGCGCCATCGCGGCAGGCTTTGGCGTGACCTGGACGCTGTCGCAGGGGGCGGACTGGGCACAGGCGGCGCTGTACTGGGGAGCCATTCCCTGCGCAGCCTCGGGACTGCTGATGTTCCTGGCACCCCATGTCGATCCCCAGACCGTGAAGTGAGGCCGCCATGCACCCGCAGATCGACAGGAACAAGGTCGCCCTCATCACCGGCGCTGCCAGCGGCATCGGCCAGGCGCTGGCCGTGGCCTACGCGCAGGCCGGCGTTGCCGTGGCCGGCAGCTACTACCCGCAGGACCCGCACGATCCCGGCCAGACCCGGGACCTTGTCGAGCGCGCGGGCGGGCGGTGCGTGATGGAGGCGGTCGATGTGGGCGATGCCGAGCAGGTCGAGCACCTGGCCCGCGTCGCCGTGGACCGCTTCGGCCGGCTGGACTTCGCCGTCGCCAATGCAGGTTTGCTGCGCCAGGCGGCCTTGGCCGAGATGAGCGATGCGCAGTGGCAGGAGGTCATCAACATCGACCTGGGCGGCGTCATGCGCACCTTCCGGGCCAGCGCGCGCCTCATGGCGGAGGGCGGGGCCATGGTGGCCGTCTCCTCCATTGCAGGCGGCGTCTACGGCTGGGAGCAGCATGCCCACTATGCGGCCGCCAAGGCAGGCGTGCCCGGGCTGTGCCGCGCCGTGGCCATGGAGCTGGCACCGCGCGGCATACGCTGCAATGCCGTGATTCCCGGCCTGATCGAGACGCCGCAATCGCTGGACCCGGTCAACTCGCTGGGGCCGGAGGGCCTGGCGCAGGCGGCCAGGGGCATCCCGCTGGGACGCGTGGGGCAGGCCCGCGAAATCGCCGCCCTGATCCGCTTCCTGACCAGCGACGAGGCTTCCTACATCACCGGCCAATCCATCATTGCCGACGGCGGCCTGACCGTGCGCTGGCCCAGTTGAGGACATCCGACATGAACACCTCCAAGCCCCTGGACGGCCGCCGCGCCGTCGTGACAGGCGCCGGCAGCGGCATCGGCGAGGCCATCGCCCTGGCCTATGCGCAGGCCGGCGCGCGGCTGCTGCTGGCCGACATCGATGCCGCGCGGGCCGAGGACGTGGCCCGGCGCTGCCGCGCGCTGGGCACGCAGGCCGAGACCGTCATCGGCGACGTGGGCGACGAGTCCACGGCCCACCGCATCATCGACCGCTGCGTGCAGGCCTTCGGCGGCATCGACATCCTGGTCAACAACGCCGGCATGCTCACCCAGTCGCGCTGTGCCGACATGTCCACCGCGATGTGGGACGAGATGCTGCGCGTGGACCTGCGCAGCGTCTTCCTGTGCGCGCGGCGTGCAGTGCCGCACATGCAGGCCCAGCGCTGGGGACGCATCATCAGCATCGCATCGCAGCTGGGCATCAAGGGCGGCGTGGAGCTGAGCCACTATGCGGCGGCCAAGGCCGGCGTGATCGGCTTCACCAAGTCGCTGGCGCTGGAAGTGGCACCCGACAATGTCCTGGTCAACGCCATTGCCCCCGGCCCCATCGCCACGCCGCTGGTCGACGGCATCAGCGCGGACTGGAAGCGCGCCAAGGAGGCCAGCCTGCCGCTGGGCCGCTTCGGCCGCGCCGACGAGGTGGCGCCCACGGCGGTGCTGCTGGCCTCCGATCCCGGTGGCAATCTGTATGTGGGACAGACGCTGGGGCCCAATTCCGGCGATGTCATGCCGTGAAAAGAAGCACCCCCTGAGTCGCTTCGCGCCTTCCCCCTCTCTTCGGAGGGGGGCGTACGGGCAGCCGGCGACACCCTCGGTGCGGGGCGGCGCGGCCGGCATAGGCCCTTCCTCGGTGTCTCTGCTCTTTGGCTGCGCCAGTTTCGCAGGCGGCTCCATTCGCAACCGAAAGGGTTTCTGTCATGTGTGGAATGTGCGGTTTGCTGCAGGGCTCCGGCCACTGGAGCCAGGCGCCGGCCGGATCGGCCGGGCGCCGCCAGCGGCTGATTCAGATTGCGCGCGCCAACCGGCTGCTGGCGCTGTGGCGGCTGCGGCTCAGCGACTTCCACGGCCAGTCCTACCTGCTGCAGGGGCCTACGGGCGCCAGCGTTCTGGTGCCCGACTTCGGTGCGTTGTGGCCCGCGGCCGAGCGGCTGCTGGCCCGCGAGCTGGATCCGCTGGCCATGCCCTGGCCCCAACCGGAGCAGGCGCCATGACCGGCGATGCACGCCTGCCCGTGGGTGTGCTCACGGGCTCTCTGGGCAGCGGCAAGACCACGCTGCTCAGGCAATGGCTGCAGGACTCTCCCGCTGCCGAGACCGCCGTGCTGATCAACGAATTCGGCGCCGTGGGGCTGGACCATCTGCTGGTGGGCCGCATCGACGCCGACACGGTGCTGCTGGACAACGGCTGCATCTGCTGCGCCATCCGCGGCGAACTCAAGGAGGCGCTGTGGCGGCTGCACCAGCGCCGCGAGCGCGGCGAGCTGCCTGCGTTCCAGCGCGTGCTGATCGAAACCACGGGCCTTGCCGCGCCCGGCCCGGTGATAGCCACCCTCATAGGGGATGCGCAATTGCGCCAGGTCTTCAGGCCCGCCCATGTAGCCACCGTGGTCGATGCCCTGCACGCGGCCACGCATGCGCAGCGGCCCGAATGGCAAGCCCAGGTCGCCGCCGCCGACCGGCTGTACCTGAGCAAGACCGACCTGGCCCGGCCGCAGGACGCCGAGGCGCTGCGCGCGCAGCTTGCCAGGCTCAATCCGCTGGCCGTGCTCGGCAACAGCCGCCAGGCGCTGCCAGCCTGGCAGGAGCAGCCCGTGCAGGAGAGCAATTGGCTGGCACGCGCCATTGCAGGCACGCCTCGCAGCCGCAAGGGCCAGGAGCCGCACGGCAGCATCCAGGCCTTCTGCCTGGAACTCGACGGCCCCGTGGACTGGTGTGCGCTGACGCTGTGGCTGACCTGGCTGCTGCACCGCCATGGCGAGCGGGTGCTGCGGCTCAAGGGGCTCGTGGCCGTGGCCGCCGAAGGATGGCCGCAGGGGCAGCCGACGGTGCTGCACGGCATGGGCCATCTGATGCATGCGCCCGAGCATCTGGCCGAATGGCCCGGTGGCGACGGCCGCTCGCGCCTGGTCTTCATCGCCTCGGGGCTCAACGGGCAGCAGGTGGACGACTCCTGGCAGTCGTTCCAGCGTTTCTTCGCGCAGGACAATGGGGCGCAACCCGGCGCCGCACCCGGCCCGGCCGCCTTCCATTGACAAGGAACACCCCATGCGCAAGAACATGCCTGAACTGCGGGTACTGGGCACCTCGGTGACGCTGACCGAGGCCATGCGCCGCCGCGCCGAGCAGGACCTGGGCCTGCGCATCCGCTTCGAGGTGCTCGACGGCTTCGACGCGCAGCGACAGGCCGTCATGCGCCAGGACAGCTTCGATCTCTACGACCAGTGGTTCCACAGCCTGGACTGCCTGTGGCCGACAGGGGCGCTGCAACCCATAGACATCGGCAGGCTGGCGCATTGGGACGAGGTCAACGCCCTGCCCAAGACCGGGCGCATCACGCCGCAGGCGGCCCTGGGCGCGGGCTGCAACCCGGCCATGCGTCTGTACGTGCAGGCCGATGGCACCCTGGGCGGAACGCCCGCATCGCGCATCAGCATGCTGCCGCTGACGCACAACGCCGACAGCTTCGTCTACCTGCCCGCCGCCGTGCCGAAGCTGTTCGCGCAGACCGAGGAGAGCTGGTCGTGGCTGCTGTCTCCCGCCTGCCGTGGCCGTGCGGCCCTGCAGGCGGATGCGGCCATCGGCGCGCTGGATGCGGCCCTGGCCCTGCAGGCCGGCGGCGACATGCGTTTTGGCGACATCAGCAACCTGGGACTGGAGGAGATCGACCAGATGATGGCCCTGCTGCTGCAGCGGCAGGAGTCGGAGCAGTTCCGGGGCTTCTGGGGCAACTACGCCGATGCGGCGCGGCTGATGATCGATGCCGGCGTCGCCATACAAAGCCACTGGTCGCCGGCCATCGCCCACTACCGCGCGGCGGGACTGGACTACCGGCTGGCTTGCCCGCGCGAAGGCTACCGGGCCTGGTACGGCGGCCTGGGCATCTCCAGCCAGGCCAGGGGCGATACGCTGGATGCCGCCTACCGCTACCTGAACTGGTGGCAGTCCGGCTGGCCTGGTGCGGCGATGGCACGGCAGGGCTACTACATCTCCAACCCGCTGCGCAGCCGCGAGCACCTGCGCGCCAGCGAATGGGACTACTGGTACGCCGGCCTGCCTGCCGCCGAGGACCTGCGGGGCACCGACGGACAGATCTTGATCCCGCGCGGCAGCGTGCGCGACGGCGGCTCCTACGAGCAGCGCCTGGGCCACATCGCCGTCTGGAACACCGTCATGGACGAGCACAACTACCTGGTGCGCCAATGGGCCACGCTGCTGCGCCGCGCCCGCCCCTTATAGTCCTGCCGGATACCGGCCCCCTTTGCGGCGGCCGGTGCACAGGTACATGCAGATGAAGCAGGAATGACAAGAGCCACCCCAGCACCCACGCAGCTTGCCCGCGACGAGGAAGCAGGCCCCGGCGAATCCGGTGAATCCGGCGATCCCGGCGAACGCCGGCTGCGCTATGAACTGATACGCCAGCGCCTGCGCGGGGCCATCGTCGAGCAGCGGATCGAGCCCGGCCTGGTGCTGCTGGAGGGGCCGGTGGCCAAGGTCTTCGGCACCAGCCGCATACCCGTGCGCAAGGCCTTCGAGCTGCTGCATGCCGAAGGGCTGCTGTGCACCTTCGACGGACGCGGCTACCTGGTGGCCCGGCCCGGGCAGGCCGTGCAGCCCCAGCGCCTGCCGCTGGACGCGCGGGCCCTGGGCCTGGAGGAGGGCAACGCCACCATCCACATCCCCTCGGAAAGCGAGCGCATCCACGACGAGCTGGAGCAGACCATCTCCATCGCCATGATCTTCGGGCGCTTCCAGATCGACGAAAGCGCGGCCATGGAGCACTTCAACGTGAACCGCGTGGCCCTGCGCGAGGTGCTGAGCCGGCTCGTGGACCGGGGACTGGTGGACAAGAGCACCTATGCCTCCTGGCGCGTGGCGGCGTTGACGGCACGCGCGGTGAACCAGGACTTCGAGCTGCTGGCGCTGCTGGCTCCCGCGGCGCTGCGCGAAAGCGGCCCGCGCCTGGACAGGGACATGCTCGCAGACCTGCGCCGCCGCCTGCACGACCCCGCCGCACCGCAAGCGCAGGAGCTTTTGCGGCTGGAGCAGCACCTGCACGGCGCCTTGCTGGCACGGCACCCCAACCACAAGCTGGTGGGCATGCTGCAGCAGTGCCAGATGCCGTGGCTGATCCACAGCACCTTTGACCGCATGTTCCCGCAGTCGCCCAACCCGCCCCTGCTCGAGAACTGCCGCCAGGTCATCGACGCCCTGTGGGATGGTGAGTACGAGCGGGCCGCGCAGGCGCTGCAGGACTACCTTGCCCAGGCACGCAAGCGCGCCCAGCTGCAGCTCAAGGTCCTGTCCGTGCTGCCCGAGGCGCAGCTGCCGGCCTATCTGGTGCGGCAGTCGTGACCTCCTGAGGGACGGCATCGGGCCAGGCAGGGCCGAAGCGGACAAGACTGCGACCGGTGCGCCTGGTTGCATGTGCAACCACCGGTTTGCGCCGGGTTCACCGGGCGTTTACGCAAGCGCGGCATATTGGGCGGCCGACAGGGAACCGCAGGACCCCACAGGTACCGAAGGACCGCACCGAAAGACCGCACCGAAAGACCGCACCGAAAGACCGCACCGAAAGACCGCACCGATGAATGCCCTGCGCATCAGCACCACCGTCTTCACCGAAGCCAGATTCTGGAGCCTGGTGGTTTTCTCGGTCGTTCTTCCCTGCGCCATCTACGCCGCCCTGCTGGCCAAGCGCAGCATCTCGCGCACCACGGTGCTGCTGTTCGGGCTGGCCCTGGTGGCCATGGCGGGGGTGGATGTCTACCTGCTTCAAAGCCTGGCCTCGGCGGCCAAGGCGACGCCTTCGCTGTCCGACAACACCCTCTTCGTCTCCGAGCTGTCCACGGCGCTGTACCTGCTGCCGGCCATGATTGGCGGCATCGGCGTGAACATGACCTCGCATGTGCTGATACAGCACCTGTTCGATGCGGAGCGCCGCTTCGACAGCAACCGCCACAACGAGAACACCTGAGCTGCGCCAGGCTCAGCCCATCACGTCCTCGGAGAAAAGCTGCCAGCGCCCGCCCGTCTTGCGCCAGTACTGGCGCAGCGGCAGGCCCTCGGCAAAGGACTTGCTGCTGGCGCGCAGGTTGACCACGCGGATCTCGCCCTTGGCGTCCTTCCAGGAATAGATGGACAGGTCCTGCAGCGTCACGCCGGGGCGGTTGAGGTAGGCGGCCAGCCGCTCCTGTGATGTGCGCGAGGCCGGCGACTGCAGCAGGTCAGGCGCGTAGAGGGCGGCCAGCTTGCGCGGGTCCGCACCGTTCCAGGCGCTCTTCCAGTCGTCGATGACGCGCACGAAAGCGTCTGCCGCCTTCTGCTGGGCCTGGGCCTTGGGGGCCACCCATTGCAGCTTTTCGCGGATCAGCACCGGCGTCTGCCGGTCCACGGTCTGCATGAGCAAGGTGAGATCGGGGTTGGCCAGCACCAGGCAGCCATCGCTGGCCTCGGGCGCCCGCGAGAACTGGTCGGGCGGCGAGCCATGCAGCCAGATGCCGCTGCCCGAGCGGCCCACGGCCTTGTCCCAGTCATTGGGAAAGTTCACCGTGAGCGCACCCTTGCCATAGAACTCCGGCAGACGGGGCCCGGGAATGTGGCGGCCCACGAAGTAGATGCCCAGCGGCGTGCGCTGGTCGCCTTCCTGCCATTTGTCGGTGCCCAGCTTGCCCACGGAGACATAGAAGTCCCCCAGCAGCCGCAGCCCGCCTGCCTCATGGGCGAACAGGTACAGCCGCGACTTGCTGGCGTCGATGGCAATGGCATGCCGCACGGATGCGCCCAGCATCAAAAACTCGCCGGGAACGGAACCCGCAGGCGGCGCGCCGCTGTCCGCCTGCAGGCGGCGCTTGAGTTCGTTTTGCAGATCCTGCAGCTGCGCCTGCGCGGGACTGGCCGGACCCTCCAGCCGTGTGACGCTGCCCACGGACAGGTTGTGCCGCACCAGCACGCCCTGGCCCGGATGGCTGGGGGCGGCGGACGCAGCCACGGGCGTGCCCGCCAGCACCTCGCCGGTACGGCCGGTCTTGAAGCGCAGCAGGTCTGCATACACCAGCTGGGCTGCGCGGAAATTGGGGACTTCGGCGGTGAGATCGGCGGCCGCCTTCAGGGCGCCATCCAGATCCCGCTGCTCCACCTGGCGGATGATGGCCAGCAGGCGGGCCTCCGCCTGGCTTTGCGAGCCGGCCGCCGCCTTGGCCTGGCCTGCCGTGGCAGCGACGCCGCCTGCCGTAGCCGCCACCGCAGCAGCGGCCACGGCCGTCTTGCCCGACGCCGAGCGCAGCCTGGCTGCGCCGGCCTTGCCGGTCTTGCTGGTCTTGCCCGTTGCAGGCTTGGCGGATGCCGTCTTGGAGGCCTTGGCCGGCTTGGCGTAGGCCGCCGTGCCGAACGACATCGTGGACAGAGCGGCCAGCAGCACGGCCACGCCGGCGGCCCGCGCATGCAGGCGCAGCAAGCCGGCGGATGACCGTGCCAGGGGGCGCGCTCTTTCAGGCATCAGGAACCGGTTCCTTCGTGGGTGATGCGCCATTGTCCCTTTTCGCGCTGCATGCGCAGGGTCTTGCGGGTCGTGGTCTTGAGCGCGCCCGACGCGTAGTACTGGCGGAACTGGGCCGTGGCCTTGTCGCCGTCCACGGTCACCTTGAGGTCGCGCACGGTGACGACGATGGTGGTGCGTCCGACAATGCGCTGGCGGCGCTGTTCCTTCCACTTGGCCAGGCTGCTGCCATCGGCCGGGGTGAAGTGGTCGCTGTAGGCGTCCAGGTAGCGGTCCATGTCCTGTCCGGCCCAGGCGGTGGACCAGGCCTTGACGGCGGCCTCCACTTCCTGCGCTGCGGCCGACTGGGCCGCCTTCTTCTCGTCGACGGCAGGCGCTGCCTTGGCGGGCTCGGCGGCGGCCACAGCGGCGGCGGCAGGGGCCGCAGCGGTGGTCACGGCGACGGCCTTGGCCGCAGCCTGCCTGGCTTCCTCGGCAGCGCGCGCCTTGTCCTGTGCGGCCTGGGCAGCCTTCTCCTGGGCCAGCCTGGTCTCGGCGGCCTTGGCTTCCGCTGCCTTGGCCTGGGCCAGCTTGGCCTCCGCTGCCTTGGCCTCCGCTGCCTTGGCCTCTGCGGCCTTGGCTTCTGCGGCCTTGGCCTGCGCTGCCTTGGCATCGGCGGCCTTCACTTCAGCGGCCTTGAATTCGGCGGCCTTGGCCTCTGCCGCCTTGGTCTCGGCGGCGCGGGCCTCGGCCAGCTTGGCGTCGGATTCGCGGGCCTTGGCATCGGCCGCCTTGGCATCGGCGACCTTGGTCGAGGCAGCTGCAGCCTGGACCGTCTTGCCCTGGGCGCCACCTTGCTTGGGGAAGATCTGCGTGATCAGGGCGAGCTTGGGCTGGATGGCCTGGCGCGATCCGTCCAGCTGCAAGGCCTTGGCATAGGCATCGCTGGCCATGCGCGCATACAGGTCGCCCAGGTTCTCATGCGCCGTGGCGTAGCTGGGGTTGGTGCGAATGGCCTGCTCCAGCACTTCCGAGGCCTTGCGTTCCTGGCCTTCGGCGGCGTACAGCACGGCCAGGTTGTTGTAGGGCTCGGGCAGGCTGGGGTAGTCACGGGTCAACGCCGTGAAGATCTTGATGGCCTGGGCGTTCTGGCGCTGCTCCGCGGCGATCACGCCCTGCAGAAAGCGCATCTGCACATCGGCCGGGTTTTGCTTGAGGTAGGCCTCGGCCTGCTTGGCGGCCTGGGGCGCCTTGCCCTGCTCCAGCAGCCGTGAGACCTCGTCCACCGCCTCCTGCGATGCATGGGCAAACGCCCCGCACAAAGCCGCCCCCAGGCTGAAGGCGGCAATGGCCACGGGCCGGGCTATCCGCAAATAGGTACGACCCGGCACTCGCGACGGAACTCTGGACGAAATCAGCATATGGGCGCTCTCTACGCAATGAAAGTTGGAAGACGGGCCTGTTCGCTTTTGGGCTTACTGCATGCGCCGATACACGCCTGCAGCCAAAAGCCAGCGATTTTATAGGCGAAAGCCATCTTGCCCCGCTGCATGGGCCCGCGAGTCAAGGGCCATGAAACATGGCGCGGCACCGGCGCCCGAGTAACGGAGCAGACCCGGCAGCGTTACGTAACGTGTGCCGTAACAGACCCTTGATGAGACATTGTGATCAATAGATAAATCCATACAAATCAATATCTTAGGATGATTCCTAGGCCATCCGGACCTGCAGCGTGCACGTGGCATGCATGTTGCACAAAAGGGCTCGACAGATTTTTCACGGCTTCCAAGCCACCGTCTGACCTTGTCGTCTCAACCCTTGTCTGGAGAGAGTAAATGACCGCCCAATCGATGCAGCCCACCGGCAACACCACCGTCAGCCCCGTGCAGTTCGGTGACCCGCAGCCCTCCAGCGTTGTGCTTGCGCAGCTCAATACGTCGAACATGCAGCCCGGCGCAGCCGCAGCGGTCATGCCCCGGGGCACGCCTCCCGCCACGCTGTCCCAGGTCAGCCCGGGCGTGCAGATCGTGCGCAATGGGGAAACCCTGATGGCCCAGCCGGGCAGTGCCCTGCAGGTCGGCGACAAGATCATCGTGCCCGCCGATGGCAGCGCCAAGGCGCTGTTCCAGGGCAAGGACGGCCAGACCCTGGTCGGCACCTTCGAGGGCGGCACCCAGGCCACGCTGGCCCAGCGCGAGGGTGATGGCGCAGGCGCCATGGTGCTGGACCTGGCCTCTGGCAACGTCCAGGTGGCGCCCGCCAGTGACGGTGACGCCGTGGGCCTGATCGTGACCAAGGAAAGCGCCGCAGCCGCAGCCGGCGGCTCCGTGCTCAGCGACTTCCTGCTGGCCGGCCTGATCGGCGCGGGCGGCGTGGGCCTGATCGCCGCAGCCAGCAACGACGACGACGACCCAGCCCCCCCGGTGCCGACCGATCCCACGAATCCGACCAACCCCACGGATCCCACGAATCCGACCAATCCCACGAACCCGACCAACCCGACCAATCCGACGGATCCCACCAACCCGACGAATCCTACGAATCCTACGAATCCTACGAATCCTACGAATCCTACGAATCCTACGAATCCTACGAATCCTACGAATCCCACGGATCCGACGAACCCTACGAACCCTACGAACCCCACCAACCCTACGAACCCCACCAATCCGACCAATCCCACGGATCCCACGAACCCGACCAATCCTACGAACCCGACCAATCCGACCAACCCCACGGATCCCACGAACCCGACCAACCCCACGAACCCGACCAATCCGACCAACCCCACGGATCCCACGAACCCGACCAACCC
>NZ_JBICKN010000058.1:0-369 GCF_043104185.1 Delftia sp. WSY_22
TGCAAAAAATCGGTGGCTGCGACTGTTTAATAAAAACACAGCACTCTGCAAACACGAAAGTGGACGTATAGGGTGTGACGCCTGCCCGGTGCTGGAAGATTAAATGATGGGGTGCAAGCTCTTGATTGAAGTCCCAGTAAACGGCGGCCGTAACTATAACGGTCCTAAGGTAGCGAAATTCCTTGTCGGGTAAGTTCCGACCTGCACGAATGGCGTAACGATGGCCACACTGTCTCCTCCAGAGACTCAGCGAAGTTGAAATGTTTGTGATGATGCAATCTCCCCGCGGAAAGACGGAAAGACCCCATGAACCTTTACTGTAGCTTTGTATTGGATTTTGAACGGATCTGTGTAGGATAGGTGGGAGGC
>NZ_JBICKN010000059.1:0-572312 GCF_043104185.1 Delftia sp. WSY_22
TGCCAAGCGCTCAGGCACCATGCCTGACTCCAAGCCCATCGAAATCTTCCAATGAAGTTACTGATCGACTTTTTCCCCATCATCCTGTTCTTCGTCGCCTTCAAGGTCTGGGGCATCTACACGGCCACGGCCGTGGCCATCGTCGCCACCATCGCGCAGATCGCCTACCTGCGCGTGCGCCATGGCAAGGTCGAGCCCATGCAATGGGTCAGCCTGGGCGTGATCGTGCTGTTCGGCGGCGCCACCTTGCTCGCCCACAACGACACCTTCATCAAGTGGAAGCCCACGGTGCTGTACTGGCTCATGGGCGGCGCCCTGGTGATTGGCCAGCTGGTATTTCGCAAGAACCTGCTGCGCTCCGTCATGGGCGCGCAACTGCAACTGCCGGACAACGCCTGGCGCACCATGAACTGGAGCTGGGCAGCCTTCTTCGCGGTGATGGGCGCGCTCAACCTGGTCATCGCCTACCGCTTCGACACCGACACCTGGGTCAACTTCAAGCTGTTCGGCGGCATGGGGCTGATGCTGGTCTTCGTGATCGGACAGGCCATCTACATGAGCCGCTTCATGCAGGAAGACAAGGGCGAGGCAGCCGCCGCCACGCCCGACGCCCTGCCCCCGTCCGGCGTGCAACAGGACAAGCAGCCATGAGCGCACCCGCCCATCCACTGCCCATCACCGCCGAAGCCATGCAGGCCGTGCTGCGCGAGCGCCTCGCCCCCGATCACCTGGAAGTGATCGACGAAAGCCACCAGCACGCCGGCCATGTGGGAGCCAACGGCACCGGCTTCGGCACGCATTTCCGCGTGCGCATTGCGTCACCTTTGTTTCAAGGCAAGCCGCGCGTGGCACGCCACCGCCTTGTGTATGATGCGCTGCAAGAATTCATTGACCAGGGCGCTCACGCCATCGCCATCGAGGTTCTTTGAACTTTTACAGGCTCCGAAGATTCGGAGCCTGTTGCGTATCCACGCTATAGAATCAATTTTTCCTTCATCTCTGGAATTCGCATGAAAAAACAGCTTCTGACCAGCCTGGTGACTGCCGCCGTGCTGAGCACCGCAGCCCTGTCCGCCTCGGCCCAGAACATCGCCGTCGTCAACGGCAAGGCTGTGCCCAAGGCACGCGCCGAAGTGCTCAAGCAGCAGATCGAGCAAAGCGGCCGCCCCGTCACGCCCGAGATGGAAGGGCAGATCAAGGAAGAAGTCATCGCCCGCGAGATCTTCATGCAGGAAGCCAACAAGCGCGGCCTGGCCAACAGCGAAGCCTACAAGCAGCAGATGGAACTGGCCCGCCAGACCATCCTGATCCGCTCGCTGTTCGAAGACTTCCAGAAGAAGAACCCCGTGACCGACGCCGAAGCCAAGGCCGAGTACGACAAGGCCGTCGCTGCCAACAGCGGCAAGGAATACAAGGCCAGCCACATCCTGGTCGAGTCGGAAGACCGCGCCAAGGCCATCATTGCCGAGATCAAGGCCGGCAAGAAGTTCGAAGACATCGCCAAGAAGGAGTCCAAGGACCCCGGATCCGGCGCCCGTGGCGGTGACCTCGACTGGGCCAACCCCGGCAACTACGTGCCCGAGTTCTCCGAAGCCCTGATCAAGCTCGAAAAGGGCGGCATGACCCAGGAGCCGGTCAAGAGCCAGTTCGGCTACCACATCATCCGCCAGGACGACGTGCGCCAGGCCGAACTGCCCAAGTTCGAGGAAGTCAAGCCCCAGATCGTGCAGCAGCTGCAACAGCAAAAGCTGGCGCAATTCCAGGAATCGCTGCGCGAAAAGGCCAAGATCCAGTAAGATGCTTGCGTGTCGGCGGTTTTTGCCGTCGGCCTGACCATCACCAGCCCGCCTTGTGCGGGCTCTTTTTTTGCCCCAGGCAAGGTGGCCGCCAAAGAAAAAAGCTGCCCCTGGGGGCAGCCCGATTCAAGCCTGATTCATCCTGTCCCGGCGTCCACGGCACCGGAAACCAGGCCATCGTGCTTCTCAGAACTGGTAGAGCGCGGTCAATCTGACCGTGCGACCCTCTCCGTACTCCACGGCCGAAGAACGCGACTGCTCGCCCAGGCGCTGGCGCACGCCGGCCACATAGGCCTTGTTGCCGATGTTTTCGAGATTGAGCCTGAGCTTCCATTGCCGGTTGAGTTCATAGCCGACCATGGCGCTGTGCACCCAATAGGCAGAGAGCTTCCCATCGCCTGCCGAGGTGACATTGCGCGTGCCCACGAAGCGCACCCCATAGCCCACCGTCCAGCCTTGGGGCAATGCATAGGTGGTCCACAGGTTCAGCGAATGGCGCGGCGTATTGCCCAGCGCCTGGCCCACACGCGCAGGCTCGTTCAATGACTTGAGGGTCTTACTGGCCATGAAGGTGTAGTTGGCGAAGAGGTCCCATTGCGGAGTCACCTTGCCTGCAGCCCCGAGTTCCAGCCCGCGCACGCGCTGCTCACCTGCCAGCAGATAGCTGCCATCGGCCATCTGCTCTCGGGCATTGGTCTTGTCCACCTGGAACAGCGCGGCTGTCAGCGCCAGCTGGCGGTCCCGCACATCCCACTTGGTTCCCAGCTCCAGGCTGGTGTTCTTCTCGGGCGCCAGCGAGGCCGTGGCCGCATCCAGGCCGGAACCATTGGAGACCAGGAATTCCGCGGAGGGGTTGAAGGCCGTGCCATAGGCTAGGTAGATGCGGCCGTTGTCGGCGGGCTTGAAGCTCAGGGCCGTGCGGCCGCTGAGCCGGCCGTCGGAACTGTCCACCGAGGTGCGCACGCCAGCGGCCGTTGTGGCGTTGGAGCGCCCGTCGATCCAGTCATAGCGCAGGCCCAGGTTCAGATCCCAGCGCGGACCCAGCGCAATGGAGTCGGTGGCATACAGCGCGCGGGTGTCCAGGCGGGTTTCGTTCCTTCCGCTGTTTTGCAGATCCGTGGTGCCCGTCCAGTATCCGGGCGGACGGGCCAGCGGATAGCCGCCGGCCGGGAACTGCCGGTTGATGTTGTAGGAAGAGGTGGTGCGGTCATAGGTCTCGCGTGCGATCTCGAAGCCCGTGACCAGCGTATGCCCCAGCACGCCTGTGTCGAAGCGCTGGGTCAGGTTGGTCTGGTTGATCCACAAGGTGGTGGCCGCATCGCGGCCATAGGCCTGCGGACCTGCGGGCCGGTAGTAGCCAGGCTGCATGCCCCTCAGATCGACATGCGAGGCCGAGATCACGGTATCGCGGCTCAGCCGCGAGTAGCGCGAGAGGTTCTGCAGCTTGGCGCCCGAGGCGAAGTCATGCTCGATCTTCGCGGTCAGGGCATCCTGGCCGATCTTTTCCCGATCAAGGTTGCGCCAGCCGAAATAGGCATTGCGCGAGACGCCATCGAGCATCTTGCCGCGAAAGGCCGGCACGCCATAGTCGGGAAGATTGTCATCGCTCTGATGGAAGAAGCCGAGGGTCAGGCGCGTGGGCGAATTCAGCCCCAGGGCCAGCGAGGGCGCCACGCCCCAGCGCCGCTTGAAGATGGTGTCGCGCCCGGCCACGTCGCTGTCATGGCCCATGAGGTTCAGGCGCATGGCAGCCTTGCCGCCAGCCAGCACCCTGTTGGCGTCGAGCGTGACGCGCCGGTAGCTGGCCGTGCCCAGGCCTGCGTCGGCCTCGGTGAAGTCATGGGCCTTGGGCTGCTTGCTGATCATGTTGATGCTGCCGCCCGAGGTGCCCGCGCCGCCGAAGACCGAGTTGGGTCCCTTGATGACCTCGACGGATTGCGTGTTGAAGAGATCGCTTCGGCTCTTCTGCCCGCTGTCGCGCAGCCCGTCGATCTGCAGGTTGGCGTTGGCGCTGAAGCCGCGGATGTTGATGCTGTCGCCCGAGCCTGCACCGCCCTCGCCCGCATTGAAGGTGATGCCGGATACATTGGACAGCGCCTGCTGCAGGCTCAGGGCGTTTTGCTCCTGCAGCACCTGCCCGGGCACCACGGTGATGGTCTGCGGCACATCCAGCAGCGGCTTGGCGTATTTGGCCGATTCGGATGCCTCGGTGCGCGAGCCGGTGGAGCGCTGCCCGGAGACGGTCAAGGGCGCCAACTGCACCTGACGCTCATCGGCAGTGGCGTCCTGCGCATAAGCGGGCGTGACCAGCGCCGCAGCGAACACCGAAAAAAGGCACGACTGGGGGCCGGAGACGAAGGGTCGAGATAGCAAATGTGCTGTGCGCATGGCAAAGATCCACGTTGAAAATGAGAATCATTTGCAACGCAGCCTTTCCAAAGCAATCAGACCCGTCTGAATCTGGCGCATCACCCCTGGTTTCAGGCGTTTTCACTTGTTTTCACTTGCGCCGATCAGCGCGCTCCAGCCTCCTGCAGCAGGCGCTCCACCTCATGCTGGCTGCGCTGTCGGGCGTGGACGACGGCGGTCACGCCATCCTTGTCGGGCAGATTGAGATCGGCCCTGGCCGCGATCAGCTGGCGGACGATGTCCTGGTAGCGCGGGCCTCCGTCGCCCAGCAAAACGGCTTCGAGCAGGCAGGTCCAGCCCAGCCGGTTCACATGGTCGGCCCGTACACCTGCGGCCAGCAGGGCCTGCACGGTATCGACGTGGCCGCGCTCGCAGGCCGGGATCAGCGCCGTGCCGCCGTAGCGGTTGGTGCTTTGCAGATCGGCGCCGTACGACAGCGTCATGCGCAGTATCTCCAGGCGGCCCAGGGCACCGGCCAGCAGATAGGCACTGTCCTGCAGGTCATTCTTGAGATTGGGGTTGGCCCCATGGACCAGCAGCGAGCGCGCGACCTCGACATGGTTGCCGCGCACGGCCAGCAGCAGCGGCGTATTGCCCTGCCGGTCACGCACATCGACAGGTGCGCCGCGCTTGAGCCAGTCGCGTACCTGCAGCGCCTCGCCGGCCTGGGCGGCCGCCAGCAGCGCGGGGCCGAATTCCGGGCGATTCACCGCACCCTCCTGCGCCCTGGCCGCATCGCGGCCCTCGGCGGCTGTGGCCACAGCCTGCGCCTCCTGCGCCTCCTGCGCCTGCGTCTCTGGTCCCTGCGCATCCGCCAGTCCCGCGGCAAGACAGGCCGTCAGGATTGCAGCGTGCCGGACATGGGCGCCGGATCGGGAAACAGCATGGTGCATACAAGCCCTCCTGGAAAACACGGTTGTGCGGCAAGCGTAAGGCAAGCTTGCCCGGTTGCGCATGAAGCCGGGGCGTCGCACGTCAGTTTCATTCAGGAACTATAGCTACATCGCCTGATCCCACGCGCTTTCCCCGGGCTCGCGCCGGAAAGTCTCCGCGCGCCAGCCTTTCTCAAACGAAAGGAGACCTGTTCCCGTGTCTTGCAACAAAAGCCGTGCCGCCCGCTGGCTGGCCACAGCCGCCACCGCCCTCGCCGTCCTCACCACCACCCTGGCCCCGGCCGCCGCCCATGCGCGCGAGTTCGTCAGCGTCAAGGGCGCCAGCGTCAATGTGCGGCAGCAGCCCACCACGCGCTCGGCCACGCTGTGGGAACTGGGCAAGGGCTATCCGCTGCAGGTGGTGCAGCGCAAGGGCCAGTGGCTGCGCGTCAGGGACAACGAGAGCACGCTGGGCTGGGTGCATGCGCCGCTGACCGGCAAGACCCCGCACATGGTGGTGACCGGGCGCACCGCCAATCTGCGCGCAGGCCCGGGCCAGAAACACCGCGTGGTGGGCAAGCTGGCTGAGCTGGAGGTGGTGCGCACGCTCAAGAAGCAGGGCTCCTGGGCCCATGTCCAGCGCGACAACGGCCAAAAGGGCTGGGTGGCGCGCAGCCTGACCTGGGGCTGGTGACCTGGGCTGATTACCTGGACGTCTGGCTGGACGTTCAGCCGTTGACCACGACCTGCGCGCGCGGCGCATAGCCGTGGTTCAGCGGACCGTGGCCGGCGCCCGTGAACACATCGGCACCGGCCGCAATCGCGCCCAGGATGTACTCGCGCGCCTGGGCCACGGCCGTCTCCAGCGGCAGGCCCAGCGCCAGGTGCGAGGCAATCGCCGAAGACAGCGTGCAGCCCGTGCCGTGTCCGTTGTGCGTGGCAATGCGCTGCGACTGCAGGCGCAGCCGCTGGCCGTTGCCATGGCCCAGCAGGTCCACCACCAGATCGCCCGACAAGTGCCCGCCCTTGAGCAATGCGGCCGGCGCGCCCAGCGCCAGCAGTTCCTGCACGGCGCCGTCCAGTGCGTCTATGCCGTCAATGGAGTGGCCCAGCAGCAGCGCTGCCTCGTCCAGATTGGGCGTGACCACGGTGGCCAGGGGGAACAGTTCGCGCACCAGCACGGAGGCGGTTTCCGGGGCGATCAGCCGGTCGCCGCTGGTGGCCACCATCACGGGGTCGAGCACCACGTTGCGCAGCTGGTGGCGGCGGATGGCATCGGCCACCACCTGCACCACCTCGGGCGTGGCCAGCATGCCGATCTTGACGGCGTCGGCGCCGATGTCCTCGACCACGGCATCGATCTGGCCGCGCAGTATGTCCACGGGAATGCCGTGGATGCCGCTGACGCCCAGCGTGTTCTGCACGGTGATGGCCGTGATGGCCGTCATGCCGTAGCAGCCCAGGGCGCTGCAGGTCTTGAGGTCGGCCTGTATGCCGGCGCCGCCGCCGCTGTCGGAGCCCGCGATGATGAGCACGCGGGCATAGCGCTTGCGCGCGGCGGGAGCCGGTTCGGGGGATGCGGCGGTCGAAGGGGAGTGGTCGGCAGTCATGGGCGAAAATTATCACCCATGCGCATGGTCAATACCGGCAGCTGCGGGATGTGCTGTAATGCCTGCTGACGGACGAAACAGGGGTGTCCCGTCGGTGAAACAGGGCCTGGCCCGCCTCGCCGATGCGTGACTGAGAAACACCCTGGGGCCCCGGGGCGACCAGCCCCCTGCCGCACAAGCCTGCACCACAGGCACCTTGCCGCGCAGCGCCCCTGCACCCGATCCAGGTCATGCTGGCGTGGGGAGTTTCAATCAATCGGGGTGGTACGCCGCGTTTTGTCCAGCACATGCCCTGTGCGCGGACAGCCGGCCGGCAGTCCCACGGGCATGGGCGCACTTGACCACCAGATGCACATGTCCGTTCTACAAGCTTCTTCCCGCATCGCCATTCTGGGCGGCGGCCTCATGGGCCGGCTGCTGGCATTGGCGCTGGCCCGTCGCGGCCACGGCATTGCCGTATATGACGCCCACGGCCCCGAAGGCGATGGCGCAGCGGCCCGCGTGGCCGCCGCCATGCTCGCGCCCCTGGCCGAATCGGCCATCACCGAGCCCGGCGTGGTGCGCATGGGCCAGCACGGCCTGACGCGCTGGCCCGAACTGCTGGCCCAGCTCGATGCGCCCGTGTTCTTCCAGCAAAACGGCACCCTCATCCTCTGGCACCGCCAGGACGCGGGCGATGCCCAGCGCTTTTTCGGCCTGCTGGAGAAAAACCGCCGCATCAACCCCAGCCTTCCCGCGCTGCAGCCGCTGGCCGACCAGGCCCTGCACGACTGCGAGCCCGCGCTTGAGCGGCGCTTTGCCCAGGCCATGTACCTGCAGGGCGAAGGCCAGCTGGACAACCGCCAGCTGCTGGCCGCGCTCCACGCCACGCTGACCCGCCTGGGCGTGGAGCAGCACTGGAACCAGCCGCGCGAGCTGGCCGACTTCCGTCCCGGCACGCCGGGCCAGCCCGACTGGGTGCTGGACTGCCGGGGCCTGGGCGCACGCGGCCAGTGGCCTGCGCTGCGCGGCGTGCGCGGCGAGGTGGTGCGCATCCATGCGCCCGAGGTCACGCTGCAGCGGCCCACGCGCCTGATCCATCCGCGCTATCCGATCTACATTGCGCCCAAGGAGGACCACCTCTTCGTCATCGGCGCTACCGAGATCGAATCCGACGACATGTCGCCGGCCAGCGTGCGCTCCACGCTGGAGCTGCTGAGCGCCGCCTACACCGTGCATCCGGGTTTTGCCGAGGGCCGCATCGTCGAGATCGCCACCCAGTGCCGCCCCACCCTGCCCGACAATCTGCCGGCCGTGCGCTGGAGCGCGCCGCGCGTGATGGAGGTCAACGGCCTGTACCGCCATGGCTTCATGATCGCGCCGGCCATGCTGGACGTGGTGCTGGAGCTGCTCGACGGCGGTGATTCCGAACTGGCCCGCCGCTTCGATGTTGCCGTCGAGCATGCGCCATCGCAGCACAAGGCAGCCGCCTGAACGGCACGCACGGCACTTTCACGCACAACAGACCGGACATGCATGCAGGGCCGACAAGACCGGCCCTGCCTAAGATCGAACAAGCCCCCGTACCCGCCTTTCGTTTCCCCTCAGCCGCCATGAACATCACCATCAACCAGCAAGCGACCGAACTGAGCGACGGAGCCACCGTGGCCGACGCGCTGGCCCAGCTTGCGCCGCGCCCGCCCTTTGCCGTGGCCATCAACACCGTCTTCGTGCCCAAGGCCCGCTATGCCGAGCAGGCACTGAACGACGGCGACCGCCTCGAAGTGATCTCGCCGGTGACCGGCGGCTGATGCCCCATCCGACTCTCCCATTGCCTCACGCCATGACGACTTCCGCCCCTTCCTCCGACGACAGCCTGGTCCTGTACGGCCAGCGCTTTGACAGCCGCCTGCTGCTGGGCACCTCCCGCTACCCCTCGCCCGCCGTGCTGGAAGCTGCCGTGCAGCGTGCCCGCCCCGCCATGGTCACGGCCTCGCTGCGCCGCCAGGGCAGCAATGCCGCCGAGACCGGTGCCAGCTTCTGGGAATTGCTCAAGAAGCTGGCCGTGCCCGTGCTGCCCAACACGGCCGGCTGCATGACCGTGCAGGAAGCCGTGACCACGGCCCAGATGGCACGCGAAGTCTTCGAGACCCCCTGGATCAAGCTGGAGCTGATCGGCGACGACTACACCCTGCAGCCCGACACGCTGAACCTGGTCGAGGCCGCCTCCATCCTCATCAAGGACGGCTTCCAGGTCCTGCCCTACACCACCGAGGACCTGGTGCTGTGCCAGCGCCTGGTGGATGTGGGCTGCCAGGCCGTCATGCCCTGGGCGGCGCCCATCGGCACGGGCCGCGGCCCCGTCAACCCCTATGCCATGCAGACGCTGCGCGAACGCCTGAAGGTGCCGCTGATCGTGGATGCGGGCCTGGGCCGCCCGTCCCATGCCTGCCAGGTCATGGAGTGGGGCTATGACGCCGTGCTGCTGAACACGGCCGTGGCCCTGTCCGAAGATCCCGTCGCCATGGCCGGCGCCTTTGCCGATGCCGTGAATGCCGGCCACGCCGCCCATCGCGCCGGCGCCATGGCCGAGCAATCTGCCGCCCAGCCCAGCACGCCCGTGCTGGGCACGCCGTTCTGGCACCACGGCTGAGGAGACCGGCCATGAGCAACGACTCGATCCAATCCTGGGCAGACGCCATCGTGCGCCTGCACGGCGCCACCTTCGCCCCTGAAGGCTCCGCCCTGCCCTCCCAGCCCGTGCCGCAGGCACAGCGCCAGGAGCCGGCCTATCTTGCGGCGCTGCAGGCCTGCAGCGCCCTGGGCTTCATCGCCATCGACGCCGAGACGCTGGCCTGCGCCTGGCAGGCGCAGACGCTGCGCAGGGGCCGCTTCGAGGCCACGCTATGGCCCGACGATCCGCGCGACTTCGGCCTGGAGGGCGCCGATCCCGCACTGGCCTTCCCGGACTGCCCAAGGTCCCTGGGCCTGTACGGCGTGCTGCCCGATGCGCAATGGGTGGGCCGCATGGCCCGCGCCGGTGTGCCCACCGTGCAATTGCGCTTCAAGTCCGAGGACCGCGACGCCATCGCCCGCGAAGTGCGCGCCGCCGTGGCCGCCGTGGAAGGCACGGGCGCCCTGCTCTTCATCAACGACCACTGGCGCGAGGCCATCGATGCCGGCGCCTATGGCGTGCATGTGGGCCAGGAAGACCTGGATGCGCTGGCCGGCGCCGACCTGCAGGCCATCCACGCCTCGGGCCTGCGCCTGGGCGTGAGCACGCATGGCTATGCCGAAATGGTGCGCGCCCATGCCGTGCAGCCCAGCTACATCGCGCTGGGCGCCGTCTTTCCCACCACGCTCAAGAAGATGGCCACGGCTCCGCAGGGCCTGGCGCGCCTGGGCGCCTATGTGCGCCTGATGCAGCGCTATCCGCTGGTGGCCATCGGCGGCATCTCGGCCGACCAGTTCCCGGCCGTGCGCGCCACGGGCGTGGGCTCGGTGGCCGTGGTGCGGGCACTGGTCAATGCCGAGGACCCGGAAGCGGCGGCGCAGCAGTTGCTTGCCAGCATGCAGGCTGCGAACTGAGCCTTTGCGGGACCACACATCAAAAAAGGGAGCATCTGCTCCCTTTCTTGCATGTGCACCTGGCTCAGTCCTTGGACGGCTCCTTGCCGTCACCCTGCGGCGACGGAGCCTGTGGCGTGGTCCGAAAGGCCGGGTCGGTCTCGCGCGACAGCAGCATGTCCACCGAGCGGCTCAAGGGCTCGTCCAGGCCGCGGTGATCGCGAAGGGTTTCGGGCGGTTGCAGTTCCCAGTTCTCCAGCGCCAGATCCATGCTCAGCGGCGCCTTGAGATTGTGCTCGCTGAAGCCCACGGGGCCTGAGCCGGGCGCCGACAGCACCACGGGCGGAAAGCGCGAAGGCACGTCCACCGTGGGCAGTTCATCCTCGCCCAGCGCGGTGAGGTCTATGTCCAGCAGCGGTGCCGCCGCATCGTGGATGAAGGACGGCGTCTCGCTCAGCGGAACGGCACGCACCTGGCCGGCAGGCAGCTGGCCTGCCTGATCCAGGTCGAAGTCCAGCGGCTGCATTTCAAACTGCAGCGGCGCGGACAGGGAGTCCGGCGCGCGGCTGTCGGCAGCCTTCTCACCGGCTGTACCGGAGACCGTGGACAGCGCCTGCGTGTCCATGGGCGTGAACTCCAGGCCCGGATCCTGCGGCGACAGGGAAGAGGCAGCCTGCTGCGGTGCGGCCTCTACCGGAGACGGTTGCAGCTCGGCCATCCAATCCACATCCATGAAGGCGGCAGCGGCGGCCGGTGCGGGAGCGGGTTCCGCGGCCGATGCGAGGACGGCTGCGCCGGCCGTGGCTGCGCCGGCTGCGGCCGTGCCCGCCACCATGCGCGGCGTGGTGCGCTCGCGCGGGCCGGGCTCGCCGCGCGTTCCGGCGGGCGAGGTGCGCGCGATGGACAGCAGCAGCAGCAGGTCATCGAAAGCGGCCAGGTCGAAGGGGGCTGGCGCATCGGGGTCGGGTGCACCGTCCTGCTTGAACAGGTAGTGCGCCAGGCAGTCCTCGACCTCGTCCACAGGCCACAGCGCCTCGATGCGTGCCAGCTGCTCGGGATAGCCCTGCAGCAGGCTGCTGCCCTTGTCGGTGAAGCCCGGCATGGCCGGCACGCGGGCGTTGAAATGCTTGGCAAAGCGGGCGCGCAGCTGGTCGAAGTCGTCTCGGCGGCTCAGCGTGTAGTACAGGTGCAGCAGCTCCAGATAGGCCAGCGGCGAGGAATCCTCATGCGTGGCGATGTGCGAGCGCAGCAGCTCGATGGCCTGCTGGTGCTCGCCCACCGAGATGAAGAATTCCGCCTGCTGCTGCACGTCGAACATTTCGCCGGGCTGCACCATGCGCCGGGCCTTGATGGCCTCGGGCGCAGGCGAGCGCGCTGCGGTCTTCTCGCCCTCCGGCTCGGGCAGCTCGGCCTGCACGGACACAGGCACGGGAATGGTGGCCGGGCCGAAATCGCCGGGGTCCACGTCCTCATGCAGCTCGTACGTCACGCCAGGGCGCATCTGCGCGCCGCGCTGCACATAGGGCGAGGCCAGGGTATCCGGGCCACGGCGATCATCCGGCGACGGCGCAGGCCGGTGTTCACGCAGGCTGGGTGCCATGGGCCGCGTGGGCCGATGGGGGTCCAGGGAATGCGGCAGGGTGTTGATCCCGTCATCGTGCGAATGCGGCGGGCTCGACGGCACGGGGTCCTGCGACGAACGCTCCACCGATTCCCGCCAGGCATCCGGCTCGCGCGAGAACAGCGAGGCGCCCGAGCGCATTTTCCAGGCCATCCATGCGATCACGGCCACGGCGGCGATCAGCGCCAGCAGCAGCGCATTGAACAGCCACGACGAGCCGCCCGACTCCTGGCGCATGGCCTCCAGTTCGGCCCGTAGCTGGGCCAGTTGCCCACGGTCGGCGGTGTCGCGCTTCTTGAAGGCCGCCATTTCGGCCTCCAGCGCCTGCACGCGCTTGTTGGCCTCGGCCAGCTGCTCGCTGCCCGCATCGAACATGGGAGCCGCAGATGCGGCGGCGCCCTCGGGTGTCCCGGGTGTTCCGGCTGCGCCAGCGGCGCCCGGGGTGCCGCCCGTGCCCAGCCATTCCTCCACCGGCTCCATGCGCAGGCGCGGTTCTATGCGCAGGCCCGCCTGCAACTGCCCGGCCTGGGCCTGGGCGGTCACGCCCACGGGCGGCCTCGATTTCTCGGCCGCCGCCTTGGGTTTGGCCTGGGGCCTTGGCTGTGTCTTTGGCTTGGACTGGGGTTTCGGTTCCTTGGCAACGGGCACCGCTGCGGGCCTGGAATCGGCCCGGGCGCTGCGGCCAGCGGCCGGGCGGGAGGAAGTCGAAGATGGGTCGGAAGCGGCACCCGCTGCACCTGCAGCACCTGCAGCACCTGGTGCACCGGCACCCGCGGCCGCCAGCGCCGGCTGGGCTGCCGCCAGCTCCCGCACATTGATGGGCTGATTGCCCGTGGCATCCACCGACTCGGGCAGCTGCGCCAGCAGCGTATAGCTGCGGCTGATGCCGCCGCCTTCGCAGCCGGCCCAGAGCTTGAGCGTCACCACGGGCTCGTCCACCGTGTAGCTGGCCTGCACACGAACGGCCTTGCCCGATGTGGTCGGGCTGACGCGCACACGCGAGGATTCGATGGGCCTGTCACCGGCCAGCAGCTCGGCGCGCACGCAGGAGCTGCCGGCGTCATTTCCGCTATCGGGCTGCAAGCCCACCACCAGGTCGAACGGAGCGCCCAGCACCACGTTGCCCCGGGGACTGCCCAACGACAATGCGGACGCGTTCCAGGCCATGGAGGACAGGGCGACGCCGAGAATGGTGCTACAAATTCTCACATCAGCCTTTCTTTGAACGCTTGCATTTTTGCATAGACACCTGTAGGACACCTCCTCTATGTACATGATCCAAAACAACATTTCTCCTATCAGGAACGTCGGATTGATAGGCGCAGGCATCATGGGGCAAGGCATTGCCCAGCTGGCCGCCCAGGCAGGCGCCGGCGTGCTGCTGCAGGACGCTCGCCCGGGCGCTGCCGCGCAAGCGCAGCAACAGCTGTTTGCGCTGTGGGACCTGCTTGAGAAGAAACAAAAAATAACAAGTGAGCAGGCCGCAGATTGCAAGGCCCGGGTGACGGTGGCGGACGGTCTCGATGCGTTCAGGAACTGCGACCTGGTGATCGAGGCCATCGTCGAGCGCATGGATGCCAAGCAGGCGCTGCTGCGCGAGCTGGAGGCCATCGTTGCGCCCGGGACCCTCATCGCCAGCAATACCTCGGCCCTGTCCATCACCACGCTGGCCACGGCGCTCGAGCACCCGCAGCGCTTTGCCGGCTTTCACTTCTTCAACCCGGCGCCGCTGATGAAGGTGGTGGAGATCGTGCGCGGCCTGGCCACGGACGAGGCCACCTGCGCCACGCTGGCGCAGTTCGCGCGCAGCTTCGGCCACACGCCCGTGCGCGCGCAGGACACGCCGGGTTTCCTGGTCAACCACCTGGGCCGCGGCTATGTGACCGAGGCGCTGCGCATCGTGCAGGAAGGCATTGCCGACTTCGCCACCATCGACCGCATCCTGCGCGAGCAGGTGGGCTTCAAGCTCGGCCCGTTCGAGCTGATGGATCTCACCGGCCTGGATGTCACCCATGCCGTGATGGAGCACATCTACCACCAGTACTACCAGGAGCCGCGCTACCGCCCCAGCCCCATTGCCGCGCAGCGCGTGGCGGCCGGCCTGCTGGGGCGCAAGACCGGCCAGGGCTTTTACCGCTATGCCGAAGGCCGCGCCGAGCAGCCTGCCGAGCCTGCCGTGCCGCAGGTGCAGACGCTGCCACCGGTCTGGGTGTCGGCACGCGCGGCCCGGCGCAACGAGATCTACCAATTGCTCAAGAGCCTGGGCGCGCGCATTGAAACCGCGCAGGCACCGACCGAGCAGGCCTTGATCCTGGTGGCGCCGCTGGGCCTGGACGTGACCACGGTGGCTGCCGTGGAGCGGCTGGACTGCACGCGCACCATGGGCATCGACATGCTGATCGCCGACGCCGACACGCGCCGCCGCGTGCTGGCAACCACGCCGGCCACGCGCACCGACATGCGCGATGCCGCCCATGCGCTTTTTGCCAGCGACGGCAAGGCCGTGAGCGTGATCCGCGACAGCGGCGGCTTCGTCACGCAGCGCGTGGTGGGCTCCATCGTCAACATCGCCAGCGACATCTGCCAGCAGGGCATCGGCAGCCCGGCCGACCTGGAAAAGGCCGTGACCCTGGGCCTGGGCTATCCCATGGGCCCGCTGGCCATGGGCGACCGCTGGGGGCCCACCAACATGCTGGAGGTCCTGTTCAACCTGCAGACCGTCTACGGCGATCCGCGCTACCGCCCCAGCCCCTGGCTGCGCCGCCGTGGCGCGCTGGGGCTGAGCCTCACGCACGAGGAGCCATAAGCCCTGCAAAGCCGGCGACCCGACGCACGACGGGTCGCCTTTTTTTCGCCGCCCTGCCCCGTTTTCGGCAGGCCCAGACACCGAAGTGACAGGCCCGCCGGCGGCATGCTGCGCCGCGGCGGTCCCACACGCGACAATGTGACCGTCATCAGTCACGCAAAAGACAGGCCATGGACGACCCGATTCTTACCATCGAAGAACGTGAAGCGATCAATTCCGGTCGCTGGTTTTCATCACTTTCTCCATCGCTTCGGCACGACATTCTTCGATGCGCTTACGTCAAACGGTTCAAAGATGGCACGCTCATCTGCGCACGCGGAGAACCGCCCGAGGAATGGATCGCCTGCGCCCGGGGTGCGGTGCGCGTGAGCTCGACCTCGATCACGGGCAAGCAGATCACGCTGGACTACGTGGAGCCGGGCATCTGGTTCGGCGACGTGGCCATCCTGGACGGGGACAAGCGCACGCACGATGCCTATGCGCACGGCGAGACCACGCTGCTGTGCGTGTCCAAGACCGACTTCAAGAAAATCCTGTCCATGCATGTGGAGTTCTCGGAAGCCATGCTGCGCCTGCATGCGCGGCGCATCCGCCAGCTCTACGGCCTGGTCGAGGACCTCAACACCCTGCCGCTGCGCGCGCGCCTGGCCAAGCAGCTGCTGCACCTGGTGCGCAGCTATGGCGTGACCAGCCTGTCGGATGGCAGCGAGATCCGCATCGGCCTGCACCTGGCGCAGGAGGAACTGGCGCAGTTGCTGGGCGCCTCGCGCCAGCGCGTGAACCAGGAACTCAAGGCCATGGAGCGCGAGAACGCCATCCGCATCGAGCCGGGCGGCCTGGTGGTCTGCGACCGCGACACGCTGCTGCGCATCGCCGCGCCCGACGCCTGAACCTGCGCGGCCCGCACCGCGCCGCGCACACACACAGCCTTTTCCTTCACCGACCGGACGTTCGCGCCGGCCGGTGCCTTGCCGCGCCCGTGCTGCGCGGCTGTTCCCGTTTGTTGAACCGATTCTCGAACCGATCACAGGACTGACTGCCCCATGAGCACTTTCGACCATTTCGTAGGCACACGCGCCGTCTCCGACCAGCACGCATTCGACGTGCCCGCGCTCACCGCCTGGATGCAGGGCCATGTGCAGGGCTTTGCCGGCCCGCTGCAGGTGGAGATGTTCAAGGGCGGCCAGTCCAACCCCACCTACAAGCTGATCACCCCGGGTCGCAGCTACGTGATGCGCTCCAAGCCCGGCCCCGTGGCCAAGCTGCTGCCCTCGGCCCATGCCATCGAGCGCGAGTTCCGCGTGATGAAGGGCCTGGCCGGCACCGACGTGCCCGTGCCCCACATGTATGCGCTGTGCGAGGACGAGTCCATCATCGGCCGCGCCTTCTACATCATGGAGTGCATGGAAGGCCGCGTGCTCTGGGACCAGTCCCTGCCCGGCATGGAGCCGGCCCAGCGCGCCACCATCTACGACGAGATGAACCGCGTGATCTCGGCCCTGCACACCGTGGACTTCGCTGCCCAGGGCCTGGCCGACTACGGCAAGAGCGGCAACTACTTCGAGCGCCAGATCGGCCGCTGGAGCAAGCAGTACGTGGCCTCGGTCACCCAGCCCATCCCCGAGATGGACCAGCTCATGCAGTGGCTGCCCGCCCACATGCCGGCCAGCGCGCTGGATGCCTCGCGCGTGTCCATCGTGCACGGCGACTTCCGCCTGGACAACCTGATGTTCCACCCCACCGAGCCGCGCGTCATCGCCGTGCTGGACTGGGAGCTGTCCACCCTGGGCCACCCGCTGGCCGACTTCAGCTACCACTGCATGAGCTGGCACATCCCGGCCACGCTGGGCCGGGGCATCGCAGGCAAGGACCTGGCGGCCCTGGGCATTCCCGGCGAAGAGGAATACATCCGCCGCTACTGCGAGCGCACGGGCCTCAAGGACGTGGACACGCTGCGCGCCGACTGGAACTTCTACATGGCCTACAACATGTTCCGCATCGCGGCCATCCTGCAGGGCATCGCCAAGCGCGTGGAGGCCGGCACGGCCTCCAGCGCCCAGGCCAAGGCCTCCGGCGACACCGCCCGGCCCATGGCCGAGCTGGCCTGGTCCTTCGCCCAGCGCAGCTGAGCCATCCAGACCAGCCCCCAACACTCACCGATCACCCCGTTTCCACCACAAGCGACAAGCCAAGAGAAGGAGCGCATCCATGGACTTTGAATATTCGCCCAAGACCAAGGACCTGCAGGAACGCCTGCTGAAGTTCATGGACGAGCACATCTATCCCGGCGAAAAGGACTATGCCGCCGAGATGGAAGCCAACACCGCCGCAGGCAAGCGCTGGACGCCGCTGCAGACCATCGAGAAGCTCAAGGTCAAGGCCCGGGAGCAAGGCCTGTGGAACCTGTTCCTGCCCGTGGACAGCGCCGAGGCCGCAGGCTACAAGGGCGGCGGCCTGACCAACCAGGAATACGCGCCGCTGGCCGAGATCATGGGCCGCGTGCCATGGTCCAGCGAGGTGTTCAACTGCTCTGCGCCCGACACCGGCAACATGGAGACCATTGCGCGCTACGGCAGCACCGAACTCAAGGAGCGCTGGCTCAAGCCGCTGCTGGACGGCAAGATCCGCTCGGCCTTCGCCATGACCGAGCCCGAGGTGGCCTCCTCCGACGCCACCAACATCTGCACCCGCATCGAGCGCCAGGGCGACGAGTACGTGATCAACGGCCACAAGTGGTGGATCTCGGGTGCCGGCGATCCGCGCTGCCAGGTCTTCATCACCATGGGCAAGACCGACCCCGATGCGCCCAAGCACTCGCAGCAGAGCATGATCATCGTGCCCGGCGACGCGCCCGGCATCCGCATCGTGCGCCCGCTCAACGTCATGGGCTATGACGACGCGCCGCACGGCCACATGGAGATGTACTTCGAGAACGTGCGCGTGCCCGTGGGCAACATCCTGCTGGGCGAGGGCCGTGGCTTCGAGATCGCCCAGGGCCGCCTTGGCCCCGGCCGCATCCACCACTGCATGCGCCTGATCGGCCTGGCCGAGCGCGCGCTGGAGCTGATGTGCAAGCGCGCCAGCTCGCGCATCGCCTTCGGCAAGAGCGTGGCCCAGCAGACCGTGACGCAGGAGCGCATCGCCGAGGCACGCTGCCGCATCGACATGGCGCGCCTGCTCACGCTCAAGGCCGCCTGGCTGATGGACATTGCCGGCAACAAGGTGGCGCGCAGCGAGATCGCCATGATCAAGGTGGTGGCCCCCAGCATGGCCTGCCAGGTCATCGACTGGGCCATGCAGGTGCACGGCGGCGGCGGCATGAGCGACGACTTCCCGCTGGCCAGCGCCTACGCCCACGCGCGCACGCTGCGCTTTGCCGACGGCCCGGACGAGGTGCACCGCAACGCCATCGCCAAGTGGGAGCTGGGCAAGTACGGCGCCTACGGCAAGGATGCCGGCGTGCCCATCACGCGCGGCAGCTGAGCAGGCTTCAAGCCTGAGGCCTCAGGCCGCACACCCGGCAGGACCGGGTGGCGGCCCTGGCCCTTCCCTCTCAGCCAGGTGGCAATGCCCCCTGGCTTTTTTGTGCCTGTCTTTCCGGCATTTCAGTGCCCATGGCAGGCGCCTCCCACCCCCCGCCCAGCGCCCGGTACAGCGCCACGCGCGCCTGCAGCTGCAGCAGGCGCTGCAGCACGGCATCGTCCTGGGCCGCGTACAGCGTGGTCTGGGCCTGCAGCAGGGACAGCAGGCTTTCCGCCCCGGCCTTGTAGCGCAGCTCGGCCAGCGACACGGCCTGGCGGGCCTGGGCCAGCACCTCGGCCTGGGCCTCGGCCTGGGCCTTGAGGCCGTGGACGGCGTTGAGCGCCAGGTCCACATCGCCATAGGCCGCGACGATGGACTTGTAATAGCCGGCCAGCAGCTCCTCGCGCCGGGCCTGGGCGCCATCGCGCTCGGCCGCCAGCCGACCGCCGTCGAAGATGGGGCCGGCGAGGCCGGCCAGCAGCGAATAGACCGGCTCGCGCAGCCAGTCGCTGGCGCGGCCCGCGCTGGTGCCCGCGCTGCCCGTAAGGGTCAGCCGGGGCCACAGCGCCGCACGGGCGGCCTGCAGGTTGGCGCTGGCGGCGGCCAGTTGCGCCTCAGCACTGGCAATGTCAGGGCGGCGCTGCAGCAGCTGCGTGGGCAGGCCTGGGCCGATCTCGGGCAGCTGCAGGGCTTGCAGCGAATCCGTGGCCAGCGCGGGGCGCCGGGCCTGGCCCAGCAGCACGGCCAGCGTGGCATCGGCATCCTCGCCCTGGTGGCGCAGCGTGGCCAGGGCCTGGCGCTGGCTGGCCACCAGGCCGCGCTGCTGGGCCAGCTCCAGCTGGGTGGCGGCACCTGCGCGCGCACGGGACTCCACCAGGCCCAGCAGCCGCTCGGCATTGGCCACGTTGCGCGCCGCAATGGCCTGGCGCTCGCGCAGCGCCACGGCCTGCAGCCAGCCATGGGCCACCTGGGCGGTGACCGTGAGGCGCACCGTGTCCTGGTCGAACCGGCTGGCCTGCCAGGCCGCCGCCGCCGCATCGCGCGTGGCGCGGTTGCGGCCCCAGAAGTCCACCTCATACGAGGCCGTCAGCGCGGCGCCGTAGACGCTGGCCTGCCCGCCCGCCACCTGTGCATGGTTCATGCGCTGGGCGCGCAGCTCGCCATTGAGCGAGGGCAGCAGCGCCGCGCCTGCTTGGCGCGTGGCCGCCTCGGCCTGGCGCACGCGGGCCATGGCGGCAGCCATGTCCAGGCTCTGGTCCTGGGCGGCCTGCACCACGCCGCCCAGCTCCGCACTGCCAAAGGCCTGCCACCACTGCGGTGAAACAGAGGCAGGGACGGCTTCGCCCTGCTGCTTCCACGAAGCGGCCAGCGCAGGCGCTGTCCTGTCCGGCACCGTCTGCTGCGCGGCGCAGCCGCCCAGCGCAGCCAGGGCCAGGGCCATGCAGCCCAGGCGCGCATTTCCCAGCGTCTTGTCGTTCATGTCTTTCATCTCACTCTCCCGCCAGCGCGCGCACCGGGTCCAGCCGCGCCGCCGTCTTGGCAGGCATGTAGCCGAACACCAGGCCCGTCACCACGGCGCAGGCAAAGGCGCCCAGCATGGCGCGCACCGAAAACACCACGGGCACGCCCGCCACGATGAGCACCACGCCCACGGCCAGCCCGGCCAGCAGGCCCACCGTGCCGCCCACGAAGGTGACCAGGCTGGCCTCGGTCAGGAACTGGCGCAGGATGTCGCGCTGGCGCGCGCCCGTGGCCATGCGGATGCCGATCTCGCGCGTGCGCTCGCGCACCGTCATCAGCATCACGTTCATCACGCCGATGCCGCCCACCACCAGGGAGACGGCGGCAATCAGGCCCAGCATCACCGCCATGCTCTGGCGCGTGGCCGCCTCGGCCTGGATGCGCGCGGCCGCGTTGCCGATGCCGAAGTCCTCGCGCCCGCCGTGGCGCGCCAGCAGCAGCTTGCGCATGGCCTCCTCCGCCTCGTGCACCACGTCGGAGGACATGGCCTCGATCACCACATAGTCGGGCTGGGTCTGCGACTGGTAGACGCGCGCCCGGCCCGAGCGGTAGGGAATGAAGACCATGTCGTCATAGTTCTGCGCGCCCGAGTCCGCGCCGCGCTCGCTCATCACGCCGATGACCTCGAAGGCCGATGTTCCGATGATCAGCTGGCGGCCCAGCGGGTTGGGCGTGTCGGGGAAGAAATGCTGGTGCGCCTTGTGGCCCAGGACCACCAGGGGCGCCAGGTCGCGGTCCTCGGCCTCGGTGTAGTAGCGGCCCTGGGCCACCTTCCAGTGGTGCACCAGGGGCATTTCCTCGCTGGCGGCGAACACGTAGATCTGCTTGTCGGCCTTGCCGTAGCGCACGGTGATGGGGTCGCCGATCACGGGCATGACGCGCCGTATCTCGGGCAGTTCGCGCACGGCGGCCAGGTCTTCCTCGGTCATCTGCCCGGCCGGCCCGCCCGTGGCCGGCGGCTTGCTGCCCATGTAGAGGATGGCCGTGCCCATGGTCCCCATCTGCTCGACCACCTTGCGCCGCGCGCCCTCGCCAATGGCCAGCATCACAATCACCGAGGCCACGCCGATGACGATGCCCAGCAAGGTCAGGCTGGTGCGCACGCGGTTCATGCGCATGCCGCGCCAGGCGCTGCGCGCGGCCTCGAACAGCTCGGCCAGCCAGGGCGCGCCGGCGCTGCCGCGCTGCGGCGTGAGCGGCAGGGCAGCAGCGCCCGCATTCGCCGCATTCACCGCGTTGGCGGCATCGTCGCGCCGGCTGTCGCTGGTGATGCGGCCGTCGCTGATCTCGATCACGCGGCGCGCCTGGGAGGCCACCGCGCGGTCGTGGGTGATGAGGATGATGGTGTGGCCCGCATCGGCCAGCTCGCGCAGCAGGGCCATGACCTCGGCGCCGCTGTGCGAGTCCAGCGCGCCCGTGGGCTCGTCGGCCAGGAGGATCTGGCCGCCGTTCATCAGCGCGCGCGCAATCGACACGCGCTGCTGCTGCCCGCCCGACAGCTGGTTGGGCCGGTTGCCCAGGCGCGAGCCCAGGCCCAGGCGCTCCAGCAGCGCACGGGCGCGCCGCACGCGCTCTTCCTTGGGCAGGCCTGCGTAGATGGCGGGCATTTCCACGTTCTCGCTGGCGCTTTCGCTGGCGATCAGGTGGTAGCCCTGGAAGACGAAGCCGAAGGCCTCGCGCCGCAGCCAGGCCAGCGCATCCGAGTCCAGCGTGGCCACGTCCTGGCCCTGGAAGTGGTAGCTGCCCTCGCTGGGCCGGTCCAGGCAGCCCAGGATGTTCATCAGCGTGGACTTGCCCGAGCCCGAGCTGCCCACCACGGCCACGAACTCGCCCGCGCGTATCTCCAGGTCGATGCCGTGCAGCACGGTGACGGCGGGCTGGCCGCTGTCGCCGCCGCCGTAGTGCTTGGTGATGCCGCGCAGCTCTATCAGCGGTGCGGCCAGCGGCGCGCCGGCCTGCATGCCCTGCGCCATCACCATTGCAGCCACCGCGGGCCACGGTCCAGAGGCGTCTCGCCGACGATGACGCGCTCGCCTTCCTGCAGGCCCTCCAGCACCTCGGCCTGGTGGCGGCTGCGCACGCCCAGGCGCACGGTGCGCTGCTCGGGCTGGCCCTTGGCGTCCAGCACGCGCACGGTCTGCGTGCTGCCGGCCTTCTCGGCCTTTTCTGCCTTGTCGGCCACGGCCATCAGCGGCACGGTCAGCGCCTGCGCGGCCTGCCCGGTGACGAAGACCACCTGGGCCGTCATCTGGGGCATCAGCTCGGCGTCCTCGTTGTCCACATCGAACAGCACGGTATAGGCCACGGCCTTGGTGGCGGGCGCAGGCGCCTGGCCCGCATTGCCGCCGGCCGGCGCCTGGCTGGTAGAGGGCGAAGGCAGCACCTGGCGCACCTTGCTGGACCAGCGCCGGGGCCTGGCCTGGTCGGCGCCGCCCAGCGTGGTGAAGTACACCGGCATGTCGTCGCGCACGCGGCGCACGTCGGCCTCGGACACTTCGGTCCACACCGTCATGGCCGACAGGTCGGCAATGCGCAGGATGTTGGGCGTCTGGTAGGTGGCGTTCAGCGTCTGGCCCTCGCGCGCCTCCACCGACACCACGGTGCCCGCCATGGGCGCGTAGATGCGCGTATAGCCCAGGCGCGCCTCGTCGGCCTTGAGCGTGGCCTGGGTCTGGTCGATCTGGGCCTTCAGATGCTCCATGCGGGCGCCGGCGGCGGCCAGGTTGGCTTCTGCGGTCTGCAGGTCTTCCTCGCGCGTGGCCCCGTCGCGGGCCAGCTGGCGCTGGCGCGTGAGCTGCTGCTCGGCCAGCTTGCGCAGCGCCTGCTGCTCGGCCAGCTGTGCGCGCAGGCCCGCCAGCGAGGCGCGCCCCGCATCCACCGTGGCGCGCTGCACGCTGGGGTCGATCTCCACCAGCAGCGCGCCCTTCTCCACCTGGGCGCCGGGCTCCACGCGCAGCCGGGTGACCTGGCCCGACACCTGGGCGCCCACGTCCACATAGCGGCGCGGCTGCAGCGTGCCGATGGCCGTGACGGTGGACTCGATATCGGTGCGCGCCACGGTCTCGGTCTGGTAGGCCACGGCAGGCCGGCTGGACCACCAGGCGGCCGCGCCCCCGGCCGCCGCCAACAGGACCACCGCCACGGCGATGGCTTTCCAGCGTTGCTGCGTGCGCGTCATGCTTGCCTCCCGATCACACACACCCCGAACTGGAACGAAAGCAGGAAACTCATCTGAAAAACCCCGTAATGCCGAAACTGAAAACAATCCACGCCAAATCCGCCACGGCAAGCACGCCAGCCAACCAGGCCAGCCGCGCCGCCCAGCGCGCATGGGCGCTGATCAGGGCCACGGCCATCAGCGCGCCGGCGGACACAAAGCCCAGCCAGGCCACCGTGCCCACCGTGCCGCCCCAGCCCGAGACAACGGGCACAAGGGCCAGCGCCAGCAGCGCCGTGCCCAGGCCGCGCAACTGCGGGCCACGGCGGGCCGGCAGCTCGCGCGCGCCGGTCAATTGTTCGTAGTGGCGGTCCATGGCAAAGGCCAGGGCCGCCATGCCTGCAAAGGCCAGGGCCAGTGCGGCCAGGGATGCGTGCAACGTGCTCATGCCTGCACCTCCGAGGGGCCGGCTACGGCGGCCTGCCCCTTGGCCGCCTTTTGCCTGGTGGCGGCACCCTCGCCGCGCCGCGCCAGCCAGCGCCAGGCCCAGGCGGCCGCCAGCCCCGTGGCCAGGCAGAACAGCTCCACCCCGGCGCTTTCCCAGTCGCCCTCCAGCATGTGGGCCGACAGCGGCTCGCCCACGGTGATCCAGTTGAGCAGCGGCAGCAGCAGGCACAGCATGGCCAGCAGGCCCATCTGCTGGCGCCAGGCCGCGGCTGGCGCGCAGGCCAGCGCATGCACCAGCGCCAGGCCCCACAGCCCGAAGAACACGGCCAGCTCCCAGTCAGCGCGGTGCGCCAGGCCCACGGGCACCAGGCGGTTGGCCCACAGGTAGCCGATGCAGCCCAGGCCCAGCCCGGCGATGGCCGCCACGTTCAGGCCCTCGATCAGCCGGTACACGCGCGCCGTGGCGCTGCCGAACTCGCCCTGGTGGCGGCTGCGGCGCTTGACCATGAAGAGAATGGCGCCCGTGGCCATCATGGCCGCGCCCGCCAGGCCGCACAGAAAGTACAGCCACTTCATGGCCAGCCCGCCGAACTTGACCATGTGCAGCCCACCCATGACCGCCTGGGCCAGCGAGGGGGCGCCGCCGTCGGCGCCGCCGGGCAGGCGTACCTGCAGCACCTCGCCCGTGGCGGCCGAGAACATGGCCATGCCCGAATTGGGGCTCAGGCGCTGATGTGCACGGTCATCGCTGTTCCAGCCGTAGACGCCGATGCGTGCCGAGGCATCGCCGGGATGGTCGATGACCACCGCGCGCACCGCCTGGCCCATCAGCTCCTGGCCACGCCGTGCAAACGGCTCCAGATCGGGCACCGCCAGGGGCTTGCCGGACAGCGCGGGCGGCCCGGCCTCGTTCATGTCGGCGATGAAGGCCGTGCGGGCGGCCTGGTCCGTGCCATAGACCGTCCAGACGCCAACGGGCATGAAGCTCAGGCTGGAGATGGCGATGCCGGTATAGGCAATCATGAACTGGAAGGGCAGCGTCAGCACCGCCACGGCGTTGTGCGCGTCCAGCCAGCTGCGCTGGCCCTTGCGTGCGCGAAAGGT
Source organism: Delftia sp. WSY_22 (assembly GCF_043104185.1). Taxonomy (NCBI): domain Bacteria; kingdom Pseudomonadati; phylum Pseudomonadota; class Betaproteobacteria; order Burkholderiales; family Comamonadaceae; genus Delftia; species Delftia sp. WSY_22. Next base: position 24,412 of record NZ_JBICKN010000059.1, read on the forward strand.
GAAGAAGTCCTTGAAGATGCGCTTGTGCGTGACCACGCCGCTGACCAGGGCCACCAGCATGGCCATGGCGGCAATGCCTATCACCCACAGCCCCACCTGCCCTGCATGCAGTTCATAGTGGAAATCCACGAAATGGTTGCCGCCCATGGTGGCGCGCGCGGCACCGTGGCCATGGCCGTGGCCGGCCCCCATTTCCTCGCCCGTGGCGGTGTCCAGCTCGGCATCGGCGTACTGGCGGTTGGCGTCGAACCAGTAGACACGCAGGTCGCCGCCGCCCTTGTCGTCGGACGGCCAGATCTCCCACATCTGCGCGCCCTGGTGGTGCTTTTGCATGTAGGCCGCGCCCCAGGCCAGGCGCTGGCCCAGGTCCGCACCCTGCCCGGCCGGCGCGGCGGCGCGCGCTGCCGCCTCGGCCGCCTCCTCGGCATGGTGCTCGGGCGTCATCCAGTGCGTGATGGCTTCCTGGAACACGGCCAGCGAACCCGTGAGGAACACCGCGAACAGCAGCCACGAAAACCACAGCCCGCACCAGGTATGCAGCCAGGCCTGGGCCTGGCGGAAACCGCCCGTGGCAGCGCCGCTGCCGGGGACCTTGCTGATCTGCGCCTTGGCCATCTCAGCCTCCCGCGCCATTGCGCGCCAGCAGCAGCGCGGCGCCGCCCATCAGCGCCGCAGGCACCAGCAACCCCAGCCAGACCCGGCCCGCCGAAACCGGCGAGAACGCCCAGATCACCGCCAGCGCGTGCAGCGCAAAGCTCCACTGCATGCCGGCGATCACGGCATCGACACGCGCGCCGGGCAGCGCAGCGGCCAGGAAGGCCGCCAGCGCGCTGGCCAGCGCATAGCCGCCGAAGACGGCGGCCAGCAGGCGGGACAGGACAAGCAGGCCCGGATGGGTGGGTTTGGCGGAATGGCCGGATTGGCCGGAATGGGAAAGGGACATGTAGTGGGTTGTTCAGAAAAGCGGCAATGCAAATGCCGAAAGCAATGGCCGTGACGGCCCTCCTGATACATGACAAACGAGATTGAAAAAAAGGCCAGCCGCAATAGACAGCGGCCTGGGTGGTTGCCGGCCTACGCCCGGTGTTGCTGTGCCCGCCCGCAGGCCGGCATGGGGCTGGCGCTCACCCTGCACGCGGAGTGCGGTGAAGGAGGCGGACAAATCCATGGGGCTGGATCATAACCGCGCAAAGAAGAATCATTCTCAATAAACGCAATGCATGCCGGGCTCTTTCAGCGGTTCCTGGGCCATCCCTGAAAGGGCGCGATTGCAAGGTGCGACGGGCCGCGAAGCGACTTTGCGCACGCCGCACGCGCTATCATCCGCACCGGCCCCCTGTCACGGGGCCGGTGCTTCAAAACACCTTCACCACACAGCGGCTGAGCCTTCCCGAAAGAAGGCCTCGTCACGTCTGAACACCTGGCAAGTGGGCTCCCGCCCGCTCGTCCAAACGGTTACGGGCGGGATGGGGCTGTCCGCAAGGCTGCCCGCACGTCTGTGTGCGTGTTTTGAACATCCCGTCCACCTTTTCCGTGCTTCAAAACGCGGAATTGGCGGTTTCAAATCTCACACAGGAGTACGGAACCATGAACGCCGTTTCTCTCGCACTCGCCTGCACGCCCTCTTTTGGCGCCGCCCTTTCCACACGGAGGGCCCAGGCATGACCCCCGCCCAGCCCAAATCCGCCACGGACAGCCACACCACCCGGCAGCTGTCCAACGCCCTCACCCAGGTGGACCATCTAGTGCAGCAAGGCTGTGCAGAGATTTCCTCCATCGCCCAGCTCGCCCTGGCATGGCTGGAGACGCCCAAGGGCCATCGCCACATGGACGTGGTGGCCCGCGCCCTGCAAAGCATCCGCGACAGCGCCGAGACGCTGGCCGACTACGCAGGGACCGAGGCCCAGGCCATGGGCTGCGGATTCGAAGACGCGGCTGAGATGCGCCGCGCCGAAGCGGCCGAGGCAGCCGCCAAAGCCATGGCGCACCTGCTCGGATGCCGCACCCATGAGCCGGTGCGCCCGCAGGGCTGAGGCATGGCCATGGACAAGGACATCCCCAGGACACAACCCCCCAGCCTGCACCAGTTGACCAGCGCCATCACCGAGATCCACAGCAGCGTGCAGGAAAACTGCACCGAGATCTCGGCCCTGGCGCAACTGGCCCTGGCGGCAGTGCATGCACCGCAGGAGCACCACAGCCAGCAGGCCCTGGCCCATGCGCTGCGCGCCATCCGCGACAGCGCCGACCTGCTGGCCGGCCATGTGAAGGTGGAGGCCCGGCGCGTGGTGTAGCCCCCATCCGCCGCCTACCCCGCAATGGCTCTGCAAGGGCTGCTGGCTCCGCAATGGGCGCCAGCGGCCTGCACCGCCGTCCTCGGCTGCTGCCGCGCCAACTCCACCCCATCCTCACAGGGAAAGCTTCACCACTTGTAGTTCAGCACCGCCATGGCCTGGCGCGGCGTGCCGAACTGGCCCTGGCCGTCGATGTTGACGTAGTACTTCTTGTTGAAGAGGTTGTTCAGGTTCAGCTGCAGCGAGAGCCTGGGGCTGAAGGCGTAGCGCGCCATGAGACTGGCGGTGGCGAAGGATTTCTGCTCGAAGACCAGGTCATTGCCCGCCACGAAGACGCTGGCGCGGGTGCGGCTTTGCCATTGCAGGCCACCGCCCACGGTGAGCTGATTCCATCCACCGGGCAGGCGGTAGGAAGTGAACAGCTGGGCCTGGGTCTTGGGCGCCCACGCGTTGATGGACAGGCCCTGGGCGTCACGCGCGACGGTGTGGGCAATGCCGGCCGACAGGTTCCAGCCCGTGGCCAGCTCGCCCGAGAGCTGGGCCTCGAAGCCCTTGCTGGTCACGCCCTTGGCGCCGTAGTAGGCGAAGTCGGTGGTGCCGGGCACGACCTGGCCTTCGTCCAGCTGGGCCACGTTGTCCTGCTGGATGCGGAAGACGGACAGCGAGCTGTTGAGCCTGCCGTTGAGGTGCTCGCCCTTGATGCCGATCTCGAAGCTCTTGCCCGCCACGGGGTCCAGGTAGCTGCCGCCACGGTCGCGGTAGTTCTGGGGCTGGAAGATGTCGGTGTAGCTGGCATAGGCCGAGAAGCCTTCGCTCAGGTCCAGCACCAGGCCTGCGTAGGGGATGAAGACGTTGTGGTCGCGCACCTCGCTGAGGCTGCGCACCTTCCAGCTGCTCTGGCGCCCGCCCACGATGAGCTTGACCGGATCGGCCAGCGACAGGCGCAGCGCGCCGTACAGCGCGTCCTGGCGCGTGTGGTCCAGGCTGCTGGTGGTCAGCGGCCCCCAGGTGGGCTCGGCATAGGAGCCGTCCCATTGGTAGTAGTTGCCCACGTCCTGCAGGGGGCTGGTGCGCGCATGGCCGGCCTTGTGTTCGCGGGCACGGCTGCTGGTCAGGCCGACCACGGCCTCATGGCGGCGCCCGCCCAGTTCCCAGCCGCCCGTCACCTGCAGGTCGGCGCTGTTTTGCTGGAAGCTGTATTCGGAGTAGTTGGGCAGGGCCGCCATGCCCAGGCCGGTGGTGATGTCGGGCTGGCGCATGAGGTACAGCAGCTTGGCGTCGTAGGCGCTGTCGCGGTGCACGAAGTTGGCCTTGAGCTTCCAGTCGTTGCCGAAGCGGTGCTGCAGATTGGCGAAGATGCTTTTGTTGGTGCTGTTCCAGCGCGTCCAGTTCGCGGCCGTGGTCTTGGAGGTGCTCCAGTCGGCCGGCATGCCGTTCGTGAAGACCAGCGGCAGGCCGCCCCAGGTCGAGCCGGTGGGCCGGTTGGCCTGGTAGTCGGCGCCCACGCTGAGCGTGGTGTCGGGCGTGAGGTCGGCATCGATCACGCCGTAGAAGACCTGCTTGCGCGCGTGGTAGAGATCCACATGGGAGTCGCGCTCTTCGGCCATGCCGGCGACGCGTGCGCGGATGCGGCCGTCCTGCGTCAGCGGCATGGACAGGTCCACCGTGCCGCGATGGTGGTTCCACGAGCCCACGCTGGCCGAGGCCGAGCCCGTGAACACCTTGCTGTTGGCGTGCTTGCGCACCATGTTGATGGAGGCCGACGGATTGCCCGCGCCCGTGAGCAGCCCCGTGGCGCCGCGCACCACTTCGACGCGGTCATAGATGGTGGTGTCGTTGCCCGATTCGCCGTAGAACGACAGGCCGATGGAGGTGGGCACGCCGTCGTACTGCAGGTTGTCCACGTAGAAGCCGCGCGAGTAGAAGTCCGAGCGGTCGCTGTCCGAGCTGACGACATGGATGCCGGTGACGCTGCGCATGGCGTCGTTGAGCGAGAGCAGGCCCTGGTCCTCGATCTGCTGGCGCGTGAGCACGCTGACGGACTGCGGCGTGTCGCGCAGCGACAGGCTCAGGCCCGTGGCCGCCGCCGTGGCCGGCGTGGTGTAGGAGCCCGAGCCTTCGGTGGTGGGGCTGGCCTGGGCCGAGGCCGTGACCAGCACGGTCCTGAGTGTCTGGGAGGACGGCGCGCCTGCCGCACCCGCAGCACCCGCCGCGCCGGAGGTGGCAGGCACCACGGGCATCTCGCGCAGGGTGTAGCCGCCGCCGGCCGAGCGCACGGCCGCCAGCGGCGTGCCCAGCAAGGCGCGGTCCAGCGCCTGCTCCACGGTGAAGCGCCCGCTCACGCCGCCGCTGCGCAAGCCTTCGGTGACAGCCGAGCCGAAGGTGACCAGCACGCCGGCCTCGCGCCCGAGCTGGTTGAGCACGCTTTCGAGCGGGCCGGCGGCAATGTCGTACTGGCGTTGCTGCGAAGCACCGGCAGCCGGCTGCGCCCAGGCCTGTGCCGGAGCCAGGGCGCCTGCGGCGGCCAGCCCCGCCAGCGTGCCCGCGCACAGCACCTGCAGCGCCAGCGCCACCGGACGTAACGCCGGGGCCGCCTGGGATGGGCGGACAGTGGGGGCGGCAGTCTGCCGCATGGAGTTCTGGCGCATGGTCTGAGGGCGCATGGAAAGGCCTTGTTGCAATGGTTGTAGAGAAGCGTTGGCGCACGCTGCGGTGCGCTCCTGTCTCTGTTGACAGCCATCGCCGGCAAATCAGCTCACATTTTTTTCAGGAAAGTGCGAAGGCCTTCATGCAGCCCGTGCCGCTCATGCCTTGCCCGCCCCGGCAGGCCGCACCATCACCCAGTAGCGCGAGAAGGAGTGGATTTCCACGGGCAGCGAGGAAGTCAGCGCGGCCAGCACGCGGTCGGTGTCGGCCAGCGGATAGGCGCCGGAGACGTGCAGGCCGGCCACGGCCGGGTCGCAGCCCAGGCGCCCGCGCCGGTAGCGGCCCAGCTCGGCCAGGAAATCCTCCAGCCGCATGCGCGAGGCCACCAGCATGCCTTCGGCCCAGGCGCTGGCCGCCGTGTCCAGCGCGCCGGAGTGCACGGCCTGCTGGGCCGTGAACGTGCCCTGCTCTCCCGCATTGATGCGCTGCGCGGCATGCAGGGCATGCGCGGGCCGCAGTTGCACGGCGCCTTGCAGCACGCCCACTTCGATGCCGGGCTCGCGCTCGCGCACCGTGAAGCGCGTGCCCAGGGCCTGGACGGCGCCCATGGCGGTCTGCACGATGAAGGGCCGGTGCAGGCTGTCCGGCGCGGTCTGCACGAGGATTTCGCCACGCACCAGCTCCAGCACGCGCTCGGCCGCGCCGTAGCGCAGATTGAGGGCGCTGCCGGTGTTGAGCACCACGCTGCCGCCATCGGGCAGCGGCAGCCGGCGCTGCTCTCCCACGGCCGCGACCTGGTCGGCCGTCCAGCCGCGCCAGGCCTGCGAGCGCACGACGGCCGCGGAGCCTGCGCCCGAGACCAGCAGCACGGCCAGCGCCTGCACCGCACGGCGCCTGCCGGCCGAGCCGGGTGCGGCCAATGCGGCCCGCGCCAGCGGCATGGGGATGCCGGCCATCTGGCTGCCCATGGATTCGATGCGCTGCCAGGCGGCCTCATGCTCGGGGCTGGCCGCACGCCAGCGCTGCAGGCCATCGTGCTGCCGGGCCTGGGCCTGGCCGGAGTTCAGTTGCAGCCACCATTGCACGGCCTGGCGGGCCACTTCGGCAGAAATGGGGGAAGAAGCGGAAGGGAACGCCTGCATGCCGCCTACTCCGGGAAGAAGCAGCGCATGGCCGCCTTGGCCAGATGCCGCTTGACCGTGGAGATGGAGATGCCCAGCTCGGCCGCGATCTCGCCATGGCCGAGCCCTTCGAGCTGGGCCAGCAGGAAGGCCTGCTTGGCCAGCGCGGGCAGGCGGCCCAGGCGCCGGTCTATCTCCACCAGGGTCTCCAGCACCATGAGCCGGACCTCGGGCGGCGGCGCCACGGGCTCGGGCATGGCGGCCAGGGCATCGAGATAGGCCTGCTCGATGGCGCGGCGCCGCACCTGGTTGATCAGCAGGTTGCGGGCAATGGTGGTCAGGTAGGCGCGCGGCTCCTGGAGCTGGTCCAGCCCCTTGGCGCCCAGCACCTTGAGGAAGGTGCTCTGCGCCAGATCGGCCGCGTCGAAGGCATTGCCCACCTTCTTGCGCAGCCAGCCCTGCAGCCAGCCGTGGTGGGCCAGGTACAGGGATTCGACATGGGCGGACAAGGAAGGCGATGGGCTGGACACGCGACGACCCGAGATTGAGAATAATTCTCAATTATAGGCAACTGCGACCCTCTTGCGACCCTGCTCTACCGCCTGCTGCTGCAGTCCGTTCCTCCTGGCCGCGTTTCAGAACTTGCCGCGCAGGGTGAGCGTCGCGCTGCGCGGTGCGCCGTAGACATTGCCCCAGGCCGGCGCGCCTATGGTCTGGTAGTAGGTCTTGTCGAACAGGTTGGCCACGCTCAGTGCCACGGACCAGTTGCGGTCGATCCGGTAGCCCAGGCGGGCAGACCACACGGCATAGGCTGGCTGCACATCGGTGATGGCGCCCACCGCGCGCGAGCTGGCGGTCTGGAAGTTGACGCCGCCGCCCACGTTCCAGGCGCTCCATTCGCCCGGCAGGCGGTAGTCGCTCCAGACCCGCAGCATGTGCTTGGGCGTGTAGGTGCTGGCGAACTCCACGCCGGCATTGGAGGTGTTGTTCAGGTACTTGAAATGGCTGAAGGTGTAGCCGGCAAACAGCTGCCAGCCGCGCGCCACCTCGCCGCTGATCTCGGCATCCAGCCCCTGGCTGCGGACCTTGCCCACGGAGACATAGCAGTAGGTGCTGGCCGAGCAGGGGTTGACCAAGTCCTCTTCGGCGCGGTTCTTCTGGTCGATGCGGAACAGGGCCACGGCCGCGTTCACCCTGCCGTCCAGCAATTCGCCCTTCATGCCCACTTCCAGATTTCGCCCCTTGATGGGTGCCAGCAGGTCGCCGGCCGCCGTCACGGCGTTCTGGGCCTGGAAGATGTCGGAGTAGCTGGCATAGGCCGACCACTGGTCATTGAGCGCATAGACCAGGCCGCCATAGGGCGTGATGACGCCGCTTTCCTTGTACGGGTCGTTGTAGGCCTCGCCCGTGTTGCGGTAGTTGCTGCTGCTCGTGAAGCGGGTGATGCGGGCGCCGCCGATCAGGGTCAGCGCATCGGTGAGGCCCAGCCGCGCCACGCCGTAGGCGCCGGACTGGGTCATGCGGGTGCGGCTTTCATCGCCGCGATAGCGGTTGGCCAGGAATTCCGCGCGGAACGGCTCGCGGATGGCGGCGCTCGGGTCGAACACGTTGTTGGGCAAGCCCATGCGGATCAGCGAATAGTCGCTGTCGTTGACCATGCGGCCCGTGTTGGCGCCAAAGCTCAGCGAATGCCGGCGGCCGAAGGCGTCGAATTTGCCGTCCACCGCCACGTCCAGGGTCTTGTTGTCGGTGGTGACATCGAACAGGCCGGCATACATCTCGTTGCCCGCCAACGTGGCGGGATTGATGGCCCCCAGGGCGAAGGCGTACTTCATGTCGTGCTTTTCCCGGGTGTAGCCCGCCGTGGCCTTAACGGTCCAGTCCGCGTTGAAGCGATGCTGCAGCTCGGCAAACAGCGATGTCTGCTCGCTGTCCCAGCGGTTCCAGTCCGCGCCCAGGAAGGTGGAGCGCGGCAGCCGCAGGTCTGCCCCGTCGGCATAGCGCGGCAGGCCCTGGAAGAACGGCGTGGAGCGCAGCCGCTCGTGGGTGGTGCCCACCGTCAGCCGGGTCTGGGAGCTGAGGTCGTACTCCAGCACGCCGTAGAGCACGCCGGTGCGGCTGCTGGCCACGTCGTAGAAATAGTCGCGGCTGTTGAGGCTGGCGACCACGCGCCCGCGCAGCGTGCCGGCCTCGTTGAGCGGGCCCGTGGCATCGATCTCGCTACGCAGGTTGTTCCAGGAGCCCACACTGGCCGATACCTCCAGCTGGCGCTCTGCCAGGGGGCGCTTGCGCACCATGTTGATGGCCGCGCTGGGAGAGCCCGCCCCCTGCAGCAGCCCCGTGGCACCGCGCACCACTTCCACGCGGTCCAGCGTGGCGGCGTTGCTGGTGAAGTTGTCGGCCTGCGGGTAGTAGAAGGCGCGGTTCACGCCATCGAACTGGTAGGTGTCCACGCGGAAGCCGCGCGAGTAGACATAGCGCCCGCCCATGGGGCTGTCGTACATGGTGATGCCCGTGGTGCTGGCCAGCACGTCGTCCACGGTGTTGAGGTTCTGGTCGTCCATGCGCTGGCGCGTGATCACGCTGATGGACTGGGGGATGTCCTTGATCGCCTGCTCGCCCTTGCCCACCGTGACCGCGCGGGCCACGTAGCTGCCCGTACCTTCGCTGGTGGCGCTGCGCTCGGCGCGGGCCGTCACCTGCACTTCGTTCAGGACCGTGGTGGAGCCGGCGCCAGCGCTGGCCGGTGCGGCCTGCCTGCGCAGCGTGTAGCTGCCATCGCTGCGCGCCACCATGTCCAGCCCGCTGCCGGCCAGCAGGCGCTGCAGCGCCTGCTGCGGCGCGTAGTGGCCGGACAGTGCCGGGCTGGTGAGCCCTTCGGTCAGCGCAGGATCGAAGGACAGCGAAATGCCCGCCGCCGTGGCCACGCCGGCCAGCGTGCGGCCCAGCGGCCCGGGCGCGATCTGGTAGGTCTGGGCTGCGGAAGCGGGGGCCGGTTCGGCCGCCTGCCCGGCGCCTGCGGCCAATGCCATGCCCAGCAGGGCCAGGCGGGCGGCATGCGCCAGGGGATGGAAGACGGGATGTGGCATGGGTACGGCAGGCATGGAAATCGGTCCTTGGAGGCGGTGAAGAAAAAAGCTCTTTCCCCGTTGCCAGCCGAGATCCGAAAAAGTGTCACCCTGCCTCGATTTTTTTAGTTCCTGGCGACCACGGTGATCCAGTAGCCGCGCATGCGCGTCTGCACGTCGACGGGATAGGTGGAGGCCAGCATGGTCAGCGTCCGGTCCGTATCGCCCAGCGGAAAGGAGCCGGACACGCGCAGCGCGCGCACCTCGGGCGCGCACTGCAGCAGGCCGGGGCGGTAGCGCGACAGTTCGGCGCAGAACGCGGCCAGCGGCATGGCGTCGGCCATCAGCATGCCGTGGGTCCAGGCCGTGGCCTCGGGCTGCAGGGGCTGGGGCGCGGTCACCTCCCCCGCTCGCAATACCGTTTGCTGACCGGCTTGAACGACCAGCGCCGGGCTGGCGGCGCCGCGCAGCGTCACTTCCACGGCGCCCTCGGTCACGGCCAGGCGCACGGGGCCGCCGTCCGCCCTGCCCCCTTCTTGCCGCACGGTGAAACGGGTGCCCAGCGCGCGCAGCCGGCCATGGGCGGTGTCCACGACAAAGGGGCGGTGCGGCGTGGCGGTATCGGCCGCCGTTTCTATGGAAATCGCGCCCTGGCGCAGGGTGAGCAGGCGCAGTGCGCCATCAAACCGGATGTCCACCGCGCTGGCCGTGTCCAGCAGGAGGCGGCTGCCATCGGCCAGATGCTCGGTGCGGCGCTCGCCGGTGGCGGTGCGCAGGTCGGCGCCCCAGCCGCGCTGGTCCGCCGCACTCCATACCAGCCAGCCTGCAGGCGCCACGGCCAGCAGCGCGGCCAGCCGGGCCACGGCGGCGCGGCGCTGGGCGCGGTGGCTTCGGGGCCGGTCCAGCGCCGGCATGGCCAGCGCTGCAGGCAGGCCGCCCAACTTGCCCAGCAGCCGCTCGGCGCGCTCCCAGGCCAGGGCATGCTGTGGGTCGGCCTGGCGCCAGCGCTCGCAGGCGGCGCGGTCGGCGTCGGTGGCGCCGCTGTCGTGCAGGCGCATCAGCCATTCGGCGGCCTCGTCGAGCACGCGCGCTTGCAGGGGCGTCTCCATCACGCCATTGCCACCAGGCATTGGCGAAACGCCTGGGCCATGTAGCGCTTGACGCTGGTGAGCGAGACCTCCAGCTGCTGCGCGATGTCCTCGTACTTCATGCCGTCCAGCTGGGACAGCAAAAACGTGCGCCGCACGATGGGCGGCAGCGCGTCCAGCATGGCGTCTATCTCGTGCAGGGTCTCCAGCACCAGGGCGCGCTGCTCGGGCGACGGCGCCACGGGCTCGGGCAGTGCGGCCAGGGCTTCGAGGTAGGCCTGCTCCAGCGCCTGGCGCTTGTACCAGTTGACGAGCACGCCCTTGGCTACCGTGGTCAGGTAGGCACGCGGCTCCTGCACACCGGCCAGGTCGCGCACGCCCAGGATGCGCACAAAGGTGTCCTGCGCCAGGTCGGCGGCATCCGCCCCATTGCCCAGCCTGCGGCGCAGCCAGCCCTGCAGCCAGCCATGGTGGCCGGCATAGAGGGCGGAGATTTCGCGGTGCAAGGGGCTGGAGGCGGCGCTGGAGGCTGGGGCGGATGGCATGGTAGGACCCGATGGCTTGAAGGCGGGAGGCACCATCAAACAAGAATCATTCTCAAATCATTGTAACCAGCGGAATCACTTGCCTAAGAGTGCCATCAGGCGGACCATCCAAAGGCGAACAGTGGGAGCAAGTGCGACCAGAGTGGCTGACATCCAGCTGCTGCGCCGGATCGGTATCATTTAGAAACAATCAATCATCAGCTCAGCATCCATCAGGAGAGCGAACCATGTTCGAAACGCGGGTAGCAGGCACGGCAGGACAACAGGCGCTGTGGAGCACGCTGGACAAGGCCATGGCGCTGGCGGAATTCACGCCCGAAGGCCGGCTGATGCGCGCCAATGCCAACTACGAGGCCATCCTCGGCTATCCGGCCACGGGCGCTGAAGGTCTGCTTCACAGCGATCTGTGCACGCAGGCCCAGGCCGACCCGGCCGCCTACGGTCAGTGGCGCCAGCGCTGGGGCGCGGGCGAGACGGTTTCGCGCGTGGGAGAGCACCGGCGCCGCGACGGAAGCACCTGCTGGCTGGAGGCCACCTATGCGCCCGTGCTCGATGCGGCCGGCGCCCTCAGCCATGTGCTGTGCATTGCCACCGATGTCTCGGCCCGCATGCTGGCCGACCGCCGGCGGCAGGAGCACATGCGGCGCCTGTCCCTGGTGGCCGATGCCACCGATGCGGCCGTGGTGATCGCCGATGGCAACTGGACCATCAGCTATGTGAATGCGGGCTTCAGCCGCATGTTCGGCTGGAGCAGCGAGGAAGTGGTGGGCCGTGCGCCCATCGCCCTGCTGGTGCCCCATGCCTCGCCCGAATTCACGGCCGCCTACCGCGCCGAGCTGGACGCAGGCAAGCCGGTGTACCGCGAGGAGATCCTGGTGGGCAAGGATGGCGAGCGGTATTGGGTCAGCGCCCAGGCCAATCCCGTGATGGGGCCGGACGGGCGGCTGCAGACCACGGTGACGGTGATCACCGACATTACCGAAGCCAAGATGCATGAGGTGCTGCAGCGGCGCGCCCTGGAGGCCATGGCCCGCGACCAGCCGCTGACCGAGGTGCTGGACCTGGTGTGCCGCGAGGTCGAGCGCATTGCGCCCGATATCGCGGTCTCGGTGCTGGAAGTCGATGACCAGAACCGCCTGCATCCGCTGGCCGCGCCCAGCCTGCCGGCCTCCTATTCGGCGGCGCTGGACGGCGTGCCCATCGGCCCCAATGTCGGCTCCTGCGGCGCGGCGGCCTTTCACAACCGGCCCGTGCTGGTGGGCGACATCGCCACCGACCCGCTGTGGGCCGACTACAAGCACCTCATCCTGCCGCTGGGGTATACGGCCTGCTGGTCCACGCCCATCTGCGGGCTGCAGGGCGGCGTGGCCGGCACCTTTGCCTTCTACTACCGCCATTTCAACCGGCCCGGCCCCGATCCCTTCCACCAGCGGCTGGTGGAGGCCTGCACCGACCTGTGCGCGCTGGCGCTGGAGCGCGAGCAGGCACGCCGCCGCATCCGGCAGCTGGCCTTCTACGACGGGCTGACTACCCTGCCCAACCGCAGCCTGCTGCTGGCCCAGGCCGAGCAGGCGCTGTCCGTGGCGTCGCACGAGGGCCACGAGCTGGCCGTGGTCTTCATCGACCTGGACCGTTTCAAGCAGGTCAACGATTCGCTGGGCCACCCGGCCGGCGACCGGCTGCTGTGCAGCGTGGCCCAGCGCATTCAGGCGGAGCTGCGCACGGGGGACATTGCCGGGCGGCTGTCGGGCGACGAGTTCGTCATCGTGCTGCCACACTGCGGCGGTGCACAGGCGGCCGAGGTGATAGAGCGGCTGCAGTCGGCACTTGGCGAGCCCTGCATGATCGACGACGTGTCCCTGGCCAGCACGGCCAGTTGCGGCATTGCCGTGTTTCCCGCCGACGGGCGCGACATGGAGACCCTGCTGCACCGCGCCGACATGGCCATGTACCAGGCCAAGTCGGGCGGGCGCGGGCTCTACAGCTTCTTCAGCCCCGAGATGAACCGCCTGGCCCAGGAACGCCTGGTGCTGGAGACGGCGCTGCGCGACGCCCTGCGCAGCGGCGGCCTGCGACTGCACTACCAGCCCCAGCTCGACCTGAAGGACGGGCGCCTCTACGGCGTGGAGGCCCTGGCGCGCTGGAGCCATGCGGAATTCGGCGAGATCTCGCCCGCACGCTTCATTCCACTGGCCGAGGAATGCGGCCTGATCGGCGAGCTGGGCACCTGGGCACTGCGCGAGGCCTGCCGCCAGCTGGGCGAGTGGCGCAGCCGGGGCATCGACGTGCCGGCCATGTCGGTCAACCTCTCGCCCACCAGCTTTCACAACCTGGACCTGCCGCGCATGATTGCCGACACGCTGGAGCACAACGCGCTCAAGCCGCAGGACCTCACGCTGGAGATCACCGAAAGCCTGCTGCTGGACACCAACCCGGGCACCATGCGCACGCTGCAGGCCGTGCATTCCCAGGGCGTGCGCCTGTCCATGGACGACTTCGGCACGGGCTACTCCAGCCTCAGCTACCTGCGGCGCCTGCCGGTCAGCGAGCTCAAGCTGGACCGCAGCTTCGTCGCCGACCTGGAGCACGACGAGGCCGCCCAGGCGCTGAGCAACGCCATCCTGGGCATAGGCCGCAGCCTGCACCTGACCGTGGTGGCAGAGGGCGTGGAGACGGCAGCGCAGAACACCATCCTGCGCGAACAGGGCTATCCGGTGGCACAGGGCTATCTGTTCTCTCGCCCGCTGCCGGCCGCTGATCTGGAGCGGTGGCTGCAGGCATCGAGCGCGCAGGCCGGCCTGGCGACGGACGTGTGAGCGGGCATGTGAACGGGCATGTGAGCGGACCAGGCCATGCGCGCGGAGACCTTGGCCGGCAAAAGTAACAATCCGCAATAAATATTCGGACTGGACCTATTTTTCCCTAAGCCTCGCCGGCAAGTGACCGATATCTGCGGCATGGCGGCGGCTGAGTGTCGGCCCCGCTGATCGCCACAGATCGCCACCGTTTCCGCCGACTCCCAGCCCCAGCCGCTCATCCGCTTTCGCTCTTCGCCATACGGCACTCCCCCACCATGATGTTTTTCCGCAATCTGAAGCTGGCCCCCAAGCTGCTGGCCTCCTTCATCGCCCTGCTGCTGCTGACCGCAGGCCTGGGCCTGTTCTCCGTGGTCCAGCTGGACCGCGTCAACCAGACCGCCACCGACCTGGCCCACCACTGGATGCCTGCCGAGCGCGTGCTCCTGGAGATGCGCTACCAGCTGCAGCGCTACCGCTCGCAGACCATGCAGCATGTGCTGGCCACCTCCATGGAAGAGATGGCCGTCTACGACAAGAACATGCCCGCGCTGTGGTCCGAGCTGCTGAAGAACCAGCAGGCCTTCGAGCGCTATGCCAATACGGCTCGCGAGCGCGAGCTGATGGCCGGCATCAAGGACGACCTGGGCCAGTACGCGCAGCACACGGCAAAGATCGTGGACCTGTCCCACGCCCTGCGCACCGACGAGGCGTCCGAGCTGCTGCGCGGCGATTCGGTCAAGACCAGCCGCGCCATCAACAGCAAGCTCGATGAACTGATCAAGCTCAACGCCCAGGGCATCGAAGATGCCAACCAGGCCGGTGACGACATCTTCACGGCTGCGCGCTGGTGGGTGATCGCCCTGCTGGTGGGCGCCGTGGTCTTCGGCCTGGCCATGGCCCTGCTGATCGCCCGCAGCGTGGCGCGCCCCCTGCAGCAGGCCGTGAGCCTGGCGCAGGCCGTGGCCGCAGGCGACCTGGGCAGCCGCATCGAGGTGCATGGCAAGGACGAGACCGGCCAGCTGCTGCTGGCCCTGAAGCACATGAACGAAAGCCTGCAACGCATCGTGGGCCAGGTGCGCCAGGGCACGGACTCCATCGCCACGGCCAGCGGCCAGATCGCATCGGGCAACCAGGACTTGTCGGCCCGCACCGAGGAGCAGGCCAGCTCGCTGGAGCAGACCGCCGCCTCCATGGAGGAGCTGACCTCCACCGTCAAGCAAAACGGCGCCAACGCCCAGCAGGCCAACCAGCTGGCCGCCGCCGCGTCCCAGGTCGCCGTGCGCGGCGGAACGGCCGTGGCCCAGGTGGTGCAGACCATGTCCGCCATCAACGATGCCTCGCGCAAGATCGTGGACATCATCGGCGTCATCGACTCCATCGCCTTCCAGACCAACATCCTGGCGCTGAATGCCGCCGTGGAAGCGGCCCGCGCCGGCGACCAGGGCCGGGGCTTTGCCGTCGTCGCCTCGGAAGTGCGCACCCTGGCCCAGCGCTCGGCCGCCGCCGCCAAGGAGATCAAGCAGCTCATCGACGACTCGGTGGGCAAGGTCGAGGAAGGCAGCGCCCAGGTCGATTCGGCCGGCAAGACCATGGAGGAGATCGTGGCCAGCGTGCGCCGCGTGACCGACATCATGGGCGAGATCTCGGCCGCCAGCCATGAGCAGACGGCCGGTATCGAGCAGGTCAACCAGGCCGTCACGCAGATGGACCAGATGACCCAGCAGAACGCGGCCCTGGTCGAGGAATCGGCGGCGGCCACCGGCGCCCTGCAGGCCCAGGCCAAGGCGCTGGCCGAGGTGGTGAGCGTGTTCAAGCTCTCGCCGTCCACCGGCATGCTGGGCAGCAGCCGCGGTGTCAGCCACGCCGCCGCCGTGGCAGCGCCCCGCCAAACACCGGCGGCGCCCCGTCCGCATCTGGCGCCTGCCGCTCCCAAAGGCGCTGTGCCCGCACGCGCATCGGCCGCCCTGCCTTCTGCAACTGGTGCGGCCGGTGCGGCCGGTGCAACCCCTGCTCCGGCAGGCGCCGCGCGCCCGGCCCAGCCGGCGCAGCCGGCCCGGCCTGCCGTGACCGCACCTGCCAGGGCCAAGGCCAAGGCGGCCAGCACGGCCTCCGACGACGATTGGGAAACCTTCTGAACCAGGTTTTCGCCCGCCCCGCCGGGGGCGGACACACCGGCCAAGGCCCGACCAGCTCCTGCTGGCCGGGCCTTTTTTCCGGGCGCCTCGCAGGCGGATCACGCCCCTGCCATGGCCAAGCCCTTCAAATCTGCCATGATCGACCGCTGCAAGCCCTTGTTTTGAAAGCCCTCGCCAGTCTGCAGCCCTCCCGCAGCCCCGCGCGACAGGCGCTTGGCCCGGCACGGTGCCCCAGCATGAGAAAATCGGCGATTCAGCCAAGAACACATTCATCAGAAGACGGAACACATCATGGAAGCAGAACGCATCAACCTCATCGGCAACACCCTCGAAGATCTGTCGCAGCGGACGGCAGATCTACGGAGGTATCTTTGACTACGATGCAAAGTACGAACGACTGCGCACGGTAAATGCTTCGCTGGAAGATCCCAGCGTCTGGAACGACCCCAAGAAGGCCCAGGAACTGGGCAAGGAAAAGAAGCTGCTCGACGGCGTCGTGCTGACGCTGCAAAAGCTCACCGCCGAGCTGGCCGACAACGCCGAGCTGTTCGAGATGAGCAAGGAAGAAGGCGATGAGACCGGCCTGCTCACCATCGAGGGCGAGACCGCCAAGCTGCAGCCCCTGATCGAGGAACTGGAGTTCCGCCGCATGTTCGGCAAGGAAGCCGATCCGCTGAACTGCTTCGTGGACATCCAGGCCGGCGCCGGCGGCACCGAAGCCTGCGACTGGGCCGGCATGCTGCTGCGCCAGTACCTGAAGTACGCCGAACGCAAGGGCTTCAAGGCCACGGTCGAGGAAGAGACGCCGGGCGACATCGCCGGCATCAAGAGCGCGACCATCCACATCGAGGGCGAGTACGCCTACGGCCTGCTGCGCACCGAAACCGGCGTGCACCGCCTGGTGCGCAAGTCGCCCTTCGACAGCTCGGGCGGCCGCCACACCAGCTTTGCCTCGCTGTTCGTCTATCCCGAGATCGACGACTCGATCCAGATCGAGATCAACCCCTCGGACGTGCGCACCGACACCTACCGCGCATCGGGCGCCGGCGGCCAGCACATCAACAAGACCGATTCGGCCGTGCGCCTGACGCACATCCCGACCGGCATCGTCGTGCAATGCCAGGATGGCCGCAGCCAGCACAGCAACCGCGACGTCGCATGGCAGCGCCTGCGCTCCAAGCTCTACGAGCACGAGATGCAAAAGCGCATGGTGGAGCAGCAAAAGCTGGAGGACACCAAGACCGATGTGGGCTGGGGCCACCAGATCCGCTCGTACGTGCTGGACAACAGCCGCATCAAGGATTTGCGCACCAACGTCGAAATCTCGGCCACCCAGAAGGTGCTGGACGGCGACCTCGACGCTTTCATCGAAGCCTCGCTCAAGCAAGGCCTCTGATTTCAAGCCCCTGGGCGGCACCGGCCGCACAGGGGCTTGGACTCTGTCCCCTGATATTGGCATAGGAAGGAATCTGTATGCTGCAACTGCGTGACGGGCAGGCCCCTGCCACCGCCATCCACCGCGCCGACTACCAGGCTCCTGCCTGGTGGATCGACACCGTGGACCTGACCTTCGATCTCGATCCGGCCAAGACCCGCGTGCTCAACAAGATGCGCGTGCGCCGCAACACCGAGGTGCCGGCGCAGCCGCTGCGCCTGGACGGCGATGAACTGAACCTTGCGCGCGTGCTGGTCAACGGCGGCGGCACCTCGTTCAAGATGGACGGCGACCAGCTCGTGCTGGAGAACCTGCCCGAGGGCGGCGACCCCGTCGATCTGGAAATCTTCACCACCTGCGCGCCCGCCAAGAACACCAAGCTCATGGGCCTGTATGTGAGCCAGGGCACGTTCTTCACCCAGTGCGAGGCCGAGGGTTTCCGCCGCATCACCTATTTCCTGGACCGTCCCGACGTGATGGCCATGTACACCGTGACGCTGCGCGCCGACAAGACCGCGTACCCGGTGCTGCTGTCCAACGGCAACCTGGTCGAGCAAGGCGCGCTGGAAGACGGCCGCCACTTCGCCAAGTGGGCCGATCCGCACCGCAAGCCCAGCTACCTGTTCGCTCTGGTCGCCGGCAACCTGGTTGCGCGCGAGCAAAAGATCAAGAGCCGCGCAGGCCGCGACCACCTGCTGCAGGTCTTCGTGCGCCCCGGCGACCTGGAGAAGACCGAGCACGCCATGAACTCCCTCATGGCCAGCGTGGCCTGGGACGAGGCCCGCTTCGGCCTGTCCCTGGACCTGGACCGCTTCATGATCGTCGCCACCAGCGACTTCAACATGGGCGCCATGGAGAACAAGGGCCTGAACGTCTTCAATACCAAGTACGTCCTGGCCAGCCAGTCCACGGCCACCGACACCGACTACGCCAACATCGAGTCCGTCGTCGGCCACGAGTACTTCCACAACTGGACCGGCAACCGCGTCACCTGCCGCGACTGGTTCCAGCTGTCGCTCAAGGAAGGCCTGACCGTCTTCCGCGACCAGGAATTCAGCATGGACATGGCGGGCAGCCCCTCGGCGCGCGCCGTCAAGCGCATCGAGGACGTGCGCGTGCTGCGCACCGCCCAGTTCCCCGAGGATGCGGGCCCCATGGCCCACCCGGTGCGGCCCGACAGCTACATCGAGATCAACAACTTCTACACCGTCACCATCTACGAAAAAGGTGCCGAGGTCGTGCGCATGCAGCACAACCTGGTGGGCCGCGAAGGCTTCGCCAAGGGCATGAAGCTGTATTTCGAGCGCCATGACGGCCACGCAGTGACCTGCGACGACTTCGCCCAGGCCATGGCCGACGCCAACCCCGACAGCGAACTGGCCCGGCGCCTGGACCAGTTCAAGCGCTGGTACAGCCAGGCCGGCACGCCACAGCTGCGCGCCGAAGGCAGCTATGACGCGGCCGCCCGCACCTACACGCTGACCCTGAGCCAAAGCTGCGCGCCCACGCCCGGCCAGGCCGAGAAGCTGCCCTTCGTCATCCCCGTGCAGATGGGCCTGCTGGGCCAGGACGGCCGCGCGCTGACCCTGCGCCTGCAGGGCGAAGATGCGCAGGCAGCCGGCGACAGCCGCCTGTTGGTGCTGTCCGAACCCAGCCACAGCTTCGTCTTCACCGACGTGGACCAGGAGCCCGTGCCCTCGCTGCTGCGCGGCTTCAGCGCCCCCGTGGTGCTGCAGCACAGCGACAGCGATGCCGCCTTGCTGACCCTGCTGGCCCATGACAGCGATGCCTTCAACCGCTGGGAAGCCGGCCAGCGCCTGGGCCTGCGCATCGCGCTGCAGGCCATTGGCGACACCTCCATCACGGCAGACGCCAGCGGCCAGATCGCCGCTGCCCTGCTGCCGGCCTCCTTCGTCGAGGCCATGCGCGGCGTGCTGCGCCATCCGCAGCTGGATGCGGCCTTCAAGGAACTGATGCTGACCCTGCCCGGCGAAAGCTACATTGCCGAGCAACTGGCCGTGGTCGATCCGCAGCGCGTGCACGCCGTGCGCGAAGCCATGCGCCAGCAACTGGCCACCGAACTGCAGGCCGACTGGCAGCAGGCATGGCAGGAGCACAGCGACACCGGCGCCTACCGCCCCGACCCCGTCAGCTCCGGCCGCCGCGCCCTGTCCGGCATGGCACTGTCCATGCTGTGCCTGGCCGCGCGCGCATCGGGCGACACGGTCTGGCCCGGCAAGGCGCTGCAGCGCTTCAAGGACGCAGGCAACATGACCGACCGCATGAGCGCCCTGACGGCACTGGTGCAAAGCGGCCACCCGCTGGCCGCCCAGGCCCTGGCGCGTTTCCACAAGCTGTTCCAGCACGATGCGCTGGTGCTGGACAAGTGGTTCGCGCTGCAGGGCGGCGCCTGCGACCGTGGCGGCAACGTGCTGCCGGCCGTCAAGCAGCTGATGAAGCACCCCGACTTCCAGATCAAGAACCCCAACCGCGCGCGCAGCCTGATCTTCAGCTACTGCAGCGCCAATCCCGGCGCCTTCCACCGCGCCGACGCGGCGGGCTACGTGTTCTGGAGCGAGCGCGTCATCGAGCTGGACGCCATCAACCCCCAGGTCGCCGCCCGCCTGGCGCGTGCCCTGGACCGCTGGAGCAAGCTGGCCGAGCCCTACCGCACCGCTGCACGTGAAGCCATCGCCCGCGTGGCGGCTCGCGCCGAACTCAGCAACGACGTGCGTGAAGTCGTCACCCGCGCCCTCGCGGATTGACGAGCCACCCCCTGAGTCGCTTCGCGCCTTCCCCCTTGCATGGGGACGACACCCTCGGTGCGAGGCGGCTCTTCCTCGGTGTCCCTGGCTTGAGCAGCGCCGGTTTTATGTTGCAAGCCAGGAATCACTGGAATGCTGTTCATCAGCAGATGCATACGCCATGCCGCATCTGCTCCCGGATTTTTAGGAGTTGAACCCATGAAGAAAAACGTCAGCCTGACCCGCTACCTGGTCGAGCAGCAACGCGTGGACGGCCTCATCCCCGGCCAGCTGCGCCTGCTGCTGGAAGTCGTGGCACGCGCCTGCAAGCGCATCAGCCAATCCGTCAACAAGGGCGCCATCGGCGACGTGCTGGGCACGGCCGGCAGCGAGAACGTGCAGGGCGAAGTCCAGAAGAAGCTGGACATCATCGCCAACGAGGTGCTGATCGAGGCCAACGAATGGGGCGGCCACCTGGCGGCCATGGCCTCCGAGGAAATGGAAGGCATCTACCTGGTGCCCAACCGCTACCCGCACGGCGAGTACCTGCTGATGTTCGACCCGCTGGACGGCTCGTCCAACATCGACGTCAACGTCTCCATCGGCACCATCTTCAGCGTGCTCAAGAAGCCCGAAGGCCACCCCGGCGTGACCGAGCAGGACTTCATGCAGCCCGGCACCCAGCAGGTAGCGGCCGGCTACTGCATCTACGGCCCGCAGACCACCCTGGTGCTGACCGTGGGCGACGGCGTCTCCATGTTCACGCTGGACCGCGAGCAAGGCTCCTTCGTGCTGGTGCAGGAAAACATCCGCATCCCCGAGGACACCAAGGAATTCGCCATCAACATGTCCAACATGCGCCACTGGGACACCCCCGTCAAGCGCTACGTGGACGAATGCCTGGCCGGCGTGGAAGGCCCGCGCGGCAAGGACTTCAACATGCGCTGGATCGCCTCCATGGTGGCCGACGTGCACCGCATCATGACCCGCGGCGGCATCTTCATGTACCCCTGGGACCGCCGCGAGCCCAACAAGCCCGGCAAGCTGCGCCTGATGTATGAAGCCAACCCCATGGCCTGGCTGGTCGAGCAGGCCGGCGGCGCCGCCACCAACGGCAAGCAGCGCATCCTCGACATCCAGCCCACGCAGCTGCACGAACGTGTGAGCGTCATCCTCGGCTCGAAGAACGAAGTCGAAAAAGTGACGCAATACCATTCCGAGGCATAAATTTGCCGTTATAATTTTTGTCTGTCGCCGGTGTAGCTCAGTTGGTAGAGCAGCTCATTCGTAATGAGAAGGTCGAGGGTTCGATTCCTTTCTCCGGCACCAAACAAGAAGCCCCAGATTCGCAAGAGTCTGGGGCTTTTTCGTTGGGCACTCTGAGTGCATTCCGGCAACAATGATCAGGTGCGGATAGGCTGAGCCACCAGACGCACGCCAAGAGCGCCACAGACGCGACGGATGGTGTCAAACCGAGGCTGGCTGCCCGGCCGCAGTGCCTTGTACAAAGCCTCCCGGGTCAGACCGCTGGCACTGGCTATCTCGCTCATGCCGCGCGTGCGTGCGATCACGCCAAGGGCATGGGCCAGTTCGGAGGGGTCATCTTCTTCCAGCACCAAGGACAGATAGGCAGCCACGTCCTCATCGGTTTTCAGGTGCTCGGCCATGTCAAAGGTGGGAAGGTCAGCAATCTTGGTCATGGTCAGTTCTCCAGGGTCTTGGACAGGGCAATTGCAGCCGCAATGTCCACCTGCTGGGTTGCCTTGTCGCCACCACCCAACATAACTACCAGCACGTAACACGCAAAGCTAACGGCGAAACCACCCCAGTGGTCAGAATTTCTGCAGCTGGACATGTGCCTTGTGCCATCAGGCCAGCACGACAAGTCGCCAATCCGCAGCGGGCTGCCAATGCACTTCTTCGCTTCCTGATATAGCCACCTCGGGCAGGGGCCCAGGCATGCAAAGCGCCAGGCACACGGCCTGTGCATCGCAATCCCGGCCTTGCCACAGGCGGCCGTGGGCCAGGGGCGGCCCAGCCATGTCGAGCGCAGCGCAGACGGGTATCCACGCAAGCTGCCGCATCCGGACAAAGTCCAGGCCCTGGCCCAGGCTCTTGAAATAGGCCTCCTTCAGGCTCCACAGCTGCACCAGGCTGTGCTGCAGGCGGGCTCCGTCCTGCGCCTGAAGCCATGCGCGTTCGGGCGGGGAGCACACCATCTCGGCCATGGCATGCACGTCGCGCTGGCGGTGCGCAGCCCTTCGCTCAAGGTCCACGCCTACCGGGCCTTGTGCGGCGGCGCAGGCCAGCCAGCCGGCGCTGTGCGAGAGGCTCAAACGGGGCTTCGCTCCAAAAATGCCGCCCTCCCCGCCTTGCTCCACGTGGGGGGCAGCATTGCGGGGCGCTGCTAGCCGCCAGGTCGATGCGGCATCGTGCCCGCCGGCCAGCAGCAGGCGCATGGCATAGCGGCAGGCGATGAATTCGCGCTGGCGCGCCTCGCGCATGCCGGCATGGCACTCCCGCTCCGAGTCCGTCAGCCAGCCCGCAGCCAGCGACTGCGCATTGGCCCACAAGGGCGCCTGCGCCCCCAACAGCAAGGCGCAGGCGGCCGGCGCGCTCAAATCACCGGCCTACGCGGGCATAGGTGCCCTTGAAGGTCACGCCGGCCATCACATTGCCTGCGCGGCATTCGAAATTGACTGGATCCCGGGTGGATTGCTTCTTGTTGAAGCTGTGCAGGTCCACCACGGCGTTGGCGCCCTTTTGCCTGGCCTTGGCCTCGAAGGCCATCAGGGCAGACAGCGCTGCCCAGTTGCAGGCCGTGGCATCGTCCTTGCCCACGCCGTTGGTTTTCTTGTTGGACACGTCATCGCCCAGCTTTTCGGAGATGGCAGGCGTGCTGGCACCGGACAGGTGAAAGCTCACGCTGCCGTCGAGCTTGCCCTGCTCCAGGCCGAGCTTCACCACATCGGCCAGCGGCAGCATTACTGCTTCATTGCGGGCATGTACCGCCGTTGCGGCCACCAGCGCCATGGCTGCCAAGATCATCTTTCTCATGGAAACTCCCTCTCTGTAAAAAAGCATGGAACAGGGACAGCGATGGATTACGGGGTACTGATTTTCTTCATCAGATTCCGGACCCAGCGGTTGTAGTTGGGATGGATCTCCCGCTTGCCATCGCCTTCCGAGTAATTCAGATTCACGCTGTGCAGATAGCTGATCCGGTAGGTATCTGTGTTGTAGTGCACCGCGATGTTGACCTGGTGCTTGCCTTGCTTGTCGTAGTGCAGCTCCAGGCGGCCCGGCTCGTCGCCGACCACCACCCAGCCCAGCGACTTCGACGCCACCACGATGCGATCGTGCAACTGCTGCGTCGTAGTCTCGGGCGAGGCGGTCCACATGACCGCCGGGGGTTCATAGATGTCCGTGCTTCGCGCCACCGCGCTGCCTGCGGCCAGGGCAAGGACCAGGACAATGGCGGCGGTTCTCGTCTGTTTCATTTCACTGGCTCCTGTTGCTTCCAACGTCGAAAAATCAATGAGGTGTTGATGCCGCCAAAGGCAAAGTTGTTGCTCATGACGATATCGGTGTGCAAGGCACGCGGCTCGCCCATGACGTAGTCCAGATCGGCGCAGCGCGGATCGGGTTGCTGCAGATTCGCGTTGGCTGCAAACCAGCCTTCACGCATCATCTCGATGCTCATCCAGGCTTCCAGCGCGCCGCAGGCGCCCAGCGTGTGGCCCATGTAGCCCTTGAGGCTGCTGATGGGCACCTGGCTGCCGAGCACTTCGCGGGTGGCCTGCGATTCGGCAATGTCCCCCTGGTCCGTGGCCGTGCCGTGGGCGTTGACGTAGCCGACCTCCGAAGGTTCGATCCCCGCGTCATCAAGCGCCATGCGCATGGCCTGGGCCATGGTGGCGGCGTTGGGCTGCGTCACATGGGTGCCATCGGAGTTGCTGGCAAAGCCGATCAACTCGGCCCGGATGCAGGCGCCCCGGGCAAGTGCATGCTCCAGCTCTTCGAGCACCAAGGTGCAGGCGCCCTCGCCCAGCACCAGGCCGTCGCGCCGGGCGTCGAAGGGACGTGGCGTGCACTCGGGGCTGTCATTCTTGACGCTGGTCGCAAACAGGGTGTCGAACACAGCCGCCTGCGTGGCATCCAGCTCCTCGGCCCCGCCGGCCAGCATGGCAAGCTGCTTGCCGCTCTGAATGGCCTCGAAGGCATAGCCCAGGCCCTGGCTGCCCGAGGTGCAGGCGCTGGACGTCGTGATGACGCGGCCTGTGGTTCCGAAGAACACGCCGATGTTCACCGCCGCCGTGTGCGACATCATCTTGATGTAGGTGTTGGCGTTGATGCCCTCGGTGCTCTTGTCGGCCATCATGCGGCCGAAGTCGCCGATGGCCGAGGGCGTTCCGGCGGACGACCCATAGGACACGCCCATGTGCCCGCTCTTGACGAAGGCATTGCCCAGCAGGCCGGCATCGGCCAGCGCCAGCTCGCTGGCACGCGTGGCCATCAAGGCGACGCGGCCCATGCTGCGCATGGACTTGCGGTTGTAGTGCGGCGGCAGATCGAAGGGCGGCACGGTGCTGCCCAGCCGGGTGCTCAGGCCCTCATAGGCAGCCCACTCGTCCATCACCCGGATGGCGGTTTTGCCGGAGCGCAGTCGCTCCCGCACCGTGGCCCAGTCGTGGCCCAGGGGACTCAAGGCGCCCACGCCCGTGACGACCACACGCCGTTTGCTTGCTGCGCTCATCCCACCATCCCTCCATTGACGGAGATGACCTGGCGCGTGACGTACGAGGCCTCGCCGCCCATGAGGAAGGCGACCGCACCTGCCACCTCGTCCACCGTGCCCATGCGGCGCATGGGAATCAGCGCCAAGGCATGTTCGAGCACTTCCTCGCTGACCATTTCCGTGTCGATCAGGCCGGGCGCCACGCAATTGACCGTGATCTCGCGCTTGGCCAGCTCCACGGCCAGGGACTTGGTGGCTGCGATCACCCCGGCCTTGGCCGCGCTGTAGTTGGCCTGGCCCCGGTTGCCCATCAGGGCGGAGACCGAAGCCAGCGTCACGATGCGCCCCGGCTTGCGGCGGCGCACCATGGGCATGACCACCGGGTGCAGCACGTTGTAGAACGCATCCAGGTTGGTATGCACCACGGCATCCCACTCCTCGCCCGTCATGGCGGGAAAGGCGTTGTCCCGGGCGATGCCGGCATTGCAGACCACGCCGTAGTAGGCGCCGTGCTGTTCCATGTCGGCCTCAAGCGCCTGAGCGCAGGCAGGACGGTCTGCCACATCGAACTGCAGCACGCGGGCCTGCCGGCCCAGCGCGGCAATGTCGGCCACCGTCTGCAGGGCCTGCTCGCGGCCGCTGCGGCAATGGACCACGATGTCGAAACCATCGCGCGCCAGGCGCAGGGCGATGGCCCGGCCTATGCCCCGGCTCGACCCGGTCACCAGCACCGTGGCTGGCTGGGCGATTGCACTCATGCTTGTCCAACTCCTTCTTGCTCCAGCGCCTGTATGAATGCGCTGCCATTGTCTGGTTCGTAAACGGATATGCGGGCCTGGGCGAGCACGCGGTCCTCGCCCAGGGGCTGGATGCGGCAATCGAACATGCCCAGGCCATTGGTGCCCACCAGTTCGCAGTGCACGCTCACGCGCAGCACGCTGCCCGGGGAAAAATGTGCGCAGGCCGCCTGGAACTTGCGCGTGCCCAGCAAAAAACCCAGCTTGACGGGCCGCCCGGCCTGCACCGCCTGCCAGCCGGCCCAGGCGGCCACGGTCTGGGCCATGTACTCCAGCCCCACCCAGGCGGGCATGCCGGCGTCCTGCAGAAACAGGCCATCACGCGGCACGGTGACCTGCGCATGGGCGCTGTCGGCAGATGCATCGAGCAGGCAGTCCAGCAGCAGCATCACGCCGCGATGGGGCACGTAGTTTTCAATCGGTAGAAATGCGTTCATCTCGATGGCTCCTCAGGCAGCGGCCAGCAGCAGGGCGCAGTTGCTGCCGCCAAAGGCAAAGGAATTGCTGAGCACGGCCCGGGGCGCACGCCCCAGCGCCATGCCCGGGCGGACCACGGCCAGGGCGGGCAGTTCGGGCGCCTGCTCGCTATCCCACCAGTGCGCAGGAAGCCGGCCCTGCGGGTTGTCGTGCAGCAGGTGCCAGGCCATGGCCGCTTCCAGCGCCCCGGCCGCCGCCAGGGTGTGGCCGGTCAGCGGCTTGGTGGAGCTCACGGGCGTTGCTTCGCCGAACACGCTGTGAATGGCCAGGCTTTCCATGGCGTCGTTGTGCACCGTGGCCGTGCCGTGCAGGTTGATGTAGTCCACGTCACCGGGCCGCATGGCCGCACGCCGCAGCGCCTGCTCCATGGCCTGGATGGCGCCCTGGCCGGATGGGTCGGGGGCCGACATGTGGTGGGCATCCTGGGTCTCGCCCCAACCGGCCAGACGCACGGGGCCTGGCTCTCGCGTCAGCAGGAAGAACGCCGCGCCCTCGCCCAGGTTGATGCCGCTGCGCCGGGCAGACAGCGGGTTGCAGCGCTGGTCCGACACGGCCTGCAGCGCGCTGAAACCGGCCACGGTGAAAGCGCACAGCGCATCCACCCCGCCGGCCAGCACGGCATCGACCAGGCCGGCCTGCAGCCAGCGCGCGGCAGATGCCAACGCCTTGGCCCCGGAGGAGCAGGCGGTGGAGAGGGTGTGCGCCGGCCCCTGGATGCCCAGGTGCTGGGCCAGGAACTCCGACACATTGCCCATTTCCTGCAAGGCGTAATCAAAGTCCTGCGGGAACCGGCCCTGTGCCTGCCAATGGGCGGCGGCGGCTTCGCCCTCCTGCACGCCGGCCGTGCTGGTGCCCACCACCACGCCCACACGCGCCGGGCCCCAGCGCGACAGTGCCTGCTCCACCGAGCCGCGCACGCCCTGGGCGGTGTGCCATGCCAGGGCGTTGTTGCGCGATCGCTGCGGCGGCGGTGCCCAGTCCAGCGTGGGAAGCACCACGTGGGGCGGCAGGCAGCCCAGCGGCAGGTGCCGGCCCGGGCTGTAGCGGTCGCTGCACTGCAGGCTGTCGGGGGCCTGGGTGGCGAACAATGCGGCACGCAGGCTGGCCGCATCGGCGCCCAGGGCGCTGGTGGCTGAAAGGGTTTGCACAAACACGGCCTGTGCCGTCGGGGTGATCGCGGTCATGCGCCCTCCCCTGCATTGGCACAGGGACGCATGCCGCCGGGCGAGGCAACGCGCAGTTGCCAGGCGCCTGCGGCATATACGATCTCGAACCCGTCGCTGCCGGCAGGCCGGATCTCGACGCGCGTCTGCCCTTGGTGAGACAGGCGTCTGGCCGATCCGCTGGCCGATCCGCTGGGTGTTCCGACCTCTTGCAGCATCCAGGACGCGGGCAAGTCCCGCGCAATGGCGTCCACCGGCCACAGCGCCAGCTGCATGTCGCCGAGCACCTGCGCCGGCGCTAGTTGCGCCGGCCACCAGCGTGACAGCTCGGCCTGCAGCTGCCGCCCATCCCAGACGATCACGCCCACGCGCTGCCCCAGGTGGACCAGCGCCAGGCGCACCGTCTGCGCATCGACCTCCAGCAGCGCGTCCAGTTCCTGCGCGGGCTGGCCAGGCGCCTGCACCACCAGATGCTGCTGCAGCGCCAGCGCGCAGCCCAGCGCAGCCGGCGGCAATGCCAGCCGCGGCGGCGTGGCATTGCCCTGCGGTGCACGCGCCTCTGGCGCGGTGGAGCAGCCTGCCAACGCGCTGGCCGTGATGATGGCAGCGCTCACGGAGCACACCGCGAACAAGGCTGGCGCACGCTGGCGCGCAAGGGCCGGGAAAAGACGCAGCCGCCTCATGCCATCACCCCCTGCCCAGGCTGGCAAAGCTGGCTCAGCACGTCCAGGCGGCGCTCCGGCTCGGCCACATAGGGGTTGCGTCCATCCCAGGCGTAGCCGGCGAGGATGGACGAGATCATGCGGCGGATGTCCGGCGCATGCGACGGGTGGAAGATCACATCCTGGAAGCTGCCGTCGTACCAGCCCTGCACGAAGGCACGGAAGGTATCGACACCTGCCTGCAGCGGCTGGGCATAGTCCTGTTGCCAGTCCACCGCCTCGCCCTGCCAGCTGCGGGCGATGCAGTCGGCGGCCAGGCTGGCCGACTTCAGGGCAATGGTCACGCCGCTGGAGAACACCGGGTCCAGAAACTCGCCCGCATTGCCCAGCAAGGCATAGCCCGGGCCCCACAGCGCGGTCACATTGGCCGAGTAGCCCGTGAGCGAACGACCCGGCGTGTCCCACCGGGCATTTCGCAGCACCTGCGCGAGGCTGGGCGTCTCGGCAATGATGGCGCGCAGGCGCTCGACCTCGGAGCCCGCATAGCGCTCCAGGAATTCGGGCGTGGCGACAACGCCCTGCGAGCTGCGGCCATTGGAAAACGGAATGGTCCAGAACCACACATGCCGGTGCTCGGGATGCACGGAAATCAGGATCTTGTCGCGGTCCATGTCCTGCGCCGCGATGCGATCCTCGACATGCGTGAACAGGGCCGCGCGCACGGGAAAACCGGAGGGCCGCTCCAGCCCCAGCATGCGCGGCAAGATGCGCGCAAAGCCGCTGGCATCCAGCAGATGGCGGGCCTGCACCACATATTCCTCGCCTTGCGGCGTGCGGGCCGTGACCTGCGGCTGGGCGCCTGCCACGTCCACGCCGGTCACCGTATGGCGATAGCGGATCTCGGCGCCCGCCTTCTGGGCGGCATCGGCAAGCACCTTGTCGAAATGGGCGCGCTGCACCTGGTACGTCGTGCCCCATCCGCAGGAGAACTTGTCACGGAAGTCGAAGGCCGTGCGCAGATCGCCCCGGGCGAAGGCCGCGCCGTTCTTGTGCTGGAAGCCCGCCTCCACCACGTCCTGCAGCATGCCGGCCTGCTCGATGTAGGCCATGCTTTGCGGCAGCAGGCTCTCGCCAATGGAAAAGCGCGGGAACTCTTCCTTCTCCAGGATTAGCACCCGGCGCCCCTGCCGGCGCAGCAGGCCCGCCGCCACGGCGCCGGAGGGACCGGCGCCGATGATCAGGATTTCAGTCTGTTCGATACGTTGCATGTACGGTGTCTTTTTCAGAGAGGGGTGCCGGCAGGCGCCTGCGGCGGCGCGCGAAACAGCGGCGCCAGCACCAGCACCAGCGGCAGGCCCAGCATCAGCGTGACGCCAAAGGCCCGCAAGGCCGGCGTCTGGGACAGGCCCAGCAGGCCGAATGACAGCCAGGTGCTGGCCGCGCCGATCACCACGGCCAGCCAGGCGTGGGGATCGTCCTCGTGCTCCTGCAGGAAGATGCCGTAGTCGATACCCACGCCCAGCAACAGCATCAGCGCCAGCACGTTGAAAAGCTGCCAGGGCTGGCCCCAGACGGACAGGACCACCGCCACCGCCAGGCTGGCCAGCACGGTGGGCAGCCAGGCTCGCCAAGCCTGGCTGCCAAAGCGCAGCCACAGAGCGGCCAGCACCAGGGCGTGGCCCAGCACCAGCAGTTGCGTCATCGACAGGCGGTAGCGCTGCAGCAGGCCGGAGATCTCGGCGGGCTTGTCCACCCAGACCACGCCCTCCAGCCCCTGCGCTGCCTGCGCCAGCCCCGGCAGTGCGGCCTGACCGGCCACGCCGCGCAGCATGAGCATGCTGCGCCAACGGCCATCGCGCTCGCCCAGCCACAGGGGGCCGGCCGCCGCGGAGATGGACTGCTCCAGCCAGGCCTGCACGGTCAGGGGCTGCACCGGTGCGGCGGCAGGCGTACTGAAAGACTCGCCCAATTGGGCATTGATCCCTTGCAGCACCTGGTCCTCGACACGGCGCACCAGGGCCAGATCCTCGCTCTGGCGCCGGGCGGAAGGCACCCAGTCGGACACAGCCGTGTAACCGGCAAGCTGACCATGCTGCACCAGCACATCAAGCCGCTGCTTGAGCAGCTCCTCGCGCTGCAGCAGCTCCTGGTCGCTGGCCCCGTCGAGCAGGTAGAACTGGGCCGGGCTGGGCAGGCCCAGCATGTCACCCACCTGGCGCTGCTGGGCAACCAGGGCAGGCGCGCCGTTTTGCAGCTGGCGCACATCGTCCTGGATGTTCAGGCGCCCACCCCACGCCAGCCAGGCCGCCATGGCGGCACACAGCACCACCGAACCCGGCAGCGCTGCGCGCCAGCGCGGCCAGGCCATCAGGCTCAGGCCTATGCGCCGTGCAGCGGGGCTGGCGGGCATGTGGCCCCGGTCCAGCCAGGGGAACCAGCAGACCACGGTCAACATGGCGGCGGCCAGTCCCACCACGGAGAAAACGGCCATCTGCCGCAGTCCCGGGAAAGCCGCGACGCCCAGTGCCAGGTAGGCAATCACGCTGGTGCCCAGCGCCAGCCACAGTGCCGGCAGCAGGGAACGCATCAGCGCATGCGGCGTGCGCCGTGGGGCGCCCTGCCGGGCAGCAAAGTAGTGAATGCCATAGTCCTCGGCCACACCCACCAGGCTGGCGCCGAACACCAGGGTCAGCAAATGCACCTGGCCGAACAGGGCCGCCGTCACGCTCAGCGCCACCGCCGTGCCGATCAGCAGGGACAGGCCCACCAGGGCCATCGGACGCACGGCTCGAAATGCCAGCCACGCCAGCAGCAGGACAGCGGCAAGGGAGCCCCAGCCGATGGTGTTGATCTCGCCATGCGCCTGCGTGGCCGCTGCCTCGGCATGCAGCGGTACGCCGGCCACCAGCAGTTGCGCATCGGGCCATTGCCGGCGCACATCGGCCAGGGCCTGCTGCAGCGCATCCTGCAGCACGGGTTCGCCTGACAGGCGAAACGCCGAGCCCGACAGCGCGTACTGCAGCAGCACCCATTGCTGCCCCTGCCCGGACACCCACAGCTCACCGTCGCGCGGCCGCGCATGGCTTTGCGCAGCGCGCGCCGTCCACCAGGGGGTCCACAGGCCCAGGGGATCACGAATCCAGTCGGTCAACCGCGCCTGCAGGCCGGGCTGGTACAGGTCCTGCAGGACCTGCTGCACCAGGACCTCGCCCGGCGTGTGCTGCAGCCGGTCGCGCTGCTGCGGCGTAAGCAGGGACTGGCGCCAGGGCTGGTAGAAATCCAGGGCCGCCTGCATGGAGACCTGCTGCGCCAGTGCCTGTTCGCGCAGCGGCGCGGCCGCCTGACGTGAAAGGCTTTGCCGCAACTGCTGTGCTGCCTGTCGGCTGCCGGCCCAGTCGGGCGTACCCAGCAGCACGGTGACCTGGCGCGACAACTGGTCGGCCAGCTGCTGCGTGGCGCGCGTCACCTCGGGCGCCTGTTCATTGACCGGCAGCAGTGCCAGCACATCGGTGTCCATGCGCTGGCCATGCCAGAAATGCCATTGGTGCACGGCCACCACCAGCACGGCCAGCAGCCAGGCCAATGCGGCTGCACGCCACAGAAGGCCGGGACGGTCCTGGCTGCCGGTGTCGTGCGCGGGGGATGGACTGGTGCTCATGGCGCGGGCTCAGTCAAACAGGGCGGCATCCTGCGCACGCAGCGCCTGCTCGGCAACGGGGTTCGCCATCTGGATCTGGCTGCGGTCGCCGCGCGCCTCCTGCAATTGCACGGACTGCACAAACTGCTGGCCGCTCAGGTCCACCGCCTGCAGCCACTGGGCCAGCACGGGGTCGCGCGGCACCAGGTGGAGACTCCAGCCGGCACCCTGCACCTGGCCGCTGACCTCGAAGTAGTGGGTGAGCTGCGCCAGGTCCGCCGACACCACGGCAAACAGCATGGCATTGATGGTGCGCAGCACAGGCTCGTCCTGCGCGCGCATCTGCACGGCCGTGCTGCCATCGGCGCCGCGCGACAGCAGGCTGTCGGGCCTGACGATCAGCGTCGAGGCAAAGGGCTGTCGCACCTGCCAGGCGATGCCCTTGCCACGTGCCACGACGAAGTCGCCCGAGGATTTGAGCGGCTGCCTGAAGCCCTGCACGGTCTTGAGCTGCGTGAACTGACCACGCACCACAGGCGCGCTCTGCACGCGCTCACGCACCTGGGCCAACAGAGCCTGCTGTGACACTTGGGAGGCCGGGGCGGTCTGGGAGCCGTCGCCAACGCCGGAAACACCGGCAGCAGGCGCGGCCTGCAAGGCAGCCGGAAGAGACAAGGTGCAGGCCAGGGCGCAGGCCATGCCCCATGCAGCCAAGCGCGTCCCTCGGGCAGTCATGGCTGCACCCCCAGCCGTTCCCACAGCACGGGAGGGCAGACAAAGCACATCTCGCGCGTGCGCATGTCCACGGCCACCTGGGTGGTGTGGGCCGTGTTCACTTTCTCGCCCGTGGCGGCATCGCTGAACAGGTAGTCGATGCGCAGGCGGTTTTCCCACTCGGTGATGGTGGCCTTGATCCGGAGCTTTTGTCCGAACAGCGCCGGGCGCACGTATTTGAGACGCATGTCCACCACGGGCCAGCCGTAGCCGGAGTCTCGCATGCGGGGATAGTCGTAGTCGAAGTGGGCCAGCAAGGCGCTGCGAGCCAGTTCGAGATAGCGCACGTAGTGGCCGTGGTAGACGATCTCCATCACGTCGATGTCGTAGAACGCTGGCGTGACTTCGATCTCGTAGCTCAGCCGCTCGCGCGAGGCGATTTCCTGGTCAGTGGCCATGAAGGCTCCGCGTGAAGGGCAAATTACCCATGGTTGAGAGGATGCGTGGGTGCAGGTGCAGGCATGCCCTGCTCCCAGAACGGGAAGAAGTTGAACCAGTCATAAGGCGCCTTGCACAGCAGGCGTTCAAGCTGCCGGGCATAGAGCCGGGCATAGCCGGCCAGCGCCTGCGCGCGCCGCGCGCGCGGCAGTTCAACCTGGGCGGCAAGCGGCACGAACTCGACGGCATAGCCCCGTCCCTCATGCACGCAGCCCATGAAATACAGCGGGCACTTGAGCAGGGCAGACAGGATGTAGGGCCCGCAGGGGAAGGCGGCCTCATGGCCCAGAAACAGGGCCTGCGTGGTCTTGCTCTCATGCACAGGAACGCGGTCACCGGCAATGGCGATGAACTCCCCGCGCGCCACGCGGTCGGCCAGTGCCATGGCGGTGGCCATGTTGAAGTCCAAGACCTGCAGCAGCTGCACCCCGCTGTCCGGCGCCATGCGGCGCAGCAGGCGGTTGAAGCGCTCGGCATGCCGGGTATGCACCAGGATGGTCAGTTGCAGGCCAGGGCATTGCCGGGCCAGGGTCTGGCACAGCTCGACGCAGCCCATGTGCGCGGTCACCAGCACGGCCCCCTGCCCGCAGGCCATCAGGTCCAGCAAGGACTGTTGCCCCTCCAAACGCACGTGCTCGGTGCGGTAGCTGCTCGTTACGGCAAGCAGCTTGTCCAGGATCACCTGGGCAAAGACACCAAAGTGCCGCAGGCCGTGCACCCAGCCCGGCCCGCGCGGCCACAGGCCATGCGCCTGTTGCAGGCGCTGCAGGTACTGCAGGGAAGCGCGCCGCGCCACCGGGCGCGTGAGCCAGTAGTAGCCGACGACCGGATACAGGCACAGCAGAAAGGGCCAGCGGCCCAGCCAGCGGTGAAGCTGGTAGAGCAGCCACATGCCGCCCACGCAGGTGCTTTCACCGATCTGCGCCCAGTGGTGCGGGCTGCGTGTGGAAGGCCCGCTCATGACGCCCCCCGCGTTCGCAGTCGGCGCGCCAACAGTTGCGGGCTGCGCAGCAGCATGCCGCCGAACAGGCGCGCGTGCATGCCGGAGATCCGAAGGTTGTCGCTCCAGACCCTGAAGTGCGACAGCCCATCGGCGGGATAGGTCACGGGCGTGGGCAAGGTCACGAAGGCCACGCCGCGCCAGTGCAGGTGCACCAGCACTTCGGTGTCGAATTCCATGCGCCGACCCATGCGGGTGCGGTCCAGCACCGCCACCGTGGTCTTCAGCGGATACACGCGGTAGCCGCACATGGAATCGCGAATGTCCAACGACAAGGTGTTGATCCACACCCACACATGGGTGAGGTACCGGCCATAAAGACGCGCCTTGGGCACGCTGGCGTCATAGGCGGGCGCCCCGCAGACCATGCTCCCCGGGTGGGCACGGGCCAGCGCCAGGAAGGCGGGAATGTCACTGACGGCGTGCTGGCCATCGGCATCGATCTGCAGCGCATGCGTGCAGCCCTGGGCCAGCGCGGCGCGCAGGCCGGCCATCACGGCGGCACCCTTGCCCTGGTTGCTTGCCAGGCGCAGCACCTGGACCTGCCCTGCGTGCTGCGCTGCCAGCGCATCCAGCACGGCGGCGCAGCGCGGCCCCGAGCCGTCGTCCACCAGCAGGCACGGCAGGCCGGCGTGCAGGCAGCCTCGGACCATCACGCCCACCGTGTCGGGGTGGTTGTAGACGGGGATCAGGGCCGTGGGACGAAAGCCAGGTGCCGTCATGGCCTGCGCTCCAGCAGGCGGCCGCTGGCATGCACGCCCCGCGCGGAACTCAACTCGAACTGCAGCCAGCCTTTCTCGGGCTGCCACTGCAGCTGCATCTGCACCGTATCGCCGGGTAGGATGGGCTGCTGGAACTTGAGCAGTTGCGCGTCGGCAAATCCGTGCTCCAGGCCGAAGGCCTGGGTCGCCAGGCTCACCACCCAATGCAGTTGCGCCACGCCGGGCACCAGGGATGCCTCGGGAAAATGCCCCTCCAGCACGCGCAGCCGGGGCTGCACCAGCAATTGCGCCGTGGCGCGCTGCGCGCTGCGTTCCTGCCATGCCGGCACGGGAATCACGGGATTGAACAAGGTCAGCAGGCTGTGATGCGTGGTCTTTCCCTGCGCATTCATGGGCATGCGCTCCACATAACGCCAGTGGCGCGGCAAGGCCACGCGGTCCACGCAGGGTTGCAGCAGCAAGCGCAGCGCCTGACCCATGCCGCGGCGGCCCTGCTGCTGCAACGCCTGCCAGCCCGCTTCGGACAGCTCCACCACCATGCCCACGCGCTGCGGCGCGCCGCCAGCCATGCCGCTGACGCCGAGCGGCTGCTCCAGCACCACGGCCCTGGCCTGCCGGACGTCACCATGGGTTTCCAGAACACGCTCCATGGCGGTCAGGGACACCCGCTTTTCGGCAATCTTCACAATGCGGTCTGCACGCCCCTGCAGCACGAAGCCCAGGCCGTCGGTGCCGGGCAAGGCACGGTCGGCCGTCTCCCACCAAAGCTGCGCATCAGGCAGATGGCGCGAGCGCACGGCAAGAAGCCCGCTGTCCGACAGGCGCAGCTCCACGCCAGGCAGGGCCTGCCAGGATTCGCCGTGTTCTGCGCGGCGGCGCCAGGCGATACCGCCGGTTTCAGAGCTGCCGAAGACTTCGGTGGGCGAATGGCCCAGCAGTTGCAGCGTGTGCTGCGAGGCGCTCTCGGCCAGTGGGCCGCCGGAGGAAAACACACCGCCCAGCCGCTCCATCGCCTGCGACCAGTCCAGGTGCGTCGGCAAGCGGCCGAGCATGGCGGGGCTCGATACCAGCAGGCTGCGCGGCGCCTGCTGCAGTGGCTGCACCAGATCCTCGGGATAGTGCGCCAGATGCGTGCCCATGGCGCGGCCCGCCGCCAGCGGCCACAGAATGCGGAACAGCAGGCCGTAGATGTGATGGTGCGCCACGGTGGAGAGCACCTGCACGTGCGGCTCCTGCGCCATGCCGGCACCGAACACGGCCTGCAGGGCCTGCACCTCGGCATCCAGCTGCGACAGCCGCTTTTCAATGCGCTCGGGCACCCCCGTGGAGCCGGACGTGAACAGCACGACGCGCGCCTTTTGCATGTCCAGGGGCTGTAGTACCACGCCGTCCGCGCCAGCGGCATCAGGCACCAGGGCCTGGGGCAACTCGCCCGCGCAGGCCGCCACCTGGGGCAGCAGCGCCGACAGCGTGTGCGCATGCAGGTCACTGGCCAGCACCGGCGTCTTGCCCGCGTGCCATGCACCCCATAGCGCAGCGGCAAAGGTCAGCGGATTGCCGCAGTACAAGGCCACTTCCGCCCCTTGCACACGCTGGAAGGCCGCGCACCACGCCCGGACAGCATCGACCCATTGCGCGTGCGTGACCGGCGCATCCTGCGGCCTTGCCACCACATGCCCTGCGTCCCTGGACTGCGGCAGTGCCACCTGCGCCAATGCCACCCATGCCAGTGCCAGACCTTGTTCGCTCTTTGTGGCCGTCATCCTTGCCTCACACATGTCCATGGCGCCTGCGCACACGCTGGCGCACCAGCCACTCCACCGCCATCAGCAGCCCCATGGCCCCATAGGCGATCAAACCGTTGTACAAGGCCCAGGCCTCGTCGCTGCCATACAGGGCCGTACCGGCCGCCACTGCGCCATTGCAGACAAAGAAGACGCACCAAACGGCCGTCACCCGGGCGGTGTAGCGCACGGCCGGCGCAGGCAGATCGGGCTGCCGCAGCCGGGCCAGGCGCTCCACCACCGACGGCGGAAACCACAGGCTCCAGCCAAAGCCGGCCAGCAGCACGGCATTGACCAGCACCGGATAGAACTTGAGCGCCAGGCCATCGCCCTGCCACCACGAGACGGCAGACAGCGCCGCCGCCCCCGCAGCGACCACCCACCAAAATCCTTCGCGGCTGCTGCAGGCACGCGCCAGCGCCAGCACCACCAATGCGGCGGCAATCCAGTGCGCAGCCACACGCCCCAGCGCGGCATAGACGGCCAG
The DNA here is from genome assembly GCF_043104185.1 of Delftia sp. WSY_22. Classification (NCBI taxonomy): domain Bacteria; kingdom Pseudomonadati; phylum Pseudomonadota; class Betaproteobacteria; order Burkholderiales; family Comamonadaceae; genus Delftia; species Delftia sp. WSY_22. Next base: position 60,965 of record NZ_JBICKN010000059.1, read on the forward strand.
CGGATAGAGCACCGTGGCCAGCAGCACAAGGCCTGTCGCGGTTTTGCGCATGGCAGGCGTGTTCCTCAGGCGACGGCGCTGTCTTCTTGCATCAGCTGATGCAGCGCATCCACCACGTCCTGGATGGTGCGCACCGACTTGAAGGCCTCGGCATTGAGCCGCCTGCCGACCAGAGGCTTCAGTTGGACGATCAGATCCACGGCATCAATGCTGTCGATGTCCAGGTCGTCATGGAGACGGGCTTCGGGAGTGATGCGCTCCGCCTCGATATCGAAGGTTTCCGTCAGGATTTCGACGATGCGTTCGTAGATGGTTTCTTTGTTCATGAAAATGTCTTTGCTGCGGTCTGCGCGGAGGGCCGCACTCAGTGCGTGCGCTGGGCCGCCACGAAGGCAGCAAGCGCCTGGACGCTGCGGAAATGCTGGCGCGTCTGTTCCGAGTCCCCGGACAGGCTCACGCCGAAACGCTTTTGCAGCGCCAGGCCCAGCTCCAGCGCGTCGATGGAGTCCAGTCCCAGGCCCTCGACAAACAGGGGCTCGCCCGCATCGATCTGCTGCGGCGTGATGTCCTCCAGCGCCAGGGACTCGATGATGAGTTCTTTGATTTCTTGCTCAAGCTCAGGCACGGGACGGTTCCTTGAATAGTTGTGCGGACAGATGGTCCGTGACATGTCGGGCCGCCACGGAGTCGCTGGCAGCGCCCTGGCAAAAGGCCTCGATACCGATGTCGTCACGGACTTCGATGAAAAAGTGGGGCTTGCGCGGCGGCACCTGCCACCACGGCGCGCCCTTGGTCAGCATGGGCAGGCTGCAATGGATGTGCACCGGCGTGATATCGATGCGGCCTCTGACCGCCACATGGGCCGCGCCGCGCTGCAGCCGGACTTTGCCGTGCAGCGGTGTTCGCGTGCCTTCGGGAAAGATGATCAGGTTGTTGCCGGATGCCAGCGAGCGCAGGCAGTCCTGCAGCAGGCCCTCGCCACGGCTGTTGGCAATGAAGCCGGCCGCCCGGATGGGGCCGCGCGTGAAAGGGTTGCCTGCCAGCGCCGCCTTGACGATGCAATCGGCATGGCGAACGAAGGAGATCAGGAACACCACGTCGATCAGCGATGGGTGATTGGCAAGAATCAGCAGGCCGCGCCGCTGCAGACGTTCACGGCCGTGCACTTCATAGGACAGAACGCCGACGCCCGCCATCAGGGCCACGAACCAGCGCAGGCTGTGATGGATCACCGACTGGGCCGCCCACTGGCGCGACTGCGGCTGGCGCACGGTCAGCAGCAAGGCCGGATAGACCACGCAGCGCACCACCAGCCCACCCAGGCCGAACACGGCAAAGCACAGGCCGGTGGCCGCCAGGCGCCACTGACGATTGAGCCACTCAGCCATGAGCGCGCTCCCATCGCCATGTACCTGCGCCACGGCGCTGTGCCGGGCGCTGCGGGCCTGTCAGGGATGCCTGGCCGTCGTGCAACAGAAACTGCAACACCTGCAACCCGTGCGGTAAATGCTGCAAATGCGGCGCGTGGTCCGGCTCCGGCTGCGCGGCGTCCATGCCGGGCTGCCTGCTCAACTGGAAACCGGACTCCCCGGGTACTGCCCATTGCACCAAGACCGCCCAGGCGAATACCACCTGGGGCTCTGTGTGGAAGCCGTCATACGGAGCAGGCAGTGGCGCGTCATAGCAGACCAGCATGACTTGCGGCGCGCCTTCGTGCAGCAAGCCCAATGCTTCGACCATGCCCGCTTCCGGCGCGCAATCGGTGGACGCCACGCACAAGGCATTGGCACGCATGCCTCGCAAAATGGAATGCTGGGCGCCAATGCCGTTATGCACCGCCAGGCCGAATGCCGTGGGAGACAAAGCCTGCCCCAGGGCCTGCGTTTGCAGCAAGTCAAGGGACTTTTCGGCATCGCCGTAGCGCGAAGCCCAGACCACGGGCAAATCTGCCACTGCAGCCTGCGCCAGAACGGCGTCGGCAGGGATGACTACGCATCGCGCCAATCGCCCGAAGCGCCTGCGGACGATGGGTGAAACATGGGCAAGATCCGGATGCACCTGCCCTTGCGGCAGGATGGGTTGACGTGCCCACTGTCGCCACTGGGCAGGCTCCTGCAGTCCAGGCGCGAGCGCCGACCACGCCCGAATCGCAAAAACGTGGCGCACGCAAATCTCCCTCTGATGCCGATGTTTGAATTTCACGCCCGATCGCTACCGGCCGTTGTTTTGACAAAAAACCGATGCATCTTAACTATTGAAACAAAAAATTCAATAGTATCTATTTTCAATATCTGTTACTTAAGTGCTACTGGCGACAGCGGGCGCAGCGTCGGTCCCATGGGTACGACGGCATCGTGGCCGACGGCTCTCCTGCCCAATGCGCCGGCTGCTCCTGAGCTGCGGCGCGGCGCCAGTGCGGCACGCCCACGGCCAATGCCGATATGGCCGTCCAGCCGTCGGCCACGCAGGTGGGCACGCTGCAGGCGCTTGTGCCCGACCAGAAAGGGGCTCCGTCGCCCGTGGGGCGTACGCAGTGCAACAAGGGCCGGCCTCCCCTGTTCTAGGTACCCGCCAATACGGCTGGCGCGCGCAGCGCACGGGCCGAAGCCGGCCGGGCTGGAGCGAGCATGGACCGGGAGGAGAAGGCTCCCCCCCTCAGGAAATCACATTCCGAATGAACCGCGTCACGCCTTCGTGCAGGTTCACGTAGGCGTAGTCCTGGGCGCTGCCGTAGATGGCGTAGTCGCCCGCTTCAATCGTCATGGGGCCTTCGCTCAGGTCCACCAGCAGGCGGCCTTCGACCACGACGATCATCTCGTGCCAGCCTTCCGGGTCGGGTTCGGCCTGGTAGCGTTCGCCGGGGCCCAGGGACCAGGACCACAGCTGGGCCTCGCGCGTGGCGGGCACGCTGCCCAGCAGCATGGCTTGGCTTTCGGGCCGGGTGCCGCGCCAGGCCATGGCGTCCATGCGCAGGCGCTGCGCGGCCGGGTCGCTGACGATTTCTATGAAGCTGGCGCCCAGCGCATCGGCCAGCCGATCCAGGCTGGACAGGCTGATATTGGTGTCGCCGCCTTCCAGCTGCACGACCATGCGCCGGCTCAGGCCTGCGGCCTCGGCCAGGGCCGCCTGGCTCAGTCCTGCACGCTGGCGAAGGCGGCGCAGGTTTTCGCTGACGAAAGCCAGGACATCGGAGCGCTCGCCAGCGCTGTGCAATATATTTCTCATATGATCTGCGCAATATGTTGCACACGTCATCTTCTCACAGTTCGCGCACGCCGCTGCTCAGCCGGCAGGAGCTGGCCCTGATCGCCGTCACCATGGTCTGGGGCGGCACCTTTCTCGTGGTCCATCTGGCCATGCAGCACAGCGGGCCGCTGTTCTTTGTGGGCCTGCGCTTCGTCACGGCGGGTCTGATCGGGCTGCTGGTGTTCCGCAAGGTCATGGCCGGGCTCACGCGCACCGAGCTGGTCGCAGGCACGGCCATCGGCGCCAGCATCTTTCTGGGCTATGGTCTGCAGACCTTCGGCCTGCAGACCATCAGCAGCAGCAAGTCGGCGTTTCTGACCGCCTTGTATGTGCCCATCGTGCCCCTGCTGCAATGGCTGGTGATGGGCAAGCCGCCGCGATTGATGAGCTGGATAGGCATCGGCCTGGCCTTCACGGGCCTGATACTGGTGGCGGGGCCCGAGTCCGGGGGAATGGAGTTGAACGTGGGCGAGATGGCGACCATGCTGAGCACGCTGGCGATTGCGGCCGAGGTGCTCCTGATCGGGCATTTCGCGGGCAAGGTCGATGCGCGGCGCGTGACCACGGTGCAGTTGCTGGCGGCCGGCACCATGGCGCTGCTGGCCATGCCCGTGGCTGGCGAGTCGGTGCCGGATTTCTCGTGGATCTGGCTGACGGCCGCCGTGGCCATGGCCTGCGCCAGCATCCTGATCCAGCTGACCATGAACTGGGCCCAGAAGTCCCTGTCGCCCACGCGCGCCACCGTGATCTATGCCAGCGAGCCGGTCTGGGCCGGCATCGTGGGGCGCATGGCAGGCGACCGGCTGCCGGGGCTGGCCATCCTGGGGGCAGTGCTGATCGTGGGCGGGGTGCTGGTCAGCGAGCTGAAATGGAGCCGGCGCAAGGCTGGAGCATCCACGGCTTGAGAGGGACGGGGGCGACATCCGTGGTGCTGTCCCGGTCTGCCTTGATGCGGCCTTGATGGCGTTGTGCGCAAACACAATCCGCCCTTGAGGCAGTAGTCCCTAGAGTCAAGGCCTCACAACAAATGGCTTCCCGATGAAGCCGCGCCGCCATGAGACCTGTCGCCATCCTCCAGCACGAATCCACCCAGGGCCCCGGCGTTCTGCGTGAACACCTGGAGCAGCAGTGCATTCCCTACCGAATGTTGCAGCCCGCCCTCGATGGAAGAGCCCCTGTGCATGCCGCCGACTACAGCGGCATCGTGGTGCTGGGCAGCAACCATTGCGTCAACGAGGGCCTGCCCTGGATGGAGGATGAACAGTCCCTGCTGGCCGACGCGCTGCGGCATGACGTTCCCGTGCTCGGCCACTGCTTCGGCGCGCAGATGCTGGCGCGCGCCATGGGCGCCAGGGTCTGGCGCAACCCCTGCCCCAACATTGGCTGGAGCCGCATCTGGGTGACGGCCGCCGCCCAGCAGCTCATGGACCTGCCGCGCGAGGCCACGATCTTCCATTGGCACTACGACACCTTCGAGATCCCGCGCGGCGCCGTGCGCACCATGTACGGCAGCCACTGCCTGAACAAGGGCTTTCGCCACGGCCGGCACTGGGCCTTCCAGGGCCACATGGAGGTGACTGCCGCCAGCGTGGCTGCCTGGTGCGCCGAAGGCCATGACGAGCTGCTGCGCGCACGCGGCCCCGCGGCGCAGACCGAGAGCGAGATCCTGCGCCACCTGGACCTGCGCATTCCCGTGCTGCACGCCCTGGCCCACCGCACCTACCGGGCCTGGACGTCACAGCTGCAGCGGCCCGTGGTCGTGCCCCTGAGCGCGGCCAGCCGGTAAACCTTCCAGGCCAGGCAATCCCTGGTGAATACCCTGGGTGCGCTTGACGCAGCTTTTGCGTGCAGGGAAACTTTCGATACGAAATAGAAAACCTTCGAATCGAAAGAATCCATGCAGGAACAAGGCAACAGTTCACTCAAGCGCAGGCTGCAGATCGTGGAGCTGGCGCGCAAGACCGACGAGGTGCGGGTGGAGGCGCTGAGCGTGCTCTTCGGCGTCTCCACCGTCACCATCCGCAACGACCTGCACTACCTGGAGCAGCAGGGCTATGTGGTGCGCGCCTTCGGCAAGGCGCGCTACAACCCGGCCCTGCTCAAGACGGCGGCCGAGCTGCCCGGCGCCCACGCCGCCGCACAAGGCCCGGCACAGGCCCAGGTAGCCCAGGGCGCGCTGGGCTGGATCGAGGACGACGCCTCGGTCTTCCTGGGCAGCGGACGCATCACCCACCGCGTGCTGCCGCTGCTGGCCAGCCGCCAGGGCATTGCGCTGACGCTGCACGACCTGTCCATGGTGGCGACGGCACGGCAGTTTCTCGATTGCGCCATCCACGTCACGGGCGGCTCGCTGGCCGGCGACGAGCCCTGCCTCATCGGCCCCGGCGCTGAAACGGGCCTGCGCGGCCGGCCGCTGGACATCTGCCTTTTCGAGATCTGCGGCATCGACGAGCGCAACCGCCTGCTGTGCCGCGACCCGGGCGCCGCGCGGCTGTACGCGGCAGCCGTGGAGCACAGCGCCAAGGCCGTGGCGCTGGCACTGGATCTGGACGGCACCTCGGGCGGACACCCGGTCTGCGACATCGCTCAACTCGACGGCCTGTGCGCGCACCAGGACATGGAGCCCGGCGCCTTCGATCTGCTGGCACGCCACCGGCTGCAGGCCACCCACAAGGCCGAGGGCCGCATCGAGTTCGCCAGAAGCTGAGTTTTTCCACAACGACAGAGGGAGGGAGACCGCCATGGACCGCAACACGTTTCTCCGGCGCATGCTGGCCGGCGCATTCACATTCGGCCTGCCGGCCAGCCCGGCGCTTGCACAGCCCGGCCCCGGCCCCGCGCGCACCATCGGTGTGTCCCTGCTCACGCAGCAGCACCCGTTCTACCTGGAGCTGGCCCAGGCCATGCAGCAGGAAGCCGCGCGGCAGGGGCTGAAGCTGGACCTGAGCATTGCCAACCAGGACCTGGGCAAGCAGATCTCCGATGTGGAGGACTTCGTCAGCAAGAAGGTCGATGCCATCATCCTGTCGCCCGTGGATTCACGCGGCGTCAAGGCCGCCGTGCTCAAGGCCGCCGCCGCCCGCATACCCGTGATCACCGTGGACATTGCGGCCAGCGGGGTGGAAGTGGCCTCGCACGTGGCCACCGACAACCGCGCCGGCGGCGTGCTCGCCGGCCAGCTCATGGCCCGCGCCACGGGTGGCAAGGGCCAGATCGGGGTGCTGCACTACCCGTCCATACAGTCCGTGGTCGATCGCGTGGAGGGCTTCAAGTCGGCCATCGCGGCCTTCCCGGGCATGAAGATCGTCTCGGTACAACCCGGCATCACACGCGCCGAGGCCCTGTCCGCATCGCAGAACATGCTGCAGGCCCACCCCGACCTGGCAGGCATCTTCGGTTTTGGCGACGATGCGGCCCTGGCCGCGCTGGCCAGCGTCAAGGCCGCCAGAAAGCTGGAGCAGGTGAAGATCGTGGGCTTTGACGGCATGGCCGAGGCCCGCGCAGCCGTGGACCGCGAACCGGCCTTCGTGGGCGTGATCCGCCAGTACCCCGACCAGCTGGGACTGCAATCCGTGGCCCTTGCCGCGCAATTGCTGTCGGGCAAGCCGGTGGAAAAACTCCACCCCGTGCTGCCCGGCGTGTACACGGCTGCCGCCAGGTAAATGGACCTGCGGAGCCCGCCATGCCAGGCCCCACTGCACACAGCCACCCAGGCCGTGCCATGCTCGCCGCCGTTGCGCCGCCCCCCATGCTCGAAGCCCGGGCGCTGGCCAAATCCTTCGGCGCCGTGCAGGCGCTCAAAGGCGTTTCCTTCCGCCTGCGCGCAGGCACGGTGCACACGCTGCTGGGCGAGAACGGGGCCGGCAAATCCACCCTGCTCAAGATCCTGGCCGGCGTACACCGGCCCGATGGCGGCCAGCTGCTGGTGGCCGGCGCCCAGGCCCGGCTCGGCAGCCCCGCCGATGCGCAGCGCCACGGCATCGCCATCGTTCACCAGGAGCTGAGCCTGGCGCCCAACCTCAGCGTGGCGGACAACCTGTTTGCCGCGCGGCTCCCGCAGCGGGCCGGCTGCGTGGACCGCCGCGCACTGCGCCGCGACGCCGCCGCGCTGCTGGCCCGACTGGGCATGGACCTGGACCCCAACGCGCAGGTGGCCGAACTGTCGCTGGCCCAGCGCCAGCTGGTGGAGATCGCCAAGGCGCTGTGCCAGCCCTCGCGCATCGTCATCATGGACGAGCCCACGTCCTCGCTCAGCGACAGCGAGGCGCAGATTCTCTTCACCCTCACCGCCCGCCTCAAGGCCGAGGGGCGCGCCATCATCTACGTCTCGCACCGCATGGACGAGATCATGCGCATCTCGGACGAGATCACCGTCATGCGCGATGGCAGCTCCATCTGCACCCTGGCGCGGGACGAGACCGACATCGGGGCGCTGATCGCGCTCATGGTGGGGCGCCAGATGCAGGACATCTATCCGCCGCGCGGCCCCGCCCCTGACCGCAGCACGCGCGCCCTGCTCCAGGTGCGCGGCCTGGGCCTGGCCGGGCGCTTCGAAGGCATTGACTTCGAGGTCCATGCGGGAGAGATCGTGGGGTTCTTCGGGCTGGTGGGCTCGGGCCGGTCCGATGTCATGGATGCGCTGTTCGGCATGCACCGCTGCACGGGCAGCATCCTCATGCACGGCCGGCCGCTGCGCCTGCGCTCGCCGGCCGACGCCATCGGCCACGGCGTGGCTTTCGTGACCGAGAACCGCAAGGAGCAAGGCCTGGTGCTGGACCAGTCCGTGCAGCACAACATCTGCATGGTGCAGGTGCACAGCGGGCGCGGCGGCGCACTGCTCACCGACGAGGCCGCCGAGCAATCGCTGGCCCGCGCCTGCGTGCAGCGGCTGAAGATACGCGTTGCCGGCCTGCACCAGCCCGTGCGCCAGCTGTCGGGCGGCAACCAGCAAAAGATCGTGTTCGCCAAATGGCTGGCCATGCGGCCCCGGCTGCTGGTGCTGGACGAGCCCACGCGCGGCATCGACGTGGGCGCGAAGTTCGAGATCTATGCCCTGATCCGCGAGCTGGCAGCGGCCGGCACCGCCGTCATCCTGGTGTCGTCGGAGCTGCCCGAGGCACTGGCCCTGAGCGACCGGCTGCTGGTCATGCGCAACAAGCGCCTGGTCCAGAGCCTGGACACCCTTCATCTGCGCCAGGAGACCGTGATGGCGCACGCCACCGGAGCAGGACTGCCATGAACCATTCCGACCTGGGCCTCCCCGCCACGGGCGCGCCCGAAGAACGCCTTCCCGGCGACCGGCGGTATGACGGCAGGCATGGCTGGCGGCATGCCTGCAAGCCGCTGCGGCGCCATGCCGGCACGCTCATGGGCCTGGCCGGCCTGGTGGCGCTGTTTTCCCTGCTGTCGCCCGCCTTTCTCACGGCCGGCAACCTGCTCAACGTGCTACTGCAGGTGTCCATCATCGCCATCGTGGCCTTCGGCATGACCTATGTGCTGCTGCTGGGCGAGATCGATCTCTCGGTGGGATCGGTGGTCGCCCTGGCCGGCAGCGCGGCCGGCCTGATGCTGGGCCAGGGCCTGGCGCCTGCCCTGGTGCTGCCCGCCGTGCTGCTGTGCGGCCTGCTGCTGGGCGCGGTCAACGGCTCGCTGTCGGCGCTGCTGCATCTGCCGTCCTTCATCGTGACGGTGGCGACCATGGGCATCTTCCGGGGGCTGGCCTATATCGTCTCGGGCGGCATGCCGGCGCCGGTGGACAGCGAAGCCTTTCTGTGGATCGGCAATGGCGAGCTGCTGGGCATGCCCGTGCCCATCTGGATACTGGCCGCGCTGCTGGCTGCCAACCACTTCGTGCTGTCGCGCACCGTGTTCGGCCGCAAGACCTATCTGGCAGGCGGCAATGCCGAGGCGGCCATCTATGCAGGCATACGCGTGGGGCAGCTGAAGATCGCCATCTTCATGCTGTCGGGGCTGATGGCGGCCGTGGGCGGCCTGCTGCTCACCTCCCGCCTGTACTCGGCCCAGCCCAACGCGGCCATGGGCTGGGAGCTGGACGCCATTGCCGCCGCCGTGCTGGGCGGCACGCGCCTGGCCGGAGGCCACGGCAGCGTTGCGGGCACCTTGATAGGGGCGCTGATGATCGGCGTCATCAACAACGGCATGAACCTGATGAGCGTGCCCTACTTCTACCAGCTCATCGTCAAGGGCAGCGTGATTCTGGTGGCCGTGTGCATCGATGTGCACAGCAGGCGCAGGCGCTGACGCATGGGCCGGTGGTGCAGCGAACGGCGCACGGGGTTTGATTCCAAAGGGAGGGAGAGCATGCAATCCATCATGACCATGGGCGAGATCCTCGTCGAAATCATGGCCGAGCGAAAAGGCCAGAGCTTTCGCGCGCCGGGGCCGCTGGCCGGGCCCTATGCCAGCGGGGCGCCCGCCATCTTCATCGACCAGGTCGCCCGGCTGGGGCATCCGGCCGCCATCATCGGCTGCGTGGGCGATGATGATTTTGGCTGGCTCAACATCGACCGCCTGCGCCGCGACGGAGTGGACACCAGCGCCATCGCCGTGTGCAAGGGCGCCGTCACGGGCAGCGCCTTCGTCACCTACCGCGACAGCGGCGAGCGCGACTTCATCTTCAACATCACCAACAGCGCCTCGGCACAGCTGCAGCCCGAGCAGGTCAACCAGGCCGTCCTCAAGGACTGCGCGCACTTCCATGTCATGGGCTCGTCGCTGTTCTCGTTTCGCATCATCGATGCCATGAAGAAGGCCATCGAGATCGTCAAGGCCCAGGGCGGCACCGTGTCCTTCGACCCCAACGTGCGCAAGGAGATGCTGCGCATCCCCGAAATGCGCGAAGCCCTGGCCTACATCCTGGAGTTCACCGACATCTTCCTGCCCAGCGGCCACGAGGTCACCCAGCTGGCCCGCTCGGCCGACGAGGCCGGCGCCATCGCCGAGATCTTTGCGCGCGGTGTGCGCGAAATCGTGGTCAAGCGCGGCGCCGACGGCTGCAGCTACTTCAGTGCCGACGAGCGCATCGACCTCGACGCCCTTGCCGTGGACGTGGCCGACCCCACGGGCGCGGGCGACTGCTTTGGCGCTACCTTCATCGCCTGCCGGCGCCTGGGCAAGACCGCGCTGCAATCGCTGCGCTACGCCAATGCGGCCGGCGCGCTGGCCGTCGCCAGCAAGGGGCCGATGGAGGGCACATCCGGCTTTGCCGGGCTCGACGCGCTGCTGGCACAACAGCCGCAGCACCTGCGGCATGCGGTGATGGAGGGCTGAAACCATGCCCGCCCATCTCACCCACCCCACCCATCTCACCCACTTCACCCGCCTGGCGCAGTCACGCTCCGGGCAAACGCCAGCAGCCGCAGGCGATGCGCTCGCAACAGGCAGCGCACTTGGCATCTACTCCATCTGCTCGGCCCATCCCCTGGTCATCGAGGCGGCCATGCACCAGGCGCTGGACGACGGCACGCCCCTGCTGGTGGAAGCCACCGCCAACCAGGTCAACCAGTTCGGCGGCTACACCGGCATGCAGCCCGCCGACTTCCGCGGCTTCGTGCTGGCCATCGCCCACCGCGTCGGCCTGCCGCCCGACCGCGTGCTGCTGGGCGGCGACCACCTGGGTCCCACGGCGTGGACGCACCTGCCTGCCGCCGAGGCCATGGAACTGGCGCAGGACCTGGTGCACGCCTATGCGGCGGCCGGCTTCGTGAAGCTGCACCTGGACGCCAGCATGGCCTGCGCAGACGACCTCCAGGCGCTGGACGACGAAACCGTGGCCCGCCGCGCTGCCCTGCTCTGCCAGGCGGCCGAGCGCGGCAGCACCTGCCCGGCGCCCGGCCCCGTCTACGTGATCGGCACCGAAGTGCCCGTGCCCGGCGGCGCCGCGCATGCGCTGGAGCATGTGCAAGTCACTGCCCGCGCAGACGCCCAGCGCACGCTGCAGGTGCACCGCGACGTCTTCGCGCAACAGGGGCTGGACCCCGTCTGGCCGCGCATCATTGCCATGGTGGTCCAGCCCGGGGTGGAGTTCGATCACACGCGCGTGGTGGACTACGCGCCCGGTGAAGCGGCCGACCTCAAGCAGTTGCTGCGCCAGCACCCGCAACTGGTCTTCGAGGCCCACTCCACCGACTACCAGCGGCCCGAGGCCCTGCGCCAGCTGGTGCAGGACGGCTTTGCCATCCTCAAGGTCGGCCCCGGCGCCACCTTTGCGCTGCGCGAGGTGCTGTTCGCGCTGGCCTCCATCGAAGAGCAGCTTGTGGACGCACCCCAGCGCTCCCACCTGCCCGCCGTGCTGGAGTCGGCCATGCTGGGCCGCCCCGCCAACTGGGAGCGCTACTACCGCGGCGAGCAGCCCGATCCCGGCGCCCAAAGGCTGCTGCGCATCTACAGCTACAGCGACCGCATCCGCTACTACTGGGCCGACCCCACGGTGAACGCCGCCGTGGCGCGGCTGCTGGACAACCTGTCCGCCTGCACCCTGCCCGAGAACATGCTCAGCCAGTTCCTCCCAGCCCAATACCAGGCCGTGCGCGCCGGGCGGCTGGCACCCTCGCCCCACGCACTGGTGCTGGACCGCGTGCGCGAGGCGATACGGCCGTATGCGGCGGCCTGTGGGGGCTGCCCTGACAATCCAACGCGGGGTGGTTGCCATGCACAAACTCACACTTGATCTGGATGACGCCACGTACGGCTTGTTGGAGCAGGCAGCCAAGGCCCAGGGCATGTCAAAGAGCCGCTGGATGGCCCTGGCCATTCATGACCACTTCAGACGAGAGTGGCCTCAGGACTGCCTGGAACTGGCGGGCCGTTTCGCTGACTTTCCGCTACGCGATGAGCCGGCGCAGCTCACAGCTGCCCCGCCTCCCCCCTGATCAAATCCCACACGCTTTGCGCCACGGGCGACAGTTCGCGTTGGCGGCGGCGCACCAGCATGATGTCGCGCTGCACGCGCGGCAGCAGGGGGCGGCTGGCAAGGGCGTCGGGGGCGGCGCCACTCGCGGGAATTCGCCATGCCTGCGGCACGGCCAGTTCCGGCACCACGCTCAGGCCCAGGCCCGCCTGGAGCATGCAGAAGATGGTGGTGGTGTGGCCGACTTCCTGCACCACGGCGGCCTCGGCGTCGTGGGCCTGCAGCGCGGCGTCGATCAGGCGGCGGCTGCCCGAGGCGTGGTCCAGCAGTACCAGCGGCTGGCCGGCCAGGTCGCTCCAGGCCACCTGGCGCTTGCGGGCCAGCCGGTGCGTGGCCGGGCAGACCAGGCAAAAGGGCTCGCTGAGTATGGTTTCGCAGTACAGGTCATCGCGGCCCTGCGGGTCGATGACCACGCCGAAGTCCACCTCGCCGCTGCGCACGCTTTGCAGCACATCGCTCTGGATGCGGTCCAGCAGCAGCAGCTCGATGCCCGGCGCCTGCTCGCGGCAGCGCGCAATGCAGCGCGGCATCAGGTGGGCCGACAGCGTGGGGCTGCTGGCCACGCGCACCTTGCCCAGGCGCTGGGTGGCCAGGCCGCTGACTTCGAGCAGGCATTCATCCAGCGCGTCCAGCACGCGCGTGGCATGGCCTTGCAGCAGGCGGCCGGCGTCGGTCAGCTCCACCTCGCGCGTGGTGCGGTGCAAAAGCTGCACGCCCAGGGCCTGCTCCAGCTCGGTGACATTGCGGCTGACGGCAGGCTGGGTGAGCGCCATCAGTTCGCCGGCTCGGCTGAAGTTGCGGCTTTCCGCCACGGCCAGGAAGGCGCGCAGCTGGCGCAGGCTGATATTCATACGGAAAAATTATAAAACCATCAGATAAATCCATTTCTCTTTTCAATGACCGTGGCGTCCAATCGGGGCCTTGCAGCCTGGCTGCACGAACCGATAGTTAGTTGGAGAGAGTTTTCCCATGGCACGCCCCCGCTTCGCCCCTGACAATTTCACGCTGATGCTGCTGTCCACCGTGGCACTGGCCAGCTTCCTGCCCGCCTCGGGCGCCGTCTCGCAGTGGCTGGAGGTGGCGACCACGCTCATGGTCAGCCTGCTGTTCTTCCTGCACGGCGCCAAGCTCTCGCGCGAGGCCATCTTTGCCGGCATAGGCCACTGGCGCCTGCACCTGACCATCTTCGCGGCCACCTTCGTGCTCTTTCCCCTGCTGGGCTGGGCGCTGCGCCCCGTGCTCGAGCCCCTGGTCACGCCCGAGATGTACATGGGCGTGCTCTTCCTGTGCACGCTGCCGGCCACGGTGCAGTCGGCCATCGCCTTCACGGCCATGGCGCGCGGCAACATGCCCGCTGCCGTGTGCAGCGCATCGGCCTCCACGCTGATGGGCATCGTGATCACGCCCATCCTGGTCAGCATGCTGCTGCACAAGAGCGCCGAAGGCGGCGACGCGCTGCAGGCCATCGGCAAGATCGCGCTGCAGCTGCTGCTGCCCTTTGTGCTGGGCCATCTGCTGCGGCCCGTGATCGGCGGCTTCATCTCGCGCCATGCCAAGCGCGTGAAGTTCGTGGACCAGGGCTCCATCCTGCTGGTGGTGTACACGGCCTTCAGCGCCGCCGTCATCAGCGGCCTGTGGCAGCAGACGCCCCTGCCCGCGCTGCTGGGCCTGCTGCTGCTGTCGTCCATCCTGCTGGCCCTGGTGCTGGTCATCACGTCATGGACGGCGCGCCGCCTGGGCTTTTCCAAGGAGGACGAGATCACCCTGGTGTTCTGCGGCTCCAAGAAGAGCCTGGTCAGCGGCGTGCCCATGGCCAAGGTGCTGTTCGAGTCCAGCGCCGTGGGCGCCATCGTGCTGCCGCTGATGATCTTCCACCAGCTGCAGCTCATGGTCTGCGCCGTGCTGGCCCAGCGCTATGCACGCCGGCCCATGCACCCCGAGGCGATCGAGGATGGCGCCGCGCCCGCCAGCGCTGCGCCGGCCGCCAAGGCCGAAACGGCGCCGGCCAAATAAGGCGCGGGCGCGCTCCCATAACGAAAAAGCCTGGCTCTCGCGCCAGGCTTTTTTGCATCTCAGCCCTTCAGGGCCAGGTTGTTGAGCTTGTCCAGACGCTCGGGCCAGCTTCCCTGCTGCGCCGACTGCAGCAGGATGCGCGTCCAGGCGATCCAGGCGTCCCACTGCACGCGCTTGTCCCAGGCATTGCCCCAGCCGCTGAAGCACTGCAGCGCGCTGGTGGCAGCGCGCGCGGCGTCGTCGGCGCGGCCGGCAGACAGGTAGAGCTGGGCCAGCACCATCTGCGGCTCGCCCACCCAGGGGTTCAGGCGCACGGCGCTTTCCAGCACGGCCGTGGCGGCGTCCAGATCCACCAGCGGCTGGTCCAGCTGGATCACCGACCAGTACAGCGATACGGCAGCGGCCTCGTCGCCGGGCGACAGCTGCCGGCTGCAATGGTCGAACACCGGCGGCAGCGGCAGCTGGGCGCGCAGCGCCGGGTGCTGCAGCGCACGGCCCAGGTCGCTGATCTGGCTGAGCATGCGGCTGGCAGGCCGCATGGGACCGGGCCACAGCGAGGCCGCCCAGTGCACGCCCTGCTGCCGCTGGTTCTGCACCTGCGGAAACTGCGAGTAGATGTCTTCCTGCCAGCTGAACCACTGCTCCATGGCATCGGCCATGCTCACGATGGTGAAGGCCGCCACCTCATAGGCGCTCAGGCGCTGGCTGCGGCCGGCGGATTCCAGCGCCATGGAGCCGTCTTCGGCCAGGTCGCCGGCCAGGATCTTCTGCATGAACTGCGTGCGGCTCATGGTGCAGAACAGGTAGACCAGGTGCTCGGCGCCCTCGCCCACCAGCTCGCGCAGGCGGCCGCGCTCGCTGCCCGCATCGAACTTGACCAGGTCCACGAAGGCGTTGCCATAGACGCTGTGCAGCAGGCCCAGCAGGCGCACGTCGCGCGGCTGGCGCCACAGCGCCAGCGAACGGGCCACGCCCGCCAAGTGGTGGCGGAAGGTGCCGGCCTTGTGCCAGTCCTGGCCCACGCCGCGCGCCAGCACCACGGGCAGCACGGGGGCGAGGTCGGCATCCTTGGCCAGCCATTCCTCGTCCAGCAGGTCCTGGGCGCGCGTGAACAGCGCCTCGTCAAGTGTCTGGAACAGTGTCGGGACAGGCAGGCTCATGCAGGCACCTCCATGGCAGCGGCGGGCCGCTGGGTATATTGCGCCACCCAGCCCGCCGTGTCGGCGAACAGGCGCAGCGCCTTGATGCGCCGCGTGGCGGTCAGCGTGAAGCGGTGCTCCACGCCCGCCGGTATGCGCAGGTAGTCGCCGGGCTGCACGCGCAGCACGCGCTCTTGGCCGTGGGCATCAAAGAAGCCGAACAGGCCTTCGCCTTCGAGGATGTAGCGCACCTCGTCATCGGCATGGGTGTGGGGCTTGTCGAAGCGCTCCAGCGCCTCGTCCAGGCCCGGCGTGCCCGGGTGCAGCACGACCAGGTCCATGCTGTGGTAGCCATGGGCCACGCATTCGTCGACCACCAGCATGCCCACGGCCTGGACCACGGTGGCCTTGCCGCCGTCATCCAGCTGGGCCTGCGCCAGCAGCGTGGCCAGGCCGGGCTCGGGCGCCAGCGGACGGTGCTGCCATTGCACGCCGATGGCGGCCACGAAGTCCGCGTCGGAAACTTGGTGGGATGCGAGGCTGCCCATGGTCTTACCAGGCCGCCGTGTAGGCGCCCTTGAACTGCGTGTCGATGAACTGGCGCACCTCGGGCGATTGGTAGGCCTTGACGAAGGCCTGCAGGCCCGCGTCCTTTTCATGGCCGGCGCGCGTGGCGATCAGCACGGTCACGTACGGCGTGTCCGTGGCTTCCAGCGCCAGCGAATCCTTTTGCGGCGACAGGCCTGCGGCCACGGCATAGCTGCTGTTGACGGCGGCGGTGTCCAGATCGTCCAGCGAGCGCGCCAGCTGGGCGGCCTCCAGCTCGACGAAGCGCAGCTTCTTCGGATTGGCGGTGATGTCCAGCACCGAGGCACGAGCGCCCGCGCCGGTCTTCAGTTCGATCAGCTTTTGCGCGGCCAGCACCATCAGTGCGCGAGAGCCGTTGGTGGGGTCGTTGGGGATGCCCACGCGCGCACCGCTCTTGAGGTCGGCCAGGCTTTTGATCTTCTTGGAGTACACGCCCATCTGCTGGTTGACCGCACGGGCCACGGGCACGAGCTTGTAGCCGCGGTCCTTGTTCTGGGCGTCCATGAAGGGCTGGTGCTGGTAGATGTTGGCATCCAGCTCGCCCTGCGACAGCGCCGCATTGGGCTGGATGAAGTCGCCGAACTCGACCAGCTTCACCTTCAGGCCGTTCTTCTCGGCCACTTTCCTGGCCACCTCGGCGATCTGGGCATGCGGGCCCGAGGTCACGCCGATGGTGACCGAGCCGTCGGCCGCATGGGCCGGCAGCGCGGCCATTCCCGCCAGGGGCAGGACGGCGGTCAGGGCCAGCGATTGAAGCAATGCGCGCTTTTTCATGGAATCCCTCTTTCAGACAATCTCGCGGCAGCTTGCCGCCCCGGCCACGCCAGCCGCACCGGCCGCCGGGGTGTGTGGATCAGCGGTGGCTCAACCTGCGCACCGCCCAGTCGCCCAGGCTCTGGATGGCCTGCACGAAAAAGATCAGGATGATGACCACGGCCAGCATCACATCGGGCAAAAAGCGCTGGTAGCCGTAGCGGATGCCCAGGTCGCCCAGGCCGCCGCCGCCGATGGCGCCGGCCATGGCCGAGTAGCCGGTCAGGCTCACGAAGCTGATGGTCAGGCCTGCCACGATGCCGGGCAGCGCCTCGGGCAGCAGGATCTTCCAGACGATCTGGCCCGTGGTGGCGCCCATGGACTGGGCCGCTTCCACCAGGCCGTTGTCCACCTCGCGCAGCGCGGTCTCCACCAGGCGCGCCACGAAGGGGGCTGCCGCAATGGTCAGCGGCACCACGGCCGCCCAGGTGCCGATGGACGAGCCCGTGATCAGACGCGTCAGCGGGATGATGGCGACCAAAAGGATGATGAAGGGGGTGGAGCGCAGGGCATTGACGATCCAGCCCACGATCTTGTTGGCCGGGCCGTTCTGCAGCACGCCGCCGTGGTCGGTCAGGCGCAGGAACACACCCAGGGGAATGCCGATCAGGCCGCCCACCAGGCCCGAGACGCCGACCATGATGATGGTCTCCCACAGCGAGCTGACGAACAGCTCCAGCATCATTTCCGAAAAATTCTCAAACATCGCTCAATCCCTGGTGGAAACGATCTGCACCTGCACGCCGGTGGCGCGCAGATGGTCCACGGCGGCATCGATCTTTGCCGCGTCGCCGCTGGCGAAGACGGCCAGCGAGCCGAAGGTCTGCTCCTGGATCTCGTCGATCTGGCCATGCAGGATGGACAGGTCCAGCCCCAGCTCGCGGATCAGGTGCGACAGGATGGGCTGGTAGGCGCTCTCGCCCGCATACGACAGGCGCAGCAGCCGGCCTTGCTGGCTGGGCGCCAGCTGGGCGGCCAGCGCATTCACGCGCACGGCCACCGACTCGGGCAGTTGCTGGGGCACGATCTCGTCGATCAGGCTGCGCGTGATGGCCTGCTGCGGGCGCGTGAACACGTCGATCACGGGGCCCAGCTCGGCGATCTCGCCGCCGTCGATCACGGCCACGCGGTCGGCGATCTGCTTGATCACCTGCATCTGGTGCGTGATCAGCACCACGGTCAGGCCCAGTTCGCGGTTGACCTTGCGCAGCAGGTCCAGGATGGAGCGCGTGGTCTCGGGGTCCAGGGCCGAGGTGGCTTCGTCCGACAGCAGCACCTTGGGGTGGCTGGCCAGCGCGCGCGCAATGCCCACGCGCTGCTTTTGCCCGCCCGAGATCTGCGCCGGATAGCGGTCGCGCAGCGCGCTCAGGCCCACCAGGTCCAGCAGCGGGTCCACGCGCTTCTTGATGTCGTCGGCCGACATGCCCGCCAGCTCCAGCGGCAGCGCGGCGTTGTCGAACACCGTGCGCGAGGACAGCAGGTTGAAATGCTGGAACACCATGCCGATGTCGCGGCGCGCCGTGCGCAGCTCGGCATCGCTGAGCTGCATCAGGTCCCGGCCGCCCACCAGCACCTGGCCGGAGGTGGGACGGTTGAGCAGGTTCAGGCAGCGCACCAGCGAGCTTTTGCCCGCGCCGCTGCGGCCGATGATGCCGAACACCTCGCCCGACTCGATCTGCAGGTTGATGCCCCGCAAGGCATGGACGGGCCCGGTGGGGCCCTTGTAGGTCAGGGAAAGATCCCGAATCTCGATCATGAAAAAACGCCGCGGCGCAGGACGGCCTGGGGACGCCGCTGCGCATTGTTGGGAAGTGGGAGCAAATATAGGTTGCGCGTATAAAAACGCAAACTATAAAAAAATTAAGTAATAAGAAGCTCCGGTTATGCCCAGGACTTCACTACTTTCTGCACAACCCTCAACTATGCCTGAATGTGGACACGCCCTGGCCCTGCCGGGCTATGCGCGGCACCACGGAGCACTGAGGCAAGGCCCTTCTTGCGGCGGCGTCTGATTGACAGTATGGCCGGCACGCTGCCGTCGCGGCCTGGCGGTCCTGGCCCGCTCCTGCTTTTGACGATTGCAGGCACCCGCCGCTGCCGCCGCGCTGACGCCAGAAGCAGCCTTTGCTGACAGGCCGCGCGGCACGCGCCCTCCTACAGTGGGCTCAACCCCACAGGAGAAGAGCGCCATGCGCCCAGAACAACACTCCGGCGCCGGCAGCCAGGCCGGCGCGGCTCCCTTGTCGCGGCGCGGCTTTCTGCAGGCCGCCAGCATCGCAGGCGTCAGCGTCTGGGTGGCGCCGCTGGCCAGCCAGGCCTATGCAGCCCTCTTTGAAGATCGCGTCCTGGGCAGCGTGGCCCGCGAGCCGGCCACCCAGCTGCCGCGCATGCGGCTCGATGGCCGCTCCAAGGTCATGGGCGCCAAGGTCTTCGCCCGCGACATCCGCGCCCGCGACATGCCGCACTGGCCCCAGCAGCAATCCCATGCCTTCATCGTGCGCACCACGCTGGCCGACCGGCTGTTCGACGGCATGGACCTGTCTTCCCTGGACGGCGAACTGGCGCCCGACCGCGTGGTCACCGCCGAAGACCTGGCGCGCGACGGCCTGGCCTTTCCCGAGTTCTATGGCGAAGACATGCTGCTACCCGCAGGCAACACCCCCGCCTACCTGGGCCAAGCCGTGGCCATCCTCATCTACCACGACTTCGCGCGCTTTCGCTTTGCCAAGGAAAGGCTGCAGGCCACGGCCGGCGTCATCCGCTACGGCCGCATCACGGGCGCGCTGGACCGTCCGCCCTGGGGCGTGTTCCGCTATGTGCGCCAGGGCGGCGCCACGGCCTTTGACGAAGACGTGTTCTCCAGCCTGCGCGATGCCCCGCTGTTCCCCGCCGAGCGCAAGCCGCTGGTCTGGCCGCAGATCTCCAAGGCCGACGCGGTCACGGCACGCGGCCTGCGCGCGGCCGAGCAGATCGCCCAGGAACTGGCCACGCCGCCGGCCGACTGGCTGGTGCTGCAGCGCCACTACGCCACGCAATCGGTGGACACGGCCGCGCTGGAGCCCGACAACGCCAACTGCTGGTATGACGCGGCCACGCAAAGCCTGCACATGGTGCTGGCCACGCAGTCGCCGCACGAAGTGGCCGAATGGGCTGCGCAGATGGTGCAGGCCAGCAGGTTCCCGCTCAAGCGCCTTTTCGTGCACCCGTGCTACACGGTGGGCTACGGCTCCAAGGACCACGCGCCCATGCCCTACTACGGCCTGGTCTGCGCGCTTTATGCGGATGGCAAGCCCGTGCGCCTGGCCAATGACCGGTTCGAGCAGTTCCAGTCCTCGCTCAAGCGCCATGCCTTCGAGATCGACTACACCATGGCCATCGACAGGAAGACCGGCCTCTTCCAGAGCCTGGTGGCCAACATGACGGCCAATGGCGGCGGCCGGGCCAACTTCTCGCCCTCGGTCGCCATGGTGGGCGGCACGGCGGCGCAGTCCATCTACTACTTTCCCAAGAACGACATCACCGCCGTGGCCCTGGCCAGCCGCGCGCTGGACGCGGGCTCGGCACGCGGCTACGGCACGCTGCAGAGCATGGCGGCCACCGAAATGATGGTGGACGAAATCGCAGAACTGCTGCAGATCGACCCCATCGAGCTGCGCCTGCGCAACGTGCTGACCTCGGGCGCCAAGAACACCCAGGGCGCCATTGCCGCTGGCGCCCTGCGCGCCGACGAGGTGCTGGAGCGCGCCCGCCGCCATCCGCTGTGGACCGAGCGCGCCAAGCGCAAGACCGCCTACGAGGCCAGCCACCCCGGCCAGCGCTACGGCGTGGGCTTTGCCTGCGTGCAAAAGGACTTCGGCACGGGCGGCGAGGCGGCCTTCGCCCGCATCGAGATATCGCCCCAGGGCCGCGTGCTGCTGCACCACTCGGGCACCGAGATCGGCACGGGCATGGGCACCTCGCAGGCCCAGCTGTGCGTGCAGTGGTTCGGCAAGCCCGCCGACGAGCTGCAGACCGCCTGCCTGGACTGGCCGGAGTTGCCGCTCAAGGCCGAGGGCGACAACTACACCATGCCCCAGGCCGACCAGGACCGCTTCGCCACCCGGCCGCTGTGGACGCCGGTCTACGCCTCGCCGGCCAGCGCCAGCAACTCGGCCTACTACTACAGCCACGCCACCAGCGAGACGGCGCGCGTGGTCTTCGAGCACGGCCTGTGGCCGGCCGCCGTCGCCATCTGGAGCCAGGGCACGGGCGGCGGCCAGAAGGCGCCCTACGTGGTGCGCCGCGAGGACGCGCGCTGGGTCAACGGCATGCTCACGGCCAACGGCATGCAGCCGCTGTCCCTGCAGGCCCTGGCCCAGAAGGCCCATGCCATGCAGCTGGTCACGGGCGCCGTGGGCCATACCTTCAACCGCTGGCAATGGGCCGAGGCCGACTTCGACATCCTGGGCACCAGCGCGCGCCGGCCGCTGGACGCGCTGGCCGTGCGCCTGGGCAGCGCGCCCGATGCTTCCGCCGTCACGCCGGCCCCTGACACCAGCGACACGCCGCAGGCGGCCACGCCCGTCGAGGCCTCTGTCACCGCGCGGCGCAGCGCCGCCGGCTACCGCATGATTGCGCGGCGCAACCTGTTCTATCCGCCCATGCAGCGCAACAACGCAGGGGTCACCTACTACAGCGCCAATGCGGCCTTGGTCGAGCTGGCGGTGGACACGGGCACGGGCGCGGTCGAGCTGCTGGCCCACCACTCCATCATGGAGTGCGGGCGGCCCATCGTGCCCGAGCTGGTACATGGCCAGCTCGAAGGCGGCATCGCCATGGGCATAGGCCATGCGCTGTACGAAACCATGCCGCTGTACGAGGGCGGCCCCGGCGACGGCAACTGGAACTTCCACCGCTACCACCTGCCGCGCGGCAGCGAGGTGGCGGTCTGGAAGCAGACGGCCGAGCTGCTGGCACCGCTGTCGGACACCGATCCGCCCAAGGGCATTGCCGAGGTGGTGATGATTCCCATCGTCGCCGCCATCGTCAACGGACTGCACCACGCCATAGGCAAGCGCTTCCACGACCTGCCCGTGACCCCGCAAAAGATCAGGGAGGCCCTCGCACCATGAGCCTTGTCCCGCGCCCCTTGTCGCTGACCGTCAACGGCCAGAGCGTCGGCCCCATGGACGTGCCCGAAGGCATGCCCATGATCGACTTCCTGCACGAATACCTGAACCTCACCGGCTCGCGCCTGGGCTGCGGCATCGGCGAATGCCGGGCCTGCACCATCATCGTGGACGGTCCCGAGGGCAGCCGCGAGATGCGCACCTGCATCACCGGCGCCCACTACTTCCAGGGCCGCAAGGTCCGCACCATCGAAGGCATTGCCGACCCGGCCGGCGCGGACACCGCGCCCCCGCCCTCGCCCGGCGCCTCGGGCCAGCCGCGCAAGGTCATTGCCATCAGCCCCGTGCAGCAGAAGTACCTGGAGCATTTCAGCTTCCAGTGCGGCTACTGCACGCCGGGCTTCGTCATCGCGGCCACGGTGCTGGTCGAGCGCCTGGCCAAGGCGCCCATCCGCGCGGCCGATGTGGAACAGGTCGTGGGCGAGGCGCTGCAGCCCCACCTGTGCCGCTGCACCGGCTATGTGCGCTACTACGCGGCCGTGAAGGACCTGGTCCTGAACACGCCCGGGCTGACCTTGAAAGGATGAGCGCCATGTCCGCCGCCGACCCCAGCGCAGCCACCCCCACCGGTGCCACCGCCGCCACCGCCGCGCCACCCGCAGACTACAGCGGTGCCCGCCCCCCGCCACCGCGCAGGCCCAGGCGCCGCTGGCGCGGGCTGCTGCTCATCCTTCTGCTGCTGGCCGTGCTGTTTGCCATTGCCGCCGTCTGGGGCAACCGGCCCCATGTGCCGCAGCGCGAGCCGCAGGCCGTGCACCGCAGCCCCCAGCAGTTGGCCCAGGGCCTGTATCTGGCGCGCGCCGCCGACTGCATGGCCTGCCATGACGGGATGGGTGGCATGGGTGGCGCCCGGGAAGGCCAGCCCTTTGCGGGCGGCAAGCCCCTGCCCACGCCCTTCGGCACCCTCTACGGCACCAACATCACCCCCGACCCGGACCACGGCATAGGCCGCTGGACGGCCGAGGAATTCCACGCCGCCGTCACCCGCGGCACGGCGCCGGGCGGGCGCCAGCTCTACCCGGCCATGCCTTATGCCTCCTACCACCTGATGAGCCGCGAAGACTCGGACCTGATCTACGGCTACCTGATGAACATCCGGCCCGTGGCCCAGCCCAACACCAAGCCCGCCCTGCCCTTCCCCTTCAACCTTCGCGTGCTGATGTTCGGCTGGAAGACGCTGTTCCTGTCCAGCGCTCCCCTGCCCGTAGGCTCGCAGGGCCAGAGCCCGGCCTGGCTGCGCGGGCAGTACCTGGGCAATGTCATGGGCCACTGCGCCGAATGCCACACGCCGCGCGGCATGTTCGGCCAGATGCAGAAGGACCGCTGGCTGCAGGGCGGCACGCTGTCGCTGTTCACGGCCCCCGGCATCACCGCAGAAGCCCTGGCCGCACGCGGCTGGACGCGCGAGGGCATGGCCCAGTTCCTGCAGACGGGCTTCTCGGCCCACGGCAGCGCCTTCGATGAAATGCACGAGGTCATCGCCAACAGCACCCGGTACCTCACGGCCGAGGACATGACGGCGCTGTCCACCTTCCTGCTGGGCGACAACCCGCCCGCGCCCCAGCCCCTGCCGGCCGCCGCGCCCCCGGATTCCGGCACCGGCAACAGCGCGGGCAATGGCGCCGGCAACGGCGCGGGCACGCTGGACGCAGGCCGGGGCCACTACATGGCGCTGTGCGCCAGCTGCCACGGCAGCGAAGGCCTGGGCCGCAGCCTCACCATGCCCCCGCTCAAGGGCAACAGCACCGTGCGCCAGGCCGACGCCCGCAACCTGGTGCTGGCCATCCTCGTCGGCCTGCCCAAGCACCCGGCCACCCAGCAGGGCCCCACGCCCCTGCCCGGCATGCCCGGCTTCATGCAGGAACTGACCGATGGCGAAGTCGCCGCCCTGGCCAACTACACCCGCGCCACCCTGGGCGGCCAGCCCGCCGACGTGACGGCCGGCCAGGTGGCCGACCTGCGCAGCGCAGCCGGAAAGTCAGGGCACAAGGCTGCGCCGTGAGACACCGGCTGTTCTACGGAGCCCAACCCGTATGCCCGCGCCTGCGGCGTGGCGGTTGCGGGGTTGCAAGCCTGCCGAAGGACAGGCTTGCTTCGTCATCTGACTCGCCGTGATGTTTGAGTGAAGCGCGCAGCGCGCAACGAGTTTCACGGCGAACCCCGCAACCGCCACGACGCAGGTTGCCCGCAGCGAAGCGGAGGGTCGCGGACATCCGGGTCGCCTTCTTTGATCTGACCTTTCTTGGCGAATCAAGAAAGGGCAGTCGGCTGCCGGGCCGAGACCCGGCCTCGAAAAACAACCACCCGGCAGGGGGAAATGAGCCCCCCCCTGCACTCGCTGACAAGCCGCGATCACAGCCCGAAACCCCGCCCATTGTTTCCACCACGGAACCAACCGCGTTCCACCACCCTCCTTTCCCAGCCGCCCCTGTCTCCCTAGAGTGAAAGCAAAAGGAGACAAGCATGTTCGAAGCCAATCTATTCCAGGGCCAGCGCGTCCTGATCACCGGGGGCGGCACGGGGCTGGGCCTGGCCATGGCGGCCAAGCTGGCGGAGCTGGGTGCCGAGCTGCACCTGTGCGGCCGGCGGCATTCCGTGGTGCAGCAGGCCTGCGAGATGCTGAACAACGACACGGGCGCGCAGGCCTTTGCGCATGAACTCGACATTCGCCAGCCCGAGGCCGTGCACACCGTCATCGACCGCATCTGGGCCGAACACGGCCCGCTGACGAGCCTGGTCAACAACGCGGCCGGCAACTTCGTCAGCCGCACCGAGGACCTGAGCATCAACGGCTTC
The DNA here is from genome assembly GCF_043104185.1 of Delftia sp. WSY_22. Classification (NCBI taxonomy): domain Bacteria; kingdom Pseudomonadati; phylum Pseudomonadota; class Betaproteobacteria; order Burkholderiales; family Comamonadaceae; genus Delftia; species Delftia sp. WSY_22. Next base: position 85,657 of record NZ_JBICKN010000059.1, read on the forward strand.
CATGCCATCTCGGACATCGTCTTCCGGGGCACCTTCTACGTCACCCAGGCCGTGGGCCGCCGCTGGATCGCCGAAGGGCTGCCGGGCTCGGTGCTGTCCATCGTCGTCACCTGGGTGGATACGGGTTCGCCCTTCGTCGTGCCCTCGGCCATGTCCAAGGCCGGGCTGGACGCCATGACCAAATCGCTGGCCGTGGAATGGGGCCCCAAGCACATACGGTTCAACGCGATTGCACCGGGCGTGATTCCCACCCAGGGCGCCAGCCAGCGCCTGCGCCCCAGGATCGACGGCAACGAGGACTCGGCCGACCGCCGCCGCCTGGACAACCCCACGCGCCGCCTGGGCACGGGCGAGGACATCGGCAACATGGCCGCCTTCATCCTGGCCCCGGGCAACACCTGGCTCAACGGCCAGACCATCACGCTGGACGGCGGCGACGCCCTGGCCAACGGCGCCTACTTCACCGAATACCAGGCCTGGGACGATGCCGACTGGGCGCGCGCCCGGCAGATGGCCAAGGCCGCCAACCAGCCCAACGTCAACGATGGGGAGCAGGAGGCCACGCCCACATGAGCACCGCCGCCACGCCCCATTCCACCCTGGTCTTCGAACAGCGCACGCTGACCGGCGCCGCCCAGCAGCAGCGCGGCCGCCAGCTGGCCCAGGGCCTGCGCAGCCTGGGCCTGGCCGAAGGCGACGTGCTGGCCGTCTTCCTGCGCAACGGCATCGAATACGCCGACGTGGTCCATGCCTGCCGCATTGCGGGCATCTACTACTGCCCCGTCAACTGGCATTTCACGGCCACGGAGATCGACTACATCCTGGCCGACAGCGGCGCCCGCGGCCTCATCACCAGCCAGGACCTGCTCGACGGCCTCAAGGGCGAGCTCTATGCGGACCTGCCCCGGCGCGTCGCCCACGCACGCGAGCCGGAGCAGGACTACGAAACCTGGCTGGCCGCCCAGGCACCCTACGACGGCCCGCTGGTCGCGCCGCGCGGCCACATGGCCTACACGTCGGGCACCACGGGCCGCCCCAAGGGCGTGCTGCGCAAGGCGTTTCCCGTGGAAGAACTGCCCCGGCGCCTGGCCGTGAACCAGGCGCTGATCGCCACCGCCTACGGGCTGCGGCCCGGCGCGCGCACCCTGCTGACCGCACCCATCTACCACAGCGCGCCCAGCCTGTACTTCCAGAACGCGCTCATGCTCAGCGAGCTGGTGGTGCTGGAGCAGCGCTTCGACCCCGAGCGCTTCCTGCAGCTGGTGCAGGAGCACCGCATCGACACCGCCTACATGGTGCCCATCATGTACGTGCGCCTGCTCAGGCTGCCGCGCGAAGTGCGCGAGCGCTACGACATCTCCTCGCTGCGCTTCATCGCCTCCACCGGCTCGCCCTGCGCGCCCGAGGTCAAGAAGGCCATGATCGAGTGGATGGGGCCCATCATCAACGAGACCTATGCCTCCAGCGAGTCGGGCCTGGTCACCTTCATCGGCTCGGCCGACGCCCTCACCCACCCCGGCAGCGCGGGCCTGCCGCTGCAGGACGCCGAGGTCCGCATCCTCGACAGGCAGGGCCAGGCGCTGCCCACGGGCGAGGTCGGCCTGATCTACGTGCGCCAGCCCGCCTATGCCGACTTCACCTACAAGGGCAACGAAGAGGCCCGCCGCAAGATGGACCAGGGCGGCCTGATCACCCTGGGCGACATGGGCTACCTGGACGAGGAAGGCTTTCTCTACGTCTGCGACCGCGACTCGGACATGGTGATCTCCGGCGGCGTGAACATCTACCCGGCCGAGATAGAGAACGAGCTGCTCAGGCACCCCGGCATAGCAGACTGCGCCGTCATCGGCGTGCCCGATGCCGAGTACGGCGAGCGGCTGCTGGCCCTGGTCGAGCCCGGCCAGTCAGGCACACTGCCCGAAGCGGAACTGAAAGAATGGCTGCGCGGCCGGCTGGCGGCCTACAAGCTGCCGCGCAGCTTCGTCTTCCAGCGCCTGCCCCGCGACGACAACGGAAAGATCGCCAAAAGAAAGCTGCGCGACGCCCACTGGGGCGCGACGCAGCGCAAGATCTGAACCCGCCAACACCGAAAGAGAAGGAGACAACGCATGAACAAGGCCATTGCATTGCTGCTTGCCGCTGCGGCCACCGCAGCCGCAGCCCCCGGGTTCGCCCAGTCCGACTACCCCAGCAAGCCCATCAAGCTCATCGCCCCGTATGCGCCGGGCGGCTCGGTCGACGTGCTCGCCCGCACCCTGGCCACGCACCTGTCCACGGAGCTCAAGCAGTCCGTGGTCGTGGAGAACCGGCCGGGCGCCAACACCATGATTGCCGCCTCGGCCGTGGCGCGCTCGCCGGCCGACGGCTACACCCTGCTGCTGGCCAGCAATGCCAGCATGGTGCTCAACCCCCTGCTCTACAAGAAGCTCAGCTACAACCCCGACCGGGAGCTGAAGCTCACCAACATCCTGGCCGAGGCCCCGCTGGTGCTGGTCACCAACAGCCAGACCGGCATCAAAAACGTGGCCGACCTCAAGGCCTACTCCAAGGCCCACGCGGGCAAGCTCAACTACAGCTCGGTCGGCCTGGGCAACCCGCTGCAGCTGACCACCGAGCTGATCAAGTCCCGCCTGGACGTGGCCGCCACCCACATTCCCTTCAACGGCAGCGCGCCGGCCCTCACCGCCCTCATGGCCAACGACACCCAGCTCATGGTGGACGTGGCCGGCACCTCCCTGCCCCACATCAAGGCCGGCAAGCTGGTGGCCATTGCCACCACCGGGCCGGAGCGCTCGCAGTTCCTGCCGCAGACGCCCACCATTGCCGAATCGGGCGTGCCGGGCTTCAGGGCCTCCACCTGGTTCGGCATTGCCGTGCCCGCAGGCACGCCCGCGGACGCGCGCAACACCCTGCAGGCCGCCGTCAACAAGGTCATGCTCAACCCCGAGTTCGCCAGTGCCCTGGGCAACCAGACCCTGGCCGCCAGAAAACCCCAGACCCAGGCCCAGCTCGACGACTTCCTGGCCGCTGACGGCCAGATGTGGCGCAAGGTGATCGCGGACAACGCGATTGCGCTGGAGAACTGAAGACCGAAAAGGTGATGAACTAGGTGCCTAAGGATCGGACACCTCGGCCTGCTCCACGAAGCGCAGCAGGCTGGCCCTGAGGAACTCGGTCATCACCTTGACGGCATGCGAGGGCCGGCGGTCCTCGGCCGTGATGATGTACAGCCGGTCGCCCAGGCCGGACACCGTCCAGTCCGGGCACACGCGCTGCACCGCGCCCGATCGCAGCTCGTCCATCACCATGTAGTTGGGCAAGGTGGCCACGCCGCTGCCCCGGAGCATGGACTGCTTGAGGAAGGGGAAATGCTCGCTGGTGATGCAGGGCTCGCACTTGAGCGCAATCTCCTGCTGCCCCTTTTTCACCGAGACGGCATAGGTCTTGCCGTCGCCGGGCGGCGTCAGCAGCACGCCGTGGGGAATCTCGGCGGGGTCGTGGAACGGCCGCGCCTTGGCATAGGCGCTGCTGGCATACAGGCCAAAGCCCACCGGCCCCAGATCGCGCGCCACCAGGTGCTCCTGCACGTCGCGCGCCACGCGCACGGCCACATCCACCTGGGCGCTCATGGGATCGCTGACCCGGTTGGAGAACAGCACGCGGATGCGCACCTGCGGGTGCCGCTTCTGGAACGCCAGCAGCATGTCGGCCAGGTACAGCTCGCCCAGGCCCGTGGGAATGCTCAGCCGCACCGAGCCCGTCACCACATGCTGCAGCGCGTCGATGGCGCCCTGCGCCGCCTCCACCTCCTGGATGATGCTGCGCCCGTGCTCGTACAGCACCTCGCCCGCCGCCGTCAGCAAAAAGCTGCGCGTCGTGCGGTGCAGCAGGGTCACGCCCAGCGCCGTCTCCAGCGCCTTGAGCTCCTTGCTCACCTTGGAGCGCGTGATGTCGCGCTTGCGCGCCGCAGCGCTGAGGCTGCGCGCGTCCACGATCTCTACGAAATTGCGGATGAGGTTGATGTCCATGGCTTGAGAGCGGCAGGTCAGGCGGTCCGCCTTGTTCGCGGCCGCAGGCAACGCGCCCGGACCGCCACCCCCGGACTATGGCACCGTCACGACGCCTGGCCCCGCCACCCGTGGGCGCCGGGACACAGGGCTTTCCCCGGTGCCCGCTGCATCAGTCCAGGCTGATCTGCGACGAAGAGGCCACCTGCTTCCAGGTCGTCACATCCTTGAGGATCACCGCGCCGAACTGCTCCGGCGTATTGGCCACCACCGTGCCGCCCAGCTCTGCCAGGCGCTGGCGCAGCTGCGGATCGGCCAGGGCCTGCACGCTGGCCTTGTGCAGCTTGTCGCGGATGTCCTTGGGCAGGTCCTTGGGCGCCAGCAGGCCATTCCAGGCCTGCACGGCGTAGCCGGGCACGCCGGACTCTGCAAAGGTCGGCACATCGGGCAGCTCGCTGCTGCGCTGGGCCGTGGCCACGGCCAGCGGGCGGATCTTGCCGGACTTGATGTGCGGCAGCGAGGCCGGCAGCGGCTCCCACAGCATGGACACCTGGCCGCCGATCAGATCGGTGAAGGCCGGGCCAGCGCCACGGTAGGGCACATGCATGATCTGCACGCCCGCCTTGGCCTTGAACAGCTCCATGGCCAGATGGCCCAGACCGCCCGCGCCCGAGGACGCATACGACAGATGGCCCGGCTGCGCCTTGGCCAGCGCGATCAGCTCCTTCAGATTCGCCGCCTTGACCGAGGGATGCACGCTGAGCACGCCCGGCACCGTGATCACCTGGGTGATGGGCGTGAAATCCTTCACCGCGTCATAGGGCAGCTTGGTGTAGACGGCCGGATTCGTGCCGTGCGTGCTGGACGTGGCGCCCAGCAGCGTATAGCCGTCCGGCTTGGCATCGGCCACGAAGCGCGTGCCCAGCGAGCCACCGGCACCGGCCTTGTTCTCCACGATCACCGAGGCGCCCAGCACCTTGCCCAGTTGCTGCGCGAACAGGCGGTTCACCACATCGGCCGTGCCGCCGGGCGGAAACGGCACGATCAGGCGGATGGGCTCGGCCGTGGGCCAGCCGGCATCGGCCGCCAGGGCCGACTGCGCGGGCGCCAGGGCGCCCAGGGCCAGGGCCGCCGTGGTTGCAGACAGGCTGCGGATCATGAAATTGCGGCGTTGCATGAGATTTTTCTCCTCGTTGAAATTCTTCGGGACCAGGACCGGCCAGTCACTGGCCAGTGACCCGCCAGTCATCGGCCCAGGCGCTCCAGCCAGGCCAGCACCCGGCCCAGCACCTCGTCGCCATTGGTGTCCAGCATGCAGAAATGCGAATTGCCGGTAATGCCTGCGGCCGGCAGGTCCAGCACCTCGGCACGGCCGCCAAGGCGGCGCAGCAGCTGCCAATACACATCGGTCTGCGCGCGGTACTTCTGCCACTGCGGGCTGTGCGCGAAATGGTCGCCCCACACCGCCAGGTGCGGGATAGCCGAGGCAGGCGCGAAGGCATCCGCCCCCTGCTGACCCTGCTGCCCTTCTTGCACCACCGGCATGCCCGTAGGCTCCACCCCCACCACGGCGCGCACCAGGTGCGGCTTGCGGACGGCCGCATGCGCGGCAAAGCCACCGCCCTGGCTGTGGCCCATCACCACGCAGGGGCCGAACTGCTCCAGCAAGGCGTCATAGGCCGCCATGGCCATGGCCTCATGCCCCAGCCAGCGCGGCACCATCTGCCGCACCAGGGCACAGAAATGCTCATGCGGAAAACGCTGTCCCGCGAAAGGCTCGCCCAGGCCAAGGTCCACGCCTGAAGGCGTCGCATGGCCTATGCGAAACAGCGTCCACGCCTCCTCGGCACTGCGGAACACGGGCGCCTCGGCATAGATCTCGGGGAACATCGCCCAGCCCGCGCGGCCGCGCTCCACGGCATCGCAGACCACCACGTCGTGGCCCGCCTCCAGCAGGCGCCACAGCCAGCCCTGGCGCCCATCGGGCGTGGACTCCCACTGCGCCCCGGTCATGCCGCCGCCATGCAACAGCAGCACGGGCAGAGGGCTGCGCGGACGCGCCAGGCGGTACTCCATGGCATACATCTGGCCCACGGCATAGCTGCCATTCATGTCCAGCGGCCGCTCGCCGCCGTTGCGCACCACTTCCCTGTGCTGGATCGGCAGATCCCGCACCGTGCGCTGCGCACCGCCAATGAAATGGCTTTGCATCTTCCTGAGGCAAACTTCAGGCATAACAGGGCTTCTCTCGCATGCCGCCATGCTAGGCATGCCCCGCCTTGGTGCTGTGCCGATTGCGGCGGGGCTGTGCCGGATCAGCACAGCCCTGCACCCACCCTACCCATGCACGAACTCAACCTCAAACTGCTGCAGGACCTGCAGGCCCTGGCCGACACCGGCAGCCTCTACAAGGCCGCCGAGCGCCGCCACATCACCCACCCTGCCTTCGGCCGCCGCATCCGCGCGCTGGAGGAATGGGCGGGCACGCCCCTGGTCGAGCGCGGCCACCAGTCCACCACGCTCACGGCCGCCGGCAAGACGCTGCTGGCCTCGGCCCATGAAGTGCTGGGCATCCTGGAGCAGACCCACGGCCTGCTGCAGCGCCCCCACCGCACGCGCGATGAAACCGTCACCATCGCGGCCGGCCGCACGCTGTCGCACACCGTCCTGCCGGGCATCATCACCGCCCTCAACCAGTCCATGCCCCAGCTGTGCTGGAAAGTGGTCACCACCAGCCTGGACTACGGCGTGGAAATGCTGCTGCAAGGCAAGGTGGACCTGCTCATGTGCCACGCCCAGCCTGCCATCGAAGGCAGCCTGCAGGGCCACCACCTGGCCTGGCTGCCCGTGGGCCAGGACACGCTGATCCCCGTCAGCATCCCCCTGGTCCCGCAGTTGCCCAAGTACGCCCTGCCCGCCCACGGCGGCGGCCCGCTGGTGCCCTACCTGGACTACGCGCAAAGCATGTCCCTGGGCAAGATCCTGCGCAGCCACCTGCACGAGCTGTGCGACACCACGCGCCTGCGCACTGTCTACGAGGCCGACCTCGCCGACTCCCTGCACGCCATGGTCCACCAGGGCCTGGGCCTGGCCTGGCTGCCGCTCACCCTGGTCAAGACCGACCTGACCGATGGCCGCCTGGCCCGCGCGGCCGGGCCCGACAAGGACGTGCCCATCAACGTACGGCTCTACCGGCGGCCTGCCGCGCAGAGCAAGCCGCTCACGCGCAGGGTGTGGGCGGGGTTGGAGAATCTTTATGGGAGGAGTCAGAAGTCGTGAGCAGTCAGTCTGACCCGTAGCGTTCGACCTTCACGTTACTCAGCGTCTGCGAATTTAGAGCTGCAGAACTCATCCACCATCGCCTTGAACATCGGGCTTTGGCCAGTCTCTGCGGCCACCAGCGTACTGGCAGCATTCGAATAGAAAGCGCGATAGCCGGAATAGGCACCGGCTTCATTCTTGCCATCAATTTTTCCGCACAGCGTGGGCTGTTCATCCACGTTGCTGATAAACAAGTCCTTGAAGCGTGCAGACTGGGGATTCTGGAGCTTCTTGGATGTACTGATCTTCGCGTTTGCCACGAAGCTCTTCCAATTGCCAGCGGCGATCTGGCCAACTGCCTGTTCATTGGATTGGCGCTTTTCCTGCGAGGATTTCAAATCAGCCTTTGAGAACTTGCGCCCCATCACGCTGGCCTCTTCCACCTCCGCACTGGTCTTGCCCACGGAGCACACCAGCTTTGCGCCCATGTAGTTGAACTCAAGATTGATGCGATCGTCCTGTGCAAACGTTCGCATCTTGTCGTCCACGGGCGAAGCGGCATCGGGGAATGTCTTGAGGCACGCCTTTATCGCACTGTCGCGATTGGCCACAGGTGCGGCGGCAACGCCCAATGCCATCTGCGCAACGGCCATTGCAATGATCAGCTTCTTCATGTGTTCCGCTCCCTTATTCAATTGATTCATTCATGCCCGACTTGGGCGCGGGCATCTTATCAGTTGCATTTGAATCATTCGCGCAATGGACGTTGCGGATTCCCACTTCGGATTGCATCCCTTCATCACCTTGCCAAACAGCTGCTTCTCAAAGCCTGCATTCGGCCTCGCAGACACACCGAATCGCTGCCCCGCCCTCCGCACCCTGCGGCATCAGGCAAGCCACATTGCAGAGATGGAAGCTGCCCAGGACTTTCCCCTTGGCCCCGCTGCAGCCTTGAACTAGCATGGCCTGCACCGTCCCGGCCGGGGCGGATCTTCCTTGGGCATCGATGAGCTTTCCCGTTCAGATTCCGATCCGAGTCCCCTGCCCTCCGGGCGCCTGCATCTGCGAGCACGACGCCCTGCTCGCCGACTCCATGGCCGACCAGCGCATCCTGCGGCTCACCAGGGAAGAGGAAAAACGCCTGCTGCAGCGGCTCGAACAGATCACCAGCCTGCAGGACCTGCGCCATGTGGAGCAGCGCATGTATGAGCAGCTCGGCATCCGCGTGCGCATCGAGCCCGGAGCCAGCGAAGTGCGTACAGTGCGCGGCATCCAGATCGAGGTCTTGCCCATGCGCGGCCTGTGCAGCAAGACGCGGCAGGCGATTCCTGCGGCGATTCGGCGGGGGATGGAGAGGACGCCGGAGGTGGCGTTTGAGTTGTTGGATGAGGGGGGGTTGTTTGGGTAAGGATTGGCAACCTCGACCGACCAGGAATCACTGGTTTTCCGCAAGGCGCTCAATTCCAGCTTTGCGACTGTGGCCAGAAGCTAGCTCCAGACCTCCTCTGTCAGACGCCTCAACTCATCAACCGCCGCAGAAAAAGCCGTCTTGTCAAATACTGCTCTTTTATTTCCCGCTACCCATTCAACCGAAACAACAATACCATTTCTCACATCGATGGCACGTCCGATTCTCGCCCAACTCACCGCTTCTTCATCAACCAGCTGCTCTACCACCGCAACAGTGCAATTCATATCCATATCATCTGGACAGATCATGATTGGCACTATCGTCGACGAATTTTCATTTTTTGGATTCAAAAGATACCAGGCATTTTGCAAATCGCACTCATCAATAAGCCACCCTTGGGCCGGGACAAGGCCACCCACAGTATCTTCTCCAAAGACAGCCGAGCAATCTGCCTCTTTCAACCATAACTCAAGCGGCACCCCGTCAACCACCAGGACAGGATGGGGAGCCTTCGCGTAAAGCGACATGTGCATTACAGCTTCAATAACGTTCATGTGGTGTCAAGATTTCATTTTCAGTGTCCATGACGATCGATTGTCCTTACCGCGCACAGGTCCCGTCAACCTCCTTCACTCTCCGTAGGCTCACCATCCCTGTCGCGTGACCCATACGGGCACTCCGCCCGAAGACATGCACGCCATCGCGAGGCGACCTGCCACCATGCCTACTCACCGCCACCGCAAACGCTGAGGATGCATGGCAGCACGCCTGAATCAGGATGCCAGCCTCCTCATCATGCGGCACAATCAGCCGACTGCGACCCTGAAGCCAGGTTTGAATCTACTGGAAGCACCAGCAACCCGCCTCCAACATGGAATGCCCCATCTGCACAAGCACTGATTTTCATCGCCCCGCGGAGAAATCTGCAATGGAAATATGGCACTGCAAAAACTGCGGGAATGGATGTGCAGTGCGTTGCAATTACATCCCCGATCTTTCGGACGTGAAAGGCCATGACCTGTTCGTTGGAACGGCATCGGTTTCCACAGGAATAACGGGCCTTAAGGCATTGATCCAGTTAAAGAAAGCTCTTTCATTTGCAGAGCATTTTGTGCCTGCCAGACTTGATGAGCAGCACCGAGCCGGGAAACTTTGTTGGGACCTAGGATATTTTCTGGATTTTGAAATCCAACAGGCCGAAGCAGAGTGCGAACGAATCGGAATAGCTGCGTCATTCAATAGATTGGTCTAGGCGGGCTTGATGCAGATGACAACCGGCGTGCGACGACAGACAATGCCAGTCCGTGGCACACGCAACCAATCCGGCTCTTATGTCAAAGCACACCAGCGCGGCTTCTCGGATATTAACAACTACCTACATAGACTCCGTGTGCCCAGCCATATACGCAGTCCTGCTCGTACATTCAAGATCATCGATAAGACAAAGATCGATAATCATGGAATATTTCAATCACTCCAAAGTTACCAACAACAACGGACTTTAATTTGAAATTCCACAACCATTCGCTGCTGGCTTTTTTGCAAAATATGCTATTATCCACTCAGGAGAAGCGGCCAATAAATGGTCTATACAACGCATGAACAATGATGATCTATACTCATTTTTTTCCGACCCTGAACTGATCGAGTTAATCGAGCAGGCAAAGATTTCAGATGATATCCTAGATGTCATAACATTGAATGAAAATCAGCATTCAGATATGCTAGCTTGGTGCTTGACACCAGGGGAAGGACATGGTCAAGGGGACTCCGTCATTAAAGATTTTCTAGAAGCCGCATACCAAAAATCAGATGCAGCTATCTACGATAATAAAAAGTTCTTTCGCAAATGGACACCGGGACGTATTCGTGTGTCGAGTTTTGGCTCAGCTTTCGTTACGCGGGAATTTGTGGTGAGTGTAAAAGAACCCGGGCAAGAAGAAAAGCGTACCGGACGACTCGATCTTTTCATAGTAGATCCTCAGAACAAGCTACTGATTGCAATCGAAAACAAAGTTGGTGCGAGACTGACCGAAGAGCAACTGGCTCGCTACCAAGGAGCAATAAATAAAGAAATTGGCAGTCGTCCTATATTCAAAGACTATGAATTCGCTTACGTCGTGCTGGATCGTGAACTTGATTGGTACACAGATGACAAACTAAACGCGCTCGGCAAGCGCTGGGCACTGCTCGACTATTCATGGCTTGAAGCATCGGCCCGTCGGGCGCGATTGCAAGTTACCCGCAACAACCAAGCCGCACAACTGCTGGTTGCCTATTGCCAAAAACAGACTAGCTGGGAGAGTTCGTCGGAAGCACGGCTGTCTGAACTAGCTGGTGAAATTGCCAGCAAGCATCCACAGGTGATTGCCGCGCTGAGTGCTTTGCGCGGCCAGAGTATCGCTCAGTGGACGCCAAAGACGCTTGAAGGCCTAAGCGGCGAGCTGGCTCTTTTCCGTGCGCAGCACTTGCGGCTGTGCATGTTACTAATACGTAGCCAGGGCATTGCATCGTTACAACGAAAAATCCGCAAGGCCTTACCCCTCAGTGACATGGTAAACGGGCGAACTTGGCTAGAATTTGCCACGCCAGACATAGCCGAACTAACCATCGACGATGAAAGCTCCTGGGCGCTATCTGTAAATATCCGTCGGCAGCCAAATAATGACGACAACAAGCCACGCTACACGTTGCGAGCAATGTGGAGGCGCGCCTCTTTCGACGATGCCCATGGAAACGAAACCGACCTCCGTCGCCACTTTGAAGCAGTATTGCCCGGGCTCAAGCACTTCAGTTCTGCAACAGAGCGTCGAATGGTGATTGCGCAAAGTCTGGATGCAGACGCGGTATTGCAACGAGCAGTTAAGCTAGCGCAGCAGTTGTCGGCTTCCTTGTTAAATTTGAGCATAGCCACCCCCATGCGAAAAATATCATAGATGTCATTGGACTGCGGCCGCAACTCCATCGTTTGATCACAGCCATTAACACATTGAATACCCAATGTATGTCACAAACAGGAGCGTTAGAATGCAAAGAATTCTACCGATAGTCGATCTATGAAATTCGAGAATCGACTAAAAGCTGTCGAGCACAATCACTTTTGATCCACGCAAATTCCGAAGTTTATATACATCTAGTACATGAGAATATTACATGGACGATAAATACAAAGTATTCGAAGACGATGAGGCAGGTTATCACGCCTGGTTAGCGCATAACCCCAATGGTTTTGTTTTAAACACAGACCGCCCACCGCGCGCTGAGTACATGCCACTGCACACAGCGAGGTGTAGCACCATCAAAATACCCGCTACTCACGCACGCCCTGACCCTTTTACGAGTCGTGGCTACATGAAGGTTTGCGCTAATGATCCTAATGACCTGCTCGCCTGGATGCAAACTAAAGGCGCGAATGAATTCTCGAAGCTATGCAGCAAATGTAGAGTTGCGGAATTCATGACTGGCAGCGCGGGAGATAGCTGGACGAACGATGAATTACGCTCTTCAGTTGAGGCTTACCTAGAGATGCAACGCAAAGAGCGAAACAATGAGCCGTTTACAAAAAAGCAGTATTACAAAAAATTAACGCAAGACTATGGGCGTACCGTCAAAGCATTTGAGTACCGCATGCAGAACATTTCTTATGTTCTATCGCTTATGGGCAGGGATTGGCTTACAGGGCTAAGACCGGCAAGAAATGTTGGAAAAAGAGTTGCCTGTCTGATTGAAGCATTGGTCTTAGAGCTGAGTAATAGCCAGCAAGCCCCTGTTGTAAAATTTGAGTTTCAGGTTCGTGAGAACCTGGAAAACAAAAAGCAAGCCAAGCCAGCAGGCAACAGCAACCCCGGCACAATCATTCGCCAAGTAGCTCAGTTCGAACGCGATCCTGCGGTTAAAGCTTGGGTGTTAAAAAAGGCTGCTGGCGTTTGCGAGTGCTGCAGTAGCAATGCACCGTTTGAGAGCACAGATGGCCAACCTTTCCTAGAAGTCCACCACATTCGCAAATTGGCAGAAGGGGGATCAGACACAGTAAGCAATACTGTAGCTCTCTGCCCCAATTGCCATCGCGCACTACACTATGGAATGAGAGCAAAAGAGCTTATCGAAAGTATATTTATCAAGGTGAATCGCCTAATTCGCGAATGAATCATGGATTTTTAATTAATTTTGATTCAACTATTTCTGGGTAGATTGAAGGGTTATATTCATAGTCACAATCCAACACGCACATCGCGCCCAGCCTAATCCTTCAATACATCCCTCACCCGTTTCCTAACTTCCTCACCCGAAACCCCATACCTGAGCAACAACTCCGCCACTTCATCATCCGTATCCGAATAGAAAAACGCCATCGGAACCTTGAGCACTTCCGCCAGCTTGCGCACGGTCAGCAGGTCCGGCTTGTGTTTCCCCAGCTCATAGCGATTGATCCGCGCACTCGCCACAAACGGATCGATTCCCGCTTCAATTCCCAGCATTTTTTGGGACAGGTCTGCTGCAAGCCGAGCCTGCTTCAGCCTCGCGCCCCATTGTTCATCTGCGTCTGACATCTCGTGCTTTCCAAAAGCTACGAGACTCGTAGTTATGCTGTATTCTCGATACTACGAGTTGCGTAGTTTTCTAGCCTGCAGCCACGAATCGCTACGGACCGTCCTCGCCGCAGCACGGCGCTTCGACACAGGAGCAGCAACCCATGAAGCACATCCCCCCATCCCCTCCCCCCGAAAACACCCACGCCCAGAAGCTCGCAACAGCGCTGCATGAAATGGACCGCTTCGTGCAGCAAGGCTGTGCCGAAGTTTCCGCCCTGGCCCAGTTGGCGCTGGCCTGGCTGGAGATCCCGGAGGGCCATCAGCGGCTGGACGTGGTGGCGCAGGCGCTGGTGACCATTCGCAACAGCGCTGAATCGCTGGCGGAGTTCGCGGGCAGTGAAGCCCGGGTGATGAACTGCGAGTACGAGGACCAGGCAGAGGTGCGCCGCAGCGAGGCGGCCAAGGTGGCTGCCGAAGAGGCCGGGCATGTGTACACCGTGGTGGGGCCTGGGGTGGCGCGCGGCGTCAGGTAGTGCCGGAGGCACCGGGTCTGCGCCCCGTTGCACCCTGCACGGCCGTCTATCCCTTGCGCGTGCGAAACAGCAGCCACAGCAGATACACCCCGCCCAGCAGCCCCGTTACCAACCCGATGGGCAGATGCAGGCGCACGGGTGCCCACTGGCTGAGCATGTCGGCCGCCAGCAGCAGAACGGCGCCCATGGCTGCCGCCGTGAACAGGGGCACGTCGGGCGACAGGCCCAGGCGCCTGGCCACCTGGGGCGCGGCCAGCGCGATGAAGGCGATGGGCCCCGCCGCTGCCGTGGCGATGGCGGTCAGGGCCACGGCAGCCATCACCATGGTGAGCCGCGTGCGCGGCACGTTGACGCCGAGCTGGGTGGCGGCATCGTCGCCCAGCTCCAGCAGGTTGATGCGCCGGGCGCACCGCAGCACGACGGGCACGATGGCGATGAAGCCCAGCGCGGCGGGCAGGACATGGGCCCAGGTCCGCGCGCTGAGCGAGCCGGCCAGCCAGCGCTGCGCGGCGACGGCCCGGTCCAGATCCCCCATGACCAGCAAGATGGTGTTCAGGCCCGAGAGCGTGGCCCCCACGCCTATGCCCACCAGCACCAGCCGGTAGCCGCCGGCCGCACGCCGGCCCCCGGACAGCGCAAGCACGACAGCCGCCGTGGCCATGCCCGACAGCACGGCGGCCAGCGATGTCCACAGCGGCCCGGCGTCACCGAGCACGATGAGCGCAATCGCCCCGCTGGCCGCGCCGGTGGTGAAGCCGATCACGTCCGGCGAGCCCAGCGCGTTGCGGGAGATGGACTGGAAGATGGCGCCCGCCATGCCAAGCGACGCGCCCACGAAGACGGCCGTGAGGACACGCGGCAGCCGCACCCGCTGCACGATGCGCTCTGCTGCGGGGTTGGAGCCCGTGCCCAGCAGGCTGTCGAGCACTTCGGCGGGGCTGAGGGACAGGGTTCCCGTGCCCAGCAGCAGCACACCCAGCACGAGGGCCAGCACGACCAGCGCCATGCCCACGGCCAGCGGCCTGGGCCGCCAGAGAAACGAACAGGCTCCCCAGCGCACAACGGATGTGTTCACGGAGGTCTTCATAGCCTGCTCAACCGGTATCTGCACGCCACCCAGACAAAGAACGGCCCGCCGATCAGGCAGGCGACGATGCCCGCAGCCACTTCGGCAGGTGCCGCGACGACACGGCCCAGCACGTCGGCCCCCAGCAGCAGCACCGCCGCGTAGAGCGCGGACAGCGGCAGTATCCAGCGGTAGTCCGGCCCGCACGAGAGGCGTGCCAGATGCGGCGCCACCAGGCCGACGAAGGCGATGGGCCCCACGGCCGCCGTGGCGGCCCCGGCCAGCAGCATGACCGCCAGGCAGGCCAGTTGCGCGGTGGCGCGCACATTGACGCCCAGCGCCAGGCCCACGTCATGCCCCAGCGCCATGGCGTTGAGCTGGCCGACGATGGCCCAGGCCGCCGCCAGCCCTGCCGCCACGGCAGCCGCCAGCACGGCGGCGCTGGCATAGCCGCTGCCCTCCAGCGAGCCCGCCGCCCAGTGGCGGAAGCCGTCGAAGACTTCCGGGGGCGCGTTGAGCAGGATGATGCCGGCGCTGGAGGTGAGCATGACCGACAGGCCGGCCCCGGCCAGGACCAGGCGCACCGGGTGCGCGCCCGCGCCCCGGGACTGGCCGAACGCGAAGACGGCAGCGCCCGCCAGCCCCGCGCCGGCAAAGGCGCACCAGACGTACTGGAGCACGGACGTCAGGCCGAAGGCCGTCATGCCGATGAGCACGGCCAGCGCCGCGCCCGCGTTGACGCCCAGCAAGCCCGGCTCCGCCAGGGGATTGCGGGTGACGGCCTGCATGAGCGCGCCGGCCACGCCCAGTGCCATGCCGGCCAGGATGGCCACCACGGTGCGGGGCATGCGCAGCAGGCTGACGATCAGGTGCTGGTCATCACGCAGGTCCGGAGCCCGCAGCGCGCCGAGGATGTCGGCCAGCGCAATGTCGCGCGAGCCGACGGTGATGCCGAGCACGGCGATGATGGCCAGCGCCAGCAGCCCGCCCGCAAGGCCCAGCCAACGCCTGCAGTGCAGGGAGGAGCGCGAGGAGGAGCGCAAACAGGAGCGCGAGGCAGGCCGCGCCGCCGCGCCTTGGAGCCGTGCACGCATGGCTCAGCGGAAATGGCTTGCCACGGCGTCGACCATCTGCTGCCCCGAGTAGTAGTCGATGCGAAACGAGGTCGGGCCCAGCGGATAGACGCGCCGGCCGGCAACGGCGGGCAGGTTGGCCAGCAGCGGATCGTCCAGGAAGGCCTGCACATCGCCCTGCGAGGCGCCGAGCAGGAAGACGGAGTCGCCGGTGATGGCGGCCGAGAGATTCTCGCGGGAGATGAATTCGAAGTCCGAGGCGCGTGTGACCTGGGCGGCCAGCGCGGGCGGCAGGCCCTCCACCTTGAAGCCCAGTGCGGCCAGCAGCCGCGCATGGGGGCTGGCGGCGCGGCCTATGGAGTAGCT
Organism: Delftia sp. WSY_22; assembly: GCF_043104185.1. Lineage (NCBI taxonomy): Bacteria > Pseudomonadati > Pseudomonadota > Betaproteobacteria > Burkholderiales > Comamonadaceae > Delftia > Delftia sp. WSY_22. The sequence goes on from NZ_JBICKN010000059.1 coordinate 101,906, forward strand.
GCCGGCCAGGTTGTAGGCAACGATGCTGACCGGCTGGGCCGGGGGCGTGATGGAGGCGGCGGTCTGCGCCACATGGGCATCGAAGCGGGCAATGGCTGCGGCGGCCTGCTTCGCATGGCCCGTGATGCGGCCCAGTTCGGTGGCGATGTCCTGCCAGGACTGGCTGGAGTAGTCGACCACGACCATGGGCACGCCCTGCGCCTGCAGTTCGGTGCGGTGCTGGGCCACGCTGTCGGCCCCGGTGGCGGAGGCCACCAGCAGGTCGGGGCTGGCGCCGATGGCGGCCTCGATGTCGAATTGCAGGTTGCGGTAGAGCACCTGCACGCCGCGCTTGTCGGCAACCGCGGCCCATTGCGAGAAAAAGCCCTTGTCGTCGGTCATGCGGCTGGGCGTGGTCGCGGCGGTCGCGACGACCGGCGCATCGATGGCCAGCAGGATGCCGGTCACGCTGGGCGAGGTGGAGACGATGCGCCGGGGCAGCGGTGCATGGTCTGCGTGTGCTGCAGCCGGCGTATCCGATGTATGCGGTGCGGCGCCCGCCACGGGAACGGCGGCGCGTGGAAACCATGCGAAACAGGCCAGCACGGCCAGTGCGGCGGCCGCACCCAGGGCGGCAAGTTGGAGTCTGTTCATCTCGATCCGAAGCGACGGGGCCGGGCGCCAGGGCGGCGTCTTCAGCATATTCCGTATTGTAGAATTCATTCCACATTGCAAACACCGAAGGACCTATCGATTGTGGGAAATGACCGGCCATGACGCAGCGCCTGAGTGCTGATGCGGTGACGCTGCGCTACGGCGAGCGCACGATTTCGCAGGGCCTGTCCCTTGCCATTCCCGATGGTTCCTTCACCGTCATCGTGGGGCCGAACGCCTGCGGCAAGTCCACCCTGCTGCGCGCGCTGTCGCGGCTGCTGGTGCCGGTGGCCGGGCAGGTCATCCTGGATGGCCGGCACATCTCGCAATTTCCCGCCAAGGAGGTGGCGCGGCGCCTGGGCCTGCTGCCGCAAAGCGCGGTGGCGCCCGAGGGCATCAGGGTGGCGGACCTGGTGGCGCGGGGGCGCTACCCCCATCAATCCTTCCTGAGGCAGTGGACGGACGCGGATGAGCAGGCCGTGGCCGAGGCCATGCAGGCCACCGATGTGGCAGCGCTGTCCGACCGCCTGCTGGACGAGCTGTCAGGCGGCCAGCGCCAGCGGGTGTGGATTGCGATGGTGCTGGCGCAGCAGACGCCGATCCTGCTGCTGGACGAGCCCACGACGTTCCTGGACATCGCCCACCAGATCGAGCTGATGGAGCTGCTGGCGGATCTCAACGACGCCGGCCGCACGGTGGTTGCGGTGCTGCACGACCTCAACCAGGCCTGCCGCTATGCCTCGCACCTGATCGCCATGCGCGACGGGCGCATTGCCGCGCAGGGCGCGCCCGGGGCGATCTTCACGGAGCAGTTGGTGCAGGAGGTGTTCGGCCTGCCGGCCGTGATCATTGCGGACCCCGTGTCGGGGACACCCATGGTGGTGCCCAGGGGGCGCAGGGCCGTGAATGCCATGGAGCGCGCCGCGGGGAACTGAGGCGCCCGGGCATTTTTCCCGGCGCGGCTTTCAAGGCGAATCTGCGCTGAAGGCCCGCCCGCCCGTGGACTGGTTGATCAGGCTGGCCTCGCGGAACAGCGCGACCCGGTCTTGCGGCGACTTGAGCTGGCCCAGGTCCGAGACGGTGGTGACCGCGCAGACGATTTCATGCTGCGCATCGAACACCGGCGCCGCCTGGCCCGTGACGTTGGACAGCAGGTGGCTGGTCATCTCGGACCAGCAGCGCTCGCGCACTTCGTCGAGCACGGCCTTGGCCGGCGGCTTGCCACGGAAATGGGCGGGCTGCTGGCGCCGTGCGGCGTCGATGGTGGCCTTGGGCAGGAAGGCCTGGAACACCAGGCCGCAGGCGGTGTTGTCTATGGGCAGGATGTCGCCCAGCGCCAGCGGGTTGATCGAGAAGTAGGCGCTGCGGTACCAACGCACCAGGGTGGGCCCCCGGTCGGTCCAGATGGCCACGCCGCCGCTGAGCGCATGGCTGTGCGTCAGCGCCTTCATGCGCTGCGCCGCAATCTCCACCGCATCCACACGCTTGAGCGCGCCAATGCCGATGCTCAGCGCCGCGCTGCCCAGGTCATACAGGCCGCTGGCCGGGTCCTGCTTGGCCAGGCCTTCCTTGACGAGGCTTTGCAGGTAGCGGTGGGCCGTGGAGCCCCCCGTTCCCGTTCGCCGGGCCACCTCGCCCAGCGCCAGCTCGCTTTCGGCATTGGCCAGGACCATGAGAAACCGGGTGGCGATGGAGACGGACTGGATGGTGCCGGAGCGCTTCTCGCCGGCTGTCGTCTGAGGTGTTGTTGTTTTCAAGGGCTGGGCTTTCTTGCCTGTACCAGGCGCATCGCAGGTGGGGGCGCAGGCGCCGCCGGTGTCGATGATACCGGCTCTGCCGAAGGCTCTGCACAGGTGCGCGCACACCATTTCGCCGCTGTTTTTTTCTTCCGCATGTGGGAATGCATTCCCTACTGTGGAATTTCAATGCATGATGGCGACCTTTGAAAAATACGAATCATTCTCATCAAAGGAAGATGCTGTGAAGCTGTGTTTCCATCGCAGGCTCCCGTCCCGGGCGGGCGCCATCGCACTCTCTACCCTGATGGCGCCGGCCGGCGCCTTCGCGCAGGGCGCGTCGGGTTCCGGGGGGGAATCCACCGCGCTTGAAGCGGTCGTGGTCAGCGGAGAAAAGGTCAGGCGCGAACTCAAGGACACGGCCTCCTCCGTGTCGGTCAAGGCCGGCAAGGACCTGGCCCGGCAGGAGTCCGGCAATGCCTCGGTCCACGAGGTGCTGCACGATGTGCCCAACGTGGTCTACACCGACACGGTGGGCGCGCCCATCATCCGCGGGCAGGACACGCAGGGCCCCAACAACGGCCAGAACGTCTTCTGGGGCGGCACGGTGCCGCGCGCCACCATCAACCTGGATGGGCACTACCTCAACTACAACGAGATGTTCTTCGGCGCGACCTCGGTCTGGGATGTGGAGAGCATCGAGGTGTTCCGCGGCCCGCAGACCACCTCGCAGGGCGCCAATGCCATTGCGGGCGCCATCGTCGTGAACACCAAGGACCCCAGCTTCAAGCGCGAAGGGGCCTACCAGCTGGAGGCGGGCGACTACCAATCGCGGCGTGCGTCCATCGCCGTCTCCGGCCCCGTGGGCGAGGAGCTGGCCGCGCGGCTGGCCGTGGACTACTCGGGGCGCGATACCTTCATCGACTACACCAATCCGCAGTTCCAGCGGGGCCAGGCCGATCAGGATTTCCGCGCGCTGAACGCACGCATGAAGTTCCTGTGGCTGCCCAGCAGCGTTCCGGGCCTGGAGGCCAAGTTCACCTATTCCCACAACGACAGCAACCGCCCCAGCCAGGAGGCAGCGTCCGCTCCGTTCACCGCGCTGGAGCACTGGACGACGACCATGCCCAGCTGGAAGCAGAAGACCGACACCGGCATCCTCGACCTCAGCTACGAGCTGGGCAACGGCGTGCGGCTGGTCAACCAGTCCCAGTATTCGCGCTCGTCCGTGCAGCGCTATACCGGCATTCCCGGCGAGGGCGATGCCGATATCCGCCAGAACAATGTCTCCAATGAGTTCCGCGCCCTGGTGGGCAGCGACAAGGACCGCCTGAGCGGCTTCGGCGGCGTCTACTACGCGCGCACCGGCACGGACGAAAGCCTGCTGCTGCGCGGCCTGTCCGCCTTCGACGACACGAAGAAGAACCTGGGCGTCTTCGGCGAGCTGAACTGGCGCCTGGCCGACCGCTGGACCCTGACCAGCGGCCTGCGCTACCAGCACGACGAGGTGGTGCGCAATGGCACCTCCGTGCTGGCACCCACCGCCCTCGACTACACGAAAACCTTCTCGGCCCTGCTGCCCAAGCTGTCCCTGGCCTATGCCGCCACACCGCGCTGGACCGTGGGCGCGCTGGTCAGCCGGGGCTACAACCCGGGCGGTGTGTCGCTGAACCTCACCAGCCGGCAGTGGGCCTATTTCAAGAAGGAGTCGATCTGGAACTACGAGCTGTTCAGCCGCGCCAGCCTGCTCGATGACCGGCTGATGCTCAACACCAACCTGTTCTACATGGACATGCGGGATGCGCAGTACAACATCCCCGTGGTCATCTCCCCGGGCGTGGCCCAGTCCTACACCATCAACGCGGAGAAGGCCCATGCCTACGGCTTCGAGCTGGGCGCCGACTACCGCGCGCTGGACAACCTGCGGATCAAGGCCGGCGTGGGCGTGCTGCGCACCCGCATCGAGGAGATGGGCAGCAACCCCGGCTACGAGCACAACCGCTTCGCCCGCTCGCCCGGCTACAACCTGAGCCTGGGCGTGAGCTGGGACGCCAGCCCCCGGTTCAATGTCTCCGGCCAGGTGCGCCACCTGGACGGCTACTACTCCGATACCGCCAACACGCGCGCCTATGCGGTCGGCTCCAACACCATCGCCGACCTGCGCATGACCTATGCCTACAGCGCGCGCGTGCAGCTGTACGGCTATATCAAGAACGTGTTCGACAGGCGCGCACCGACGTACCTGCAGCAAAACCGCGGCATCGGCGGCATCGAGGCCAGCATGACCGCGCCGCGCATGATCGGCGTGGGCGTGCGCGGAACGTTCTGAGATGGGAATGACAGCAGACATGACACCCCGCAAACCCCTGCACATCGGCCTTTCGCTGGCCCCCACCTGGCTGAGCGGCGACGCCTGGCGGCGGCCCGGCAGCAATATCGAAGGGCTGTACTCCAGCGACTTCGCCCTGGACCTGGCCCGGCGCGCCGAGGCCGCGCACCTGGACTTCGTCTTCCGCCCGGACGTGAGCTTTCTGCCCATGGAGGCGCTGGAGACGGGCGCGGGCTTCGCCAGCCTGGACCCCACGGTGCTGATGGCCGCGCTGGCGCGCGAGACCTCGCGCATCGGCCTGGTGTCCACGGTATCGACCACGTTTTTCCCGCCCTATGCGGTGGCGCGCCAGCTGCAGTCGCTGCACTGGATCAGCAACGGCCGCGCCGGATGGAACATCGTCACGGCCCTGCAGGGCCACGAGAACTTCGGGCTGCACGCCATGCCCGATGCCGATGAACGCTATGCGCGGGCCGCAGAGTTCACCGACGTGGTGCGCCGGCTGTGGGCCAGCTTCCCCAACGAGGCCTTGAAGATCGACCGGGACAGCGGCCGCTATGCCGATGCCTCGCTGGTCCACCCCATAGACCACGAGGGACCGCACCTGAAGGTGCGCGGCCCGCTGAACCTGCCGGAGTTCGGCGGCCCGCGCATTCCGCTGGTGCAGGCGGGCGCGTCCAGCACCGGGCGCGACTTTGCCGCATCGGTGGCAGACATTGTTTTCGCCCCCACGCCGGACCTGGACGCAGCGCTGGAGCTGCGCCGGGACCTGTCTCGGCGCGCCCAGCGCCATGGGCGGCAGGCGCAGGATGTGCGCCTGCTGCCCGGCCTGAGCCTGTACCTGGCCGACACCCGCGAGCAGGCCCGGGAGATGTTCCAGCAGACGCACGGCCGGGTGGACAGGGGCCGCAAGCTGGCATCGATCAAGGCCATGGTCGGCCTGGACCTGACGGACTGGCCCGCAGACCGGCCGATCACCGCAGCCGACCTTCCGCCGCCCGTGGCAACCCCGTCCAGCCGCACGCATGCGGGCCTGCTCAGGCGCCTGATGGAGCGCGAGTCATTGCGCATTGACGAGCTGCTGCAGCGGCCGGAAATCCTCTCCGCCGCGCACTGGCAGGTGGTCGGCACGGTGGACGATGCCGTGGCGCAGATCACCGAGTGGAGCGCTGCCGGCGCCATCGACGGCTTTCTGGCTGCGCCCGGCGGCTCCGTCGAGTCCCTGCATTGCGTGCTGGAGCAGCTGGTGCCGCGCCTGGTGGAGGCCGGCCTGTTCCGTTCCCGCTACACGGGCACCACGTTCATGGAGCACCTCGACGAGTCGAGGTAGGGGCTGCGCCCTGCCCTCGCCGGGCCTTCACTGCGCCCGCGTGTCGGAACCGCCATCGGGCTCGAACGCAAAGCCCACGCCATAGACGGAGCGAATCCACTCATGGCGGTCGTCCGCCGCCTTGAGCTTTTTGCGCAGGTTCTTGATGTGGCTGTCGATGGCGCGCTCGTTCACGTCCAGCGTGTCGGCGCAGGCCAGCTCCAGCAGCTGCGCGCGGGAGTACAGGCGGCCGGGCTGGCGCATCAGGGCCTGCAGCAAGGTCAGCTCCCGCTTGGTCAGCGGCAGCACGCTGCCGTTGAGCATGGCGCGGCCCTGCTCGGGCAGCAGCGTCAGGCGTTGCTGCGCGGGGCCGGGGCCGGCACTGCGGCGCAGCACGGCCTTGACGCGGGCCACGACTTCGCGCGGGGCGAAGGGTTTGCAGATGTAGTCGTCCGCGCCCAGCTCCAGGCCCAGCAGGCGGTCCATTTCCTCGACACGCGCGGTGAGCAGGATGACGGGGCTGGCGCTGTGGGGGCGGAACTGGCGCAGGATGTCCAGGCCGTCCAGCCCCGGCAGCATGATGTCCAGCAAAGTGAGGTCGGGCGGGGAGCGCAGCATGCGGTCCAGCGCCTCGCGCCCGTGGCGGATGTGCTCGACTTCGTAGCCTGCATGGCGCAGGTAGTCGATGACGATGGCGGCCATGTCGGTTTCGTCTTCGACCAGGAGGATGCGGGCAGGCTTCATGGCGCGGGATTTTCCAGCAAGGGCAGCCACAGCGTGATGCGCAGGCCGCCCAGCGGCGAGGCGGCGGCCTCGATGCTGCCGCCATGGGCCTGGACGATGGTGCGGCAGATGGCCAGCCCCAGGCCGGAGCCGCCCAGGCCGTCGCCATCGCGCACGCGGGAGGCGTCCACGCGGTAGAGGCGGTCGAACAGGCGCGGCAGGTGCGGGCTGGCCACGCCGGGAGCCGTGTCGTCCCAGCGCAGCTGCAGCATGCTGCGGTCCTGCATCTGGACGATTTCGGCGGACACCTGCAGCCGCCCGCCCGCAGCCGTATAGCGCAGGCTGTTTTCCAGCAGGTTGGCAAACACCTGGTGCAGCCGGTGCGGATCGCCCTGCACCAGCGGCGGCGGAATGCGCGCGGCCAGCTGGTCCACGGTGGAGCGGTCCAGGCCGATGCCCACCTGCTCGAAGCCGGGCCGCGCGCCGTCCAGCGCCTCGCCCAGCAGGGTCAGCACATGCACGGGCACATGGCCCGAGCCGTGCAGGGCCTGCGAGTCGTCCAGGCTCACGCGCAGGTCGCTGACCAGCCGTATCAGCCGCATGATCTGCCGGTGCAGGCGCAGCGCCATGCGGTCGTCCATGGGCAGCACGCCGTCCTGCACGGCCTCGACCTCGGCGCGCATGGTGGACAGGGGCGTGCGCAGCTCATGCGCCACGTCGGCCAGCCAGCGCTGGCGCGAGGCTTCCATGGTGGCCAGCTGCACGGCCATGTCGTTGAAGGTTTCCGCAAGGCGGGCCAGTTCCGCATCGCCCCTGATGGCCACGCGCGTGTCCAGCCGGCCGGCCGCAATGCCGCGCAGGCCGTCGACAAAGGCGGTCAGCGGCTCCAGCCAGCGCCGCGTGAGCCAGGCCGACAGCAGCAGCGCCAACAGCAGGCCGGCCAGCCCGGTCCAGGCCACAAAACCCATCTGCTGCGCGAGGAAGGCGCGGTCCAGGTCGCGCTGCATGCCCTGCCCGGTCTGCACGGGGGACAGCACGATCTCGCCAATGGCCTGCCCATTGGCGGCGCGCAGAACGCGGTGCGCCGCACCGGGCTGCGGCGCCATGCCGGAGATGAGCTGGCCCTGGGCATCCAGCAGGCCCACGCGCGCCCACGGGCCTCCGAAAGGGCGGTCTGGCGGCGGGCCTGGGCGGTCTGTACGGTCGGAGCGATCTGAGCGATCTGAGCGATCGGCAGGCTCTCCGCCTTCCAGCCCAGGCGGCGGCGGAAACTCCGGGCCCGGCCCCGGGCCGTGGCTTCCCTCAAAACCAGGCCTCGGCTCCGGCATGGGCATGGGCATGGGGGGCCGTGGCCCGGGCTCGCCCGCAGGAAAGCCCCGGCCCATGCCTGCGCCCGGGCGCACCATGTCGCGCCAGAAACCGGGGTTGGCGCGCGCCGCATCCCAGCCGCCGTTTTGCTCGTGGTGCTGGACCAGCCGCTCGGCCAGCCCGTCCATGCCGGTCAGCTCCACCTCGGCCATGTAGGGCCCCAGGCCCCGCTGCAGGCCCAGGCGCGAGAAGCCGAGAAACACCAGCAGCAGGGCCACCAGCAGCACGGCAAGGGCGAAGAAGGCCTTGTGCTGCAGCTTCAGGCGCGGGAGGCGGAGGCTCATTCAGTTGCTGCGTCAGACGGCAATGCCGATGGATATCATGGCGGTGTGGCCATTGGTGGTGTCTCCGGTGAAGGTGGGCGTCTGCCAGGCGATCTGCTCGCTGGTGTTGTCGCCGAAGACATTGTCCGATGTCACGCTGACCCGCGACAGGTTGGAGACGCTGGCGCTGTAGCCGCTGACACCGGCATAGACGGCGCTGGCGATGTCCTTGGGCATGGCCATCTGCGAGGTCAGCAGCTTGTTGGTGTAGCTGCCGGCCGTGTCGAGGCTGCGGAACACCTCGAAGTGCATGTGCGGCCAACGCCCGTCATAGCAGCCCGGGAAGATGGTCACAAAGGTGCATTCGCCATTGCTGTCCGTCGCCTGCACGCCGCGCAGGAAGTTCTGGTTGAGCAGGTCGGTGGAGTACAGCGAATACTCGCCCTCGCGGGTGCAATGCCACAGGTAGATGGCATAGCCTTCCAGCGGGCTGCAGTTGGTGCCGACGTTGACCAGGGTGATCTTGAGCGTCAGCGGCAGGCCCGCAGCCGTGCCGCTCATGCCGCCAAAGCTGCTGCGCAGGTCGCTGCGCACCACGCCGCTTTGCGACAGCACGTTGACCAGGCTGCCGCGCGAGCCGTTGGAGCCGTCGGCGGGGTAAGGGCCTTCGGTTTCCGTGGGATCGACCATGCAGGTGCCGGTCGTGGTTCCAGTACCCGTACCTGTGCCCGTTCCCGTGTCGGTGCCCGTTCCTGTCCCGGTTCCTGTGCCGGTCCCTGTCGAATCACCGGAATCACCTCCGCCGCCACCGCAGGCGGACAAGAGCGCGGCAGCGCCACCGGCAGCCATCAGGCCCAACAGGCCCAACAGGCGGCGGCGCTCGGACAGGCGGCGCGCCATGACTTGCAGATCGTGCTGAAGGCCCAGGTCGTGGGCAAGATCATGGGCATCTTGAGAGTGGTTCATGGGGATGGCTTTTCATGAGGGCCTGTGCGCAGGCCCGTGGGGTTGCAGACAGCCCGGCGGCGTGGCCCGCCGGGCCACGCGATCACTGCTGCGGATGGGGCGGCGGCCCGCCTGCGCCGGGCCCGCCGGCCGGCATGGCCACCAGCTGCCCGTTCAGGCTGCGGCAGGTGCCGGCCAGCGTCTTGCCATCGGGCATGGTCAGCGTCACGCTGTCGCCCTCGGCCTTGCCCTGGCAGGCCGTATAGGCCTCGGGCGGCGGCGACGGCGGATTGCCGTGCCCCCCGTGGCCCTGCGCATGGCTGCAGGCCGCCGCGAAGGCCGCCAGCGCCAGCACCAGGGCCGGGCGAATGCGTGAAGCGTTGGTTTGCGAGAAATCAATCATGGTCTTTTCCTGGAGTTGCACAGGAATTCTTGCGACCAATCTGGGGGGAAATTGGGAGAAGTGGGGACGAGCTGGTACAAGCTCACAGAGCGAGTGAGTCAACAAGCTCTGCATCGCACAACAGAACCATGAAACCAACAAGATTCCTGCTGCTGGCCGCCCTGCTCGGCCCACCCGCTCTTGCTGCAGATCTGACCGTGATCGAAATGCATGCGGCAAGCGGCAATGATCGCCCGTACAGCCTGGATGGCCAGCGGGTCAGTCCGGCTCAGTTGAGAAACACACTCTCCAGGAGGCTGACCGCAGCCCCCGATGCCAAAAGTACGGTTCGCATTGCCGTGCTGGTCGATCCCGATGTGAAGGTCGGCGCCCTCTCCGAACTTCGCGGCCTGGTGATGAAAGTGGGATTCGGCATGCCGCGCTATTTCATGACGACGCGGGTGAATGACAGGCTCTCCGAGATCCAGGTGAACTACAGCCCGGTCTTCCCGAGAAGCGGGCTGGAGGCGGTGATGTCGTCCGGCCAATCGGCTGCAGATCCAGCGGCAACAGCACCCACTCCGCCCCGCTGATCACAGCCCCAGCATTGTCCTTAGGAGTCAGAGGGCCGAGTTTTTACTCCAACACGACATTGGCCTTCTTGACCAGGCGCGCAAAGCGCTCCTGCTCGGAGCGCAGGAACTGGGCTGCTGCCTCGGGGCTGTTGAGCACGGTGTATTCGTCGCGCCGTGCAAAGCCGGCCTTGACCTCGGGGTCGGCAAAGGCAGAGGCGATGCCGTCGTGCAGGCGCCGCACCTGGGCGGGCGGCATGCCCTTGGGGCCTATGGCGGCCACCCAGCCGGCGATGTCCACGCCGGGAAAGCCCTGCTCGGCGACGGTGGGCACATCGGGCAGCGATGCCACGCGCTCGCGGCCCATGATGCCGATGGCACGCAGCGCGCCGGATTTGAGGTGCGCCTGCGCCGTGCCCACGGCGATCACGCCGAAGTCCACCTGCCCGCTGAGCAGGTCCACCACCATCTGGCCGACGCCCTTGTAGGGAATGTGGCGCGCCGTGGTGCCGGCCGCGTCCAGAAAGACTTCGGCCGCGAGGTGGAAGATGGTGCCGTTGCCGGACGAGGCGTAGTTGAGGTCGCCGGGCCGCGCCTTCATGAGCGCCTGCAGTTCGCGCGCATTGCGCGCCGCCACCTTGGGGTGGACGACCAGCACGAAGGGCGAGCCGCCGACGATGGACAGCGGCGTGATGTCGGCCAGGCTGTCGTAGGGCAGCTTCTTGAAGACGCTGGGGTTGACGGCGTGGTTGTTGGAGATGAAGGCGATGGTGTTGCCATCGGCCGGCGCCTTGACCAGGGCCTGCGTTCCCGTGATGCCGCCCGCGCCCGGCAGGTTCTCCATGACCACGGGCTGGCCGCCCAGCGAGCGCACCAGCGCAGTCTGGGCCGAGCGCACGATGGTGTCGGCGCCCGAGCCTGCCCCCACGGGCAGGATGACGCGCAGCGGCGTGCCATTTTGGGCGCGCACGCCCAGGGCAGCGGCCCCCAGCGATGCGCCGGCCAGGGCCAGCAGGGTGCGGCGGCGGAAGGGATGGGACGAGTGCATGGGGTTGTCTCCTTTTTGTGTTGTCTCATGCGCGCCGGGGTGGTTTTTCTGCGGCCTTCGGCGCCCGGGGATGGCTGTCAGGTCCGTGATGCAAGGGCTCCGAGGATTTCTTCGGTGTGCTCGCCAATCCCGGCCAGCGGCATGCGCACGCCGGGACGGTGGCCGTTCATGAGCAGGGGCAGCAGCACCACGTCGGTCTGGCCGCCGTCTTCGGTCTGCATGGAAGCCAGGCCGCCGCTTTGGCGCAGGTGCGGGTCGTCCACCAGTTGCTCGGGCCGCGTGATGGGCGCGTAGGGAATGCCTGCGGCCTCCAGCTGCGGCGCAAGCCGGGCCGATTCATGGCCGGCCAGGATGGCGCCCAGCTCGGCCAGCAGTTGGGGGCGCACGGCCACGCGGGCGGCGTTGTCGGCGTATTCGGGGCGCTGCAGCAGGTCGGCGCGGTCCAGCACGCGGCACAGGGTGGCGAACTGCTTGTCGCTGACGGCGCCGATGAACAGTTGCTCGCCACCGGCCAGGGTGAACACGTCGTAGACGCTCCAGGCCGACACGCGCGAGGGCATGGGCGGCGGTGCCTCTCCCGTCATCAGGTACTGCTGCATGTGCTGGGAGGACAGGAAGACGCAGTTCTCGAAAAGCGCGCTTTGCACCTCCTGGCCGCGCCCGGTGCGCTCACGCTCGCGCAGGGCCGCGAGCACGCCGATGGCGCCGAACATGCCGCCCATGATGTCGTTGACGCTGGTGCCCGCGCGCAGCGGCCGGCCCACGGGGCCGGTCATGTACGACAGGCCGCCCATCATCTGCACCACCTCGTCCAGCGCCAGGCGCTTCTCGTAGGGGCCGGGCAGAAAGCCCTTGTGGCTGACGTAGATGAGGCCGGGCGCGCGCTGCGACAGCGTGGCGTAGTCCAGGCCCAGGGACTGCATGAGGCCGGGGCGGAAGTTCTCCAGTACCACATCGCTGCCAGCGGCCAGCTCGGCAGCGGTGGCGCGGCCCGCTTCGGTGGTGATGTCCAGCACCACGCTTTTCTTGTTGCGGTTGAAGCTGCGGAAAAAGCCGATGCCCAGGCCGGGTAGCGTGCGCGTTTTGTCGCCACCCGGCGGCTCGACCTTGATGACTTCGGCGCCCAGGTCGGCCAGGATCATGCCGCAGGTGGGGCCCATGACCATGTGGGTGAATTCGATGACGCGGATGCCGGACAGCGGCAGCTGGGGTTCGGTGGCCATACAGGTGTGCTCGTGGGAAGGTAAGGGGTTCATGGGTTCATGCAGCGGCGGTGGCTGCGTCGGCGGTGACGCTGCGCGGCAGGCCCGCGCGCCACAGTGCGCCATGCAGGCTTTCGCCATCCAGCCAGGCGGCCACCTTGGCGCGCAGGCGCAGCAGGGCCTCGATGTCCAGGCCCGTGTCGATGTCCATGGTGGCCAGCATGAAGGCCAGGTCTTCGGTGGAGGCATTGCCGCTGGCGCCGGGCGCATGGGGGCAGCCGCCGATGCCGGCCAGCGTGGCGTCGAAGCGCGTGACGCCGGTTTGCAGTGCGGCATGCACATTGGCCAGCGCCAGGCCACGCGTGTCGTGGAAGTGGCCGCACCAAAAGCGTTCGCCCGCAATGCGCCGCGCCTGCTCGAACAGCGATTGCACCTGGCCCGGCCCGCCATGGCCCACGGTGTCGGCCAGGCTGACGCGGTCGGCCCCCGCGTCCAGCAGGGCCTGCATGCAGCGCAGCACCTCGGCCGGCTCCACCCTGCCCTGCAGCGTGCAGCCGAAGGCCGTGCCAATGCCGCCTTCGATCAGCATCTTCGAACCTGCGGCATCGCGTGCGGCACGCATGCGGGCCACCTCGGCCACGACCTCATCGGGCGTCTTGCGCAGGTTGGCCAGGCTGTGGGCATGGCTGGCCGACAGCGGCACCAGCATCAGGTCGGCCCCGCTGGCGATGGCGCTTTCGGCACCGCGCAGATTGGGCACCAGCACGGAGACGAACAGGCCCGGCAGCGTTCGGGCATAGGCCACCAGCTCGGCCGTGTCGGCCAGTTGGGGCAGCAGGCGCGCAGGGACGAAGGAGCCGACTTCGATCTCGCGCTGGCCGGCAGCATAGGCATCGCGTATCCATTCCTTCTTGCGCTCGGTGGACAGCACGGTCTGGATGCTTTGCAGGCCATCGCGCAGGCCGACCTCGCGGATGACGGCGGACTGCGGGGCACGGATGGGTTCTGGCATGGGAAGGTTCGCGTGGGGTGGTTTGTCTTGAATGGCACTTTAGACATTCCCAACAGCTTGCAGAAGCGATAATTTTTCGGCTCAGAGTTTCCCGAATGGAAATCCATAACCGCCATGAAAGACCTGGACCTGACCACCCTGCGGCTCTTTGTCGCGGCCTGCGACCTGGGCAACATCGCCCGCGCGGGCGAGCAGCAGCACATCGGCTCATCGGCCATCAGCAAGCGCATGGCGCTGCTGGAAGAGCAGGTGCAGGCCCCGCTGCTGGAGCGCCACCGCCGGGGCGTGGTGCCCACCGCAGCCGGGCTGATGCTGCTGGAGCATGCACGCGCCATGCTGGCCAGCGCCGACCGCGCGGCCCGCGACATGGCGGCCTACCAGCATGGCGTGAAGGGACAGGTGCGGATACTGGCCTCGGTCTCGTCGATTGCCGAGTCGCTGCCCGATGACATTGCGGCCTTTCTGCAAAAGCCCGAGCACGCGCAGATCCGCGTGGACATCGAGGAGCTGACCAGCAGCGAAATCATCCGGTCCATCCGCGAAGGCCTGGCCCTGGTGGGCGTGTGCTGGAACGCGGCCGATCTGGAGGGCCTGCAGACCCTGCCCTACCGCTGCGACACCCTGGCCGTGGCCGTGCCGGCCGGCCACCCGCTGGCCTTGCGCGACCGCTGCAGCTTCAGCGAAACGCTGGATTGCGAGCATGTGGGCCTGCCCGCCTCCACGGCCGTCTACACCATGCTGGCGCGGGCGGCGGCCATCATCGGCCGGCCCCTCAATTACCGCGCCGTGGTCAGCTCCTTCGACGCCACGATCCGCTGCGTGAGCGCCGGCCTGGGCGTGGCCATCATGCCCAGGGAGATCCTGGGCATGGCGGGCTCCGGTCAGGGCGGGCAAGGTGTGCAAGGCGTTCACATGGTGCCGCTCACCGATGCCTGGGCGCGGCGCCAGTTCGCCATCTGCTTCAGGGACGGCAGCCGGCTATCGCCTGCGGCGCGCACGCTGGTGGACTATCTGGCCGGGTGCGCCCAGGCGGGCTGAACAGGCCTTGGGAGTTATCACGATTAATTGAAGTTTGCGTGATACATCCGCTACAGGGTCCCTCCAACAATGGGACCCATGAACACCGCCCTCATCACCCCCCAACCGGCACAGCCCAAGGATGGCCAGCGCATCCACCCGCTGTGGCTGCGCCTCACGCATTGGCTCAATGCGCTGGCCGTGGTCATCCTGGTGACCAGTGGCTGGCGCATCTACAACGCGGCGCCGTTCTTTGATTTCACCTTTCCGGGCTCGATCACTCTGGGCGGCTGGCTGGGCGGGGCGCTGCAATGGCATTTCGCGGCCATGTGGCTGCTGGTGTTCAACGGGCTGCTGTACCTGCTGCTCAACATCGCCAGCGGCCGGTGGCTGCGCAAGTTCTTTCCCATCACGGTGCAGGGCGTGCGGCAGGACCTGGTGTCCGCCCTCAAGGGCCGGCTGTCGCATGCCGACCCGGCCCGCTACAACCATGTGCAAAAGCTGGCCTACCTGTTCGTGGTGCTGGACCTGGTGGTGATCGTGCTGTCGGGCCTGGTGCTGTGGAAGTCGGTGCAGTTCCCGCTGCTGCGCGAGCTGCTGGGCGGCTATGAGTCCGCAAGGCGCGTGCACTTCTTCGGCATGGCTGCGCTGGTCGCCTTTGTGGTGGTGCACCTGGCAATGGTCGCCCTGGTGCCCCGGACCTTCCTGACCATGATCCACGGCCGTGCGCCCAAGACACCATGAAAATCTTCAAAGCCCCTTCCCTGCCCGGCGTCGATGGCGCGGCCGTGATGCACGAGGCACGCTCGCTGATCGCCCGCAAGCTGGACCAGCCCGCACGCCGCGCCTTCTTGCAGCGCTCGCTCACGCTGGGCGGCCTGTCCCTGCTCACGGGCTGCAGCATCAGCGATGACAGCCACGTCGAGGCCGCGCTCAATCAGGTATCGCGCTTCAACGATCGCGTGCAGGGCCTGCTCTTCAGCCCCACGCGGCTGGCGCCCACCTATTCAGCAGCCGAGATCACGCGCCCCTTCCCCTTCAATGCCTACTACGGCGAGGACGAGGTGCGCGAGGTGGATGGGGCCAGCTGGCGCCTGGAGGTGACCGGCATGGTCGCCGACCGCCATGCCTGGAGCCTGGCCGAGCTGCGCGCCATGCCGCAGGAAGAACAGATCACGCGCCATATCTGCGTGGAGGGCTGGAGCGCCATAGGCCGCTGGGGCGGCGTGCGTTTCGCCGATTTCCTGCGCCATATAGGCGCCGACACCAGCGCCAAGTACGTCGGCTTCAAGTGCGTGGACGACTACTTCACCAGTATCGACATGGCCACGGCCCTGCATCCGCAGACGCTGATGGCATTGACTTACGACGGGCAGCCCCTGCCGCCCAAATATGGCTTTCCGATGAAGCTTCGCATGCCCACCAAGCTGGGCTACAAGAACCCGAAGCACGTCCAGGCCATGTTCGTCACCAACACCTACTCCGGCGGCTACTGGGAAGACCAGGGCTACAACTGGTTCGGAGGCAGCTGAGCGGCCTCACAAGCCGCTGTGCCGCCAACGAAGGTGCGAGGCCGGGCCATGCAAGGCCGGCCGATTGTGCAACCTGCAAACCGCTAATCCAAAGGAAGACTCAAATGACCAAGTTCACCACCACCGTGCTCGCCGCCTGCCTCGCCCTGGCCGGCGCCACCTCGGCATTCGCTGCGGATGAGATGTCCAAGGACGGCATGTCCAAGGGCGCAATGACCAAGGATTCCATGTCCAAGGATGGGATGAAGAAGGACTCCATGTCCAAGGACGGGATGAAGAAGGATTCCATGTCCAAGGATGGAATGAAGAAGGACTCCATGCACAAGGACGGCATGCACAAGGATGGCATGTCCAAGGACGCAATGAAGAAGGACTCCATGGGCAAGGACGGAATGTCCAAGTAAGCCGGGGAACTCGCCTGTCCCGGCCGATGCCGCCCGGGCGGCCGGGCTGGCGGGGCTGCCGGCCATGGGACCAGGCGCAAAGCCGGGTCCTTTCTGTGCACCCCCCATGCCCGCTCCGAGGCAAGAGCGGGCTGGCAGACCTCAGCGGCGCTGCGGTGGGCGCTGGCCCGGGGCGCCGCCGGAGCGTTGCTCAATATGACGGAACGTGAGACGGCCCTTGTTCAGGTCATAGGGCGACATCTCGAGCGTGACCTTGTCGCCGGCCAGCACGCGGATGCGGTGCTTGCGCATTTTTCCGCCGGTATAGGCGATGAGCTGGTGGCCGTTTTCCAGCGTTACGCGGAAGCGGGAATCAGGCAGCACTTCGTCTACCCGGCCTTGCATTTCGATCAGTTCTTCTTTAGCCAATGGGACTCCTGTGAGTACATGTTGAAAGGGGTGCGTCGCCGCAAGTTGCCGGTGCAGCACCATGCTGCGGCCTTGGGCCAGCGCAGGATGACCGCTGCACGCAGGCAGCGGATCATCGGAAAAAAGGGAAAGAGGCCCCTGCAGGTGGCAGGGAGAGTGCGGGCCCGGGGAAGGGTGTTGGACCCGCGTGGTGCTCGCCGATGGGAGTGACAGTTGCGGACTTCGTCACAGTGGGCGGCCAACGGCAGTCCGGGGACTGCAAGAATGTCAGACGGGCACTGAGGAGGCGAACAACAAGGACAGCACCTCCAGCAGTATAGGTCAATTGCCGGACCCGCGTTGAAGCGGCGCCGGGTACCGCACCTGTACGGGGCGGCATTTTCCCTGCCGCGACTGGGGCAATTCGCAGTCGAACCGGAAGAAGTGCACTGCCTTGGTGGTTGCCGCGGCATCGAAGCGGCCCCCGTCGGCCCGCCTCATGCCTTTCACCTATCCCAGCTTGGGCAGCAGGTTGAACAGCAGCACCATCAGCAGGCCCACAAAGGACACGATGGACTGCACCACGGTAATGGTCTTGGTGGCCTCGCCCATGCTCATGCCGAAGGACTCCTTCACCATCCAGAAGCCCGCGTGGTTGGCATAGTTGAAGAACAGCGAGCCGCAGCCGATGGCCAGCGCCAGCAGCGGCACGTTCAGCGAAGGATCGGAGGCCGCCAGCGGCGCCAGCAGGCCAGCCGCGCCCACGATGCCCACGGTGGCAGAGCCGGTGGACACCGACAGCAGCATGGCGATCATCCAGCCCAGCACCAGCGGAGGCAGGGCGAACTGCTGGGTCATGTGGACGATGGCATCGCCCACCTTGGCGCTGGTCAGGATCTGCTGGAAGGCGCCGCCGCCCGCAATGATGAGCATGATGCCGGCGATGGGCTTGAGGCTCTGGCCCAGCGCGTCGCGCAGCTTCTCTGCATCGGCGCCGCGCAGATAGCCCAGGGTGATGGAGGCAAACACCACGCCCAGCAGCATGGCCACCAGCGGATTGCCCAGGAAGGCCGCTGCATGCAGCAGGTCCGAATCCTTGGGCAGCAGCACCTCGGCCAGCGCATGCACCAGCATCAGCAGCGCGGGCAGCAAGGCGCACAGCACGCCCATGCCGATGCTGGGCGCACTGCCCTCCCCGCCTTCCTTCTTGCCTGATGTGAACTGCTCCAGCAGGGCTGCATCGGGGCGCGTGCTCATGCGCGGCGTGATGAAGGCGCCGTACAGCGGGCCGCCCAGCACCATGGCGGGGATCACGGCCAGAAAGCCGTACAGCATGGTCGGGCCGACCGTGGTGTGCAGCGTGGCAATGGCGGTGAGCGGGCCGGGGTGCGGCGGCACCATGCCGTGCATGGCGGCCAGCGCGGCGATCACGGGCACGCCCACATAGACATAGGCCGATCCCTTGAAGCGCTCATTGCTTTCCAGCTTGCGCGCCACGCTGAAGATCAGCGGCAGCATGACCACCAGCCCCACCTCGAAGAACATGGGAATGCCGATCACGAAGGCCACCAGGGTCATGGCCCAGGGAATCATGCGCTCGGACGTGCGCTGCAGGATGGCACCGGCCAGCCGCTCGGTGGTGCCGGAGTCCGCCAGGATCTTGCCCAGCATCGCGCCCAGGGCAATCACCACACCCACCGCGCCCAGCGTCTTGCCGGCCCCGTTGGTGAGGTTCTTGACGATCTCGCCCGGCGCCATGCCCGTGGCAAAGCCCACGCCGATGGAAACCACCAGCAGCGCCAGCAGGGGATGAAGACGGATGCGCGAGACGATCAGCGCGACCAGGACCAGCACGCTGGCCAGCGCGATGAGCAGCAGTTGGGTATCGAATGAAGACATAGGAGGCTTGGAGTTGTGTTTTTATGATGGACGCCCGCACGCTGGGATGCATGCGGTTTCCAATCGCTGCAAATCCTATGCCTGACCCTGAAGGGGACCTGTAGGCTCCAGGCTTGTTCGCAGGAGACTGGCTCAGAGCCGTGCCTCCCGTTCCACTACTGCAAGACCAATGAACAACCTCGGCTCCGCTGGCACTCTCGAAGTCTTTGTCAGAGCCCCCATCCAGCCGGAATTTGTGGATTTGGTGGCAGATGCGCGCGCAGCCATCGCCAGCGCCCTCGGCGAGGCGCTGGACAGCCTCTACCTGTATGGCAGCGTGGCGCGCGGCTGCGCGAGGGCGGGCTTCTCGGACCTGGACCTGACGATCGTGCTGGCCCGCCCCCTCTCCAGGCAGGAGAGCGCCCGGTTGGAACAATCGCGCCAGGACCTGCAACTACTTCACACAGAAGTCGTGAAGATCGATTTCGACCTGGGCACTCGGCAAGAGGTGCTGGACCCGGCCCATCTCTACAGCTGGGGCTACTGGCTCAAGCATGAGTGCCGCTGCATCCATGGAGAAGACTTGGCGCAGCAGTTTGAGGCGTTCGAGCCGTCCAGGGCGATTGCACAGGCCGTCAATGGCGACTACGTGCAGGTGCTGAACGACTACCTGCAGCGCATTGCCGGAACCCGGGACGACATGGAGGCCCTGCGCCTGCAACGCGAAGCCGCACGCAAGCTGATCCGGGCCACCAATGTGCTGCGCCCCTGCTCAGGGGGCTTCTGGCCGCGCACGCTGGAGGAGTTCGCCGATTGCTTTGCGCAGCTCCATCCGGAAATGGCGCAGTCCATGGCTTTCTTTCTGGCGCAGGCAAGGACGCCCGAGGCACCCAGAGCTCGTTTCAACGCAGAGCTTTCGGCCTTCATCAGCTGGATTCGGCGCCAGCGGGCTGCATCTACGGCAGCCTAGGTACCGGGCAACGCCAGGGCCTCAGCCGCCAAACGCCTGGCTGCCACAAAAGCTTCAAATCTCCGTCACCGCGCCGTCACGCGCAGCGGGTGCAATGTAAACGTTTTCAAGAAATCGTTTACATCCATGAGCATCACCGAGGTTGCACGCCGCGCGGGCCTGTCCGTCGCCACTGTTTCGCGGGTTTTCAATTCGCCGGAGGTGGTCAATGCGCAAACGCGCAGCACGGTGCTGCGCGTGGCGCAGGAAGTGGGCTATGTGGCCAATGCCAGCGCCCGCACGCTGCGCACGCGCAGCAGCAAGGTGCTGGGCGTGGTGCTGCCCACGCTCACCAATCCGGTGTTTGCCGAGTGCCTGCAGGGCATTGCCTCACAGGCGGCGCTGCGCGGCTATGCGATTTCGCCTTGCACCACCGAATACGACCACGCCGGTGAAGACGCGGCCACCACGCGGCTGCTGGCCAGCGGGGTGGATGCGCTGGTGCTGGTGGTCTCCAATCCTGGCGATTCGGCGGCGCTGGCGCGTGTGCGCCAGGCTGGCAAGCCCTATGTGCTGGCCTATCACCACACCCATGAGCATGCCTGCGTGGGCGTGGACAACACGGGCGCCGTCAGGGAGCTGGTGCTGCGCCTGGCTGCGGCAGGCCACAGCCGCATCGGCATGGTCACGGGCCAGTTGCAGGCGTCCGACCGCGCCCAGCAGCGCTGCCGCGGCTATGCGCTGGGCATGCAGGCCGCAGGCCTGTCGCCGCTGCCGGTCTGGGAGGTGCCCTTTGCCGCCACCGCCGTGCAGATGCTGCAGCAGCACCTGGCCGAGCAGGCCCCGCCCACGGCCATTGTCTGCAGCAACGATCTGCTGGCGATTCGCACCATCCGCGCGGCATCGCTGGCCGGGTTCTCCGTGCCTGCGGACCTGAGCGTGGTCGGCTTTGACGGGATTGCCATGGCCGGCGATCTCACGCCTTCGCTGGCCTCGATTTCCCAGCCCAACCACGAGATCGGCTCGGCCTGCGTGCGCCTGCTGTGCGATGCGCTGGCAGGCAAGAAAACCCTGGCCGCGCAGGACAGCCTGTGCCTGCCGCATGGCTGGCGCAGCGGCGAGTCCTGCCGGCTCTGAAACCAACAACAGCGGCCCGCGCAAGCCAAGGCCGCGCCCTTCCCTTCCCCACGCTCCCCCACCTCTTCGAGTACGCACCATGAAACTGACTGCCCTTCCCTTCAAGCTCCCCTTCAAGCCCTCCTTCAAGCGCCTTGCCCTGCTGGCCGCCACCACCGCCGTCTGCGGCACGGCGCTGGCCCAGAGCGCCATCTGCTACAACTGCCCGCCCGAATGGGCCGACTGGGGCACGCAGATCAAGGCCATCAAGGCCGATACCGGCATCACCGTGCCGCCCGACAACAAGAACTCCGGCCAGTCGCTGGCCCAGCTGGTGGCCGAGAAGGCCAGCCCCGTGGCCGATGTGACCTACCTGGGCGTGACCTTCGCCATCCAGGCGCAGAAAGACGGCGTGGTCGCCGCCTACAAGCCCGCCCACTGGGACCAGGTTCCCGCCGGCCTCAAGGACCCCAAGGGCGAGTGGGTGACCATCCATTCGGGCACGCTGGGCTTCATGGTCAACAAGGCGGCGCTGGGCGGCAAGCCCGTGCCGCAGTCCTGGGCAGACCTGCTCAAGCCCGAATACAAGGGCCTGGTGGGCTACCTGGACCCGGCCTCGGCCTTCGTGGGCTATGTGGGCGCCGTGGCCGTGAACCAGGCCATGGGCGGCACGCTGGACAACTTCCAGCCCGCCATCGACTACTTCAAGAAGCTGCAGAAGAACGAGCCCATCGTGCCCAAGCAGACCTCGTATGCGCGCCTGCTGTCGGGCGAGATCGGCATCCTGCTGGACTACGACTTCAACGCCTACCGCGCCCGCTACAAGGACAAGGCCGACGTGGACTTCGTGATCCCCAAGGAAGGCACCGTGGTCATGCCCTATGTGATGAGCCTGGTGAACAAGGCGCCGCACACGGACAACGGCAAGAAGGTGCTGGACTATGTGCTGTCCGACAAGGGCCAGTCCATCTGGGCCAACGCCTACCTGCGCCCCGTGCGCGACGTGGCCCTGCCCAAGGAGGTGGCCGGCCATTTCCTGCCCGCCAGCGAGTACGCACGCGCCACCTCGGTGGACTACCAGAAGATGGCCGATGTGCAAAAGGGCTTCTCCACGCGCTACCTGCGTGAAGTGCGTTGAGCCAGGCGGACTGCATCGTGGGCATTCCCTCCCAAGCGCCAGGCGACTGGCGCGCCCGCGCGCTGCTGCTGGCCTGCAGCGCGCCGGCCGTGGCCTTCTTCGCGGCGTTCTGGCTGCTGCCGGCCGGCCTGCTGCTGGCGCTGCCGGCGCGTGAAGGCTGGCGCACCTACTTCGCCACGCTGACCGACGCGCTGTACCTGCAAAGCCTGCTGCAGACGCTGGCCCTGTCGCTGGCCGTGACCGTGGCCACGCTGCTGATCGGCGCGGTGATGGGCATTGCGCTGGCGCGCCACCGCTTCACGGGGCGCGGCCTGCTGCTGTCGCTGCTGACGCTGCCGCTGTCGTTTCCGGGCGTGATCATCGGCTTTTTCATCATCCTGCTGGGCGGGCGCCAGGGCGCGCTGGCCGACCTGTCGGTGGCCCTGGGCAGCGAGCGGATCACCTTCGCCTACGGGCTGCTGGGCCTGTTCCTGGGCTACCTGTACTTCTCGCTGCCGCGCGCCATTGCCTCCTACACGGCAGCGGCCGAGGCGCTGGACCCGCACCTGGAGGAGGCCGCGCGCTCGCTGGGCGGCAACGGCTGGCGCGTGGCGCGCGATGTGTGGTGGCCGCAGCTGCTGCCCACCACGCTGGCCTGCGGCGCCATCGTGTTCGCCACGTCGGTCGGCGCCTTCGGCACGGCCTTCACGCTGTCGAGCAAGTTCGAGGTGCTGCCCATCACCATCTACAACGAGTTCACCAACTACGCCAACTTCGCCCTGGCCGCCAGCCTGTCGATCAGCCTGGGGCTGATCACCTGGCTGGTGCTGTGGCTGTCGCGGCGCTGGGCGGGTCCGGCCGCCACAGGAGTCTGAACATGCGGACCACACAAAAAATGCCACCGCTGATGTGGCTGGTGACCGCCACCGTCACCCTGTTCATGCTGGCGCCCATGCTGCTGTCGGTGCTGGCCGGGCTGGTGCAGAACTACGGCCAGGGCCTGTCCAGCGGATTGACCACGCGCTGGTTGGCCGAGGTCTGGGCCGGCTACGGCAATACCGTGCTGATGTCGCTGCTGCTGGCCTGCGCCTGCGTGGCCATGACCTTGGTGCTGGGCGTGCCCTGCGCCTATGCGCTGGCGCGCAGCCGCTCGCCCTGGGCCCGGCATTTCGAGGAGCTGCTGACCCTGCCCGTGGCCATTCCGGGCCTGGCCAGCGCCCTGGCCCTGCTGCTGGCCTATGGCAGCGTGGCCGCCTTCCGCCAGAGCTTTGCCTTCATCCTGGTGGGCCATGTGGTGTTCACCCTGCCCTTCATGGTGCGCATGGTGGGCTCGGCACTGCGCCGCCAGGAACTGGTGGCGCTGGAGGAGGCTGCGCGCAGCCTGGGCGCCTCGTTCGCGCAGCGCTTCCTGGGCGTGCTGGTGCCTGCCGTGCTGCCCGCCATCGTGGCTGCCTGCCTGATGGTGTTCACCCTGTCCATGGGCGAGTTCAACCTGACCTGGATGCTGCACACGCCGCTGACGCGCACCCTGCCCGTGGGCCTGGCCGACAGCTATGCGTCCATGCGCATCGAGGTGGGCTCGGCCTACACCCTCATCTTCCTCATCGTCATCCTGCCCGTGATGTGGCTGCTGCAGGCGCTGGGGCATTTCATCGAGAAGCATTATGGAAAGTAACAGCGTCGCCATCGACATCCGGCAGTGCGCCAAGACCTATGCCGACGGAACGCGCGGCCTGCAGGCCACCGACCTGCGCGTGGAGCCCGGCGAGGTGCTGGCCCTGCTAGGACCCTCGGGCTGCGGCAAGACCACGCTGCTGCGCATCATCGCGGGGCTGGAGACGCCGGATGCGGGCAGCCGCATCGCCTTCGGCGACACCGACGTCACCCGCGTGCCCATAGAAAAGCGCCAGGTGGGCATGGTGTTCCAGCACTACGCGCTGTTCCCGCAGATGAGCGTGCAGGCCAACATAGCCTACGGCCTGCGCATACGCGGCGTGTCCGAGCAGGAGCAGCGCCGCGTGGTGGGCGAACTGGTGGACCTGGTGCGCCTGAACGGCCTGGAGCACAAGCGCCCGGCCGAACTGTCCGGCGGCCAGCGCCAGCGCGTGGCCCTGGCCCGCGCCGTGGCATCGCGCCCGCGCGTGCTGCTGCTGGACGAGCCGCTGACCGCGCTGGACGCCAAGCTCAAGGAAACCCTGCGCGACGAGCTGGCACAGCTGCTGCGCCAGCTGCGCATCACCGCCGTCCATGTCACGCACGACCAGCAGGAGGCCATGGCCATTGCCGACCGCATGGCCGTCATGCAGGCAGGCCGCATCCTGCAGGTGGGCGACGGTGAGAGCCTGTACCGCCGCCCGGCCCATCCCTTTGTCGCCACCTTCCTGGGGCGCGTGAACCAGGTCGAACGCAGCGAAGACGATGCGCGCAGCAACCGGCTGGCGCTGGCCGGCATGGAGCTGGCCTGCCCGGCCGAATGCACGGGCGCGGCCCGGCTGCTGCTGCGCCCTGAAGACATCGAGGTCTGCGCCGCCGGCACGCCGGGCGCCGTGCCCGCATCGGTGGCGCGCCGCGTCTTCCTGGGCGACCGCCTGCAGCTCACGCTGGAGCTGGCGGGCCACACGCCGCTGATGGCCGACGTGGCCCGCGACCACGCCGCGCAATCGGGCGACCGCGTGGCCTTGCGCATCGCCCCCCACCAATGGATGCCCAACCATGCCCACGCCTGAAACCCTGCGCCCCTCCATGACCACCTTCCTGGCCCAGCTCACCGACCTGCATATCCGCGAACCCGGCCGCCTGACCTACCGCCGCATCGATACCGCCCAATACCTGGAGCGCTCGGTGCAAAGCGTGCTGGCCCTGCCGCAGCAGCCGCACGCCGTCGTGATCACCGGCGACCTGACCGACTTCGGCTGGCCCGCCGAATACGCCCACCTGCGCAGCCTGCTGGCGCCGCTGGGCGAGCTTCCCATCTACCTGCTGCCCGGCAACCACGATGACCGCGACGCGCTGCGCACCGCCTTTCCCGAGCACACCTGGCTGCGTAGCGAAGGCTTCATCCAGTACGCGGTGGACATCGGCGATCTGCGGCTGATCGCGCTGGACACCGTAGTGCCCGGCCACAGCGAGGGCACCTTGTGCGAGGAGCGCCTGCAATGGCTGGAGCTGCAACTGGCCGCCAGCGAAGGCCGCCCCGTGGTCATCGCCATGCACCACCCGCCCTTCGAGACCCTGATAGGCCACATGGACAAGATCGGCCTGCTGCAGGGTGCACAGGCGCTGGAAGACCTGGTGCGCCGCCACCCCAACGTGCAGCGCGTCATCTGCGGCCACCTGCACCGCAGCATCCAGGTCGCCTTTGGCGGCACGATGGCCATGACCTCGCCTGCGCCCGCCCACCAGGTCTGCCTGGACCTGGCGCCCGACGCCGCATCGGCCTGGACGCTGGAGCCGCCCGGCTTCATGCTGCACGCCCTGCCGCCCGGCGGCCGGCTGGTCAGCCATGCCGTGGCCAGCGGCCAGTTTGACGGACCGCACCCGTTCTGGGATGCGCAGGGGCGGCTGATCGACTGAGCCCGGACGCGCGCGGCCCTGGTGAAAGCCGACGAGAATATCCGCCATGGATATCAACAACATCAAGGGCCGCCTGGACTTCCTGCGCGAGGCGGAAAAGCTCAAGAGCGTGCTGCGCAGCGCCCACACCTCCACCGGCCGCACCGAAAGCACGGCCGAGCACAGCTGGCGCCTGTGCCTGATGGCGATCGCCTTCGAGGACCAGTTCGCACAGCTGGACATGCTCAAGCTGCTCAAGCTGTGCGTGATCCACGACCTGGGCGAGGCCATCCACGGCGACATCCCCGCCGTGGAAAAGAACCAGCACCCCGACAAGAGCGCGCAGGAAAAGGCCGACCTGCTGCACCTGACCCGCTCGCTGCAGCCCGGGCACCGCGACGCCATCATGGCCCTGTGGCAGGAGTACGAAGACGCCGCCACGCCCGAGGCCCGCGCCGTCAAGGCCCTGGACAAGCTGGAGACCATCCTGCAGCACAACCAGGGGATCAATCCGCAGGATTTCGACTACGGCTTCAACCTGGGCTACGGCAGGAAGTACACGGGCGCCGATCCTCTGTTCGCCCAGGTGCGCAGCCTGCTCGACGAGGACACGCGCCAGAAAATGGGCGCCGCCGCGCAGGACGCCAGCGCGACCTAGCTGCGCCAGCGGCCCGCGCCGACCCGCTGGCGCCGCCCCAGCCCCATCCATCCGATGGCTGCAGCCAGCAGGCTCAGGACCGCAAGGGCTGTGTGCTGCAGCGTCGGCACGGGGGTCACCTGGCCACCGCCGGGGGGAGCCGCCACCGTATTGATGGACGCGGAAGCCATGCACGGCACCGTTCCCACGACCTGCCCTGCCTGCATGCACTGCACCGACGGGTCCCCGGCATCCACCGTGGCCACATTGGTAATGGTTGCGGGCGCCGGGTTGGATACGCTGGCCATCACGGTGAAAACCAGCGAGTCTCCTGCCGCGAACACGGGCACCGTGACCGCCAGCGATCCGGAGCCTGACGCCACGGGACATGGCGTGCTGGCGCCGGGCGTACAGGTCCAGGTGGCGCGCTCCAGGCCGGCAGGCAGGCTGTCGGCAATCTGCGCCTGGGTGGCGGCCACGGTCCCCGTATTCCTGACGGTGATGGTGTAGCGCACCTCCTGCCCCGCCTGCACCTGGCCTGCGGGCGAGATGCTGTGGGTCAACGACAGGGCAGGATGCACGGCCTCCCTGTGCCAGGACATGACGTTCTGGTTTTGCACGGGCGCCCCGGTCCACGCAACGGACACGCCGTTGTCGGGCATCTCATAGGTGCCCAGACAGGTGTCGCTCTCACCCGAATGGCTGACCTGCTGGGATGTTTCCGAGAACAGGGAAGCGCACATCGCGTTGTTCACGGCCGCCACCTGTTCCGTGGCCATTTCAAACCGGCTCAGCATATCCACATCATTGGGAGATCCACCCGGGCCAACGCCATTGATGGAGCGGTGCGGATTGTTTCCCGTCAGCCAGCGTTGAAGGTGGATTCTGTTTCTCACGATATTGGACCCACTGTCCGTGGAAACCCTGAATATGAATGCGCGCACATCCGGGTCGGCACTGCTGTAGGTGGTCAATCCGTCCGAGAAACTATAGGAAGTGACCAGCGCCCTTATTTCGCTCTCGTCCAGGTCGGGTTGCAAGGGTGCGGCCGTTTCAAACCAGCCGGCCAGGCGGGCGGTCCTCGGAAAATCCTGGCATGAGCCGTGAGGCCCCAGGGGACAAGCCGTGCGATCCTGGAAATCCGAGTAGGAGGTTCTCATCTCCCCGAAGTAACGCGTCACTTGCGCGCTGGCGGGTGGGCAGGCCGAGATTGCTGCACCGGCCATCAAGGCAGCCATGAGGGCGTGATTTTTCATAGAACTCCCAGTGATAGATAGATTTGCACTATCAAGGTATCACTGGCATTGAATTTTAAAAATCAACAATCCCAAAAATTCACCCTTCAATGACAAATATTTGCAATACCGCCATTGGAATGGAACTGCAAGTTGCCGTCCTGCCTACTTTTCAACGGAGAGCGCCGATGAATGCGGAACTCCATAACAACCGATCTGCCGTCCAATATCCATTTGGATGGGATCGCACAATACCCCATTTG
The DNA here is from genome assembly GCF_043104185.1 of Delftia sp. WSY_22. Lineage (NCBI taxonomy): Bacteria > Pseudomonadati > Pseudomonadota > Betaproteobacteria > Burkholderiales > Comamonadaceae > Delftia > Delftia sp. WSY_22. The sequence continues at coordinate 129,515 of NZ_JBICKN010000059.1, forward strand.
AATCAAATCTATTGTGACAAACGTTTCAAACAGTAAATAACAATGAGGAATGGGGGTAGATCCGCCCCTGGAACACCGAGGACGGCTCCCTCACCGATCCAAAGGCAGCGCCAGCGTCTCCTTGACCTCCTCCATCACCACATAGCTGTGCGACTCGGCCGGCACGGGCAGTTTCTTGAGGATGTCGCCCAGCAGGCGGCGGTACTCGCGCATGCCGCCCAGGCGGGCCTTGACCAAGTAGTCGAAGCTGCCCGAGACCAGGAAGCACTCCAGCACGTCGGGCACGTGCAGCAGTTCCTGGCGCACCTTGTCGAAGACCTCGCCCGATTTGGACGACAGCTTGATCTCCACGAACACCAGCAGCGTCTTGCCCAGCGCCTCGGGCGACAGATGGGCGTGGTAGCCGGTGATCACGCCATCACGCTCCAGGCGGCGCACGCGCTCCGAGCAGGGCGTGGCCGAGAGGCTGACCTGCTCGGCCAGCTCGGTCATGGAGATGCGGCCATCGCGCTGCAGGATGTCGAGGATCTTGCGGTCGGTGCGGTCGAGTACGCGGTTTTCACTTCTGGCGGCCATGGCGGTGCTTCCCGGGGATGATCAATCACTGGAGAGTATCAATATTTCAGTGGTTTCCACTGCCTCATCGTCAATAGACTTTGATTTCATCTTGTTGACCTGGCGGTGAATCGTATGAAAGTCCTTGTTCTTGGCGGCGGTGTCATCGGCGTGACCAGTGCGTACTACTTGGCGCGGGCCGGTGCCGAGGTCACGGTGCTGGACCGGCAGGATGCGCCCGCGTCCGAAACCAGCTTTGCCAACGCGGGCCAGGTCTCGCCCGGCTACTCCACGCCCTGGGCGGCGCCCGGCATTCCGCTCAAGGCCCTGAAGTGGATGCTGCAGGAACACGCGCCGCTGGCCGTGCGCCTGGACGGCAGCCTGTTCCAGCTGCGCTGGATGGCGCAGATGCTGCGCAACTGCTCTGCCCAGCGCTACGCCGTCAACAAGGAACGCATGATGCGCGTGGCCGAGTACAGCCGCAGCTGCCTGCAGCAGTTGCGCGCCGACACCGGCATCGCCTACGAGCAGCGCACCGGCGGCACCTTGCAACTGTTCCGCACCCAAGCCCAGCTGGACGCCGTGGAGCGCGATGTGGCCGTGCTGCGCGAATGCGCCGTGCCCTACGAACTGCTGGACCGCGACCAGTTGGCCCAGGTGGAGCCCGCCCTGGCCCAGGCGCGCGACCGGCTGACGGGCGGCCTGCGCCTGCCCAAGGACGAGACCGGCGACTGCCACCGCTTCACCAATGAATTGGCCCGCATCGCCACCGGCCTGGGCGTGGAGTTGCGCTTCAACCAGAACGTGGATGGCCTGGTGGTCGAAGGCGGCCGCATTGCCGGCGTGCGCGTCAATGGCGAACTGCTGACCGCCGACCGCTACGTGATGGCCTTCGGCAGCTACTCGCGCCAGGCGCTGGAGCCGCTGGGGCTGGACCTGCCCGTCTACCCCGTCAAGGGCTATTCGCTCACCGTGCCGCTGGGCAACCCGGCGCTGGCGCCGCAGTCCACCGTGCTGGACGAGACCTACAAGATTGCCGTCACCCGTTTTGACGACCGCATCCGCGTGGGCGGCATGGCCGAGCTGGGCGGCTTCGACCTGCGCCTGGACCCGCGCCGCCGCGCCACGCTGGAACTGGTGGTCAACGACCTGTTCCCGGGCGGCGACGTGGCGCGCGCCAGCTTCTGGACCGGGCTGCGGCCCATGACGCCGGACGGCACGCCCATCATCGGCGCCACGCGCTACTCCAACCTGTTCCTGAACACCGGCCACGGCACGCTGGGCTGGACCATGGCCTGCGGCTCGGGCCGGCTGATCGCCGACCTGATCACCGGCCGCAGCCCCGAAATCAGCACCGACGGCCTGGCCCTGGACCGCTACACGCACCGGCCGGCCCGGCATCTGGGGGGCAGCTCCACGCCCGTCTCTGCCTGAGCGCAAGACACCTTGAACATCTGAAGCCAGCCCGCACCGGCCCTGCTTTACGGGCCGCTACCCCAGCGTCAGGTCCCGCAGCGCGGACATCAGCGGCGACCAATGGGCCTTGGGGTGGCTGATGAGAAGCCAGCTGCGGCGCGTGCGCAGCTCGGGGATGGGCAGGGACTGCAGGCGCTCGGGATTGCTGCGCAGCACATGGCTGGGCACGTAGCACAGCAGGTCGGTCTGGCCCACGATGTCGATGGTGGCCTCGGTGTTGTGCTGGATCTCCAGGGCCACGGTGGGCGCGCCCAGGCCCTGGGCCGCGAAGGCCTCGTCCACCACCTTGCGCACGGCGGCGCCCGGTGCCGGCAAGGCCCAGGAGTAGCCCTGCAAATGCCCGAACCTCAGGCCCTGCTCCAGCGCCAGCTGGAACAGCGGGTGGCGCGGCCGTGCGGCGGCCCATAGCTCGTCCTCGCCGATGACCACCTGGGCGCAGCGCGTGGCATGGCCCGGGTAGGACGGCACCACGGCCAGGTCCAGGCTGCCGTCGAGCAGCGCGCGCTCCAGGTCATCGGACTTGCCCACGGTCAGCCGCACGCGCAGGCCGGGGCGGCGGCGCAGCAGCTCGGCCACGGCCCGGGTGGCGCGGCTTTCCGAGGTGGCCTGCGTGAAGCCCAGGCGGATCAGGCCCACATGCTGGGCCTGGATGTCGCTGGCGGCGCGCATCGTCTCCTCATGCCGCAAGACCAGTTGACGCGCGGGCTCCATGAACAGCTGGCCGCTGCTGGTCAGAGCCACGCCATGCGTTCCGCGCGTGAACAGGGCCGCTCCCACGCCCTGCTCCACGCGGCGCACGATCTTGGAGACGGCCGGCTGGGTCAGTTGCAGGGCAGCGGCCGCACGCCCGAAATGGCCATGCTCGGCCACGGCCAGAAAGCAGGCCAGCTCGTTATAGGCAAATCCCGTCATGCCATTCCTTGTCAACGAAGAAAAACGAGAAAGCTTGCTACCTTGCCGAGCAAAGCCATTCCAGATGTGCATCGATTTTCGCTGGTTTGGTTATCACCAAGACAGGGCTTGTGGCTAGAGTTTTGGCATGGAAACTTTTTGAGCCACATCATGAACCCACCAAACATCGTGCTCATCGTCGCGGACAACCTGGGCTGGGGCGAGCTGGGCTGCTACGGCGGCGGTGCGCTGCGCGGCGCGCCCACTCCGCGCATCGACCAGTTGGCCTCCGAGGGACTGCTGCTGCAGAACTTCAACGTGGAAAGCGACTGCGTGCCCACGCGCTCGGCCCTGATGACGGGGCGCCACCCCATCCGCACGGGTGCCCTGCAATCGGTGCCGGCCGGGCTGCCCCAGGGCCTGACGCGCGGCGAGACCACGCTGGCGCAGCTGCTGTCCGCCCAGGGATATGCCACGGCGCATTTCGGCAAATGGCATCTGGGGGACATTCCGGGCCGTTATCCCTCGGACCGGGGTTTCGATGAGTGGTACGGCATTCCGCGCACCACGGACGAAAGCCAGTTCACCGCGACCACGGGCTACGACCCCCTGGTGGCGCCCCTGCCCCACATCATGGAAGGCCGCGCGGGCGCGCTCTCGGACGATGTCAAGGTCTATGACCTGGAATCGCGGCGCAACATCGATGCCGAGCTGGTGGAGCGCTCGCTGGACTTCATGCGCCGCAACCACGCCCGGGACCGCCGCTTCTTTCTGTACCTTCCCCTGGTGCACCTGCACTTTCCCACGCTGCCGCATGCGGATTTCGCGGGCCGCACCGGCCAGGGCGACTTTGCCGACTCCATGGTGGAGATGGACCACCGCGTGGGCCAGATCTCGGACGAGATCGACCGGCTCGGCCTGCGCGAGGACACGCTGTTCATCTTCTGCAGCGACAACGGCCCCGAGTTCCGCCAGCCCTACCGCGGCACGGCCGGCCCCTGGCGCGGCACCTACCACACGGCCATGGAGGGCAGCCTGCGCGTGCCCTTCATCGCACGCTGGCCGGGCCGCATCCAGGCCGGGCGCACCAGCAACGAAATCATGCACGTGACCGACATCTTCTCCACCCTGGCGGCGGTGGCGGGCGCCGCCATGCCACAGGACCGGCCCATCGACGGCCTGGACCAGACGGCCTTCCTGCTGGGCGAGCCCCGGTCCGCGCGCGAGGGCTTTCTCTTCTACATCAAGGACCAGCTGCGGGCCGCGAAGTGGCGCGACTGGAAGCTGCATTTCTACTGGGAGCCCGAGGTCAACGAGAGCAAAGGCAAGCTGGAGTCACCCTACCTGTTCAACATCGTGCGCGATCCCAAGGAGGAGCATGACGTGCTGATCTTCAACACCTGGGTGCTCAACCCCATGCTGACCATGGTCCAGCGCTTCAACGAAAGCTGCAAGGCACACCCCAACACCGCGCCCGGCGCCCCCGACCAATGACCTGCGCACCCCTACCCGCCCCGCAGGCCAGCGGCCGCCTGCCGACCACCCGCCGCCATGCACTGCGCCCCCTGGCCGCCGCAGCCCTGCTGGCCCTTGCACTGCCCACGGCCCGCGCGGCCGAGCCGGCGGCGCACGCGCCGCAGGGCAAGCCCATCACCTGGATCGTGGGCTTTGCGCCCGGCGGCAGCCTGGACGTGCTGACCCGCCATGTGGCCCGGCAACTGGAGGCCAGGGCCGGTGTCAGCGTGGTCGTGGAAAACCGTCCGGGCGCCTCGGGCGCGATCAGCCTGCAGGCGGCGGCCAAGGCACCTGCCGATGGCCTGACCCTGGTCTCCGTGCCCGGACCGCAGCTATCCGGCCCGCGCCAGCCCGAGGTGGGCCGCGAGCTGACCGCCGTGGCCGTGATGGCCCGGGGCGCCATGGTGCTGGTGGGCCCGGCCCCGGGTGCGGCCGGCAGCCTGGGCGAACTGGTAGCCGCCATGAAAGCCAAACCTGGCCAATGGAGCTACGCCAGTTCGGGCACGGGCACCTCCCAGCATCTGGCCGGCGAACTGCTCAACGCCCTGGCGGCCACCAGCATGGTGCATGTGCCGTACAAGGGCGGCGGCCAGGCCGTGACCGATGTGGTGGGCGGGCAGATCCCCCTGGCCATGCTGGGCGTGACGCCCGTGCTGCCGCACATCCAGTCGGGCCGGCTGAAGGCCTATGCCGTGACCAGCGCCACGCGCATAGACAGCCTGCCTGATGTACCGACCATGCGCGAGGCCGGCGTGCCCGGCTACGAGGCCACCCAGTGGTATGCCGTGGCCGTGCCCTCCGGCACGCCCCCCGAGCGGCTGGCCCAGCTCAATCAGTGGATCAACCAGGCCATACAGTCGCCCGAGCTGCGCCCCACGCTGCAGGCCGCCGGGGCCGTGGCCACGCCCATGTCCCTGCCCGAAATCCAGCGCTTCATGTCGCAGGACAACGCCAAGTGGAAGAAGCTGGCTGCAGACCGGCGCCTGGCGCTGGACTGACCCCACAGCGCCGGGCCGCGCCAGGCCGGGCCACGCCGGGCCTGGCCGCCAGCCCCTTTCAATGCGCCGAGAACCCCAGCAGGTACTCGTAGCTGAGGCTGGTGGTGCGCGCATCGCCTGCCACGGGCAGGCGCACGATGGCCAGCAGCTGGTTCATGCCGGCACGCGGTGTGACGGTCACCAGGCCGTCGGCATCGGTTGCCAGTGGCGGACCGCTTTCTCCCAGCGACACGCGCACGCCGGCCCGGGGCTGGCCGCCCAGCAGCACCTGGAATTGCTGGGGCTCGCCCGCGTGGGGGGAGCGGCGGGTCTTGGCGATGATCTCCAGGGTCTGGCCCAGCTTCTCGCGGGTGACCGGGCCCCATTCGAGGATGGTCTTGTGGAACTTGAGCGCATGCACGCCGCTGGTGGCACCGGGGTTCTCGGTCATGGGCTTTTCAATCATCGGCCCCTCGCCCACGCGGCTGAAAAATCCGTTGTCGAAATGCGCGGCCAGCAGCGCGGCCTTGCGCGCCGGCGTGGCGCGGGCGCCGCCGGGCACGGGCTGCACGGCCACGTCGATGCGGCGGCCGCGCGTGTCGTAGGCCTCAACACTCTTGAGCTTGCCGGCCGCAAAGTTCTCCAGCTTGCCCTCATGGCCGCCGAATTGCACGGTGTAGGCGCCGTCGGCGTCGGGCTCCAGCCAGACGTTGTGGGCCTGGGCCAGCGGTGCGCAGGCCAGCAGCGCAGCGAACGCTGCGGCGGCGAAGGGATGGCGGGCTGTCATGTACCTGTTTCTCATTTGGGGTTTCCTCAAAACTGCGTCTGCACGCCGACCTTGAGCGTGCGCGGCGCGCCGGGCGCGAACAGCGGCACACCGCGGATGACCGAGGCCGACGTGGCATAGGCCTTGTCCCCCAGGTTGGATACCACGGCGTAGATGCGGCTGCGCGCCGAAGGCAGGCGCCAGCTCAGGCCCAGGTCCCAGGTGGCGTAGCCGCCATAGAAGACGCTGTTGTCGGCGGTGACGGCATAGCGGCCCACGCGGCGCCAGGTGAGCGAGCCTTCCCACTGCGCCAGCGGGCGCCAGGCCAGGCCCACGGTGGCCGTCTGCCGGGGCACGCCGGCCACCTGGTTGCCGACCAGGGCCGGGTTGCCGTTCTCGGTCACGCGCGAATGGGCGCTGCCCCAGGCCACTTGCAAGTCCAGGTTCTTGCGCACGGCCCACAGCGCGCTGGCCTCCACGCCCGTGCGGCGCGTTGCGCCGAAGTTCTCATAGACGCCGGGTGCCACGCTGCGGATCTCGCCCGAGGACTGCAGCCTATAGGCGGCCACATCCAGCACCAGGCCCGGCATGGGCTTGATCTGCGCGCCCACTTCAGTCTGGCGGAAGATGTTGGGATCGAGCTGCGCGGCGCCCAGCGCGTACTTGGCGAAATCGCTGGCCAGCGCAAATCCTTCGGACCAGCTGGCGCGCAGCAGCACACCCGGCGCCACCTGCGAGCGCAGGCCCAGCTTGGGGCTGGCATGCGAGGTGCGCGCCAGCGGGCCGCAGGGGTCGCTGCCCGCCTCAGGGCCGTTGGGACGGCAGCCGCCCGTGAAGCGATCCCAGCGCAGGCCGGCGGAAAGCTGCAGCAGGCGGTGAACGGGCGCATCCACCTCGGCAAAGGCCGAGAGGGTGTTGAGCCTGGAATTGCGGTCATCCAGGGCAGCGCCGGTGCGCTCGCGCCACTGCAGGCCGTCGTAGAACTGGTAGTCGGTGGACTCGCGCACGGCCTCCAGACCCGCCACCCAGTTGATCGGGGTCAGCGCCGTGGCATGGCGGCCATTGAGGCTGGTGCCTGCGCCGTAGACGGCGCGGTCATAGCTTTCCTCGCGCTGGCGCCACTGCAGTGCGTCGATGGGCCGGCTGAACCAGCGCGTGAAGCTTTGCTGCGTGGTGTAGGCATAGCCCAGCCAGGTCAGCCGTGGCGAGAGCGCGTACTGCACATCGGCGCGCAGCGTGGCGAAGTTCTTGCGCGTGCCATCGTTCATGGCGCGCGGATCGATGCCATGCGGATCGCGTGCGAACTGCCCCGCCGTCAGGTACGAAGGCGAGTCGCCCTCGCCGTGGTGCAGCCGTGCCGACAGCGCCACCTCCAGCTGCGACGAGAGCCGCTTGCTCCAGCGCAGGGATGCCGTGCTGCGCTGCATTTGCGACTGCGCGCGGAAACCGTCCGTGCGGTAGTGCTGGGCCGCCAGGTTCAGGAACTCGCCATCGCCCGGCTTCAGCCCCAGCGCCGCCTGAGCGTCCAGCGTGCCGTGCGAGGCCAGGCTCACGTCGGCCTCGCGGTAGGGGGTGTAGTCGCCCTGCTTGCGCGTCTCTATCGCCATCAGCCCTGCGCGGTTGAAGTTGCCGTACAGCGCCGACACCGGCCCCTTGTAGATGCTGATGCGCTCCATCTCCAGCGGCACGATGACGCCCAGGTCCACATAGCCGTCGGCATGCGACATGGCCTCGTTCAGTGGAATGCCGTCCAGCACCACGCCCACGTCGCCGCCGTGCCCGCCCCCGCCGAAGCCGCGCATGACGATGGCGTCACCCACGCCGGACAGCTGGTAGTTCTGCACATTCATGCCCGGCACCTGGCGCAGCAGCTCCTGCGGATGGCTGACATGGGCGTTGGCGATGTCCTCGGCCTCGATCACGCTGGTGGTGTAGGCGGCCGAGGCGCCGCGTGCGGTCTGGCCCTTGACCTCGACAGCCTGCAGGCTGGCCGTGGCGTCGCCCGCCTGCTGTGCACCGACATGGGGAATGCAACCCAGGCCCAGCAGGGCAGCTGCTGCAATCTGGTGCACGGCAAGGCGCCGGGAAGGGGAATTCAGGGGATGTGTCATGCGTTTCCAGGAGTTGTATGAAGAAAAAAGCAAACTTCATACCGACCTGCATGACAGGGCCTGCGCAAGGCGCCCAGCCCCGGGCTGGCTCAATCGTCGTGCGAATGCGGATGGTGGTGCGCGTGATCGTGCCCGCCAGGCTCTGCCCTGCGCACCATCACCACGTTGAGCTGGCCGTGGTGCACGCCGCGCTCGGCCGTGATGGTGTCGGCAAAGCGCCGCACGGCGCTGGCCGGGCCGCGCAGCATGACGGTTTCAATGCATTGCTCGTGGTCCAGGTGCACGTGCGTGGTGGCCATGTGCAGCTCATGGTGGTCGTGCTGCAGGCTGGCCAGGCGCTCGGACAGATCGCGCTCGTGGTGGTTGTAGACATAGGACAGGTTGGCCACGCACAGGCCGTCGGCGTCCTCGCGCTCGCGCACCTGGGCCAGGTGGGCACGCAGCACGTCGCGTATGGCTTCGGAGCGGTTGTCGTAGCCGCGCGCGGCGATCCAGCCGTCGAAATCACGGGCCAGGTCGTCGTCGATGGAGATGGTGAAGCGTTCCATGGGCAGCACAAGTGAAGGGAAACAGGAAGATGGCGGCAACAGCGGGGCAGGCGCAAAAGACAGGCATCACGCCGGATCTGCCGGCCATTGTCCGGCCATCCAGGCCCTTGCCCCACATCCCTCACATGCCCCCCATGCAACAGCCGCGCCAATCACTGTCGGTACGGACTGGCAATAGCGACAAACCACCACGGTCATGCTTTGTTCACATTCGCGCCATATCCGGTTACGCTGATCGAGGATGCGCGGTGCGCACCGTCGATCGCTGAAAGGGGCGCGGCATGCAGTATTCATTCGATCAGCTTCTGGACATGCTGCTGTCCCTGCTGGAGGCTGCGCCCGCCTGTTCTTCTCGCGACCAGGCCTTCGAACAGCTGCGCACGCTGTGGCTGCAGACCCACACCTATTTCGCGGCGCCCGAGTCCGAGCTGCGTCGCATCGCCGGCCGCCGGCTGGTCGAACCCCATGGCTGGAAGGACCTGGACAAGGACCCCTGCTACCTGGACCACGATCCCGGCAACGGCAGCGCCCTGCGCATCTACCTGCATCGCGATGGTGGCATGGTGATACAGCGCCTGCAGGGCGACGGCCGGCAGATCCTGTTCTCGCGCCTGGGCATGCAGCTGCAGCCTGCCAGCTGAGCCCGCGCCCGGCCAACCCATCCCACGCTCAGGCGTAGGCCAGGATGTCGGCCAGCGGCCTGCGCGCCTTCTGCGGGCGTGGCGTGCCTGCCGCGTGGCCCACGGCGACCAGCATCACGGGCAGTTCGTGGGCCTGCAGGCCAAAGCCCGCCGCCAGCGCCTGGGCGTCGAACCCCACCATGGGGCAGCTGGCCAGCCCCAGGCCCTGGGAGGACAGCATCAGCGTCATGGCCGCCAGCGAGGCCGAGCGCACGGCCTCGTCGCGCTGCAACTGCAGGTTGTCCGCATGCGCGGCATGGGCCTGCGCCACCCAGCCATCGGCCGTGCGCTGGCTCATCACGCCGCTGTCCACGCTGGGCTGCAAGAACTCCGCCAGCCGCGCATGGGCGGCCAGCGTGCCGCAGACGATGAAGACGGCAGAGGCGTCCTCCACCTTCTGCTGCCCATAGGCGGCGGCCTTCAGCCGCGCCTTGGCCTCGGGTGTGCGCACGGCAATGAAGCGCCAGTTCTGCAGGTTGTAGGCCGACGGGGACAGCGAGGCCTGGGCCACCAGCGCGGCCAGCGTCTCATCGGCCAGCGGGCGGCCCGGCTCGAAACGGTCTGCGGAAATGCGTGAAGCGATGGCCTGCCCGATGGGCATGGAGGAAAGTTCGGAAGAAGTCATGTGAAACGCTCGGTGGGCAAAAAGAGGACCCCGATGCCAGAAACTCAGGCGCCGCGCGAAGCAGACCACTGCACCACCAGCACGCTGGCCAGCACCACCAGCAGGCCCAGGAAGGACATGCCCGTCATGGACTGCGACAGCAGCGCCCAGCCCAGGACCACGGCCGTGAGCGGGCTCAACAAGCCCAATGACGACACGGCCACCGAAGGCAGGCGCCCGATGCCGCGAAACCACAGCACATAGGCCAGCAGCGCGCCGGCAAGACACAGGTAGGCATAGGCGCCCAGCTGGGTGAGAGACAGCGCGGGCAGCGGCGCATCCGCCCACCAGGCCAGCGGCAGCAGCATCAGCCCGCCAAACAGCAGTTGCCAGCCCGTCAGCGCCAGCACCGGCAAGTCCACGCGCCAGCGCCGCGTCAGCCACGTGCCGGCCGCCATGCACACCGCGCCGGCCAGCGCCGCCGCCATGCCCACGGGCTCGAACACCGTCTGCGGCGACAGCAGCAGCACTGCCATGCCCGCAATGCCCGCCACGGCGGCCCACAGCGTCAGCCGAGCGGGGGAGCGCCCGTCCACCCCCCAGGCCAGGGCCATCACCAGCAGCGGCTGCACGGCGCCCAGCACGGCTGCCAGCCCGCCCGGCAGACGGTAGGCCGCCACGAACAGCAGCGCCTGGAACACGCCGATGTTCAGCGCGCCCAGCACCGCCAGCCGCCACCAGCCCGAACCCGCTGGCAGCCGCCGCGTGAACAGCACCAGCAGCAACCCGGCCGGCAGCACGCGGATCAGCGCGGCCGTGAACGGCCGGTCCGGCGGCAGCAGTTCGGAAGTGACGATGTAGGTGGAGCCCCAGATGGCGGGCGCCAGCGCGGTCAGCAGGATGTCGCGCCATGACATGGCAGCGCTGGCTGCAGCAGGAGCCGTGGAGGCACAGGACGATGAGGAGGAGGACATGGATTTATCTTCAATTCAAGACAAACCCATTATGCACGATTTATCTTAAAATCAAGACAAATGACCCACCCCCCCTCCCACCCCCCCTCCCAACGCCTGCCCGACCATGTCGACACCATCCTGGCCCAATGGCGCCGCGAACGCCCGGACCTGGACCCCAGCCCCATGGGCCCCATAGGCCGCATCAAGCGCTGCGCCGCCCTGCTGGAGCAGCGGCTGGAAGAGTGCTTTGCGCGCTTCGGCATGACCATGTGGGAATTCGACGTGCTGGCCACGCTGCGCCGCTCGGGCGCGCCCTTCTGCCTCACGCCCACGGCCCTGTTTTCCACGCTCATGGTCACCTCGGGCACCATGACCCATCGCATGAAAAGCCTGGAGACGCGCGGCCTGGTGCAGCGTTTGCCCAACCCGCAGGACGCGCGCAGCATGCTGGTGCAGCTCACCGACCAGGGGCTGGAACTGATAGACCGCGCCGTGGAAGCGCACCTGGACAACGAGCGCGCCATGCTGGCGCCCATGCCCGTTGCCGAACTGGCCGCGCTGGACCAGCGGCTGTCCCTGCTGCTGCGCGTGCTGGAGGGCGGGCCTGACGAGGGCGCCCGCCCTGCCCCCTGAACTGGCGTCTATCCAGGTCGTTGGGACTGGCGACGGTCGTGGTGCTCACGCCCTTCGTCATGACCCGGGAACGCTTTCGGCAAAAGAGGGGCTTCCCTTGAAGCACATCGCAGGCACCCAGCCGCTTCTCGATCCGCCATGGCAGCAATTGCTTACCCGCATGTCTCAAGACCTGCGCAACAGCCCGCATCCTGGACTCGGATGGGCAATGCCAGAAAATCCTGATCACGCAAGCGCGACCCACAGAAGACCATTGGCTTTCCCACAATCTGCTGCAAAAACCTTGGTGTCGAACTTTTGTAGCCAGATGTAATGATTTCGCCAGAGATTTCCACTAAGATGTCCATTCCAACGGTGAAATGGCGATAACAGATTCTCAAACGACTTTGATACTCCCTCAACGCACCACACCATCTTGATAATGGTTTACTAATCTCCCGCCTTGGATACAAAAGGCTGCCGCAGGCTGAATGCGCGCGATTTTCAATCGTCCAATGTTCAGGCTTCTTCGGCTGATCCTTTACCGCACAATTTCTACACGAATGGCATGACGCCAGTTTATTCAGTCGGTAAACAGGCGCTTTAGCGAGTTATTCAATCTTTCAAACGGCACTGTGCAAAGCAGTCTCGCCGAGGCTTCGGCATGGAATGGCCCTATGGCATCGGCACATAAAAAATGGGAGACATACCATGGACATATCGGAAATAGCTTTGGCAAATAGCGAATGCCATCTCGATGCTGAGCATCCAACAGCAGATGAAGTCATCGCGTCTTCACTCACTGCGCGTGAAATCGATGTACTCGAAGCGATGGCCAAAGGCCTTGGTTGCAAGGATATTGCGCACACGCTGGGCATCAGCGAACACACGGTACGCAAGCACCGCAGCAATATGTGTACACGGCTGGGCCTGCGCAATGCCTTAGAACTCGTCACGCATGCCAGGCGGCAAGGCTGGTTGAGCGCTGCCCGCTCACCGCTCCCTCTGTCTCCTCGCGAGCAGGAGGTGTTGGCGCACGTGCTGGCGGGACACACCAGCAAGGAAATCGCACGTTCGCTTTACCTCAGCGACTTGACCGTGCGCAAGCATCGCGAAAACATTCTGCGCAAACTGGGCCTGACAAGCACGGCCCAGTTGCAGACATTCGCGCCAACGGCAACTCGCAATGGCGGCGACACCTGATATCCAGGCCAGCGTGCATCGCCTGTCCGTACCCACCGAATACGACATTGGAAGTATTCCACCCTCCTGGTGCAATTGGGCATGATGAGCACAACAAATCTCGGACATTGACTTTCGCGACTTTGGATCAACCGGAGGGTGAGCAATCTCCTTATGGCGGCTGCAGCAGGCACCATTGCATTTGAGGTTTGCGCGGTTGACATGGAATATCCGCGCGAGCCTTGAACAACTGCAGAGGCTCATATCTCTTCTCCTTTTAGTCTCTTCGCCTTTTATTTTTTCCGCCTCTACGGTCCGCATCCGTCGAGGCATCTTCCCGGCACCCACGTGTCGGATCCTTGCACGCAACTCAAAGGAGTATCCCGCCATGAATCATTCTTCGCGGTCACCCCCTGCGATTTCTCCCAAGCACCCCATGCCTTAGGCCCAATACCGGGCAATCATTCTCATTGGCAAAGAAAAGCGTTCATGACTTCAAACCTCATGTCGCTCCCTATCCATTCAATTTCAGGAATTGCACGCCATGTCAGATCAAGCCATGTTCAGCCAGTTGTACAACGCCCTTGTCGATAATCTCGGCACCCCGAATTTCCAGTTGCTTGGCACCCCCAAGGACTTCAGCTGGGGCACGGCTCCGACCGGGCAATGGGACCCGGCCGCCTATCAGATCGTCAGCGGCATGCCGCAGTGGTCCGCGATCGGCCAGTACGGCAGCCTCGATGCGACGCTCTTCGACGCCGTTCGTCAGATCTTTGGTCACGTGACATTCAAGGTCAGCCCCGAGCAGCAGGCCAATCAGGCGGAGCTGGCCAACCTGTGCGTCCAGAAAAGCAATGCGATGGCCAAGGCCAACAGCGACATGAACCAGTTCTACCTGAGTTCAAAGCAGAACGGCGGCTTGATATTCGCAGCCCGCTACCCTGACATCAACACCTGGCTCAACAACGCGCCGGAGGCTGCTGCCTACGTTGCCGCCATCCAGGCGGCCACCAACGCCTACAACCAGGCGGTGAAGATGAAGATGGAGCTGGAGCGGGCCAGCATGCCCAGCGATCTGCAGCGCGCCATCGACATGATGCAGATTCCGTCGGGCGACCCTGCCTCAAACAACGCACCGGCAGGCTGGACCAAGGTGCCGGATGGCTCGGGCATCCTGCGCTGGCAGCCGGACTTCCACATCGACACGACGGGCGCGGACTGGCGCGCAGCGCTCAGCAATGGCAGCGCAGGCGCGTTCTCGATCGCGATGAAATCTTCGCAATCGAGCAGCGACTTCAAGTCCTCGTTTGCCAAGGGCTCGACCAGCGTTGGCAACTTCTTCTGGAGCGTCAACGCATCGGGCGGCTGGAGCAAGTCCGACCTGTTCAACCAGGACTCGAGCTCGGCAGTGAAGATCAGCTGCGAGTCCTCCACGCGCGTGAAGGTGAATCCGGGCGACTGGTACCCGGGCGGCTTCATGAGCGAACTGGCCAAGGCCCAGCAGGGGCCGGGCGGCCAGGGCTACACCATCGTCGCCCCGTGGGTGGCCAACGGCGGCCCGGGATCGAGCTCCCTGTTCGGCCCGAACGGCATCGTCGCGGCACGGGTGTCCGAGCTGCTGGTCGTCTACAAGCCTTCGTTCGAGATCACGATGAGCGCCAACACCTATCAGCAGAACAAGCAGGCCTTCGAGGCCAGCGCGGGTGTGCGCATCGGGCCCTTCACCTTCGGTGGCACGGGCGGTCACCAGTCCGAGTACACCAAGAGCACCGCACAGGCCAATACCTTCAAGGGCAGCAGCACCTCGGTGAACCCGCAAATCATCGGCGTGATCGTCGACTTCCCGGGCATCCACTGACCTGAAGACCAGCGGGTGGGCGGGACGCCGCGGCCGGTCCTGCCCACCCCGCCCACCCCCGTCCACCGGAGACAGCGTTCATGAACGTGATCCATCAGTTCCTCGGCGGCCTGGCTGATCTGGTGCCTCCGCCCCCAAGGGCCCCAAGCGTATCGAGCGGGCCGAAAACCGGCATGGTGTTCAAGCGCTCGGCATCCATTTCGGCGCCGCTGGTGCGGGGGCAGATGCTGATGCCGGTGACCGCGTGGAACTGGCCGGATCCAGTGACCGGCACCATGGCCGACGCGCAGTTCCTCTTTGCAGATACGGTGCCCCAGTCCGCTGCCAATGGCGCGCTGTACCAAGCGTCGGGGCGCAGCTTTTCGCAGGGATACAAGACCTTTCTGCAGGTACTCGAAGCCTGCAAATTTCCCTATCAGTCGATGCTTGCAGGCGCCATGCAGAAGATGGCAACGCCTCCAGGCGAACCTGCATACTCGCCCACTCCGGTGGGATGGACCAAGGTGTACGAGACCGGCTACCTCCAGTGGAAACCGATCTGGACACTGCCCAAGAGTTCGTCGGAGTGGAGCGCAGCAGTGGCTGTCGGCACGATCGCAAACCCCGGCACCTTGCGCTTGAATCTCAACGACACATCCGGCGCAGGGCCGCAGGCTCCGGCTTCCCTGCAGGCCCTGGACGCTTCCGGCCGCGTCCTTGCGCTACCCGCCGCTTCGCTGGAGACGGTCACGATCACCTCTGAATGCTGGGACCAAGTGCCGATCTACCCCGGCAGCTGGTACGACGCCTCGATGGTGGCGCTGGGTCGCGGCCTGGTGCCGGATGCAGGCGTATTCTTCGGGCCTGGCGGCCTGATGGCGTGCCGTGTGTCAACTTTCTACGTCGCGTTGAAACCCCGCTTCGACTTCACTGCCGCAGCGCCGATCCCCGCCTCGCTGCGCCAGACGCTGGATGAGGCTGACACCGTGCAGGCCATGGGTGTGACGGTTCAGCGCGCACGCGGAGACGGACAGCCAAACCAGGCCTTGCGCCTCGTGAACACCGATCCTGCCCCCGTCATCGTGGCCGTGAGCCTTGAAACCTTGGCGTGATCCGTCACGTCCACACCACGTCACTTCCCGTCAGACAATTTGCATTGGGCACCCTCAAGACCGCAAGGCGCGGGCTGCTTGCCATGACGCAGCAAAGTGCGTGGTGGCCGCATGCGTGGCGGCCACCGGCCCTATCGCAAACCTTCCGCCTGCAGCGACTGGCGCACGGCAGGCCGCTCCCGCATCCGCCCATACCAGCCGGCAAGATGCTCCAGGCCATCGAAGCGAATGCTCGTCTTGTAGACCGACTCCAGCCACGGCGCCTGCCCCCACTGCGTAAGCGCGAACAGATAGGCATCGGCCACGGTGAAGCCATCGCCCATCAGGTAGCGCTTGCCGGCCAGTTGCGCGTTCACCCAGGCATACCGCTGCTCCAGCTTGGGCTTGGCCGTCTCCACGCCGTACTTTCCCGCCGCCACCGCATACAGCAGCGGGATGAAGCCCTTGTGGATCTCCGAATTCAGAAAGGCCAGCCACTCCAGCAGCCGATAGCGCTCCAGGCTGCCATGGGCTGGCGCCAGAAGCGATGCAGGCCGCAGGTCCGCCAGGTACTGCAGGACGGGGGGCCCTTCCCGCAGCAGGCTGCCGTCGTTCAATTCCAGCAGGGGGACATAGCCGAACGGGCTGAGCGCACGGAAGTCCCTGCCGTCTTCCGTCTGGTGGGTCTTGTGGTCCACCCGGACCAGTTGGAAATCAAGCCCCAGCTCGTTGAGGACAATGTGCGGCGCCAGCGAACAGGCGCCCGGCAGGTAATACAGCTTCATGGAATTTCTCTGGTGATGGAACAAGGGGCTGCGCGTTCAGGCACAGCCCCTGGCCAATGTCATGCACCAGGGAACAATCTGGAAGAAGGCAATAAAACTGCCCATAGGTTAAAAAAATATACCTACCGCCTGCCTATGATGAATGTGCTATGAAATCCAACATCTCCGGCTGCTCCGTGGAAGAAGCCATGCGCCTGCTGGGCGGCCGTTGGAGGCTGCTCATCGCCTCCTACCTCATCGACGGCCCCCGGCGCTTCAACGACCTGCGCCGCGACATGCCCGGCATTTCCCAACGCTCCCTCACCCTGGACCTTCGCGCGCTGGAGGAAGCGGGCCTGGTCAAGCGCACGGTCTACCCCACGGCGCCGATCAAGGTGGAGTACGAGCTGACGCCCGATGGGGAGCGGCTCAAGCCCGTGGTGGAAGTGATGAAGGAGTTTGGGTTGTGGGTGAAAGGCAAGGCGCCGGCCTGACGAGAGCTGCGCCGGCTGGTTGTCTCCATCCGCCCCCCTGCTGACAGGCAAGCCCCATCGCCGCATGCACGGTGATTTGAAGAACAACGACCATGACGAACAAGCCTTCCGAGCAGGCATCCCGCGCCGAGTACGCGCGACGGATCAATCGCGTGCTCAACTACATCGATGCCCACCTGGATCAGCCTCTGGATGGCGCGCATCTGGCCGACATCGCCAATTTCTCGCGCTTCCACTTTCACCGAATTTTCGCGGCATGGATGGGAGAAACGCTGGGCAGCTATGCGCAGCGCCGACGGCTCGAGAAAGCGGCATTCCGGCTGTCCTGCGGCAGCAAGGAAACCGTGCTTGAAACCGCCTTGGCCACCGGCTTCCAATCGGGCGAAGCATTTGCGCGCGCCTTCAAGCTCAAGTTTGGCTGCACGCCATCGGCCTGGCGCTCCACCACGCTTGAGCGGCTGAAAACCCAGGCGGCCGCCATCGGACAGCCGCCAGGCAGACAGGAGAGCAATCCTGATCAGGTCTTCGGCAATCTCCATCAGGAAGACCTGCGCGCGTTCGGCGAACCTCAGGGCTCTTGTCACCTGAAGGAAGAAATCGCCATGGACGTACGCATCATTGATCTACCCAAAGCACATGTCGCCTATCAACGCTTGATCGGCCCTTATGGGCCAGCCATAGGCCAATTCTGGCGAGGCACCATTGCGCCGTGGATGCATTCCAATGGCCTCAGCGATCAAATGTGCTACGGCATAGGCTATGACGACCCCTCTCTCACACCCGCCAGCAAATGCCGCTATGACGCCTGCGTGGAAGTCCCCGCACATTTTGTCGCCAGCGGCCAGGTGGACACCCAAACCCTGCCAGGCGGCCGTTACGCCGTGGCAAGGTTCAAGGGAAAACCCGAGGTCTTGGCCAATGCCTGGATGTGGCTGACGCGCGAATGGATGCCGTCCAGCGGCATGCAATGTGACGACCGGCCTTGCTTTGAGATGTTTTCTGCGGCCACCGCAATGGATGCCGAAACCGGCGAGTTCTGCTGCGACATCTGCATTCCAGTTCGGGCCCTGTAAACCGACTCAAGCTGGGTGAGGTTTGACGAATGTGTTGGGTTGGCTGGTTGAATCCACTACCCGCTGCAGGCGTTCGACCTTTGCCGTCAGGTGTCGGCTTTGCAGCGGTTGCGGTCTCTAGACGCAGTTAGGCGACTTCACGCTGACAGGCATCAAGCGGACGTTGGGTAATCGGCCCCGCTTCTTCGCCGATCTTTCGGCCTACGCCCTGAATAGCTGGTGGGGTTGGCGCTGGCGAATTCGCTATGGCGACCACATACTTCACCGCCGCCGCGGTGGCTGCACACATCTGTTGAGCGTCTCAGAAATCCGGCGCATCGGCGAATTTGCTTAACCTGAGTAACAAAAATATGCAAAATTGAAACAATGCGAGCAATCGAGGCCGAATACCAAGGATGCCGATTCCGATTGAGGATGGAGGCGCGATGGGCAGTCTTTCTCGACACCTTTTTGATTCCGTGGAGCTATGAACTTGAGGGTTTCGATCTCGATGGCAGGCGCTACCTTCCCGACTTCTGGATCCAGCGCTGGTATGTCTGGCTCGAAGTTAAGGGTCTAGGCCTTCGCCCGCCGACGCCTACAAATGCAGGATATTGGCGGCCTCTATGGTTCGTTGGAGTGAACATTGATAAATTCGATTCCTGTCAAAGTAGACAACGATGTTTCGGGTCTGAGCTGGGAGGTAAGTGATCCTCAAGAACTCGCCAGGCTCATCGGCGTGCTGGCGGTCGGGCAGGCCGCACATGCGGCGCGGATCCTGAAAGAGCTCGAACCAAATGCTCCTGCAGTTTCTGTGGCCGCCTTCAACAATGCCGCATGCGCTCAACTCAAGATCAAGAGCGGACTAACGGCGGCGCAGGAGATGGCAGCAGTTGCGCATCGCGATGGATTTCTCTTCGAGTGCATTGCCTGGATCGCAACCCGGCAGGGTGCGAATGACCGAACCTTCCTGAAGGATCCTCACATTAGCGCCACATCGCAGGGGCTTGATGGGCTGGTCATCGAGCTTGAGCCCAAGCGGCAGAGGATCAGGGCCGTGACGATCTGCGAGGAGAAATGCACTGGCACGCCGCGCAAACTGTTCAAGTCGCAGGTCATGCCCACCTTCACTGAACACCATACGGGAAGCAAACGAAGCCGAGAACTGCTCGCAACTGCGGTGGACATCATCAAGACGAACTTTGCAGACGCGACCGCGGCGACGCAAGCTGCTGCCAGGGTCATGGATCTGGGCTGCCGTCATTACCGCGCTGCCCTGACCGTCAGCCCGCCGATGGCCACCGCATCGGGCCGCGCAGAGCTGTTCGCAGATTACAAGGATCTGGCCGGCATCAAACAGGCTCAGCGGATCGGTGCGACTTTTGTGGTGCAGAGCGACCTGCGTGACTGGTTCGAGAAGCTTGCAAACTCCGTCATCGCGGAAATCAAGACTGGCAAGGTGAAAAAACGTGTTTGACGCGAACAGCGCGCAGCTGCTGGAGGCTGCACCCGCCGTCCCTGGGCTGGATCCGGGGGAACTGCCGGAGTTGCTGACGCGTCACTATGCGCAACTCGTTGCCCGGCGCCTGCGAAACTCCCAGGAGGAAGAGCGCAGCGACTCGCAGTGGCCGCTGGAGCGCATAGCCGACGTCTACGAGATCATTGCCTCGGTCAGCGCGGATGCCGACACTCGGCGGCCAGCCGCGTTCGTCTCCGGGACGGCGCAGCAGATACTGGCACGCGAAACGGAGTTGGCTCAGCCGAGTGCGGTCGTGGCGCTCAGCCGCGAGCAACTCGCGCCATCCATAGCGTCCGCGCTGCTGTTCTTCATCGCCGAGCAGTATGCCGACGCCTATGAGGCCGGAGGCCTGATCGACGTTGGGACCGGCAGCGTGGAGATCCGGCGCCTGGCCGCACACATTCGGGATCTCGTGCGTGGAAGGGTCCAGACCATCGCGAGCCGACGGTCGCAGGCAGATGCAGACTCGTCTCAGGAACTGAACATCGAAGAACAGGCGTTTCGCCGGCTTGCGTCCACGCTGGCCGACGGGATTGAGTTCCTTGCACTCGATGTGCTTTCTGAGCCGCCATCGGGGGACGTCAGCCATCGCCGGCAGGCAAGGATCAGGTTCCAGCAGGTGCTGACGTTGTCAGGCAACTCGGATGAATGGGAGGGGCTGGCTGGTGTTCTTCGCACCTCCTATCCGGGGCCTGCTCACCTGGCCTCGCTCCTGCTTGCAGCGAGCGATGGGCTGGATGAAGTCTGCCTGACAAAGTTGCCGCCACCGAAGGGCTCGGACGAGGACTTCTGGAAGGGCTGGCTGCGATTCCGGGCCGAGGACAACCCCTATATTTGGCATAACCATCGCGAGGCCATCGGCAGAGGTTTTCAACAGGTCGGCATGAACTCGGTCCTCGTCCTGCCGACCGGCGCCGGCAAGACAACGGTGTCGACGCTGAAGATCGCAAGTACGCTTGCTAGCGGCAAAAAGGTCGTGTTCTTGGTCCCGACCCACGCCCTGGCGGAGCAGGTTACTAGCGATCTGCAAGGTCTTTTTCCTTCTGACCGATTCGGCATGAAGGTATCCGCAGAGTTCGACTCCCTGCTCGTCGAGGGCAATTCGCTACAGGATATCGAAGTCATGACGCCCGAGGGGTGTCTGGCCATGCTGTCGTACCTGCCCGAGTCGTTCAGCGACGTCGGTCTGCTGGTCTTCGACGAGTGCCATCTGCTGAGCCCGAAAAGCGACAGGATCGGCCGCGCCCTGGATGGGATGCTGTGCCTCCTGGCATTCTGTGAGCAGGTTCCCGATGCCGATCTGCTGTTCCTGTCGGCGATGCTGAAGAACGCGGAGGAGTTCGGCGACTGGATTGCCGACCTTACGGGCCGCGACTGCGCCGTTGTGGAACTGCTCTGGAAGCCCAGCCGGCAGGCACGCGGTGTGGTGGTGTATCAGGATAGCGATATCGCCGCGGCCGAAAAGGAGGCTCTGTCGACCCAGCGCCAGCTGGATGCGGAGCGGGACAAGGTTGCCGCAAGCCTGCGAACGGATGCTAAAAAGGCACTGGTCGCCAAGCCATATGCCGTCTGGGGTTTACGACATAACTGGGCCGACGTGCCGGACGCCCGCGCTCTGACTGCTCTTTCGGACACGGCGTTCCCACTGTCCGGTAGATACGCGCGCTCACGAGTGACGGCGCTGCCCAATGCCAATGAGACGGCTGCGCAGCTGGCAGTCTCCGCCGCCCGGGGCGGTGCAAAGTCGATCGTCTTCGTCAACACAAAGCTTGTTTCGGTGACCACCGCAAAGAAGATCTGCGACGGCCTGAATCGCTCAGTGACCCTAAATGATCAGGAACAGGCCCTGTGGTCCACCATTGAGGCAGAGCTCGGCGATGTGAAGCACTCGGTGTTCGGCCAAGGCGGCCTCGCGGCGGTTCCTCACAATGCGGCGATGCTGCGCGTCGAGCGGATGCTTTCTGAGCAGTTGTTCAAGCGTGCGGGCGGTGCGATGACCATCGTTGCCACCCCGACGTTGGCCCAGGGGCTTAACCTGCCCGCTCAGATGGCCATCCTTGCAGGCGACAAACGGGCGGCTGACCAGGGCAAGGGGAGAGAGGGCCTCGAGGCCCACGAGCTGCTCAACGCTGCGGCGCGTGCAGGAAGAGCCGGACACTTGGCCAACGGAATCGTCCTTCTTGTCCCCGAACCGCTCGTCAAATTCGGCAGCAGTCGTTTCGATAAACGCCAGCTGGAGGCCAAACTGAAGTCGGTGCTCCCCGAAGATGACCGCTGCGTCACGATCACCGATCCGCTGGAAAAGATCCTGGATCTGATCGCCTGCGGCGACACGGATGCCAAGTACGTGCGCTACACGATCAACCGGCTCGCCACCCTGGCGCCATCGGATGCCGACTCCGCTCAGATGGACAAGCTGATGGCCCGGTCTTTCGGTGCCTTCATGGCGCGTCAGCGACAACAGGAAGATGCCTATCTGACAAAGACGCTGGGACTGTGGACGGAGCTTCAGGAGGCGGTGGAGGACGAATGGGAGGGCGTTGTACTGCGGCTTGCTTCGAAGACCGGGTTGCCTCTGGATGTACTGGAGCGCCTGCGCCAGAGACTTCTCGATGCCCGGGAGGCGTGGCCTGATTCCGTGGTGGGATGGATCCACTTCATCTTCCTCTGGCTGGGGGAAGACGGGAGAGCGCGAGAGCATCTTCTTCTTGATGTCAGGAAAGCGGCGCTCAGCGCGGCCGGAAGGGCCGCAACGGATACGCTTGGGGCCTCGACGCTGCGCGCACTCGAGCCGGCCGTGATCGCATGGGTGAGTGGCGAGCCTCTGAATGAGATTGAGCGGATATTGAAGGGGGATCCGGACTCCGGCATGGCAACCCTGTTGTTGTTGCCCCGGGCGCGCGATCTCACCTCAAGCTTCATCGTACGGGGCCTTTCATTCATCGCGGGGGTTGTCGCCAGGATGGTGGTCGAGCTTGATATCGAGCCGACTGCAGAAGATGAATCCCTGTCGGTGATCAATGGGTTGTCTGCGGCCATCAGGCGAGGCTTCGACTCTCCAGAGAAGCTGGCATTTGCGAATCGCCACGCTGAGGTGCTGGGCCGTGTCGAGCTGCACCGCATATTCGCGGCAGAGCAGTCGTTTGACGCGGAGGACTGGGGGGATCTGTAGCGGCGTGCTTGCCTCTCAAGCCCCAATCACCGGCACCTCTCTTTCACCGCTCCTCAAATTTCAGCTTGCTCGGAGAACTCAAGGGCGGCGTCGATTTCGATGCCGAGTTGGCGGACGGTCGATTCGATCTTGGGTTGATCACGCAACAGCGGCATAGCCCTAGACTCTTGGTCCAGTGGTAGATGCTCATCAGTGACCACGCTCGGTGTGTCAGGGCTTGAGTTGGGGGGAGACCTGCGGTGGACCTCGGGCGTCCGCTCTTCCGAGCAGCGGTAGCTCAACTTCAGAGAAGCGACCGACTGTTCACAGCCTGAAGCCGTCATCTACCGGGATGTCTGTGAGGACCGCTCCTGGCCGTCTGCTGACCCACAGGTCCTGAGCAACTGATCTGCAAAGCAACCAAACCACCTGATGTAGCTCTCGCAAATCACTGCAGAGCCCTCCAATCAACACGCCCCTGCATCATCCATCCGCTACACCTGCGTAGACGAGTTGGACAGCTCCCGCACGCCCCCACCTGCTACGATCCCCCCCGGTGCTCAACACACCTTCATAAGCGGAAGTCACTCCCGAAAGTCAGTGGCGTTTCGTCCATACGCTTTGTCTTGCCCTGCAATCCAGGGCAAGTCTTGTTTATGGCCGGGCTGCCCGCCGCTGCATAAAGCCATTGCGGCAAAGACAGACGGGCAACCCTATGACCGTGTTGACATAGGAGGCCATTCATGGCTTTGCGATCTCCCTCCCATGCTGTCCCTGCAGACGACATCACCCCCCAAACCTTCCACTTCGGTCACACCCCGATCCGCACATTCCCCAGGAATGGCGTGACCTGGCTCCTTGCCAAGGATGTGTGCACCGCCCTGGGCATCTCCCGCCACAGGGTGGCTACAGGCCAGCTCGACGAGGACCAGCGCTGCACCGTTCGCCTTTCCAGCGAACCCGGCCGCAAGCCCAGGCGCGAAGCAGTGGCGGCCATCAGTGCAGAAGGCCTGCAGGCGCTGATCCAGGCCAGCCCCTCACCTGAGGCCAAGCGCTTCAGGCGCTGGGTGAAGGACAAGGTCCTGGCCAGCATGGATGCATCGGCCAAAGACCGCAAACCCAAGTACAAGGCCAAGCACCCGCCCCAAAGCCTGATCCCGGGGCCTGCGCCCAAGGTCTTGCGCCGCATCCGCACCTGCGATGACCTGTCTTTCACACGGCGCAATGCGAAGGGGGAGCGCATTCAGTGGTTTGTGCCGCCGCGCGTGAACAGCGGGCATGAGCACTACGGGATTGGAGAGATCTGGTTCAGCGAGGTGGTGGAGCTGGCCCGCCACAACCCCAGGCATGCCTATGACGCCATGCGGTTTGCGGGGCCCGAGATGGCGCGCTACTGGAACCATGGGCACCCTGACGGGTTCTTTGACCGCATGGCACGTTGGGCGCTGGGGGCCATTCTGGCCAATGCGCAGGAGCCCGCGCTGCCGTTCGAGCTGCCCTGCCTGGGCTTTGCGCCGCTGGAGGGCATGGACGCCATGCTGGCCACCGCTGTGCCGCCCCGGCCGCTGCCCGACCATGTGCAGGAAGCCATAGACAGGCAGGCCTGGCAGGAGGCGGCCGAGTGCCAGCGGCACTACTACGAGCGCCGCCGCCGTGACTTGATGGCGCGGCACGACTGAGGCGGGCGCGGCGCCTAGAAGTTGTCCCAGTCGTCATCGGCCGTGGAGGCCATGGCGATGGGCTTGGCGGCAGCCGGTTTTGCCGAGGCAGCCGACGCGGCCGGGGTGGCAGGCTTGGCAACGGCAGGCGGGGCGGCTTGGGGCACAGATGCCTTGGCCGCGCCGGGCGCCAGCGACGGTGCACGGGGCGCCGCCTGTGCCTGGGCATTGCTGCCGCCCTGCAACCGGAAGACCGAGACCACGCGCACCAGTTGATCGGACTGGTGGCGCAGGCCGGCGGCGGCGCCGGCCATTTCCTCGACCAGGGCCGCGTTCTTCTGCGTGGTCTGGTCGATGTGGGTGATGGCCTCGGCCACCTGGGCGACGCCGCTGTTTTGCTCGGCGCTGGCGTGGCTGATGTCCGAGATGAGCTGGGTGACCTTGCGGATTTCCTCCATGGCCTGTTCCATGGTTTCCCCGGCAAACGCGGCCTCCTGGTTGCCGGTGTGGATTTCAGCGACGCTGTGGCTGATGAGCTGCTTGATTTCCTTGGCGGCCTCGGCGCTGCGGCCTGCCAGGGCGCGCACTTCCTCGGCCACCACGGCAAAGCCCCGGCCATGCTCGCCCGCCCGGGCCGCTTCCACGGCGGCGTTGAGGGCGAGGATATTGGTCTGGAAGGCAATGCCGTCAATGACGCCGATGATGTCTGCAATCTTCTTGCTGCTGGCGTCTATGCCCTGCATGGTCTGCACGACCTTGCGCACGGCCTGCCCGCCTTCGGTGACGACGCGCTGGGCCTCGCGCGTGATGCGGTCGGCCGATTGCGCGTGGTCCGCGTTGTGGGCCACGGTGGAGCCTAGTTCCTCCATGGCGGCGGCGGTCTGCTCCAGCGCACTGGCTTCGCTTTCGGTGCGGGCGGCCAGGTCCTGGTTGCCCTGGGCGATTTCCGCGCTGGCCAGGGCCACGCTGTGGGCCTGTTCGTTCACGCTGCCGACCACGCGGGTCAGGCCCGTGCTGGTGGTGTTCATGGCTTCCAGCAGGTGGCCGATTTCGTCATGGCGGTCGCTGTGCACGCGCAAGGTGAGGTCGCCATCGGCAATGGCGTAGGCCATGTGGCTGGCCTGCTTGAGCGGGCGCACGATCATGCGGCGTATGAGCCAGAACCACGCGGCCGACAGCAGCAGCACGGCGCCCAGGCCCATGAGGGCGAACTGCAGGATCAGGCTGCGGGTCTCGGAGACGAATTCGTCCACGTAGGCGCTGGTGGCGATGACCCAGTTCCAGGGCGCGTAGTGGCTGAAGACGACCAGCTTGTCGCGGGGCTGCTCCTCGCCCGGGTTGGTCCAGGGATAGGCGATGCTGCCCTGCTTGCGGTCCAGCATGTCGCGGATGAAGAAGCGGCCGTCGCCGTCCCTGGACTCGCTGATGTTCTTGCCCTCCATGGCGGGATGCACCACCAGCTGGCCGCGCTGGGGCCCGTCTTCGGCGTTGAGCACGAAGTAGTAGCCGGTCTGGCCGACCTTGAGCGCGCGGATGGAGTCCTTGAAGTGCTCCAGCAGTTGCGAGAAGTCCTGGCCCACGAAGGCAATGCCCACGGTGGCGCCCGCCGCGTCCTTGAGCGGGCGGTAGTGCGTCATGTACTGGCGGCCGAACAGGTGGGCCAGGCCCATGTAGCTTTGGCCGGCCTGGATGGCGGCGTAGGCGGGATGGGCACGGTCCAGTCGGCTGCCCAGCACGGCCCCGCCCTTGTCATCCTTGTCGTTCTTCAGGGTGGTGGCAATGCGCACGAAGTCGCCCTGCCCCTGGGCCGCGAACACGGTGGCCACGGCGCCGGTGCTGCGCGTGAAGGCCTGCAGCTGCGCATCGTTGCCGTTGAGCGGCTGGCCGTCCAGGCTCAGCACCGGCTCGCTGCCGCCGGTGTCCAGGCTGAGCGTGCCCTGCAGGCTGTGCGCCAGGCTGTCGGCCAGGAACTGGGTGCGCTGGCGCAGCTCCTTGTCGTTGGACTCGATGAAGTTGTACAGCGTCCGTATGCCCTGCTGCATGTCGCTGTTCATCCTGGACTGCAGGGACTTGCTGACATCCCAGGCAATGCCCAGGACCAGCAGGCCCAGGATGGAGGCGACCCAGACGAAATTGGTGATGGACAGTTTGGTGCCCAGCCCTTGGCGGCGCCAGAAACGTTGGCCGATGTGCATTGATGCATCTCCTGTGCGGCGTAGGGCGCCGCTGTTGTGTGCGCACGCGGTATCGGCATGGAATGCCTGCGTGCCAGGCCAGGCTGACCCAAGTCAAGCCGTGGCGATTCATGGGCCGAAGCGTATCGGCGCCGCCGCCTGGGGGATTTGAGATGGGTCAAGGAAGTAACCAAGTGTTGCAACAGCAGCGGAAACTGTCGGATTGCCGCCGGCGGCGGCATTCATTGCAACGGATATGACAGCCGACGATAAGAATCGTCTTAACCTGGATTGCGCAGGTTCTGGCAAGACTGGACAGCGGAATATCGATCCGTTTTATTTCCAGAAATGCAGCCGAAAACAACCCAGAAACTGTGCGACCCATGCTACGAATTGCTGAGCAATACATCCCTGTCCAAGCCGCACCCCGGACTGAGGTTCCGCTTTTACTCGCTGGAGCAGGATGCCAATTTCGTGAACTATGGCTGCGTGCATTGCCAGGCGCCCCTGGCGATGAAGACAAGCCGGCGCGGGGCACTTCTGGGGTTTCGCCTGATGCCGTCCGAACCGCACTATCGCCTGGGCGAGGTGGACGCCGAGGGCGGCAGCCAGGCGCAAGGCCAGGCGCTGGAAGGTTGACCGGCTGGTGCAGCCCGCAGGCCGGTCAGTCGAAGAGATGGTGCTCGGCGCAGAAGGCGGCCAGGTCCTGGTTGCTGTCCACGTTCAGCTTGCGCATGGCGGAGTTCTTCTGGAGGCTGACGGTCTTGACGCTGCGCCTCAGGCGTGCGGCGATTTCCGTGATGGATTCCCCCTTGGCGAAATGCCTGAGGACTTCGAATTCGCGCGGCGAGAGGTTGTTGGCGCGTTCGCTCAGGAAAACCGTCCTCTCCTGCCTGGGCGTGCCTGCCTGGAACGAGGGCGAGTAGTAGCGCGTGTTGAGGCGCACGCATTGCAGCGCCGCCATGATCTGGCTGAGCGGGTCTTCCTTGAGCAGCACGCCGGCGACGCCCGCGTCATACAGGGCCGAGATGATCATGGGATTGGAGACGGTCGTCAGCACCAGCACCTTGATGTGCGGGAAATGGCGTATCAGGTAGTCCACGTAGCGCAGGCCGTCTCCGTAGAGGTCATCGCCCGGCATGGAGTAGTCGGTCAGAACCACGTCCAGGGGGTTCGATCTGGCGTATTCCATCAAGGACGACGGGGTATCGAACGTGGCCACGACCTGGAGATTGGGGTCCTGCTCCAGGAAGTCCTTGACGCCAAGCAGGACCACGGCGTGGTCGTCCACGACAGCAATGCGCAGTTTCAGTTTCATGGGATCGCAAGCAAAGGGTTAGGGCTGGGGCAATTGCGCCATCATGGCGCGAAGGTCGGCCAGGAGGTCGTCCAGCAGGACTGACAGCGCGGCCTGCAGGCCGGGCTCCGGGGCGCCGTTCAGGAGCCGCTCCTCCAGCTCCTGGGTGCGGGCGGCAAGCTCCTGCATCCTGGCCAGCAGCAAGGCGCCGCGCATGCGGTGCAGGGCCTGGGCGGCCAGGTCGGGCCGGCGCTCCTGCAGGCCGCGGGCCAGCATTTCTATGTCGTCGTTCATGCACTGCACGAAGACCTGCCTGTGCGTCTGCAAAACGTTGGGCTCCGACAGGGCCGGGGGCGGGGGAATGTCCGCCGCCGCAGCGCCGGCCTGGGCAGGCGCCGGACGCAGGCGTTTTCTCGGCGCGAACTTCTCCAGGGTGCGGACCAGCGTGCGCAACTGGATGGGCTTGACCAGCCAGGCATTCATGCCGGCGTTCAGGCAGCGGTTTTCCTCGTCCAGCATGGCATTGGCGGTCACGCCGACGATGGGGCAGGCAACCCCCTCCGAACGCAGCCGCTCGGCGAGTTCGTAGCCGTTGAGGTAGGGCATGTTCACATCCGTCAGCACCAGGTCGTGCGGGCTGATGTCCCACAGCGCCAGCGCCTCCTCCCCGTCGTCGGCGACCGTGACTTCGCAGCCCAGGCTCTCGAGCTGGCCGCGCAGCGTCACCTGGTTGACGGGATTGTCCTCGGCGACCAGCACGCGCAGGTCGAACAGGGGCAGATCGGTGCCGGCGCTGGCAGAGCGCTGCGCACCGCCAAGCACCTGCGCAATGCCCTGGCCGATGCTCAGGACGTTGTGCCCGTCGATGCCCCGGTTGTCCGGCGAGGACAGGTTCAGGTGCCGCCCCTTCCACTGCGGCGCGGGGCTGTCCGCCGGCAGCAGGACATCCAGCAGCAGCTCATCGTCATGGGCCGCCACCGGGGCGGCTGCCGCCGCGCGGGCCTGGCCGCCCCAGCGCCGCAGCCAGGCGCAGATGTTGTCCGTCAGTTCCGGGTGGGGGGTGCGCACCGCGATCCGGGCGCCCTGCAGCGCGGGAGCCTGCTCCTGCTCCGGCCCCTGCTCCTGCGCGACGGTCTCCAGCCCCAGCTCGAACCAGAACCTGCTGCCCAGGCCGGGCTTGCTCCAGACCTCGATGGAACTGGACATCATCCGGGCCAGGCTCCAGCAGATGGACAGGCCCAGGCCCGCTCCACGGGCGGTGCGGCTGCTGTTCTTGACGAGATAAAAGGGCGTGAAAAGCTCGCCATGCAGGGATTTCTCTATGCCCACGCCCGTGTCGCAGACCTCGAACACCAGCCGGGCCTGCGAGGCCGTGCCCGGCATGCTGCGCAGGCGGACGATCACATGGCCGGCCTCCGTGAACTTGATGGCGTTGCTGATGAGATTGCCCAGGATCTGGCGGATGCGCACCGCGTCGCCCAGCACCGACTCGGGCACCTGCGCGTCCACGCAGGAAAACAGCAGCAGGCCGTTTTGCTGCGCCATGGCGGCGTAGGAACTGGTGCAGTTTTGCACCAGCTCCCGGGGATTGAACGGGGCCTTTTCCAGCTGCAGCTGGCCGGCCTCGATCTTGCTGGTGTCCAGGATGTCGCTGATGATCTGCAGCAAGATGGACGAGGACGCTTCGATACGGTCCACGTATTTGCTCTGCAGCTGGGTGAGCTCGGTCATGCCCAGCAGCTCCAGCGTGCCCAGCGCGCCATACAGCGGCGTGCGGATTTCGTGGCTCATGGTCGCCAGAAAGGTGGACTTGGCCTCGTTGGCCTCGTCCGCCGCGATTCTGGCCCGCTCCAGGTTGCTCTCGATCTCCGCGCGCGCGCTGACGTCGGCAAAAATGCACAGCGTCACATCCTGGCCGAGGTAGCGCGTGGGCGCATAGGCCACATGAAGCGTCCTGCCCTGCTCGGTGACCAGGCGCTCCATGGTGCCTGCGGCCCGGGCATGGACAATCTCCTCCAGCGCCGCCTTGTTCTCCGGCGAGCCGGGACGCAGGTAGCCATCGGCCGAGTGCAGCCACTCCTGCACCAGCGAGTTGCTGAAGATGATTTTCCCGCTGCCGTAGGCCACAAGGCAGATGGCCACGGGAGCGGTTTCGATCAGCGTCCTGTTGAATTCATTGCTCTCGACGATGACCCGCTGCGCCTCCTGCGCGGGCGCAATCACCTTGCGGTTGAACCACCGGGTATAGGCCACGCCGGCCAGCAGGCTCAGCAGCAGGGCCAGCACCAGGCCGGCAGAAGGGGCGAACAGCCTGCCCTGGAAAAAGGTGGCGTAGTCCACCTGGTAGTAGCCGGTCCACCGGCCGGAGGCATCCTCGGTCTTGAGGATCAGGCCATTGCGCGTGTACTGCATCCCCGTGTCGTCCACCTGCGGGACGGGGCCGGTGCCCATGAGCACGCCGAAATCCCGGTGCTCCAGCCAGAAAAGATGCCTGGGCAGCGTATGGATGGTTCTTTCTATCGCGCTGATGCGCTGGCGGCTGAAAAGGATGGCGGCGTAGATCGGGCTTGTGGCGGCTTCGTCGCCGGCTTCGAGATGGCTTGAAAAGCCGGCGGCGACCATGCCGATCATCTTCTCCGGGAACTGGGGCGACCGGAACCAGACGATTTCCTGCGCCGGCGCCGGCGCCGTGGAGCCTGCGCCCGGCCGGGCATCGGCGGCCCTGGCCCGCAGATGCGCCTTGACGGCGGCAATCGTGCTGTCGAACATTTCCTGCGTGACGCTCTCGTTGCCGATGGGCACGTCGATGGCCGGCACGCCGATGCTGATCGCCCCGTCCTCCTTGGTGAAGAAGGCAGCGGCTGCCGGGAAGTAGGAGCCTGCCCAGAAGGAGGAATAGCCTGCGGCCAGGGAGCTGCCCAGCGAGAAAAGCCGGTCCGGGAGCGTGTCGCAGGCCACGCGCGCAGAGCATTGCAGTGAAAAGGGAATGCCGCCGATGGCCTCGCGGCCACGGAACATGCGGTAGTCCGCCTGCGCAGGAGCGGGCACGTCGACGATGGTGGCTATCCTCTGGTCCGGCAGCGCTTTCCAGGACTCGTTGCGGCCCTTGAGCCGCCGAAGGAAGATTTCCTGCTCCTGCAGCGAGCCGACGATGGCGGAGAAGTTCAAGGCCAGGCGCCCCTGCTCCTGCTCGAAGATCCTCTCCGAACCCCACAGCAGCACGGCGATGAGGAAGATCGCCAGGGGAAGCGCTCCAAACAGTACCCGGTTCTGCCAGCGTGTGGTGCGTGTGATCTTGCTGAACGGGGAGTCGGGCATGGACGCCTTGCGTGCTTGGGTCAGGTGGGGTTGCCTTGGTGCCGGGGTTCGGACGCCAGCATAAGGGCAAATTCAACCGCAGGCACCGCGGCGGACAGCAGATAGCCCTGCACGCAATCGCATCCGATGCTGCGCAGCAACTCCAGGTCCCGGGTGGTCTCCACGCCTTCCGCCGTCACCGTCAGGCCCAGCTGCCGCCCCAGTTGCACCGACGACGTCAAGGCCGCAGTCCGCACCTCGTCACCTGCCGCACCGGCCACGAAGGCCCGGTCGATCTTCAATTCGGTGAAGGGCGTGGAGATGAGGCTGTACATCGAGCTGTATCCGCGCCCGTAGTCATCCTGGGCCAGGCCGAAGCCCTTGAGGCGCAAACGGCTCGCGCTCATGTAGTAGTTGGCGGGTATGCCGACGGCCTGGTCCTCCAGCAGCTCGAACGTGATGTTCTCCGCAGCAATGCCGCACCGGGCCGCCATGCCGTGCAACTCGTCCGGCAGGCCGATATCGTCCAGCAGCGGTATCGGCAGGTTGACGGACACAGGCACGACATGTCCGGCACTGCGCCAGGCCAGGTGCGCCGACATGGCATCTTCCATCATCCGCACCAGCAAGGCATGGTCCAGCCCATGGAACCGGATGGCGGACATGAACGAGCCCGGCATCATGAAGCCGAACTGCGGATCGTTCCAGCGCGCCAGCGCTTCCACGCCGACGATGTGGCCCGTGAGCAGGGATTTCTTGGGCTGGAACCAGGCCTGTATGGTTTTCTCCTGCAAAGCCTGCACCAGGTGGGCCTTGGCGAAAATCGGCCGCTCCCTGATGCCGGCAGCGGTTTCCCCCTCGTTTGCATGGACGGACCTGAGTTGGCTGACCAGCGCCTGGACATGGTCCGTGCCGAACGGCTTCTGGAACATCCCGATGACGGAAAAGCCGGACTCCTTGGCCATGAGACTGACGCTGTTCATCAGCCGGCGCGAGCAGGAGGTGGATATCACGAGCATGGGATGCAGGTCGCGCCGGCTCAATTCATCGATGAACTGCAGGCCGTCCATGTCAGGCATCTTCAGGTCGGTGATGACGAGATGGAATCCGCCGTCGCCCAGCTTCTCCAGGGCCTCCCGCGCGTTGCAGGCCATGTGCGTGTCCGTGAGTCCCGCCTCCATGAGCAGGCTGCGCGCGTGCTCGCAGCACAGGGGATGGTCGTCCAGGATGAGTACTTTGAATGGGGCCAGCATGGGTTCAGGTCCTGCCTTGCTTGATGTTGTTCAAGGTGGTGCGCAGCACCGCCAACGTGAATGGCTTGCACAGCAGGCTGTCGAAGCCGGCCGGCAGTCCGTCGCCCTGCCCCTGCCCCTGCCCCTGCCCCTGCACTTGCGATTGCTCTTGCGCCTGCGTCTGGGTCTGGGTCTGGGTCTGGGTCTGGGTCTGGGTCTGGGTCTGGGTCTGCGGCTGCGCATTGGCCGTCAGACCGACGATCGGGCGGCCATACCCGCGCTTTCTGAGCGCACGCGCCAGGGCCGGGCCGTCCAGCAACGGCATGTGCAGGTCGGTGAGAACGGCATCGAATTCGAGCAGGCCGGGCAGGGACAGCGCGTCCTGTCCATTGCTGGCCTGCTGGACCTCGCAGCCCAGCAACTGCAGCTGCTCTCGCAGGATGATCCTGTTGATGGGGTTGTCCTCGACGATGAGCACCCTCAGCCCCAGGGGCTCGTGGACCTGGGCGGCGGCGGCATACAGGTCGAGGCGCGCACCCGGCGCAATGCCCTGCTGGGCCAGGCCCAGCGCATGGCCCACTGCCGGCACGCCAGGCGCGCTGGCCTCCCACACGCAGGCCTGCACGGTCTCGCGGGGGCTCTCGCCCGGCGCCAGCGCCAGAACGCATTTGCCCGTCCATTGCGGACGGCGCAGCGACCGCGGCCAGGCTTGCACCAGCACGGCCTTTTCATTGGGACCCTGCACCTGGTCCCGGTAGGGCTGGGCCATGGCGCCCCAATGCCGCAGCCAGGCGCACAGGTTGTGCACGACTTCCGGAATGGCGCCATCCACGTAGACGGTGTGCGGCAACAGACTGGGCACTGCCTCATAGCCTGCCGCGCTCTCGCGCGGCAGGCGCAGCTCGAATGACACGCAGGTCCCCAGTCCCGGCTGGCTGGCGGCCGTCAGCCGCCCGCCCATCTCCTGGCTGAGGCGCAGGCAGATGGACAGCCCCAGGCCCGCACCCTGGACCTGCTGCTGGGTGGCCGCATGGGCACGGAAGTACGGGTCGAACAGGAAGGGCTGCTGCTCCGGGTCGATGCCGATGCCCGTGTCCTGCACCTGGAACCGCAGGTCGGTGCCTTCCTCGCTGTCGCCCATGACCTGCAGGCGCAGGGCCACGTGGCCGGAGAACGTGAACTTGATGGCATTGCCCACCAGGTTGTCCAGGATCTGCCGCAGCCGCAAGGCATCGCCCACCAGCAGGGGCGGCGTTTTCACATCGGAGACGGCATACAGCTGCAGACCCTTTTGCTCGGCACGCGACAGCAGGCCTGCGGCCACGCTGTCGAGCAATTCGGTGGCCGAGAACGCCTGGGCCTCCAGCTGCAGCCGGCCCGCCTCGATGGCCGACAGGTCCAGGCTGTCGTTGACGATGCGCAGCAAGGAGGCCGATGCCTGCTGCATGGCCCCCAGGTAGCGTGTCTGTTCGGAAGGAACCCTGGACAGGGCCAGCAGCTCCAGCGTTCCCAGGATGCCAAAGAGCGGTGTGCGTATTTCGTGGCTCATGGTCGCCAGAAACTGCGTCTTGGCCTGGCTCGCCGATTCGGCGCGCTGCTTGGCATCGACCAGCGCTGCCTGCGCCTGCCTGAGCGCCGTCACATCGCTGACCAGGCAGAAAACCACCGGTTCGCCCCCGTGGGTCGTGGGCGTGGTGCGGACCTCCACCCATCGCCCGTCCCCCAGCGCCAGCTCACGCGGGCCCTGCTGCGTGCCCCCGGCCACGGCCTGCTCGAACCAGGAAGCATCACTGCACACCCACTGCCGGGCCAGCGCATTGGACAGCAGCAGGCTGCGATCGCTGCACCGCACCAGCGCCAGGCCCACGGGTGCCGTGTCCAGCAGCTTTCGGCAGAGTGCATCACCGGCGGCGCAGGCCCCTGCCCGGCTCCAGGCCGAAGCCGGCACGCCGCGTCGCAGCCGGCCCACGCACCATGCAAGTGCAGCCATGAGGGCAAGTCCCAGCGACACGGACCACAGCAGCAGCCAGGCGTGGGCCCTGACCAGTTGCCGCACGGGCTCCCAGCGGTCTGCAAGCCATGCGGCGTTGTTCACGGATTTGCGCAGCAGCAGCGATTCGGGAAGGCCCCGGCCCACATGCATCAGCGAATACAGCGGCACGAGGTGGTCCTGCGGTGCGCTGGTGCGCCACGGCCATGCCAGACCGGCCTGGGAATGGACGGCCGCGCGGGTCGCGCCCACGGCAGCGTCCAGCAGCAGGAAATACCGGTCCATGAAAAACAGCTGCATGTCCCCCACAGGCACATGCGCGCGGCTGCGGGATGGCGGTGCCTGGGCGGCATCGTCCCTGCCGCTGTGCAAGGCGCAGGCCAGCATGGCCATGATTGCCAGTGCAAATACCGTCCAATCACGCAGCGACGCCATCCAATCGCGCAGTGCCATGGACGGGCACCACCCGTGCCGAGTCGAGCGGGAAGAAAACAGAAGGTCTTGAAACTGGCGCATTGCCAAATCATAGGAATCGGATGAAGAAACAGGGCTAAGAATTTTCTTAATCCTGCAAACCCGTGCACGCCGCTTCACCCGGGAATATCGCCCGCCTCGCTTCGTCATCAAAGACCTTGTCCGATCTCTTCAGCGATTTCAGCAGTCTTGATGATTTAAGAAAATTCTTAGACCCAAACTCGGATGCCCCGGGGATCATTGCAGGCTTGATTCATCAACAAGGGCTGCTTCATTTTCTTGGGTCAGGCCCCGGGATATTCCACACAGACGCCGCACATGCGAAATTGCAGCGCCCTTTCCAGCAATTGCGCAATCAATGCCCGCAAGGCGTTTCGGCAGTCCATTTCAGGGAAAGTAAAAAGGCAATGAGCATATACAGGCAACGATTCACTCCCACGGCGGCACGCAGGCCCCTGCGCCTGCTCGCCCTGGCATTGCTGTCGCAAGGCTGCATCGCCACGGCCCACGCATGGACCGTCGTGGTGGACAGCGCCGCCGACGCAACCGGCCCGTGCGCCAGCACCGGCCTGGGCCCCTGCACCCTGCGTGACGCCATCACCTACGCCAACGCCAACCGCAACAAAGGCGGCGACAACCGCATCGAGTTCCGCATCGGTGCGGGGGGAGAGCAGACCATCGTCACCCAAAGCAACTGGAATGGCAGGCTCATGCAGCCCATTGCACCGGCCACATCGCTCACCGTGGACGCCAGCACGCAGCCCGGCTATGAGGACCACTTGCCACGCCGCCCCCTGATCACGCTGCAGTCAGGCAGCCCCGAGTTCGGCATAGGGCTCGAGCTGGCAGGCGCCATCACGGTGCGCGGCCTGGCGATAGGCGGCTTCAATACGGCCCTGGCGGTGACCGGCGACGGCAACACCGTGCTGGGGTGCCATATAGGCGTTGACGCATCGGGAACGGTTGCCATGGGCAATCGCAGCAACATCCTTGTCCACTCCGGCAACCGCAACCGCATCGGGAATCTGGATATTGGCGGGCGAAATGTCATTTCCGCGGCGGAGAATTCCGGAATATGGCTTTCCTGGCCAGGTGCAGGTACAGGAAACATCATTCAGGGAAACTACATAGGCACCGATATCACCGGCAATGTGGCCCTGGGAAACCAGGGAAACGGCATCAGCGTGGCATCCGA
The DNA here is from genome assembly GCF_043104185.1 of Delftia sp. WSY_22. Classification (NCBI taxonomy): domain Bacteria; kingdom Pseudomonadati; phylum Pseudomonadota; class Betaproteobacteria; order Burkholderiales; family Comamonadaceae; genus Delftia; species Delftia sp. WSY_22. Next base: position 165,613 of record NZ_JBICKN010000059.1, read on the forward strand.
CTTTACCGGCACGCTGATCGACAGCAACCTCGTCTCCGGCAATGTCAGGCAAACAGGCGGCTCCTCCGCGATTTCCATTTCCGGCGCCCACACGCTGGTGACCCGCAACCGAGTCGGAACCAATGCAGCCGGCACGGCCATGATTCCCAACAATGGGCCAGGCATTGCCGTATTCTTTTCGTCGGAGGGCGGACATCGCATTGGCACAGGCCCTGAGGACGGCAACCTGATTGCCGGAAACAAGGAAACGGCCATTGAATTGAATGGAAACTACGGCGCACGCAACCCGAATACCCTGATTGCCGGGAATATCGTGGGAACCAGCCTGGATGCCAGCACCATGCTGCCCAATCAATGGGGCATCGTCATCAAGGATTCGGACGAGGTGACCGTGCGCGCAAACATCGTCGGTGGCAGCAAGGCGTCCGGCATACAGTTCCAGGGCGCCAGCAAGAACAACCTCGTGCAGGGCAACTACGTGGGCGTCAGTCCCCAGGGAACCGCCCTGCCCAATGGGGAAGGCGTTTCCTTTTTCCAGAAGGCCCATGACACCCTGGTCGGCGGTGACGACGCGGCACATGCCAACGTGATTGCGCACAACAGGCTGTTCGGCGTGGGATTGCGGGGGGACGAAGTCAAGGGCGTCTCCATGCTCGGCAATGCCATCTACGGCAATACCGAGGGAGGCATCGCACGAACCAGCCTGGCCAACGGAGATCCTGCCGAGCCGGTGCTGCTCACGGTGACGCCCGAGGGCCTGTCCGGCACGCTGGACAGCGTTGCCAACGAGAGCATGCGCATCGAGTATTTCTCGACGCCCAGGCTGCCCGACGGGCTGGTGGAGCGCGCCGCCGGCAAGGTTCTGCTCGGCTCGCAGACCGTGACCACCGATGCCTCCGGCCATGCGCCCTTGGTGTTCAAGGGCGCCATGCCCCCGGGCGACCAGGCCGCTGTCACGGCGACCGCCACCCGGATTTCCACCGGTGACACCTCGCGCTTTTCCAACGCGATGGCGGCCAACGCCGCCCCCGTGGCCCTGCCGCAAGCCGTCACGACCCCGCAGGATACGGCGCTGTCCATCACCCTCGCTGGCACGGACTTCGAGTCGGACCCGTTGCGCTTCGAGATCACCGCCGGCCCCGCCCATGGCGGCATCAGCGGCTTCGATTCCCAGACGGGTACGCTGGTCTACACGCCGGCGGCCGGCTACTCCGGGCCCGATACCTTCGCCTTCACGGTATCCGACGGGCACCAGAGCGCTGCCGCACCGGCATCCGTGACCATCGAGGTGATCGCTGCCGATCCTCCCGATCCCGGCCCGGGCACCGATCCCGACCCCGGTCCGGGCACGGACCCAGGACCCGGTCCCGGCCCCGGAAATGTCCAGGCCGTTCCCGGCCTGGGCCAGGGTGGCATGCTGGCACTGTTGTGCGGCATGGCCTATCTGGCCAGCCGCAGGATGAGGAAAAGGCAGGCCTGAGCCCGCAGCGGGCGCAGGTCCCGCGCAAACGTCAGGCCGGCAGCCAGCGCAGCCAGCGCGGCCGCCAGGTCAGCGTGAAGGCAATGGCCAGGGCGGCGGCTGCCAGCGTCATGATCCAGACCAGGGAGGCCATGGAGGCATGGTCCACCGCCAGGCACAGGCCCAGCGAGGCGGCCAGGCCTGAGGCGCCCAGCCAGCGCAGCAGCCTGACCTTGCCATCGGGCTGGGGCATGTCGCCGTGCACCTGCTCCCAGTGCACGTCCTTGGCCAGCGCAAACCAGGCCATGCCCAGCAGCGATGCCGCAAAGGCGGCGGCCAGCAGCAGTGCGTCCATCAGTCCCTCAGACATGGGCCACCTCCGCGGCGCGCGAGGGCATGGCGGGCGCGGCGCGCGTCTTGAGCTTGCGCGCCACCACCACGGCCAGCACGGCGCTGGCCAGCATGAACAGGTCCACGCCGGCCACCGGCCAGTAGCCCGCGCCCAGGGTCTTGAACAGGTGGTCGCCCGTGGTCAGCCAGTTCAGCAGCACGGCCACCACGGCCATGGCGGCCACGGCCCAGCACTGCTCGCGCCAGGCGGGGTTGGGCAGGCCCCGGGCCACGGGGGCGCTGCGCACAAAGGCATGCGCCATGGCCAGCAGCCAGGTGGCCCAGAAGAAATAGCGTTCCATGTCGCCCCGGCCCGGCCAGCCCTGGGGCATGGCCTCGGGCAGCAGGCGGTTGGCGATCAGCATGCCCAGCGTGGCCACCAGCATGCCGGTGACCGTGGTGACGGCCAGGGCATCGACCACGCGCGCGCCCTGCACGCCCTGCCTGGCATGCTGCTTCTTGCGCTTTTCCACGAAGAAGACAAAGCCGGTGGCAATGCACACGCAGCCGGCCAGGCCGCCCAGCACGTACAGCCAGCGCAGCAGCCAGTGGCGGAAGTGCTGCAGGTGCAGGCCGGTGAGGAAGGTGTTGATGCTGTCCACGGCCGTGCGCGGAGGATCTTCGCGCAGCAGCGCGCCCGTGCTGGCCTTGAAGTGGATGCCCTCGCCCGTGAGCGCGATGCGGTCGGTGCCGGCGCGGTAGACGCTGACATAGCCATTGGCATCGCCCACATGGGTGACGGACAGGAAACCCACGTCGCCGGCCATGCCCTTGGCGGCCCAGCGGCGCTGCGCCTCGGCCACCATGGCGTCCACCGAGGCCACGGGCGCGGCCACGCCAGCGCGGTCGTGCGGCAGGCCGGTTTCCTCGGCCTCCATTTTTTCGTGCAGCTCGTGCAGCGGCTCCAGCTGGGTGTGGGTGATGGGGAAGTAGATGCCCGCAAAGATCACCAGCCCCGTGAAGGCGAAGAAGAAGTGAAAGGGCAGCGCCACCACGCCCGTCATGTTGTGCAGGTCCAGCACGCTGCGCTGGGTGGCCTTCTTCGGACGGAAGGTAAACAGCTCGCGGAAGATCTTGCGGTGCATGACCACGCCGCTGACCAGGGCCACCAGCATGATGAGTGCGGCAAAGCCCACGATCCAGTAGCCAAGGCCCATCCAGTTGAGCGTCAGGCTGTAGTGCAGCGGGTAGAAGAACTGGCTGCCGATCTTGAGGTGGTCGTCCGGCAGGGACTCGCCATTGCGCGGGTCGATGGTGCGCATGGCCCAGATCAGGGTCTCGGGCTTCTTGGCGTTGGCCACCTCGTAGCCGGCGAACAGGCCCAGCACCGGGTCGCGGTGCGTGGTGTAGGCGCCCCAGCGCTGGGGCGTGTCGAAGCGCTCGGGCAGCGGGCCGTTGACCTCGCCGCGCATGGCCTCGCGCGCCTGGGCGTTGGGCTGCATGGACTCGAAGACCGGCTTGAGGATCTGGTCGTACGAGGGCATGGGCGTGGGCTCGAAGCGCGAGGCCGGAATGGCCCAGCGGTCGATCTCGCGGTCGAACACCGACAGCGCGCCAAAGAAGAAGGCGGCCATGAGCACGAAGCCGAGCACCAGCCCGAACCAAGTGTGCAGCCAGGCCATGGAAAGGCGGAAATTCTGGAACATGGGAAGCGATCTCCGGATCAGGGCAGCAGCATCTGCTGGAGCAGCGATGCGCAGCCGGTCATGACAATGCCGCCACCGGCCAGCACGGCCCAGACGCGCGGGAGGCTCTGCGCCGCAAAGGCCCAGAGGAACACCGTCAGAAACACCAGGAAGCCGAGGATGTAGCCCAGATGCTCGGCATCGTGGAACTCCATTCCGGCAGCAAACATCAGCACCACGCCCAGGGCGATGAAGCCCCAGGTGAAGGCATAGCCGCCGAAGACCGCAGCTGCAATGCGAACCAAAATAGTTTTCATTTACAAAGAAAAATACAGTCGTGGACCAAAGGGCTCGGGGCGCATTATCCCCGAGCGCCGTCAAAACCCGTGATCGGCCGTGGTGTCCCTATGCGGGCTGGCCTGCCGCCTGCGCCTTGGCCTGCGGCGCAGAAGGCTTGAGCGTGGGCGGCGCGAACTGGAAGGTATCCGCGCGCGCCCCTGGCCAGTAGAGCTTGAACACGTTGTGCTGCTTGTCCAGCGGCCCCAGCAGAGCGCCGGGCTCCACGCGCAGGACCAGGTTGGCGAGCTGGCGCACCTCGGTGTCGGAGATGCGCCGCACGATGTGGTGGGCCGTGATGTCGCAGGGGTGCTCCAGGCCCGCCGCCTGCACCAGCTCCTGCAGCGCATGCAGGGTCTTGTCATGGAAGTTGGCCACGCGCGTGGCCTTGTCGGGCACGACCAGGGCCTTCTGGCGCGCCACGTCCTGCGTGGCCACGCCCGTGGGGCAGTGGCCGGTGTGGCAGTTCTGCGCCTGGATGCAGCCCAGGGCCATCATGAAGCCGCGCCCGGCGTTGCACCAGTCGGCGCCCAGCGCCATCATGCGCGCGATGTCGAAGGCCGTGATCACCTTGCCGGCCGCGCCGATCTTGATGCGGTGGCGCAGGCCCACGCCGATCAGCGTGTTGTGCACCAGCAGCAGGCCTTCCTGCAGCGGCACGCCCACGTGGTCGGTGAACTCCACGGGCGCCGCGCCCGTGCCGCCCTCGGCGCCATCGACCACGATGAAGTCCGGCGTGATGTCCGTCTCCTGCATGGCCTTGACGATGGCGAACCACTCCCAGGGATGGCCCACGCAGAACTTGAAGCCCGTGGGCTTGCCGCCCGACTTCTCGCGCAGGCGGGCGATGAAATGCATCATCTCCACCGGCGTCCTGAAGGCGCTGTGGCTGGAGGGGCTGATGCAGTCCACGCCCACGGGCACGCCGCGCGCGGCGGCGATCTCGGGGGTGACCTTGGCGCCCAGCAGCATGCCGCCGTGGCCGGGCTTGGCGCCCTGGCTGAGCTTGATCTCGATGAGCTTGACCTGCGGGTCGGTGGCATTGGCGATGAACTTCTCCTCGCTGAACGTGCCATCGTCGTTGCGGCAGCCGAAGTAGCCCGAGGCCACCTCCCAGATCAGGTCGCCGCCGTGCACGCGGTGGTGCTGGCTGATGGAGCCCTCGCCCGTGTCGTGCGCAAAGCCGCCCATCTTCGCGCCCTTGTTCAGCGCCAGGATGGCATTGGCCGACAGCGCGCCGAAGCTCATGGCCGAGATGTTGAAGATGCTGGCGCTGTAGGGCTGGGTGCAGGGCGAGGCACCTTCATCGGCGCAGCCGATGGTGATGCGGAAATCATGCGAGGCCAGCCTGGTGGGCTGCATGGAATGGTTCACCCATTCATAGCCCTGGGCCGTGACATTGAGCTGCGTGCCCAGCGGGCGGCTGTCCGGGTCGCCCTTGGCGCGCTGGTACACCAGGGAGCGCTGGGCGCGCGAGAACGGCAGCGCCTCATGGTCGGACTCGATGAAGTACTGCCGCATCTCGGGCCGGATGAACTCCAGCAGAAACCGCAGGTGGCCGATGATGGGGTAGTTGCGCAGCACCGAATGGCGCACCTGGGTCATGTCGCGCACGCCCAGCAGCGCCAGCGCGGCGCACACGCCAAAGCCCAGCCACCACCACATCCCTCCCCACACCAGCGCCGCCACCAGCAGCCCCGCGCTGCCGACCAGGCTCAGGCAGAACGTGGTGTAGCGCAGCGGCACCCATGCGGGCAGGCGATGAACGGGAGAGGCAGACGTTGACATGGCGTGGGTCCTCGGAACGAGTTGACGATCTTGTGCATGCCGCGCCTTCGAGGGCGCGCTGTGCACAAGGGTAACCCACGATCCGCGTCAGCCCTGGCGCGGCCGGGCGCCGGCGCCCGTTGCCTGCGCGGCCGCAGGCAGCACGAACCGGAAGCTCGCCCCCTGCCCCGGCGGGTCCACCAGCTCGATGCGGCAGCCGTGCAGCTCCAGCATGCGGTGGACGATGCGCAGGCCCAGGCCGCCGCCGCGGCGGGCGCCGCCCACGGTGAAGGGCCGCTCGAACAGGCCTTCGCGCAGATCGGCCGGGATGCCGGGGCCGGTGTCGGCCACGGTGACTTCGACGGCGTTGCCCGCCGCCGCCAGCGCCACCAGGATGCTGCCGCCTTCGGGGGTGTGGCGCAGCGCGTTGTCCAGCAGGTTGCCCAGCACGCGCTCGATCATCCCCAGGTCGGCCTGGACGACGGGCAGGCGGGCTGGGAAGTCGGCCCGCAGCGCCACCTGTCGCGCCTCGGCACGCAGCTCGAATTTCTGGAACACGTCCTGCACCAGGTCGGGCATGGAAAACGGCTCCGGCTCGGGCTGGACAAAGCCGTATTCCAGGCGCGCCAGCTCGAACAGGCTTTGCGCCAGCTCGCCCACCTTCTGGCTCTGTGCCAGGGCAATGCCCAGGTAGCGGCGGCGTTCGGTGGTGTCGAGCACGGCGTCCTTGAGCAGCAGCGTTTCCAGGTAGCCGTGCAGGGACGACAGCGGCGTGCGCAGGTCGTGCGAGACGTTGGCGATGAGCTCGCGCCGCTCCTGGTCCTGGCGCGTGAGGGCGCGCCACTGCTCGCCGATGCGCGCCACCATGCGGCGGTAGGCCGCGTCCAGCACGGCGATCTCGTCGCGGCTGTCCTGCGCGGCACCGGGCTGGGGGGCCGGCAGGTCCGGGGGGGTGCCATGGATGTCGAAGCCGGCCACCTCTTCGGTGAGCCGGCGCAGCGGCCGCGTGATCAGCGCAAAGGCCACCAGGCCGGCCACCAGGCACAGCAGCGCCACCAGGCCGATGGACCACAGCGCCGTGCTGAGCACCGAGTTGGCCGAGCCCTGCGCCACCAGTTGGTCATGCGCCTCGCCCTGCAGCACCACGTAGATGAAGCCCACTTCCTTGCCGTTGACGCGCAGCGGCGCCGCACTGAAGACCTTGCGCCCTTCGGTGCTGCGCGGGTCGTCACCCAGGATGGGCAGGGTGCCGCCTTCCAGCAGCCGGTGCACGGGCGCCAGGTCCACGCGCTCGCGGCGCACGCGGCCGTCGGGGGCGGCATGGCCGGCAATGCGGCCGTCGGCGTCCAGCAGGTAGACCTCCACGCTGGGGTTGACCAGCATGAGCTGGTTGAAGAAGCTGCGCACGGCGCCGGGCATGAGGCCGTTGGCGTCGGTCAGCTGGGCGTCGCGCGCAATGCTTTCGGCCACGTCGCGCGACAGGCCCTGCACCACTTCCAGCTCGTGCATGCGGCTGGCGCGCAGCTGCATCCAGGCCGAGGTGCCGCTGCACACCAGCAGCAGCACGGCAAAGACCAGGGAAAGGCGCTGGGTCAGTGTCAGGCGCAGTTTCATGGTCATGCGCCCTCGCCCGCTTCGGCGAACTTGTAGCCGCGCCCCCAGACGGTGAGGATGCGCGCGGGCTGGGCCGGGTCGGCCTCGATCTTGGCACGCAGGCGGTTGATGTGGGTGTTGACGGTGTGCTCGTAGCCTTCGTGCTGGTAGCCCCAGACGGCATTGAGCAGGTCCATGCGCGAGAACACCTTGCCGGGCTGGCGCGCAAAGAAGTACAGCAGGTCGAACTCGCGCGGGGTCAGGTCCAGCCGGGCACCATGAAGCCGGGCATCGCGCGCCACGGGGTCCATGGCCAGGCCGTCAATGGACAGGCTGCCGGACTCCAGCCGCGCGTTCTGGGCCAGCGCCTCCACGCGGCGCAGCAGCGCCTTGACGCGCGCCACCAGCTCCAGCACCGAAAACGGCTTGGCCAGGTAGTCGTCCGCGCCGATCTCCAGGCCCAGGATGCGCTGCACCTCGCTGGAGCGCGCGCTGATGATGATGATGGGCGTGTAGCGCGCCATGGCGCGGGCGCGGCGGCAGATCTCCAGGCCGTCCACGCCGGGCAGCATGATGTCCAGCACCAGCGCGTCCCAGCCGCCGCGCTCCAGTTGGCGCAGGCCGTCGTCGCCGCGCGCGCAGTGCATGACTTCCAGGCCCTCGTCGCGCAGGTGCAGCGTGAGCAGGTCGGCGATATGGGCGTCGTCCTCGACGAGAAGTACGCGGCGCGTGGCGGTCATCGGATGCGGTTTCCTGGAAGTGGCGGGAGTGGCTGCCATTGTGCGCAATACCGGGGCCGGGAGTTATCACGAATCTTTGAACTCTGCGTGAGGACTTCGGGAGGCCGGCGCCCTAACCTGACTGGCATCGCATCGTTTTCAGACGCACGCAACCTTCAGGAGCACACCATGACCACCAGACGCCATCTTCTGTGGACCGCAGGCGCCGGCACCACCGCCGTGCTGGCGGCCAGCCTGTTCCCGCGCCGCGCGCCAGCGGCCGCCTCCAGCGAGGTCTTCGAGGTCAGCTACACGGATGCCGAGTGGCGCGCCCGCCTCACGCCCGAGCAGTACCGGATCCTGCGCAAGGAAGGCACGGAGCGTGCAGGCTCCAGCCCGCTGAACAAGGAGCACCGCGCGGGCACCTTTGCCTGCGCAGGCTGCGCGCTGCCCCTGTTCTCGTCCAAGACCAAGTTCGACAGCGGCACGGGCTGGCCCAGCTTCTGGCAGCCGCTGGACAAGGCCGTGGCCACGCGCCAGGACCGCACCTACGGCATGCTGCGCACCGAGGTGCATTGCCGCCGCTGCGGCGGCCACCTGGGCCATGTCTTCGACGACGGCCCCAGGCCCACGGGCCTGCGCTACTGCATGAACGGGCTGTCCCTGACGTTCACGCCCCAGCCTGCCTGAACCCGGGAGCCACGCCATGCTGCTGATCGTCCTGGCCTATCTGGGCGGGGTGCTGACCATCGTCAGCCCCTGCATCCTGCCGGTGCTGCCCTTCGTCTTTGCACGCGCCGACCAGCCCTTCGCCAAAAGCGGCCTGCCGCTGCTGGCGGGCATGGCGCTGACCTTCGCCCTGGTGGCCTCGCTGGCGGCCGTAGGCGGCGGCTGGGTGGTGGCCGCCAATGAGTACGGCCGCTGGCTGGCCCTGGGCCTGGTCGCCGTGTTTGCGCTGACCCTGCTGTGGCCCGGCCTGTCCGAGCGGCTGACGCGGCCGCTGGTGGCGGCGGGCTCGCGCCTGTCCGAGCGTGCCCAGGGCACGGACGGCGGCGCCCGCCCCGGCGCCTCGCTGCTGCTGGGCGTGGCCACGGGCCTGCTGTGGGCGCCCTGCGCCGGCCCCATCCTGGGCCTGATCCTCACGGGCGCCGCACTGCAGGGCGCCAACACCACCTCCAGCCTGCTGCTGCTGGCCTATGCGGCCGGTGCGGCCACCTCCATGGCGGCGGCCCTGCTGCTGGGCGGCAAGGTGTTTGCGGCGCTCAAGCGCATGCTGGGCGCGGGCGAATGGGTGCGGCGCGGGCTGGGCGCGGCCATGCTGGCCGGCGTGGGCGCGATTGCGCTGGGGCTGGACACGGGCGTGCTGGCGCAAGTGTCCACGGCCTCCACCGGCGGCCTGGAGCAAAGGCTGGTGGACCGCCTGAGCGGCAGGCCCGAGGGTGGCGCCATGGCCATGCAGGCCGGTCCCGCAATGATGGCCGCCGTGGATACGGACTCCGGTGCTGGCCCGGCCATGATGGCCGCAGGCGGCGCCATGCGCATGGCCGGCGGCCCGTCCCGCGCCGCCCTGCCGGACGAAGGGCTGGCCCCTGCGCTGGACGGCGCCACCGACTGGCTCAACTCCACCCCGCTGACGGCCGAACAACTGCGCGGCAAGGTGGTGCTGGTGGATTTCTGGACCTACTCCTGCATCAACTGCCTGCGCACCCTGCCCTATGTGAAGGCCTGGGCCGAGAAGTACCGCGACCAGGGCCTGGTGGTGGTGGGCGTGCATGCGCCGGAGTTCGCCTTCGAGCGCAAGCTGTCCAACGTGGAAAAGGCCATCAAGGACCTGGGCATCAGCTACCCCGTGGCCGTGGACAACGGCTACAAGATCTGGCGCGCCTTCCACAACCAGTACTGGCCGGCGCACTACTTCATCGATGCCCAGGGCCGCATCCGGCACCACCACTTTGGCGAAGGCGGCTATGCCGAGTCCGAGCGCGTGATCCAGCAACTGCTGCAGGAAGCCGGATCGAAGCAGGTGGACCTGGGCCTGATCGACGTGCAGGCCCAGGGCGTGCAGCAGGCAGCCGACATGGCAGCCGTGCGCTCGCACGAGACCTACCTGGGCTATGAGCGCGCCGAGCAATTTGCCGCCACGCCTGCAGCCGTGCACGACCAGGCCACCGCCTATGCCACGCCCGAGCGCCTGCCGCTGAACGCCTGGGGCCTGAGCGGCCAATGGACGGTGGGCCCGGAAAGCGCCACGCTGGACGGCGCCACCGGCCGCATCACCTACCGCTTCCAGGCACGCGACCTGCACCTGGTGCTGGGCCCGGGCAGCGATGGCAAGCCCGTGCGCTTCAAGGTACTGATCGACGGCAAGGCGCCCGGCGCCTCGCGCGGCATGGACGTGGCCGCCGACGGCAGCGGCAGCGTGACCGCGCAGCGCCTGTACCAGCTGGTGCGCCAGGACGGCGGCGCAGCCGAACGCACCTTCAGCATCGAATTCCTGGACCCCGGCATCTCCGCCTATGCCTTCACCTTTGGCTGATCCCTGGCCGCTTCACTTTCACCGGAGAGACACCATGACCAACGATTCCCCCCTCGCCACCGCACCCCGCCGCCGCGGCCTTCTCCAACTGCTGACCGGCAGCGCCGTGCTGCTGGGCGGCGCCCTGCTGTGGCAGGGCAGCGACCTGCAGGCGGCCGAGCAGGCCGTGCGCATTCCGCCACCCGCGCAGGACATGCCGGCCACGGGCCAGGGGCCGCAGAAAGCCATCTTTGCGGGCGGCTGCTTCTGGGGCGTGCAAGGCGTGTTCCAGCATGTCAAGGGCGTGCAGCGCGCCGTCTCGGGCTACAGCGGCGGCACGGCGGCCCAGGCCTCGTATTCGGCGGTGAGCAGCGGCCGCACCGGGCATGCGGAGTCGGTCGAGATCACCTATGACCCGGCCCAGGTCAGCTACGGGCAACTGCTGCAGATCTACTTTTCCGTGGCCCATGACCCGACCCAGCTCAACCGCCAGGGGCCGGACACGGGCCCGCAGTACCGCTCGGCCATCTTCGCCACCGACGCCGCGCAGCTCAGGACCGCCCAGGCCTATGTGGCCCAGCTGGACGCGGCCAAGGTCTTCGGCAAGCCCATCGTGACCCGGCTGGAGGACAAGCCCAGCTTCTTCCCTGCCGAGAACTACCACCAGGACTTCATGACCGAGAACCCGCGCCATCCCTACATCGTCATCAACGACCTGCCCAAGGTGCAACAGCTCAAGCGCCTGTTCCCGGACAGCTACCGGGCCGAGCCGGTGCTGGTCAAGCAGGCCGCGCGGCAGATGTAGCGCCTGCGCAGCGCGGGTGCCTTCAGGCATCGGGGGCGGCTGCCGTATGAGACATTTGCGGCATGCCCTCCAGCCTGCAGACCACACCCAACCCGCCCGCGCCCCCGCCCCCTGTGGCCCCCACCCGCGCCGAAGCCCTGCGCTACTGGCTGAAGCTGGGCTGCATCAGCTTTGGCGGGCCGGCCGGGCAGATCGCCATCATGCATGAGGACCTGGTGGAGCGGCGGCGCTGGATATCCGAGGGCCGATTCCTGCATGCGCTCAACTACTGCATGCTGCTGCCCGGCCCCGAGGCGCAGCAGCTGGCCACCTATATCGGCTGGCTGCTGCACCGCACCTGGGGCGGCATCGTGGCCGGCGGGCTGTTCGTGCTGCCCTCGCTGGTGCTGCTGATCGGCCTGTCCTGGATCTATGTGGCCTTCGGCCATGTGCCGGCCATTGCCGGCATCTTCTACGGCATCAAGCCGGCCGTGACGGCGCTGGTGGTGCAGGCGGCCTGGCGCGTGGGCTCGCGCACCCTGCGCAACGGCTGGCTGTGGGGCATTGCCGCGGCGGCCTTCGTGGCCATCTTCGCGCTGAAGCTGCCGTTTCCGCTGATCGTGCTGGCGGCCGGCGCACTGGGCTACCTGGGGGGCAGGCTGGCGCCGCGCCACTTCGCCCCTGCAGGCGGGCACGGCCACGGCGGCGGCAGCCACGGCCCGGCCGTCATCGACGATGACACGCCCGTACCGGCCCATGCACGGTTCAGCTGGCGTTTTTTCAGCCAGGTGCTGGCGGCCAGCCTGGGGCTGTGGGCGCTGGCGCTGGGCCTGCTGACCGCCGCCTTCGGCTGGCAGGGCGCGCTCACCCAGATGGGCTGGTTCTTCACCAAGGCGGCACTGCTGACCTTTGGCGGCGCCTATGCCGTGCTGCCCTACCTCTACCAGGGCGCGGTGGACCACTACCACTGGCTCACGGCCATGCAGATGATGGACGGGCTGGCCCTGGGCGAGACCACGCCGGGGCCGCTGATCATGGTGGTGTCCTTCGTGGGCTTCCTGGGCGGCTGGAGCACGCAGGTGTTCGGCCCCGATGCGCTGCTGCCTGCCGGCGCCGCCGCCGCCCTGGTCGTGACCTTCTTCACCTTTTTGCCGTCCTTTGCCTTCATCCTGCTGGGCGGCCCCTTCATCGAGTCCACCCATGGCAGGCTGGGCTTCACCGCGCCGCTGACGGGCATCACGGCCGCCGTGGTGGGCGTCATCGCCAACCTGGCCGTGTTCTTTGCCTGGCATGTGCTGTGGCCCCTGGGCTGGGCGGGTCCCTTCGACTGGCCGTCCGCACTGCTGGGCCTGGCTGCGGCGGCCGCGCTGCTGCGCTGGAAGGTCGGCGTGATCCCCGTGGTGGTGGGCGCGGGGCTGGCCGGCCTGGCGATCACGCTGGCACGCCAGGGTGGGTAGGAAAGGCTGCGGCATGGTTTCGACCACGGATGGGCATTTCAGCTGGCTGCGCTGCCGCACCGCAGGCGTGGAGGCCGTGGCCGCCGACACGGCGAGGCACTTTGGGCGGCATACCCACGAGCAGTACGGCATCGGCCTGATCGAGCGTGGCGCGCAGAAGTCCGCCAGCGGGCGAGGTCTCTACGAGGCCGGGGCCGGCGACCTCATCATGGTCAACCCCGGCGAGCTGCATGACGGCATGCCCCTGGGCGATGGCGGTCGCGCCTGGCGCATGCTCTACCTGGAGCCCTGGGTCGTGGCCGGGCTCATGGCGGACATGGATGGCGCAGGGCCGGCGGCCGGCTTCGAGTTCCGCCAGCCCGCCATGCGCGACCCGCGCCTGGCCGCGTGTTTTCAGACCCTGTACCGCAGGATGACCGGCAGCGGCGAGCCAGCGGACGCCCTGGACCTGGACGAAGCCCTGCTGCAACTGCTGGGCGGCATGCTGCAGCGCCCTGCCCCTGCGCCCCGCGCACCGGCCCCCATCACCCTGGCCCGCGCCCGGATGGACGACGATCCCGGCGCGCCCCTGACCCTGGGCGCCCTGGCCCAAGAGGCGGGCCTGAGCCGCTACCAGTTCCTGCGCGCCTTTGCGCGCGCCACAGGCATGACGCCCCATGCCTATCTGCTGCAGCGGCGCCTGCACCAGGCGCGCGGGCTCATCGCCAGCGGCGTGCCGCTGGCCGAGGCCGCCGCGCACAGCGGCTTTGCCGACCAGAGCCATATGACGCGCCTGTTCGTGCGCAGCTTCGGCATGGCGCCCGGCTACTATGCCAGGGCAGCAAGCGCCTGCGCTGCGTGACGCGCTGCAATTTCCTTCAAGACCACGCAAACCGGCCTGGCGAGGATGGAGATCACATCCCCTCTCCAATCACAAGGCCCGATCTTGCCGTTCTCCTACGCACCCTCCATCCCCCGCGACTTTCCTGAACTGGCCACGCAGACCTTGCTGCTGCGCTGCCTGTCGCCCGACGTGCCCGCACACGCCGTGATCGCCCCCTTCATGGCACAGGCCAGGCAGAACCTGGCCTGCACCCCGGAAAGCGAGATGCCATCCATCCAGGCCTGGCGGCGCGGCTTTGCCAGGATGGGCCTCAAGCCCACGCAATACCGCTGCGCCGCCGAGGCCCTGCTGCGCCGCCTGCGCAAGGAGGGAGATCTGCCGGGCCTGCATCCGCTGGTGGACCTGTGCAATGCGGCCTCGGTGGCCTTTGCCATTCCCGTGGCCGTCTTCGACCTGGACCGCATCAGCGGCTGCCTGCAGGTGCGCCCCGCAACCGGCAGCGAGGTCTACGAGACCTTCTCAGGCGAGATCGAATATCCCGAGCCCGGCGAAATCATCTTTGCCGACACGGCTGGCCGCGCCCACGCCCGGCGCTGGTGCAACCGCCAAAGCGGCCACTCGGCAGTGCGCGAATCCACCGTCAACGCGCTGATCGTGACCGAAGCGCTGCACGCCACCGGCAAGACGGATACGCAGCAGTTGGTGCAAGCCTTGCAGGCGGCGGCCGGTCGGCTGTGGCCCGAGGCCGTTTCACACCCAGGCAACCCCTTGCAGGCCGCCCAGGCCTGAGGCGACCGGGGCCGCTGGCGCCCCGGCGCGAAGAGGGCTATCACGCTGCGCGGACTTCCCGCAAGCAAGACCGTACGCGTATCGCACCGCCCTGCACATCGACCTGCAGGTCGCTTCAAAACAAGCTTCTACGCTATCAAAATGATAACAATGCGTTGCATGCTACATACAAATGAAAAGAAAAAGAAATCATTCCCATTGTCATTCTAGAATCCGCACCCGCCATGACAGGCTGCGCTGCTGGCCCCAGGGCCGGCAGCAGCGCCGACGCACCCAGAGCACGCCCCACGGCACAGGTTTCCCAGCTCTCGACCATTGACCATGCTTACCCAAAGACTCTCGCGCACGGCAGTTGCGCATGCCGCCCTGCTTGCCCTGTGCGGCGCAGCCCACGCACAGGCCCAGCCTGACAAGGTCCCCGAGGCCACGCTCGCCCCGGTCACCGTGAACGCAGGCACCGAGAAGGAAAATCCCACCGGCCCTGTGGTGGGCTTCACCGCCAAGCGCGCCATCTCGGCCACCAAGACCGACACGCCGCTGATAGAGACGCCCCAGGCCATCAGCGTGGTCACGCGCGACCAGTTCGAGGCCCAGGGCGTGCAGACGCTGCGCCAGACCACCGCCTACAGCGCCGGCGTGGTGTCCAACTATTTCGACAGCCGGGTGGACAGCTTCTCGGCACGCGGCGGCAGCGTGAGCCAGTACCAGGACGGACTGCTGCGCACCTACGGCACCTACAACACCAGCCGGCCCGACCCCTACACGCTGGAACGCGTGGAATTCCTGCGCGGACCCTCTTCCGTGCTCTACGGCCAGGGCAGCGTGGGCGGGGTGCTCAACCTCACCAGCAAGCGCCCGCAGGCCGAGGCGCTGCGCGAGGTGCAGGTGCAGGTGGGCAGCTACGGGCGCAAGCAGATCGCCACCGACCTGACCGGCGCGGTCACCGAAGACGGCCAGTGGCTGTACCGCCTGGTGGCCGTGGGCCGGGAAAGCAGCACCCAGGTGGACCATGTGAACGACGACCGCCTGGTGATCGCGCCCAGCCTGACGTGGAGGCCCAGCGCCGATACCTCGCTCACGCTGCAGGCGCTCTACCAGAAGGACAAGAGCGGCTCGCTGATCGGCTTCTTCCCCTGGCAGGGCACGCGCCTGCCCAGCCCCTACGGCCAGATTCCCACCAGCACCTTCATCGGCGAGCCCGGCTGGGACTCGTTCGACACAGAGAACAAATCCTGGGGCTACCTGTTCAGCCACCGCCTGAATGCGGACTGGACCGTGCGCCAGAACCTGCGGCGCACCATCAGCGACGTGGACTACCGCTCCATCTACACCAGCTTCACCGCCATCCCCGGCCAGGGCCGCCCTGCGCGCCCGGTCTTCAACCCCGACAACCGCAGCGTCTACCGCGATGCCTCCTGGCAGGTCAACGGCGGGCGCATGCTGGTGATCGACACGCAGCTCGAAGGCAAGCTGCGCTGGGGCACGGCCGAGCACACCGTGCTGGCCGGCATGGATGCGCAGCGCAACAGCACCAGCCAGTCCACCTGGCGCGGACTGACCGCGCCGTTTGACGTCTACAACCCCGTCTACGGCAATTTCACGCCGCCCACGGCCTCGCAGCTGGTGCGCCAGCCGGGCGTGTCGCAAAAGCAATTGGGCTTCTACGCCCAGGACCAGATCAAGTGGGGCCGCTGGACCGCCACCCTGGGCCTGCGCCACGACAGCGCGCAGACGGACACCGAAGGCCGTCCCGCCTCCGCCGTGGACGAGAAGGCCTGGACCAAGCGCGCAGGCGCCACCTACCAGATGGAGGGTGGCTGGGCGCCCTACCTGGGCTACTCCGAGTCCTTCCAGCCGCTGGGCGGCGTGAACGTCTACGGCACGCCCTACAAGGCGCAGCGCGGCGAGCAATGGGAAGCCGGCGTGAAATGGCAGCCGCCGGGCCAGGGCCTGTCGGCCTTTGCCGCCGTCTACACGCTGCGCGAGAAGAACCGCAAGACCACCGACCCGGCCAACCCGCTCAACAGCCTGCAGATCGGCGAGGTCAAGGTCAACGGCTTCGAGGCCGAGCTCACCGCCAGCCTGGCCCGCCACTGGGACGCCACCCTGGCCTATGCGTACACCGACGCCGTCATCTCGCGCAGCAATGGCGGCGACCAGGGCCAGCGCGTGACCAGCGTGCCGCGCCACACGGCATCGGCCTGGCTGACGCACCGCTTTGCCAGCGAAGGGCGCGGCGGCTGGAGCCTGGGTGCGGGCGTGCGCTACACGGGTTCGCAGTGGACGGGCACCAGCCTGGTGGACACGCCTTCGGCCACCCTGCTGGACGCCATGGTGTCCTATGACGCCGGCCCCTGGCGCCTGGCCTTCAACGTGGTCAACCTGACCGACAAGGTGCAGATCACGCAGTGCCTGGCACGCGGCGACTGCTTCTACGGCCAGCGGCGCACCTTTGCGGTGACGGGAACGCACCGCTTCTGAGAGCCGCCGCCGCGCGCCTTTTACAGCGCAGGCAGCTCAGGCAGGCAGCTGCCTGAAGCTCCTACGGTCCGCCGTGCTGCCAAACGATGCGCAGCCCGACAGCACGGCGGGCGACGGCGCGGTGGTCGACAGCGCCTCGCTGCACAGCCGGGGCAGCTGGCTGTGCTCGTCTTCCAGGGCCTGTGTCTGGATCATGGGGGCCATGGCCACCACGTTGCCGAAGATGGTGGCAAAGGCCACGTCGGCCGCGTCACGGCCCGTGCCAAAGCGCATGAAGCCCATGGGAATGGCCGTGCCCGATGCATCGAACAGGTACCACCTGTCGCCCAGGTAGGCTTCCACGTAGGCATGGAAATCGGGCGGGCCCAGCGCAGGGTCGGCACCGTAGTCCGTGCCGGTGGCGATGCGGGCGGGAATGTTCAGCGCGCGGCACAGGGCGATCATCAGGTGCGTGAAGTCGCGGCACACGCCCACCTGCTCCACCAGGGTATCGACGGCCGAGGTGGACGAGTTGCTGGTGGCCGAAGCGAAGGTCACCAGCTCCTGCACCCACTGCTGTATGGCCAGCACGCGCGAATAGCCGGGCGCCAGGTGGCCGAAATTGCGGAAGGCCAGCTGCATCAGCCGGTCGGACTGGCAATAGCGGCTGGGGTAGATGTAGGGCAGGACCTCCAGCGGGATGCAGCGCACCGGAACCTCGCCCAGCGCCGCAGGATCCTCGCGGTGGTGCGCGATGCAGACGGTGGCCGTGTAGGTCAGGTGCAGGGGGCCGGGGTTGGCATGCAGGCGCATGAAGCGCGTGGAGGTGGCGGGCTCGGTGGCAATGTCGGGCTCCACCGGCTGGCTGAGCACCAGCCGCTCGTTCTCCACCGTCTGGTGCGAGGTGTGGGCCGCATGGATGTTGAACACGAAGTCGGCCCCGGCCGGATCGCGGATGTCATAGGCAAGATCCACCTGGATCTGCAGCCTGATTCCTGGTTGGGCCATTGTTTTTCCCTGGTTGGTCTGTCGGATCGGCATCCATGGTGGGATCAAGAGTCTCCGCCGGCCGTAGGCCCCTGCTGAAAAGCCTGTAGTGCTTGGCATGGACAGCGCGTGCGCCCGCCCGGCGGCCCGCAGGGGATGCAAACTCGGCTAACATCGGCGCCGCCCCGCATGGCGCAATGCCTGTGGCGGAGGCATCCACCAGCCAGGAACAGCCAAGGAGACCGCTAGATGGCGGAGATCATCGAGATATCGCGGGCGGCGCTGCACGAGCAGGTGGCGGACCGTTTGCGGTCCATGCTCATCGAGGGGCGCATCGCCCCGGGCGCCAAGCTCAACGAGCGCGAGCTGTGCGAGCAGCTCGGCGTCTCGCGCACGCCGCTGCGCGAGGCCATCAAGCTGCTGGCCGCCGAAGGCCTGGCCGACCTGCTGCCCAACCGCGGCGCCATCGCCGTCAAGCTGAGCGAGGCCGATGTCATGCACGCCTTCGAGGTGCTGGCCGGCATCGAGGGCCTGTCGGGCGAACTGGCCGCCCAGCGCATCACCGACCAGGAATTCGCCGAGATCCGCGCCCTGCACTACGAGATGATGGCCAGCGTGGCGCGCGCCGACGTGTCTGCCTACTACCGGCTCAACGCCGCCATCCACGCGGCCCTGAACAGCGCCGCCAAGAACCCCGTGCTGACGGAAACCTTCCAGCGCATCAACAACCGCGTGCAGTCGCTGCGCTTTCGCACCAACCTGGACACGGCCAAGTGGAAGCAGGCCGTCAAGGAGCACGAAGCCATGATCGAGGCCCTGGGCGCACGCGACGCCACGGCCCTGCGCGAGCTGCTGGTCACCCACCTGCACCACAAGCGCGATGCCGTGCTGGCCATGCTGCGCGCCGAGGCCCTGCAGCCGCGCAAGTCGCGCTGAAGCCCAGGGCCGCTAACGCTGCGGCGCGGCCCCCAGCGCCGCAATCCCCGCCCGCGCCACCTCCGCATCCTCGGCCGGCTTCACCCCGCTGACGCCCACGGCGCCCAGGCAGTGGCCCTCCCTGGCGATGGGCACGCCGCCTTCCAGCAGGCCCTGCAGCGCGGGCACGCTCAGGTAGGCGGTACGGCCGCCATTGATCATTTCCTCATAGAGCCGGCTTTCCTTGCGGCCCAGTGCTGCGGCGTGGGCCTTGGCCGGCGCGATGTGGGCCGAGGCCGGTGCCGCGCCGTCCAGGCGCTGCAGCCACAGCAGGTGGCCGCCGTCATCGGCGATGGCGATGCTGACGGCCCAGCCGTGCGCCGTGGCATGCGCCTCGGCGGCCTGGGCGATGGCCTTGATGTCCTGGAGGTCCAGGCAGGGCTTGTGCTTCATGGGAGTACCTTGGTCTTGTGCGGGATGGAGGATGGCGGTCAGCGGGCGGTCAGCGGGCAGTCAGCGGGCATCCAGCAGGCTTTCCAGCAGCCGCGCCACATGCACGGCTTCGCGCGCCGCGCCGTCGGCGATCTGGTGGCGGCAGCTGGTGCCGTCGGCCACGACGATGGCCTCGGGGCGCTGGCGTATGGCCGGCAGCAGGGCCGCCTCGGCCATGTCCATGGAGACCTGGTGGTGGCTGGCCTCGTAGCCGAAGCTGCCGGCCATGCCGCAGCAGGAGCTTTCGATGAGCTCGGGCTGGGCGCCGGGAATCAGCCGCAGCACGTCGAGGATGGGGCTGACGGCGCCAAAGGCCTTCTGGTGGCAATGGCCGTGCACGAGGATGGGCGCCTCGGCGGCGCGCAGCGGCAGCGCAAAGCGGCCGGCCTTGACTTCACGGGCAATGAATTCCTCGAACAGCAGGGCCTGGGCGGCAACGGCCTGTGCAGGCTCGCCAAGGCCCATGACCAGGGCTTCGTCGCGCAGGGTCAGCAGGCAGGAGGGCTCCAGGCCGACGATGGGGATGCCGGCGCGGGCCAGGGGCGCCAGGGCATTGATCAGCGCACCGGCGCTGGCCTTGGCCTGCTCGACCATGCCGGTGGCCAGGTAGGTGCGGCCGCAGCAGTGGTGGCCGCCGCCCTCTTTGGCGGACTTGCTGGCGGTGTGCAGCGCATAGCCGGCCGCCTGCAGCACGCGCGCGGCGGCCAGGGCGTTTTCGCTCTCGAAGGTGCCGTTGAAGGTGTCCACGAAGAGCACGGCCACGCGCTCGCCGGCCGCCGCGCGGGCCAGGGCCTGGTCGCGGTCAAGAAAGGTATGTGCTTCGGGCGCGCGCCAGAAGGTGTCGCTGCGCCAGGCCGGCAGCGAGCGCCTGGCGGACAGGCCCAGCAGTTTTTCGCCCAGTTGGCGCAGCACGGGCAGGCGGTTGCGCAGGTTCAGCAGCCAGGGCATGCGGCTGGCCGTGGCGGCGTAGCGCGGCAGATGGGCGACCAGCCGGTCCTTGAGCGTGTGGCCATGGCGGGCCTTGTAGTGGGCCAGGAATTCCACCTTCATGCGGGCCATGTCCACGCCCGTGGGGCAGTCGCGCCTGCAGCCCTTGCAGCCCACGCACAGGTCCATGGTGTCGTGCATGGCCTCGCTGGTGAAGGCGTCCGGCCCCAGCTGGCCCGAGATGGCCAGGCGCAGGGTGTTGGCCCGGCCGCGCGTCAGGTGCTGCTCGTCGCGCGTGACGCGGTAGCTGGGGCACATGGTGCCGGCGTCGAACTTGCGGCAGTGGCCGTTGTTGTTGCACATCTCCACGGCCTTGGCAAAGCCGCCGGTGACGTCGCCGCCCGTGCCGGGCGCCGTGGTGACTTCGGTGACCGGGTCGGCCTGCACGTTCCAGGCGGACCAGTCGAGCACGGGCGTGATGGGAATGCGCCGGTAGGGCCGGGGCGCATCGGCGGGCGCAAAGCGGAACAGCCGGCCATCGTCCATCTTCGGCGTATCGATGATCTTGCCGGGGTTGAAGAGGCTGTCCGGGTCGAAGTGCTGCTTGATGGCGCGCAGGGCCTCGGTGATGGCGGGCCCGAACTGCCAGGCAATCCACTCGCCGCGGCACAGCCCGTCGCCGTGCTCGCCGCTGAAGGCGCCCTTGTATTTGCGCACCAGTTCGGCCGCTTCCTCGGCAATGGCGCGCATGCGCGCCGCGCCGTCGGTGCGCATGTCCAGGATGGGCCGCACATGCAGCGTGCCCACGGAGGCATGGGCGTACCAGGTGCCCCGGCTGCCATGGCGCGCGAACACTTCGGTGAGCGCGTCGGTGTACTCGGCCAGGTGCTGCAGCGGCACGGCGCAGTCCTCGATGAAGCTCACGGGCTTGCCGTCGCCCTTGAGGCTCATCATGATGTTCAGCCCCGCCTTGCGCACTTCCCAGAGGTTTTTCTGGGCCGCTTCCTCGGGCATTTCCACCACGCTGCCGGGCAGGCCCAGCTCGCCCATGAGTTCCACCAGCTGGCGCAGCCGCGCCAGCAGCGCGGCGCGGTCGTCGCCGGCGAATTCCACCAGCAAGATGGCAGCCGGGCGGCCGATGAGCGCGGTCTCTATGGTGGGCTTGAAGGCCGGGTTGGCCAGGCCCAGCTCGATCATGGTGCGGTCCACCAGCTCCACGGCCGTGGGTCCCAGCTTCACGATGTGCTGGGCCGAGTCCATGGCCGCGTGGAAGGTGGGAAAGTTCACCACGCCCAGCACCTTGGCGCGCGGCAGCGCGCTCAGCTGCAGGGTGAGCGAGCGCGTGTAGGCCAGCGTGCCCTCGGCGCCTATCAGCAGATGGGCCAGGTTGACGCTGCCGTCGGCCGTGTAGGGCCGCTCGCTCTGGTTGTCGAAGATGTCGAGGTTGTAGCCCGCCACGCGGCGCATGACCTTGGGCCAGTGGGCATGAATGTCCTCGCGGTGCTGTTGCGCCAGCCCGTGCACGAACTGCGCAATGCGCGCTGTGCGGCCCGTGGCCTGGGCGACGGGGCCGAAGTCCAGCAGCTCGCCATCGGCCATCCAGGCGCGGGCGCCGCGCACGTTGTGCACCATGTTGCCGTAGGCAATCGAGCGCGAGCCGCAGGAATTGTTGCCCGCCATGCCGCCCAGCGTGGCCTGGGCGCTGGTCGATACGTCCACCGGATACCACAGGCCGAGCTTCTTGAGCCGGGCGTTGAGGTGGTCCAGCACCAGGCCGGGCTCGACCTCGGCCGTGCCTGCATCGGGGTCCACCGAGAGGATGTTGCGCAAATGCTTGCTGTTGTCGATCACCAGGGCCGCGCCCGTGGTCTGCCCGCACTGGCTGGTGCCGCCGCCGCGCGGCAGCACGGGCACCTTCAGCTCGCGGGCGATCTGCAGGGCCGTGGCGATGTCCTGCTCGCAGGTGGGCACGAAGACGCCCACCGGCATGATCTGGTAGATGGAGGCATCGGTGGCATAGCGCCCGCGCGAGGCGGCGTCGAACAGGACCTGGCCGCGCGTGTCCGAGCGCAGGCGGCGCGCCAGCATCTGGCTGACATCGTCGGGCGGCAGCACGGTGCCGGGGGCGGGCACGGTGTCGTCGGCGGAAGCGGCAAGGCGGTGCGTGGATTCCATCAGCATGGCGGCTCTCATTCGTTCATGGTTCGTGGGTAGATCTGGCCTGCCTTGAGCAGGGCGATGACGGTGTCGCGCTTGTGCTCCAGGTGGGCCACCAGCACCTGGCGCAGCGCGGCGGCGTCGCGCGCCTGCAGCGCCTCCAGCATGCGTTCGTGCTCCTGGACGGCGCGCTTCCACTTGGCCGCGTCCTGGTTGGTGCGAAAGCGCAGCGACTGCACGCGGGCGTTGATGCGGCCATAGGTCTCGGCCAGCACGGGGTTGGCGGCGGCGCGGTTGATGGCCGAGTGGATCAGCGCATTGAGCCGGTAGTAGCCGGACAGGTCCTGGCGCGCATGGCTGGCCAGCATCTCGAAGTGCAGGGCCCGCACCTCGGCCAGTTGCTGCTGGCTGATGCGCTGCGCGGCCAGCTCGCCCGACATGCCCTCCAGCCCCGCCAGCACCTCGAAGGTCTGCAGCACATCGGCCTCGCCCAGGCGCACGGCCACGGCGCCGCGGTTGGGCACCAGGTCCACCAGCCCTTCGGAGGCCAGCAGCTTGATGGCCTCGCGCAGCGGCGTGCGCGAGACGCGCAACTGCTCGCACAGCGCGCGCTCGTTGAGCTTGGCGCCGGGCGGTATGCGCCCTTCCACCAGCCAGGTGCGCAGCCGCACCGCCACCTGGTCATGCAGGGCAAGCCGCGAAATCTCGATGATCTCCGCCATGGATTCTCCTGGTCGAATGAATTTTGCATTCATTCTTACGCAAGCATTTCTCAAGGTATTCATGGTTATCACCAAGGCATTTATGAATTTTGAATGCAAAAATTCGCAAACACCCTCCCCCGCAGACCGACCTGGCATTTCCTTGAAAAGGACGCACCATGCTCACGCTCGACAGCCATCCCACGGGCCGCCACTTCCTCCAGATTCCCGGCCCCAGCCCGGTTCCCGACCGCATCCTGCGGGCCATGAGCCTGCCCACCATCGACCACCGGGGGCCGGAGTTCGGCCAGCTCGGCCTGAAGGTGCTGGCCGGCATCCAGCAGGTCTTCAAGACCCGGCATCCGGTGGTGATCTATCCGGCCTCCGGCACGGGCGCCTGGGAGGCTGCCCTGATCAACACGCTCAGCCCTGGCGACCATGTGCTGATGTTCGAAACCGGCCACTTCGCCTCGCTGTGGCAGAAGATGGCCACGCGCCTGGGCCTGTCCACCGAGTTCCTGTCCTATGGCGGCTCCGACGAGCACCTGCCCCAGGCGCCGGGCTGGCGCCATGGCGTGCAGGCCGGGCTGATCGAGGCGCGGCTGCGCAAGGACACGGAGCGCCGGATCCGCGCCGTGTGCGTGGTGCACAACGAGACCTCCACGGGGGTGACCTCGGACATCGCCGCCGTGCGCCGGGCCATCGACGCGGCGGGCCACCCGGCCCTGCTGCTGGTGGACACCATCTCGGGCCTGGCCAGTGCCGACTACCGCCATGACGAATGGGGCGTGGACGTGACCATCAGCGGCTCGCAAAAGGGCCTGATGCTGCCGCCCGGCATCAGCTTCAACGCGCTGTCGCCACGCGCGCTGGAGGCCGCCAAAAGCGCGAAGCTGCCCAAGTCGTTCTGGGCCTGGGACGAGATCGTGGAGATGAACCAGACCGGCTACTGGCCCTACACGCCCAACACCAACCTGCTGTACGCCCTGTCCGAATCGCTGGACATGCTGCTGGCCGAAGGGCTGGACACGGTGTTTGCGCGCCACCAGCGCTGGGCGGCCGGCGTGCGTGCCGCCGTGCAGGCCTGGGGCCTGCCCATCCAGTGCGCCGATCCGCAGGTCTACTCGCCCGTGCTCACCGGCGTGATCACGCCCGAAGGCGTGGATGCCGATGCCCTGCGCCGCCTGATCCACACGCGCTTCGACCTGTCGCTGGGCGCGGGCCTGGGCAAGCTCAAGGGCCGCATGTTCCGCATGGGCCACCTGGGCGACAGCAACGACCTGACGCTGCTGGCCATGGTGGCGGGCGTGGAGATGGGCCTGAAGCTGTCCGGCATCCGGCTGGCCGGCAGCGGCGTGCAGGCGTCCATGGACTACTTCGCTGCCCACGCCGCAGCCGGGGCGCTGCGCAAGGCCGCCTGAACCCACCGGCCCCGCGCCGAAACCCCTTGGCAGAGCCGGAGCACATGGCTCGCCCCCTTGATCGTGGATTGCACCAATACCAGGAAATAACAGGAGACAAGAGACATGACATCGCCCCGCAACCGCCTGGCGGCAACTGCCGTCGCCACCCTCGCCGCCACCGCCGCCATCACCCTGGCCGCCCCTGCCGCCTGGGCGCAGTGGAAGCCCGCCAAGTCCGTCGAACTCGTCGTGCCGTTCTCGGCCGGCGGCGCCTCGGACCAGATGGCACGCGTGATCCAGGCCATCGTCACCAAGCACAAGCTGATCGAGCAGCCCGTGGTCATCCTCAACAAGGCAGGTGCCTCCGGCGCCGAGGGCATTCTGGATGTCAAGGCCTCGGCGCGCGACCCGCACAAGCTGCTGGTGGCCTCCACGGCCATCTTCACCCTGCCCATGGCCACGGCCCTGCCCTTCCAGTGGCGCGACCTGAATCCCGTGGCCATGATTGCCCAGGACCAGTTCGTGCTCTGGGTCAATGCCGAGACCGGCTACCAGACGCCCGCCGACTACCTGGCCGCCGCGCGGCAGGCCGGCGGCAAGTTCAAGATGGGCGGCACCAGTTCCAAGCGCGAGGACCAGATCATCACCGCCAACATGGAACAGGCCGCCGGCGTGAAGTTCACCTACATCCCCTACAAGGGCGGCGGCGAGGCCAGCACCCAGCTGGTGGGCAAGCACATCGACTCCAACGTCAACAACCCCAGCGAGTCCATGGCGCAGTGGCGCGCGGGCCAGGTGCGGGCGCTGTGCGTGTTCGACACGCAGCGCATCGAGTACACGGCCAAGGTCACGGGCAGCCAGGCGCTGTCGGACATCCCCACCTGCAGGGAGCAGGGCCTGGATGTGCAATACACCATGCTGCGCGGCTTCTTCCTGCCGCCCGGCACCACGCCCGAGCAGGCGCAGTTCTATGCGGGCGTGATGCACAAGGTGGTGGCCACGCCCGAGTGGAAGGAGTACCTGGAGAAAAACGCGCTCAAGCCCGAGTACATGACGGGGCAGGCCTTCGTGGACTTCCTGGCCAAGGACGAGACGCGCCACCTCGACATCATGAAGAAGGCCGGCTTCCTGTCGGCCAGCGTGGCCGCCGCCGCCAAGTGAGGAGCCGCGCCATGGACACCGCCATCCACCTTGCCCCGCCCTCCTCCAATTCAGCAGCAGCAGCAGCAGCAGCAGCCCCGGCCCAGCCCTCCAGCGCGGCCACCGAATCCATCCCCGCCACCGAAGCCCAGGCCCCCGGCCTGTCCCGCCGCCATGTGGAGTACGGAGTGGCCGCCGTGCTGCTGGCGCTGGCCGTGCTCGTGGTCTGGGACAACCAGCGCATTGGCGCGGGCTGGGGCGACACCGGCCCGCAGGCCGGCTACTTCCCGCTGCGCGTGGGCGCCGTGCTGGGCATCTGCGCCATCGCCGTCTTCGTGCAGGCGCTGCGCAGCCGCAGCCAGGAGCAATTCGCCAGCTGGCTGCAGCTCAGGCGCGTGGCGCAGGTGCTGCTGCCGCTGACGGCCTACATCGCCGTGATCGCGCCGCTGGGCATCTACGCGGCCTCGGTGCTGTTCATCACGGGCTTCATGGTGTTTGCGGGCCGTTATCCCTGGTGGAAGGCCGTGGCGCTGTCGGGCTTCACCAGCGTGCTGCTGTTCTACGTCTTCGAGATCCAGTTCAAGGTGCCCCTGCCCAAGGGTCCGCTTGAAGCCTGGCTCGGCTATTGACCCCTGTCGCCGCCACGGAGCAACACCATGGACGAACTCCAATACCTTGCGCACGGCTTCGCGGCCGTCACCACCTGGCAGAACACGGGGCTGATGCTCACGGGCATCCTGCTGGGCATCGTGGTCGGCGTGCTGCCGGGCCTGGGCGGCCCCAACGGCGTGGCCATCCTGCTGCCGCTGACCTTCGGCATGTCGCCCACCTCGGCCATCATCCTGCTGTCGTGCATCTACTGGGGGGCGCTGTTCGGCGGCGCCATCACCTCGGTGCTGTTCAACATCCCGGGCGAGGCCTGGTCGGTGGCCACCACCTTCGACGGCTACCCCATGGCCCAGCAGGGGCACGCGGGGGCCGCGCTGACCACGGCCTTCACGGGCTCGTTCATCGGCGCCATCTCGGGCGTGATGCTGATCACCTTCCTGGCGCCGGTCGTGGCCTCGTTCGCGCTGCAGTTCGGGCCGCCGGAGTTCTTTGCGGTCTTCTTCCTGACGTTCTGCTCCTTCATCGGCATGGGCAAGGAGCCCAAGGCCAAGATCGTGGCCGCCATGGCCGTGGGCCTGCTGCTGGCAGCCGTGGGCATGGACACCATCTCGGGCGACCTGCGCATGACCTTCGGCTCCACCGAGCTGCTGCGCGGCTTTGATTTCCTGGTGGTGGTGATCGGCCTGTTCGGCATCAGCGAGATCCTGATGACCATCGAGGAAGGCCTGGCCTTCAAGGGCAAGAAGGCCTCCATCGACCTCAAGGCGGTGTTCAGGACCTGGGCCCGGCTGCCGCGCTACTGGCTGACCATGCTGCGCTCGGCCCTGGTGGGCTGCTGGATGGGCGTGACGCCCGGCGGCGCCGTGGCGGCCAGCTTCATGGGCTACGGGCTGGCCAAGAAGTTCTCGCGCGACCCCGACAGCTTCGGCAAGGGCAACCCCGAAGGCGTGCTCGCCCCCGAGACCGCCGCCCACGCGGCCGGCACCTCGGCCCTGCTGCCCATGCTGGCCCTGGGCATTCCGGGCTCGGCCACGGCGGCCGTGCTGCTGGGCGGGCTGATGATCTGGGGGCTGCAGCCCGGCCCGCTGCTGTTCACAGAGCAAAAGGACTTCGTCTGGGGCCTGATCGCCAGCATGTACCTGGGCAACATCGCCGGCCTGGTCATCGTCATGGCCACCGTGCCGCTGTTCGCCGCCATCCTGCGCGTGCCGTTTTCCATCGTCGCGCCCATGATCCTCATGGTCTGCGCCATCGGCGCCTTCACCGTGCACGGCAATGCCACGGACATCTGGCTCATGCTGGTCTTCGGCGTGGTCGGCTACGTGTTCAAGAAGCTCGACTATCCACTGGCGCCCATGGTGCTGGCCATCGTGCTGGGCGACCGCATGGAAGACGCCTTCCGCCAGAGCATGCTCTCCAGCCAGGGCGAGCTGGGCATCTTCTGGCACAACGGCCTGTCGGGCACCATCACCACGCTGGCCCTGCTGATGCTGGTGTGGCCGCTGCTGGGCAAGTTGCGGGCGATGGCGTTCGGGGCGAGGGCAAGGGCTGTGGCGGCCTGAGCCCTAATCCCTGTACCGCTTCTTGCGAAACGCCAGCCAGGCGGCGATGACGGTGAAGGCGACGACGATGGACACCACGATCCAGAAGCCGTGCTCGTGCTCGGCCAGCGGTATGCCGCCCACGTTCATGCCGAACAGGCCGGCCAGGATGTTGATGGGCAGGGCCAGCACGGTGACCACGGTCAGCACGAAGAGGCTGTTGCTGTTGTCCTCGTTCACGGCGGCGGCCACCTCTTCCTGCAGCAGCTTGATGCGGTCCTGCAGGGTCTGCATGTCGCGCAGCATGAGCGAGAACTCCTCGCTCGCTGCGGCCAGGCCGCGCCGGTCTTCCTCGCCCATCCAGCCGGGGGGCTGCTGCAGCAGGCGGAACAGCGCGGCGGGCTCGGGCGCCAGCAGGCGCTGAAGGCGCACCAGCAGGCGGCGCAGCCGGCCCAGGTGGGCGCGCGGATGGTGGTAGCGCTGGGCCAGGATGGCGTCCTCGATATCGTCCACGCGCGCCGTGGTCTCGCGCACCACCTTGACCAGCACATCGGCCTGGGTGCGCATCAGGTGCTCCAGCAGCTCGGCCGTGCTGGCGGGGCTGTCGCCGCGGCGCACGGCGTCGCGCAGGGCATCGACAGAGCGCAGCGGCTGGGTGCGCGCGGTGATGACCAGGCGCTCGTCCAGGCAGATCCACAGCGTGGCGATGTCGGCCGAATCGAAGTTGAACTCGAAGTTCACATCGTTGAGCACGGCGACCAGGCTGTCGTCGGCGCGCTCGATGCGCGTGGAGGTCAGGCCCTCGCGCAGGGCGGCATAGAACACGTCGGGCAGGCCCGCATGGCGCTGCAGCCAGCGCAGGGACTGGGTGTGGGTCAGGTTGAAGTGCAGCCACAGGAAATCGCGCCGGCCCGCATCGGACCGGGCTGCGGCATCGGCCAGCCACTGCGCGGCGGATGGCGCCGTCACGGCCTGCACGCACTGCCGTGTGTCACTGAAGAAGCGCCAGCCGCAGATCAGGCCTGCGTCTTCGTGGGCCTGTGCCAGGGGGGAGGCTGCATCGGTCATGGGGAGGAGGAAGCACCTGCGGAAGTGGCCTGCGCGGGCCGGGCAAGTGCGGGATTCTTGGCTGCGTCCATGACAGGGATGTGACAGCCGTCATCAGACCGTCATGCACAGGCCCTTGCGTCCCCTCACCGCCCCCTCACGGCCCCTGCTCCTCCCCTCCCCTTGCCGCGACCCTGCATCAGCACATCACGACGTTCTCCAGCGAGAACGAGAAGGGGCGGGAATTCGCCCCCGAGCCGCCGCCGCGCATCACGATGTCGGCACGGGAGATGCCCAGCAGGGAGATTTCGGTGTTCATCTGGGAGACGATGGCCGAGTTCATGATCTGGCCCTGCTGGATGTGCGAGGCCACGCCGATCCAGATGCTGGGCTTGAATTCGAAGACGGCCTTTTGCCGGGGGGCAATCGCGGTCTTGACGGCCAGCAGCCTGCCGTCCTTGTAGCAGCTGGCGTTGATGGCGCCTTGGGGCAGCGCGTTGAGCACCTGCACTTCCTTGGAGCTGGCGCCGTAGCCTGCGGGCGCCAGGCGATCGCCGGCGGTGGACGGCGCCATCTGGAACTGCTGGCCGTACTGCGCCTCCAGCTGCGGCGTGCAGTTGCCATGGCTGTCGCTGGCGCCGACCTGCAGGCCCAGCGGAAAGGTGAACGGATGGTTGTCGCCCTGTCCGCAGTACTTGATGACGCGCCAGGCCACGGCAGGCGCATCGAGGTCGCTGGCGACGTTCTTCTGGAAGATGACGATCTGCGGGTGGTTCGCGTCGTTCGATTGGTTGAAGAAATTGAGTTGAACGCCCATGCATTCCTCCTGGTGGAACGAAAAGCGCTGCGGCATCCCCGGGCACTGCCTGCTGTCCCGCCACGCTTGCTGCGGGAGTCACTGTAGGGAACAACGGCCTTGCGGAGAATTACGCCCGATTACATCCCTGGGCTCACCCAGGCACGGCCCAGACCCGGTCCGCGCCCACGGCAAAGAGCTGGCGGCCTGGCTCGGGCGGCAGGCTGGCCATGCCGGTGAACAGGCCGAAGGCGGGCAGCAGGGTAAAGCCCGCGTGCACGGCAAAGCACGGCAGGCGCAGGGCGTCGCGGCCGGTGCCGCGCAGCACGATGGCGGGATGGACATGGCCGGCCAGCACATGCCAGGGCCGGGCCTGCTGCGCCTGCAGGTCCTGCGTTGGCGGCGGGGGGTGATGGCAGGCGGCGAACGGCCCCAGGTGCCAGGGCTCGTCCACGATGGCAAAGCCCAGCGCGGGCGGCGGATCGCCTGCGTGGCTGTCATGGTTGCCACGCACCAGCACCAGTTCCACGGCCGCATGGCGGCTGCGCCAGCGGGCCAGTGCAGCCAGTACGGCAGGATTGCGTGCCTCGGCCGCGTGCAGGAAGTCGCCCAGCACCACGAGCCGCCGCACGGGCAGGCCCAGAAGAAGGGCCGACAGCCGCTCCAGGTTGCCCTGCGTGGTGCCCGCCGGCACGGGAATGCCGCGCGCGCGGAAGGTGGCGGCCTTGCCCAGGTGCAGGTCGGCGATGAACAGCGTGCCCTGGGCGGGCCACCACAGCGCATGCTGGGCCAGCAGGTGCACGGGCTCGCCGGCCAGGAACATGCCCAGGCTGCCGGCCAGGGCGTCGGGGGAAACAGGACTTGGCAACGGTGCGTGGCCTTTCATCAGCGGTGCAATGGTTCTACAGCAGCGGCAAGGGCCGCGAGGGCTTGCGCACGCGGCGCGGGCGGCGGCTGGCGGCATCGGCCTCGGGGCCGTCGGTGGCCTGCAGCGAGAAATCCAGCGTGCGGCGCACGGCGGCCGTATCCTCGTCCACGGCGGGGGGCTGGTCTGCCTTGGGCTTTTTCCGTGGACGCAGCGGTGGATCGGGCGGGACCAGGTCCTGCGTGCGCGGCTCGCTGGCTGCACCGCCGGCATCTGCCGCCTCGTGCAGCTGGGCCAGCATGCGCGCGATGCGGTCGGCCAGATGCTCGTTGGTGAGCTTTTCGCGAAAGCGCTCCACCATCAGCGGAAAGGCAAACGGGCTGGGACGGCGCAGCGCGCTCACCACCAGCGTCTGCGCCTGCATGCGGCGCAACGCGGCCAGCAGCTGGGCCACGTCCAGCTCCTGGCTCAGGACTTCCTCATCGGCCTGGCGCAGCAGCAGGTTCATGTCGTCGTACTTGCGAAAGACCTCGAAGAACAGTTGGGCCGAGGCCTGCAGCTGGCGCGCGCTGCGGCGCTCGCCCGGGTGGCTCTGGAAGATCAGGCCCGAGACGCGGGCGATCTCGCGGAAGCGCCGCCTTGCCATCTCGGTGGCGTTGAGGCTGGCCAGCACTTCGTGCAGCAGGGCGTGGCGCGCGTCATCGCTCGCCAGGTGGGCGTCGTCGGCGGCCTGGTCCCAGTGGCGGTCCGCATTGGCGGTGTTGCGCGTGGCGACCGCCTGGCTGGCGGACACGCGCCCGGGCACTGCCACGGCCTGGGCAGGCTCGGCGCGCAGCAGCTCGGGCAGCATGGCGGCCCAGTCACGCTCGGTGGCGCTCAGCAGCTCCAGCCCGTAGTCGTTGACGGCGATGGAGAAGGTGCCCGTCTCGCCCTGCGCGGCGCGCCAGGCCAGCAGGCTGGCCAGGCCCATATGGGCATGGCGGCCTGCAAACGGATAGAGAAACAGGTGCCAGCCCTCGCGCGTGCGCAGGGTTTCGGCCAGCAGCGTGGCGGGCGTGGGCAGGGCCGACCAGCGCTGCTGCACTTCCAGCAGGGGGCGCACGCAGCGCAGTTCGGGCGAGTGGTAGTCGCCCGCTGCCGCCAGCGCCAATTGCTGCACCACGAAGTCGGCCAGCACGGTGGACAGCGGCATGCGCGCGCCGGCCCAGCGCGGCACGGTGGGCCGCGTTCTCGCGGCGCGGCGCACGTAGGCGGTCATGTCCTCGATGCGCACCAGCTCCAGCACCTGGCCCGCGAAGACAAAGGCATCGCCGGGAGACAGGCGCGACAGAAAGCTCTCTTCCATGCTGCCCAGCCGCGCGCCGTGCAGGATCTGCACGCTCATGCTGGCGTCGCTGACGATGGTGCCGATGTTGGCGCGGTGCCTGCGCGCCAGCCGCGCGTCGGGCATGCGCCAGATGCCCTGTTCATCGGGCCGCACGCGCTGGTAGTCGGGATAGGCGGCCAGCGAGGGGCCGCCGCGGTGCACGAAGTCCAGGCACCACTGCCAGACCGCAGGCGCCAGCCCGGCGTAGGCGATGGTGCGGCGCACTTCGGCATACAGCTCATCGGGCACGAAGCCGCCGCCCAGGGCCACGGTGGCCAGGTGCTGCACCAGCACGTCGGCGGGCTGGCGGGGGCTGGCGCGCATTTCCACCTGCTGCGCGCGCACGGCGGCGCGGGCGGCGGCGGCCTCCACCAGCTCCAGGCTGTGCGTGGGCACCAGGGTGATGCGCGAGGGCCGGCCCGGCGCATGGCCCGAGCGGCCCGCGCGCTGCAGCAGGCGCGCGATGCCCTTGGCCGAGCCGATCTGCAGCACGCGCTCCACGGGCAGGAAGTCCACGCCCAGGTCCAGGCTGCTGGTGCAGACCACGGCCTTGAGCGTGCCGGCCTTGAGCCCGGCCTCCACCCATTCGCGCACACCCCGGTCCAGCGATCCATGGTGGATGGCCAGCAGGCCGGCCCAGTCGGGCCGGGCCTCCAGCAGCGCCTTGTACCAAAGCTCGGCCTGCGAGCGCACATTCACAAAGACCAGGGTGGAGCCGGCCGTCGCCTCCAGCTCGCGCACCACCGCCGGCAGCATGGCCAGGCCCAGGTGGCCGGCCCAGGAAAAGCGCTCGGGCCGGTCGGGCAGCAGGGTGTCCACCACCAGGCGCTTGTCCACCTGGCCCTGGACCAATACGCCGGGCCGCGGCTGGCCATGGTCGTCCAGGCCCAGCAGGGTCTGCATGGCCTCGTCCAGATTGCCCAGCGTGGCCGACATGCCCCAGACGCACAGCTGCGGGCTCCAGCCGCGCAGCCGCGCCAGGGCCAGCTGCAGTTGCACGCCGCGCTTGTTGCCCAGCAGCTCGTGCCATTCATCGGCCACCACCAGGCGCACGGAGCCCAGCAGTTCGCGCGCATCGGCGCGCGCCAGCAGCAGGGACAGGCTCTCGGGCGTGGTGACCAGCACGGTGGGCAGCTGGCGCGACTGCGCGCTGCGCTCGGCGCTTCCCGTATCGCCCGTGCGTGCGCCCACGGTCCAGCGCGCCAGCGCGGGATGGCCCTGGGCCAGCGCCTGCAAGGGCGTCTGCAGGGCCTTGAGCGTGTCGGCCGCCAGGGCGCGCATGGGCGTGATCCACAGCACGGTGAGCGGTGCGGAGGCCGGTTTTCGTTTTCCGGTGTGCGCCGGCATCGGGGTTTGCGGCGGACCCGCAAGGGCCTGCAGCGCGCCCAGCCAGACCGCATAGGTCTTGCCCGCGCCCGTGGTGGCATGCAGCAGGCCGCTGTGGCCCTGGGCCAGCGCCTTCCACACGGCGCGCTGGAAGGCAAAGGGCTTCCAGCCCCGTGCGGCAAGCCAGGCGGTGGCGAGGGGATGGGGGGAACGGGTGGCCATGGCGCGGTGCGTCAAGGGTGGGTCACGGGTCGGAGTGCGGCAGCAGGGCCGCCAGCGTATCGATGGAGTCGGCCTCCTGCACAGGCTTGTCCTCGCGCCAGCGCAGCATGCGCGGAAAGCGCACGGCGATGCCGCTCTTGTGGCGTGCGCTGCGTGCAATGCCCTCGAAGCCCAGCTCGAACACCAGGGTGGGCCGCACGCTGCGCACGGGGCCGAAGCTCTCCACCGTGGTCTTGCGGATGATGGCGTCCACGCGCGCCATTTCTGCATCGGTCAGGCCCGAATAGGCCTTGGCGAAGGGCACGAGGGCCCGGCCCTCGGTGCCGGGCGGCGCGTTCCAGACAGCAAAGGTGTAGTCGCTGTAGAGGCTGGCGCGACGGCCATGGCCGCGCTGTGCGTAGATGAGCACGGCGTCCACGCTCAGCGGATCGATCTTCCACTTCCACCACACGCCGCTGTCCTTGGTGCGGCCCACGCCGTAGGCGGCGTCGCGGGCCTTGAGCATCATGCCCTCCACACCCAGGGAGCGGGCCTGCTCGCGAAGTTCGGCCAGGGCCTGCCAGCTGTCGCCTGCCAGCACGGGGCTGGGCAGCAGCGCCGGGTGCGCCACCAGGGCCACCAGCCGTTCCAGCCGCGCGCGCCGTTCATGCTGGGGCAAGGCGCGCAGGTCCTGGCCGCCCTCCTCCAGCAGGTCATAGGCCAGCAACACCACGGGCAGCTCGCGCAGCAGCTTGGGGCCCAGGGTCTTGCGGCCTATGCGCTTTTGCAGGTCGGCAAAGGGGCGCACATGGGCGGGCGCCTCGCCCTGCTGCGCGGCCCAGACGACGATCTCGCCGTCGATCACGGTGCCCGCAGGCAAGGCATCGCCCATGGCCTGCAGCTCGGGGAAGCGCTCGCTCACCAGTTCCTCGCCGCGCGACCAGATCCAGGTGCCCAGCGCGTCACCGCTGCCGCGCCGCACGATCTGGGCGCGTATGCCGTCCCATTTCCACTCCACCACCCATTGGGACGGCGGGCCGAGCACGGCGTCGAACTGCTCCAGCGGCAACTGCAGCGGATGGGCCAGGAAGAAGGGATAGGGGTGGCCACGGGCTTCGCCCGAATGCGCGTCATCGCCCTCTTCCTCGCCTGCCACCAGCCGCAGGTAGTCGGCCGCCCCGGGCCGCGCGCCGATGTGGGTGTAGCCCATGAGCCGCTGGGCGATGCGCTTGGCATCCACGCCGCTGACGGCCGCCAGCGCCTGCGTGACCTGCAGCCGCGACACGCCGACCCGGAAGGCGCCGGTGATCAGCTTGAAGTAGACCAGCCGCTCATCGGCCGCCAGCCGCGCCCATTGCATGCGCAGCGTGTCCGCCAGCGCCTCGGGCGCCATGCCGCGCAGCGGCAGCAGGTGGTCCGTGACCCAGGCGGCCAGGCCCAGGTCGTGCGCGTCACCGGGTGGCGGCAGCAGCAGCGCAATGGTTTCGGCCAGGTCGCCCACGGCCTCGTAGCTTTCGTCGAACAGCCATTCGGGCAGGCCGGCCGCCTCGCGCGCCAGCTCCTTCAAGACCTTGGTGGGCACCAGCTGGCGCGGCTTGCCGCCGGCCAGGAAATAGACGGCCCAGGCCGCATCGGCAGGCGCGGCGGCGCGCAGATAGGCCTGCAGCGCGGCCTGCTTGTCGCGGCTGGCGGTGCTGGCGTCCAGCGCGCGGTAGAGGGCGGCGAAGTCCTTCATGGGGCGGGCGCCTCATCCGGTGCAGCCTGGGCGGCGGCAGCCTCGTCCTCATCGCCGTATTCGGTCTGGAAGGCTTGGGCGTCCAGGCCCTGCTCGCGCAGCCAGCGCACCAGCACGGCCACGCTGCCGTGGGTGACGAAGACCCGCTCGGCGCCCGTGGCGCCAATGGCGTACTGCAGGCCGGGCCAGTCGGCATGGTCGGACATGACGAAGCCCCGGTCCACGCCACGGCGGCGGCGCGTGCCGCGCAGCTGCATCCAGCCGCTGGCAAAGGCATCGGCATGGCCGGGAAAGCGGCGCATCCACGGCGTGCCCTGCGCCGAGGGCGGCGCCAGCACCAGGGCCGTCTTGAGTAGTCGTGCATCCACGCCGGGGTCGGTCACGCGCAGCGTGGGCGGCAGGTCCACGCCCGCCGCGCGGTACACGGCATTGAGCGGCTCCACCGCGCCGTGCACGACGATGGGGCCGATGCCGCTGTCCACCCCATGCAGGATGCGCTGGGCCTTGCCGAAGGCATAGCACAGCAGCACCGAGGGCCTGCCCTGGGCGGCGTTGGCCTGCCACCAGGCGTTGATGTCGGCCATCAACTCAGGCTGGCGGGGCCAGCGGTAGATGGGCAGGCCGAAGGTGGATTCGGTGATGAAGGTGTCGCAGCGCACGGGCTCGAAGGGGGTGCAGGTGCCGTCGGCCTCGGTCTTGTAGTCGCCCGAGGCCACCCAGACCTGGCCGCCATGCTCCAGCCGCACCTGGGCCGATCCCAGCACATGGCCGGCCGGGTGCAGGGAGATGCGCACGCCGTGGTGATCGATGGCTTCGCCATACGGCAGGGTCTGCAGCGTGATGTCCGCGCCCAGCCGTGCGCGCAGCACGCCTGCGCTGTCGTCATGGGCCAGGTAATGGGCGTGGCCGGCGCGCGCATGGTCGGAGTGGCCATGCGTGATCACGGCCCGGTCCACGGGCCGCCAGGGGTCGATGTAGAAGTCGCCGGCCGCGCAGTACAGGCCTTCGGGGCGGGCCACGATCAGGTCGGCGGGCATGCGGGATCGGGGAAAGCAGTGCTCATGTCCCCATGCTAGTGGGGCAGTCGATGGGCGCGCGCTGGCCCGGAGCGCGGCAGGCTGTCAGCCTGCACCTACCCGCGCAACGAACGACAGCAACCGGTCCGCAGGGCCGGTCAAATCGGGGAAGATAGCGCCCTCTCATCCCACACACATCCACACGCCTTCATGAACAACTCCGTCGTCCGCATGTCCAATCTCTTCCTGCAACTGGGCCTGGATGCCAGCGACCAGGCCATTGCCGATTTCATCCGCGCCCACCAGCTGGCCGCCGATGTGGATGTGGTGGATGCGCCCTACTGGAGCGATGCGCAGCGCCAGTTCCTGGCCGAGCAGCTCAAGGCCGATGCGTCGTGGTCCATCGTGGTCGACCAGCTCAGCGAGTCGCTGCACGAGGACGCCGTCAGGCGGCGCGCCGAAGGCCTGAGCTGAAGCGAGGCAGCCTGTCCACCCCGATGGCCTGCATGGACGGCAGCCCCAGGCCGCGAACGGCCATGCCGCGCCAGGACGAAGGCTGTCGGCTCACAGTCCTCCAAAGAGGTGCCTGCCCCTCAGGCCCATCCGCGTCACAAAACTGAAACAGGGAAATCGTAACATTCCCTAACAATTTTGCGATGTGCATTCCATGGATGAGTCCCGCGCCTACCTGAGCGATTCCCGGCCCCGTTTCCGCCCACCCAGCGCCGCGGACCTGTGCACCCCCGTCCCCTGCATGACCGCCGACGAGACCAACGAGAAGGTGCTCGAGGTCTTCACGCGCCACCGCGATCTGGCCAGCCTGCCCGTGGTGGAGGGCGACCGCCCCATCGGCCTGATCAACCGCAGCATCTTCCTGTCGCAGTTCAGCAAGCCGTTTCGCATGGAGCTGTACGGCAAGAAGAGCTGCATCGCCTTCATGGACAAGGAGCCGCTGGTGGTCGATGCCTCCACCGACATCGACACCCTGACCGTGAAGACCGTGGAGTACGGTGAAAAGGCGCTGACCGACGGCTTCATCATCACGCGCGGCGGCCTGTTCGCGGGCGTGGGCCACGGCCTGCAGCTGATGCGTGCGGTGGCGGACATGCAGGTGGCGCGCAACCGCCAGATCATGCACAGCATCGAATACGCCAGCGTGATCCAGCAGTCGCTGCTGCGCAGCTCGCGCGAGGCCCTGGCACGCGCCTGCCCCGGCGCCGACCTGGTCTGGGAGCCGCGCGACGTGGTCGGCGGCGACTTCTACCAGTTCAGCCAGGACGGCGATGGCTGGTTTGCCACCGTGGCCGATTGCACGGGCCACGGCGTGCCCGGCGCCTTCATGACGCTGATCGCCACCAGCAGCCTGGGCCAGGCCATCAAGGAACACGGCCCGCGCGACCCGGCCGCGCTGCTGGGCCATGTGAACCGCAGCGTCAAGCAGATGCTGGGCCAGCTCGACGGCAAGGACGGCACGCCGGGCTCGGACGACGGGCTGGACGCGGCCTGCTTCTGGTTCGAGCCCGCGCACCGGCGCCTGCGCTTTGCAGGCGCGCGCCTGTCGCTGTTCCTGCTGCGCCCCGGCGCCGAGGCGGTGGAGGTGGTGGACGGCCAGCGCAAGGGCGTGGGCTATGTGGACAGCGAGTTCGACTTCGCCTGGAACAACATCGACCTGGAGCTGCCCGCAGGCACCCTGGTCTTCACCACCACCGACGGCCTGATCGACCAGGTCGGCGGCCCGCGCGGCATCACCTTCGGCAAGAAGCGCCTGCGCGAGCTGCTGCTGGAGCAGGCCGGCCGCACGCCCGCCGAGATCAACCGCGCCCTGCTGGACGCCCTGCAGGCCTGGCAAGGCGAGCACCACCGCCGTGACGACCTGACCTTCTTCTGCTTCAGAACCTGAATGCCTCCCATGCCCCAAGCACAGATCGCCGACAAGTACGGCAGCTTCTTCCACCTGGCGCGCCAGCACCAGGTGATCTTCTACTACGTGGGCTACTTCTCGCAGAACATCGTCGCGGCCATGGCCGAGGCCGTGCGGCTGCAGCTGGAAGTGGCCGGCGTGCCCGGCCCCACGCGGCGCAAGCTGTTCTCGTCCTTCGTGGAGATGGCGCAGAACATCATCCATTACTCGGCCGATGCCCTGACCCCGCCCCACCAGGACGATGGCGAGCTGCGCCACGGCGCGGTCTGCATCCGCCGCGAGGACGACGGCAGCTTCGTGCTGCTGTGCGCCAACCCCATCGAGCCCGGCATGGGCGAGGCCCTGCGCGCCAAGCTCGACGCCCTGCGCAGCATGACCCTGGACGAGATCAAGAAGGCCTGCCGCCAGTCGCTGCGCGACGACGCGCCCGAAGGCAGCAAGGGCGCGGGCATGGGTTTCCTGACCCTGGCCCGCGATGCGCGCGAGCCGCTGCAGTTCGACTTCGATCCCGCCCAGACCGTGGACGGTCGTCCCGTCTTCTACCTGAAAGCCACGCTCTGAGCCGCACCGGCCAGCCAGGAACGCTCCGGCACCGGACCTGGACAGGCCGGGCGCGCAGGCACGGACAACGCACCGAGATCACGCATGGACAACCTCTACATCGCTCCGACCCCCAGCTCCCCGGAAGTGGACTTCCGGTTCGACACGCACACGCTGCACCTGCGTGGCGAGTCCTATCCGGAGAACGCCGCCGCCTTCTATGGCGGCATCCTCACCCGCCTGCAGGACTACCTGGCCCTGGCGCAGCCCGCGCAGCAGCAGGCACCGATCCAGGTGCACATCGCGCTGGCCTACTTCAACAGCTCCAGCACCAAGATGCTGTTCAACCTCATCGAGGCGCTGAGCGAGGCCGCCGAGGCCGGCCGCACCGTGGCCCTGCACTGGTACTACGACGAGGAAGACGACACCATCTGCGAATTCGGCGAGGAGCTGCGCGACGACTTTGCCGCCATTGCCTTCACCGGCCATCCCGTGAAGGCCGCGTGATGGACACCGTGGCAGCACCCGCCGCCTGCGCCGCTCCTGCAGATCTTTTCGATGCCGAGCACCGGGCCCTGCTGGCGGCCCGCGCGGCCCACGAGCTGGGCGAGGAGGCCGGCGCCCGGGCCTGCCACCAGGCCCTGGGCGCGCTGCTGGCCGCCTATGACCGCCTGCTGCGCGAAACGCGCCGGCTGGTGCGCCGCAGCGACCGCGCCGAGCTGGAGATGACCCAGCTCAACCAGCGCCTGCAGGAGCTGGCCGGCGAGCTGGAGTACCGCGCCACGCACGACCCGCTGACCGGCGTGCTCAACCGCGCGGCCATCATCGAGCGCGTGAACCGCCACTTCACCCAGCAGGGCCTGGCCCTGATCGTGCTGGACATAGACCACTTCAAGCGCGTGAACGACAGCTTCGGCCACCCCGTGGGCGACAGCGTGATCCTGGGCGTGGTGCGCTGCCTCAAGGCCGCCGTGCCGGACACGGCCCACATCGGCCGCGTGGGCGGCGAGGAATTCACCGTGCTGCTGCCCCAGCACGACAGCGACGGCGCCGTGTGCGTGGCCGAGCAGGTGCGCGCCGCCATCGAGGCCCATCCCTTCGGCCTGCCCGACGCCAGCTGCATCACGGCCAGCTTCGGCGTGAGCTGGCGCCCGAGCGGCGGCCGCTTCGACGAGGCCTACAGCCTGGCCGACGAGGCGCTGTACGCCGCCAAGCGCAGCGGGCGCAACCAGGTCGTGCGCGCGGCAGACCATGCCACGGCCTGAGCGGCGCGGACACAGACAGGGCTGAGGCATGAGTTTCGTGATGCGCGCACGGGCGCCCAGGGCGCCCGCCCCTGCTTCCGCCCTCCTGCAGCCGGCTCTGCAGCCGCCCCCGCCATCGCCCGTGCCCGGGCCTGAATGGCGGGTACTGATCGTGGACAGCGACCCCGACGTACACGCCGCCTTCCGCCTGGCGCTGGAAGGCCACAGCCTGTTCGGCCGGCCGCTGGTGTTCCTCTACGCCCGCTCCGGCACGCAGGCGCGCAATCTGCTGCGCAGCGAGCAGGACCTGGCCGTGGTGGTGCTCGACGCCGTGACCGACGGCACGGGCGCCGGGCTGGATCTGGTGGATTTCATCCGCTACACGGCCGGCCTGCGCAACAGCCGCATCGTGCTGCGCACCGGCCGCCCGGGCCAGGCGCCCGATCTGGAAACCCTGCTGCGCTACGACATCAACGACTGCCGCACCAAGACCGAACTCACGCCCGACCGGCTGCTGGCCATCGTGGTGACCGCCGTGCGCTCCTACGAGCAGCTGTGCGCCATCGAGGCCAACCGCCGCAGCCTGGAGCTGATGGTGCGCTCCAGCGCCTCGCTGCTGGAGGAAACCAACCTGCACGCCTTCGCACGCGGCGTGATCACCCAGCTGGCCACCTTGCTGGGCGTGGCCAGCGAAGGCCTGGTCTGCTCGGAGGGCACGCACCCGGCCGAGCCCTACCGCGTGCTCGCGGCCACGGGGCCGTTCGCCCGGCTCATCGACCAGCCCATCGCCACCGTGCTGGCCTCGCGCGGGCTGCGCCTGCTGCGCCAGGCGCTGCAGACCCGCCGCAACATCTATGGCGTGCAGCGCGGCGTGGCCCTGTACATAGGCCGTGGCGACGAGCAGGACATGGCCGTCTTCATCGACGCGCCGGCCTCGCACAGCGCACTGGACCGCCAGCTGCTCGAAGTCTTCTGCGCCAACCTGCGCACGCTGCTGCACAACCGCGGCCTGCTGGAGCGCCTGCACCAGTCCGCCTATTTCGACCCCCTGGTCTGCCTGCCCAACCGCGCCCACTTCGTGGAAAAAGTGGACGAATGCGTGTGGCGCGGCACGCAGGACCATGTGCTGGCCCTGGTGGACATCGACGACTTCAGCGC
This sequence comes from Delftia sp. WSY_22, assembly GCF_043104185.1. Taxonomy (NCBI): domain Bacteria; kingdom Pseudomonadati; phylum Pseudomonadota; class Betaproteobacteria; order Burkholderiales; family Comamonadaceae; genus Delftia; species Delftia sp. WSY_22. The sequence continues at coordinate 206,417 of NZ_JBICKN010000059.1, forward strand.
CACCAACGACGTGATGGGCCACCGCTTCGGCGACCGCCTGCTCGAAGCCATGGCCCGCCGCCTGGCCGGCGCCCTGCCCGCCGGCGTGCTGCTGGCGCGCGTGGGCTCGGACACCTTCGGCATCCTGGGCCCCACAAGGGAAGTGGCCCTGGGCCAGTTGCTGGACTGCGCGCGCCAGCCCCTGGCCGTGGACGGCGTGCCGCACAAGGTCTCGCTGACCTGCGGCTACGTGCACCTGCCCCGTGAACGCCAGGCCGGCACCGACCTGGTCAAGGACGCCACCATCGCCCTCAAGCGCGCCAAGCGCGACCACCGGGGCCAGCTGCTGGAGTACTCCGCGCACATGGGCATGGAGGCACGCGACCGCGCCCTGCTGCTGTCCGACCTGCGCGCGGCCATCGACGGCGCCCAGCTCTTCCTGGTCTACCAGCCCCAGGTGGACCTGGAAACCCATGCCCTGGTCGGCCTGGAGGCCCTGCTGCGCTGGCCACGGCAGGACGGCAGCTTCGTGCCGCCCGACCGCTTCATTCCCGTGGCCGAGCATTCGGGCCTCATCGTGCCGCTGGGCCAATGGGTGCTGGCCACGGCCTGCCGTACCATGCGCGAACTGCTGGACGCCGGCCGCGCGCCCCGGCGCATGGCCGTCAACGTCTCCACCGTGCAGCTGCAGGACCCGGGCTTCCTGCAGACGGTGCGCCATGCCCTGGCCGAGCACGGCCTGCAGGGCGCGCAGCTGGAGCTGGAGATCACCGAGTCGGTGGCCGTGCTGCCCACCCAGCTGCTGCAGGCCACGCTCAGCGCCCTGCGCGCCCTGGGCGTGACCATTGCCATCGACGACTTCGGCACCGGCTACTCCTCGCTGAGCTACCTGGAGCGCCTGCCGCTGGACCGCATCAAGATCGACCGCAGCTTCGTGCGCCAGCTTGGCGAATCACAGGAAGCGCGCATCGCCGAAATGATCGCCCAGCTGGGCCGCAAGCTCGGCCTGCAGGTACTGGCCGAAGGCATAGAGGACGCCAGCGCCTGGCAGGCCCTGCGCGCCATGGGCTGCCAGGAGGGACAGGGCTATCACATTGCACGGCCGATGGACAAGGGCCAGTTGCTGGGCTGGCTGGGCCAGCGCAATGAAGCGCTTCAGCGGCAGCCTGGCACCTCTGAGTTCCCCTGAGGCGGGCAGGCCGCGCCCTGCTCCCTCCCTACCTACCTGCACACCGCAGGAAACCCATGCCGCCTGGCCGCCCACACCACGGCCAGCGATGCGCCCAGCAGCGCCAGCAGCACGGGCGTGAAGGCGCCCACGCCCATGCGCGCCAGCAGCAGGCCGCCCACGATGCCGCCGCCGGCAATCGCCAGGTTCCAGGCCGTGACCAGCATGGACTGCGCCACGTCGGCGGCCTCGCCCGCCGTGTGGGCAATGGCAGTCTGCAGCAGCGTGGCGGCGCCGCCAAAGGCCAGGCCCCAGACGGCCACCGCCGCATACACCAGGGCCGGCGCATCTGCGGCCACGCCCAGCATCAGCGTGGACAAGGCGAACAGCGCAATGCTGGCCAGCGTGAGCGCACGCAGGTGGCGGTCGATCAGCACGCCGGTGATCCAGATGCCCAGCACGGAGGTGGCGCCGAACACCAGCAGCACCAGGTCCGTGCGCGCGGCCATGCCCGCCACCGCCAGGAAGGGCGCGATGTAGGTGTAGAGAATGTTGTGCGCCAGCACGAAGGCCAGCACCACGAACAGCACGGGGCGCACGCCCGCCAGGGTGAACACGCGCCGCAGCGGCAGGTGGCGGCCTGCCGCCTGCCCCGCGAAGTCGGGCAGGCGGGCGCGCACCCAGACCATGAGCGCCAGCGCCAGCACGCTCATGAGGCCGAAGCACAGCCGCCAGCCCACCCACTGGCCCAGCACGGTGCCGGCCGGCACGCCCAGCGACAGCGCCAGCGGCGTGCCCACCATGGCAATGGCGATGGCGCGGCCCTTGAGATGGCCGGGCACCATGCGTGCCGCGTAGCCGGCCAGCAGCGCCCAAAGCAGCCCGGCGGAGACCCCCGCCAGAAAGCGCGCCACCAGGGTCAGCGCAAAGTGCGTGGACAGAGCCGTGACCGTGTTGGCGACGACAAAGCCCGCGATCGCCGCCAGCAGCAGGGGGCGGCGGCGCATGCCCTGCGTGGCGGCCGTCAGCGGTATGGCGGCCACCAGGGAACCTATGGCGTAGAGGGTGACGGTCTGGCCTACCCAGGCCTCGGTCACGGCCAGGCCCTGGGCCATCTGCGGCAGCAGGCCGGCCGGCAGCGCCTCCGTCAATATGGTGATGAAGGCTGCCATGGCCAGCGCCAGCAGGGAGGCAACGGGCAGGCGGTCCTGGCTTGTTCCGTTCATTGCGGCTCTCCCGAAGCCCCGTGGACCTCACAAACCCCGTAGACCGCGTCGCGCAAATCGTTGACGAAGCGCCCCGACATGCCCTCGTACAAGGTGTTGGTGAAGGCCACGACGCTGAGTTCCTGTGCCCGGTCCACGAACCAGGAATGCCCGTAGGCCCCGCCCCAGCGCCAGGTGCCCGCCGACTCGGGCGACGCGGCCAGCGCCGGATCGCGCAGCACGGAAAAGCCCAGTCCGAAGCCGAACCCGGGCGCATCGGGCAGCTCCAGCCCGCCCGTCTGGTCGCGCGCCATCTCGGCGACCAGCGCGTCGGGCAGGAGCGTGCCACCGCCCTGGCGCAGGGCCTCCAGCAGGCGCAGGAAGTCGCCGGCCGTGCCGGCCATGCCCGCGCCGCCCGAGGCAAAGGCCCGCGCATTGAAGATGCGGGCCGGGCTGAACGGGATGCCGATGGCGCCCTCGAAGGGCGACACGGTCTCGCCCTCGGCCAGCGGATGGGGCTGCGGCACATCGCTGACATAGGCCGTGGCCACGCGCCGTGCGGCCAGTGCATCGGTCACCGCAAAGCCGGTATCGGCCATGCCCAGCGGCCCGGCCACAAGGTCGCGCACGGCCTGCTCCAGCGGCCTGCCGTGCACCTGTTCGATGAGGGCGCCCAGCACATCGGTGGCCAGCGAGTAGCCCCAGGCCGTGCCGGGCTCGTACCGCAGCGGCACGCTGGCGATGCGGCGCAGGTTCTCCGCCAGGCTGATGCCCGAGCCATCCATGCCGTCCGATACACCGGCCAGCGCATAAGGGCCCTGTGCGTCGGCCTCGAAGAAGCGGTAGCCCAGCCCCGCCGTGTGGCTGAGAAGCTGCCGCGCGGTGATGCGCGCCGGCCGGCCATCGGCCAGCCGGGGCCGGAACTGCGGCAGCCAGCGGTCCACGCCCTCATCCAGACCGAGCCGGCCCTGCGCCACCAGCACCAGGGCCGCCGCCGAAACAATGGGCTTGCTCGCCGAGGCCAGGCGGAACACCGTGTCCACGGCCATGGGCAGGCCGCGCTCGCGGTCAGCCCAGCCGGCAGCCTGGCGGTGGACCAGGGCGCCGCCACGCGCCACCAGCACCACGGCGCCGACCAGGCGCTGCGCCTCAAGCGCCTGCCGGACCACGGCCTGGATGCGGTCGGACAGGGGCGAGTTCAACGGGGCTGCAGGCAGCGCAGCGGGTGCAGCAGATGCCGCAGAAAGAGCAATCGTCATGGGAATTCCCGGGATCAATGAACAGGGTCCTGACGATAGAAAGCCCTCGATTAAAGAAAAAGTGGGGTAGATTTCCGGGTTATGCGGAGCTTTCTGTCCGCAATGAAGGAGTGGCCTTGGACAGCCTCAACGGTTTCCTGGTGTTCGTGCAGGTCGCCGAGACCCGCAGCTTCGTGGCGGCAGGCCGGCTGATGGGAGTCTCGGCATCGGCCATCGGCAAGAGCGTGGCAAGGCTGGAGGACCGGCTGGGCGTGCGCCTGTTCCACCGCAGCACGCGCAGCATCACGCTGACGGCCGAGGGCACGCTGTTCCTGGAGCGCAGCCGGCGCATCCTGGCCGAGATCGAGGCCGCACAGCTGGAGCTGTCGCAGGCCAGCGCCGCGCCGCGTGGCCGGCTGCGGGTCAGCCTGCCCCTGGTCAGCTCGCTGGTGCTGCCGGTGCTGGGAGAGTTCATGCGCGCCTATCCCGAGATCGAGCTGGACCTGGACTTCACCGACCAGCTGGTCGATGTGATCGAGGACGGCTTCGACGCCGTGGTGCGCACGGGCGCGCCCGCCGACTCCCGGCTGTCCGCGCGCCGACTGGGCGCCTTCGGCTACCTGCTGGTGGCCTCGCCCGGCTATCTGGCGCAGCGCGGCACGCCCCGGGTGCCCGAGGATCTGCTGCAACACAGCTGCCTGCACTACCGCTACCCCCACAGCGGCAAGCTGGAGCCCTGGGTGCTGCGGCGCGCAGCGGGCGCGCCCGAGCTGCAACTGCCCACCTCCATGATCTGCAACAACATCGAAACCCGGCTGTGCTTTGCGCTGCAGGGCTTGGGCATCGCCTACCTGCCGGATTTTTCCATCCGCGAGCCGCTGGCCGACGGCCGGCTGCAGCCCGTGCTGGCGGACTGCATGGAGCACACCAATGTCTTCCACGTGCTGTGGCCCGCCAGCAAGCACCCCTCGCCCAAGCTGCGGGCGCTGGTGGACTTCCTGTGCGCGCGGGTGTTTCCGCAGGCGCAGCCCGGGCAGGTCCAGGACGCTGCCAGGACCGGGGCGCCCAAGACACCCAAGACACCCCAGACATCCGGGACGCGCGGATAGGCTGCGCGCCGGCTGCTGCCCTGACTTGCTGGCTATCGCGCAGGCCCCCATCTGAGTTAGCATGCTTATAGAGCGACGTATTCACAGAGTCATATCGGTTGCTCTGGCCCACCGGCAGGCAGGACCTGCGTCTCGAGCGCTGTGGCGTGCGGGGCGCTGTATCGGTGGGCCATTGCGGTTGACAGCTGGCGTTGCAGATCTTTTTTCTTGTCTCGCTGCGTTGCATGTCTTCTCGTTCCACCGCTATCCATCGTCCCGCCCTTTCCTCGCGCTCGCACGCAAGAACATCGTTGGCCGTCATTGCAGGCGTCTGCTTGATGGCGCTCGCAGCGGGGCTGTACTGGGCCGCGTTGCTGGCCAGCCACCAGTACATGCAGCGCTACACACAGGATCAGGCTTGGCTGCGCGTCTCGCAGATGTCCCAGGCGGTTTCCGCGCAGGCCGGGACCATGCTGTCGGGCCTGAACTATTCCCTGCGGGACCTGGCCCAGGACTACGAGTCGGGTGACTCCGAGGCGTTCGGGCGGGCCGTCGCCAGCGTCCAGGAGGCCTATCCGCCCGGCACCATCGTCCAGGTGGCCGTGGCCGATGCGAAGGGCCAGGTGGTGTATTCGAGCCTGGCAGCCTCGGAGCCGCCTGCGCAGGGCGTGTCCATTTTCGACCGCGAACATTTCCAGGCGCATCTGAAGGGCCTGACGCAGGGAACCTTCATTGGCCGTCCGGTACAGGGACGGGTCTCCGGGCAATGGGGTATCCAGCTGAGCCGCGCCCTGCACCACCGTGGCGCGTTTGCGGGCGTGCTGGTGGTGTCGCTGTCGCCGCAGTACCTGTCGCGGCAGTTGCAGGCCATCTTCGACAGCCCGCGCGACGTGATCTTGCTGCTGCGCGAGGACGGCACCTATCTTGCACGCTCGCAGAACCAGGATCGGGTGCTCGGGCGCCAGTTGCCCGCGAAGCGGGTGGCGCTGTTTGCCCCCGATGTCACGCATGGCACCTACGAGGTGCTGGCGAGCACCGACGGAATACAGCGCATGTATGCCTGGAGCCGCGTCAGCGGCTTTCCGATACTGGTGAGCACGGGGCTGGACCACGAGGCCGTGTTCGGCCCGCTCAACGAGACCATACGGCAGAGCCTGTGGCGCAACGGCATAGGCACGCTGCTGATTTTTCTGGGCGGGATGCTGACGGCCTGGCTGGCGTTCCAGCGCTGGCGGGAGGAGGACCAGCGGGTCCAGTCCGAAGAGCGCTTTCATCTCCTGTCGCAGGAAGTGCCGGGCGGCCTGTTCCAGTACAGCTGGGACCCTGCCGGCCACTATGCCCTGTCGTTTGCCAACCCCGGCTTTTATGCCATGCACTGCATCGATCCGGATACGGCAGACCCTGCCTTGCAGGACCTGGCACAGCGGGTTCATCCGGAAGATATCTCCGCGCTCAGGCGGTCCATCGACGAAGCGATGCGCAGCCAGGGGGACTGGGCCTGCAAGTACCGCGTACAGTCCGCCGATGGCTCCGTGCGCTGGCTGCAGGGCCATGCACGCCCGCAACGCACTGACGACGCAACCGTGCTCTGGCATGGCTACATCCTCGATGTCACCCAGGACGAAAGCCTGCGCAAGGCGCTTCACGAAAGCGAGGAGCGGCTGCGGCTGACCATCGGCGCCGTGCGTGACGGACTTTGGCAGTGGGACCGCGAACACGACCAGGTGCTGTGGGATGCCCGCTGCTACCAGATGCTGGGCATGCCGGACCAGGCACTCGGTTCGTTCACCGTGGCCGGCTTCATGCATCTGCTGCACCCACTGGACCAGCCTCGCGTCCAGGAACGGCTCAGGCGCCACCTCGAACACGGCGACCCATTCCGTGTCGAGATGCGCATAAGGCAGGCCGATGGCTCCTGGCGATGGATCGAATCGCGCGGGGAAGTGACCCTGCGCGATGCCGACAACAAGGCACTGCGCATGCTGGGAATGCACACCGATATCCAGGAACGGGTGGAGCAGACCCATATGGTGAGCGCCCTGCTGGAGCGCGGAAGCGCCCTGGTGCTTGTCGCCAGCCATCGCCGCAGCATCGTCTACGCCAATGCCCGGGCAGCCGAGTGCTTCGGCCTTGCCGCGGGCGCGCTCGAGCCGCAGTGCTCATTCCAGCAGCTGCATCCGTCCAGCGACAGTTTCGACAGCTTCGCATCGCTGTACGAGCGCCTGAGCCTGAAGGGCACGGTGCGTACCGAGTGGGCACTGAAGGTCAAGGGCGGCCACATGCGCTGGTTCGACATGCAGGGGGCACTGCTGGATCCCGAAGACCCCCAGGGCAATGTGATCTGGACACTGTTCGACGTAGATGCCCGCCATCAGGCGGAAAGCGCATTGCACCAGGTACAGCAGCGGCTGGAGGCCATCATCGAGAAATTTCCGTCGGGCATCCTGGTGACCGACGATGCGGGGCAGTGCATCAGGGCAAGCAACGCAATGCTGGTGGACCTGTTCGAGCTGCCGCTGTCCGCCACGGACCTTGTGGGGAAAAGCCTGCAGACCTTGCTGTCCTATTTGCCCCCGGCCATGGCAACGGCCTTGCAGCCTGCACCGCAACCGGGGGGAGGTGCCCTGTCGCAACGAACGATCTTTGCCCTGTCCAACGGCCGCCATATAGAAACGGAGCTGCTGCCGCTTCGCAGGCAGGAGCGGCTGCTTGGCTACTGCTGGGTATTCCACGACGTGACCGACTACAAGAGGCGCGAAACGCAGCTCGAAGCCCTGGCATTGACCGATGCGCTCACGGGTGCCAGCAACCGGCGGGCCTTCATCACGCGCATGGAGTCGGAGCTGGAGCACCTGCGCCTGGGACTGAGCCATCCGTCGGCACTGATCATGCTGGATATCGACCATTTCAAGCGCGTCAACGACAGCTTCGGCCATGGCGTGGGCGACGAGGTGCTCAGGCATCTGGTGATCGCGGTGTCCAAGCAGCTGCGCCAGGGCGACATGCTGGGCCGCCTGGGCGGCGAGGAATTCGCCGTCTTGCTGACGGACGTGGACGCCCCGACCGCACTGCGGCGCGCGGAGAACCTGCGTGAGGCCGTGGCGGCGCTGGCCGTGTCCGTACAGGGCCAGGACAGCCCGATCCGCTTCACCGTGAGCCTGGGCGTATGCCTCATGGACGAGGGCGAGGCATCGGTCGAGCGCTGCCTGGAGCGGGCCGACGCCGCCATGTATTTCTCCAAGCGCAATGGCCGCAACCGCACCACATGCTGGACGCCCGATACCCCCGTGATTTCAGACGCCAAGTGAACGCGATGCCAGTGCCGCGACACGCCCGTGCGACCGGGCAAGGCGATGTGTCAGCTACCCGGCCGCCTCATTCATCTCCCGGCACTCCGTAGCTGGGCGCGGCCGTGGGATCGATGGCGCGCGTCTGGTAGTCCTGCATCTGCGGCGCGTAGGCGGCCCAGAGGCCTTGCAGCGCGCCGATGGGATCGTGCTCCGACCAGTCCACGCGCAGGTCCGCCATGGGCCAGCTGTGCTCGCCCGCCACCTTGAGCGCGGCCGAATGCACGGGCCCGGCCTCGCCGCCCGCGGCCATGGCGGCCTGCATGGCGGCCAGCAGGCGCTCGGCCAGCGGCAGCGCCGCGCTGCGCTCGAAGGCCGGCACCATGGCCTCGATGGTGCGTTCGCTGGCCAGCAGGTTGCCGGCCGCCACGCACTGCCGCCCCACGGCGCTGGTGAAGATGCCCAGGGCCTGGCTGCCGCTGAAGACGCCGGTGCGGCCCTGCGCGTCCACCACGGTGACCTGGCGGTACTGCGGCCAACTGCCGTCGTCCAGCGCCTGGCGCAGCGCGGCCTGGGGGTCGGCGCCCTGCTCCAGCAGGTCCAGCACGCGCGGGCCCAGGGCGGGCAGCGTGATGTTCTGCGTGGACACCACGCCCACGCCCGCGCGCACCCAGGGGCAGCGCGCGCCCACCGCAATGCTGGACGAGCTGATGGCCACGCCCAGCTGCCCGGTGCGCTCGCAGCGCCCCACAATCGAAAAAGTCATGGTTTCTTCCTCCTGCCGATGCGGCTGTACCAGGTGCTTGCTGTGGTCGACGCTCAGGCGCTGGCCGGCGGCTGCCAGTCATCGGGGATGACCGCGATCACGTCGATCTCCATCAGCCACTGCGGCTGCCCCAGGGCCGAGATGCACAGCCCCGTGGAGATGGGAAACACGCCCTTGAGCCACTTGCCCACTTCCCGGTAGACGGGCTCGCGGTAGCGCGGGTCGATGATGTAGGTGGTGGTCTTGACGATGTGCGACAGGTCGCTGCCCGCTTCCTCCAGCAGCTGCTTGACGTTCTTCATCGCCTGCTCGGCCTGCTTTTGCGGATCGCCCAGGCCGACCAGGTTGCCCTCGAAATCGGTGCCGATCTGGCCGCGCACATAGACGGTGTTGCCGGCGCGCACGGCCTGGCACAGGTCGTTGTCCAGCGACTGGTTGGGATAGGTGTCCTTGGTGTTGAACATGCGGATGCGGGTATGGGTGGGCATGGTCTGGCTCCTGCAGGGGGTGGATGGGAAGGTGTCTCAGAGCGCGCTACCTGCTACCTGCTGCGGGCGGCGGCGTCGTAGTCGCTGTAGCGGCGCTGCTTGGCGATGTGGTCGGCCACGAACTTGGAGTCATGCCACACGCCCCAGATGAAGGACGAGCCACGGCGCGACAGCCAGGGCAGGCCCAGGAAGTAGATGCCCGGCTCATGGCCCACGCCGCGGTGGTGGCGTGGCTTGCCGCCGGGCTCGAAGCTGTCCACCTGCAGCCAGCTGAAGTCCACCCTGTAGCCCGTGGCCCAGATGATGGAGGTGATGCCTGCGGCGGCCAGGTCGAGTTCGCGCAGCGGATGGGTCACGCACTCCGGATCGGGCAGGCGCCTGCGCGCCTCGGGCTCCTCGGGCAGGTCCAGGCCGTTGCGGCGGATGTAGTCGTCGGCCGCATCGAGCATGGCCAGGTAGTTGGCGTCGCCGTTGGCGATGTTCTCGGCCAGGTCGTCCCTGAAGCGCACCCTGCCATCGGCGAAGGACTCGGTCAGCCCCACCAGGGTGATGCCCTGGTGTCCCAGCGCGCGAAAGTCCACGGTGTGGCCGCCGCGCGCGCCGCTGACGGCAATGGTCACATGCTCGCGGCCGGGCTTGGCAATGGCCGCATCCCATTCGCCCAGCACGCCCAGCCACCAGCAGAAATCACGGCCGCGATAGGCGCGCGGCGGCCGGTCATGGGCGCCCACCGACAGGAACACCTTGCGGCCCGCGCGATGCAGTTCATCGGCAATCTGCACGCCCGAGGAGCCTGCGCCCACCACCAGCACGGCGCCTTCGGGCAGTTGCGCGGGGCGGTGGTAGTGCGCGGAATGGATCTGCAGCAGGCGGCCATCGGCGGGCGCAGCCGGCGCAGCCGGCGCTATCGGCGGGATCACCGGCACCTGGAACGGCCCCGTGGCCGCGATCACGTTGCGGGCCTCGATCACGCCCTCGGACGTTTCCACCGTGAAGCCCGGCCGGCCCTGGTTGCGCGTGACCCGCCTGACCTCCACACCGGTGCGCACGGGCGCCTTGATCTGGCGGACATAGTCCTCGAAGTAGTCGGCCACCTCGTCCTTGCCGGGAAAGCCGTCGCGGTCGCCCTTGAACTCCAGGCCCGGAAAGCGGTCATGCCAGGCCGGCCCGTTGGCCACCAGCGAGTCCCAGCGCCCCGTGCGCCAGGCCTGGGCGATGCGCTGGCGCTCCAGCACCAGGTGCTCTACGCCAAGCTGGCTCAGGTGTTCGCTGGCCGCGATGCCGGCCTGCCCGGCGCCGACCACGAGCGTGTTGATGGTTTGGATGTCAGCTGTCATGGTGTGGGTCTCTCAGGAAAAAAAGGCGCAGGCCGTCCCGCATCGGCGCGGTGCCGACTGCCTTGGTGTGGTCCGCAACAAAAAAGGAAAGAAGGTGAAGGCCGCCCGTGCGGCGCTACAGGTACAGGTGCTTCACCACGTCGTTGGCCAGCAGCTCGCTGGCCGTGCCCGAGGCCACCAGCTGGCCCTTGAGCAGCAGATAGCCGGTGTGGGCGATGGACAGCGCCGCCTCGGCGTTCTGCTCGATGAGCAGCACGGTGATGCCTTGGCTGTGGATGCGCTGCACCGTCTCGAAGTACTCCTCGATGAGCTTGGGCGACAGGCCCAGCGTGGGCTCGTCCATCACCACCAGGCGCGGCTCGCCCATGAGTACGCGGCCCAGCGCCACCATGGCCTGCTCGCCGCCGGACAGGGTTCCCGCCGCCTGCGACAGGCGCTCGCCCACCCGGGGGAACAGGGCCACCACGCGCTCCAGCGCCTGGGCAAAGCCCTGCTGCGGGCGCAGCGCGTCGTGGCCGATCTTCAGGTTCTCCTGCACGGTCAGCTCGGCAAACAGGCGCCGCCCTTCGGGCACGAAGCCCACGCCCAGGCCGGCCAGGTCCTCGGTGCGCATGCGCGCCAGCGGCTGGCCCATGACACGGATGGCGCCGTGGTGCACGGGCAGCAGGCCCGCGATCGCCTTGAAGGTGGTGGTCTTGCCCGCGCCGTTGGGGCCCAGCAGGCAGACGATGCTGTGCTCGGGCACCTGCAGCGAGACCTGGTTGAGCATGTTCACCACGCCATAGCGCGTGCTGATGGAGTCCAGTTCAAGCATGGCTGGCCTTTCTGCCCAGATAGGCTTCCTGCACGCGCGGCAGCCGGCGCACCGCCTCGAAGCTGTCGTCGCCGATCTTGCGTCCGTAGTCCAGCACCATCACGCGGTGCGGCAAGGTGGCGATGAGCCGCATGTCGTGCTCGATGATGATGAAGCCCAGCGCCGGATTGCCTTCGCGCAGGCGCTGGATGTCGGCGATCAGCGCATCGGTGTCGCGGTCGTCCATGCCGCTGGAGGGCTCGTCCAGCAGCACGATGCGGGGCTCGGAGGCCAGGGCGCGCGCAATCTCCAGGCGGCGGCGGTCGGCCTGCGGCAGGCTGCTGGCCAGCACGTTGCGGCGCTGGTGCAGGTCGCTGGACACGCTTTGCAGCAGCGCGCAGGCGCGCTCGGCGCAGCGCTTCATCTCGGCGCGCGAGACGGCCGGGCGCAGCAGCGCGGTGAGCACGCCGCAGCGGGTGCGCGCGTGCATGCCGATGATCACGTTGTCCAGCACGCTCAGCGAGCCGAACAGCCGGCTGGTCTGGAAGGTGCGCGCAATGCCGGCGCCCGCGATGTCGTGCGCGGCCATGCCCTTGAGCGAGCGGCCTTGCAGCAGCACCTCGCCCTCGGTGGGCTGGTAGATGCCGGTCAGCAGGTTCAGCAAGGTGGACTTGCCCGCGCCGTTGGGCCCGATGATGCCCAGCACCTCGCCCGCCGCCAGGTGGATGTCCACGCCCTGCACCGCCGTCAGGCCGCCGAAGCGCATGGTCAGGCCACGCCCCTCAAGGACCAGCGGGCCTGCGGGCGCGGCATGGTGGGTGGGATGGGAATCAATGCTCATGGTTGCGCACCCGTTGGGGGAAGATGCCGCGCGGGCGGATGATGAGGAAGGCGATCACCACCAGGCCGTAGAACAGGATGCGGTAGTCGGAAAACGCCCGCAGCTTCTCCGGCAGCATGGTCAGCAGGAAGGCGCCGACGATCACGCCCAGCGTGTTGTCCATGCCGCCTGCGATCACCAGCGTCATGATGGTCACCGACACCAGGAAGGTGAAGTTGTCCGGCGAGATGAAGCTCACATAGAACGCATACACCGTGCCCGCAAAGCCCGCCAGGAAGGCGTCCACCGCAAAGGCCTTGACCTTGAACCAGGTGACGTTGATGCCGCATGCGCGTGCGGCGATCTCGTCGTCGCGCAGGGCATTCCAGGCCAGTCCCACGCGCGAGCTGTGCAGGCGCTGCGCCGAGACGATGGCCAGCCCCAGCAGGGCGACGGCCACGTAGTAGAAGTTGGCCTGTCCCGGCAGGCTGTGGCCCCACAGCGTGATGGGGTCGTTGAACGAATGCCCGAACAATGTGGGCGAAGGAATGCCCACCAGGCCGTTGGCGCCGCCCGTCCACTCCAGGTTCATCAGCAGCTGGTGCACGACGATGCCGAAGGCGATCGTCACCAGCGCCTGGTAGCTGTCGCGGGTGCGCATGGACGGCAGGCCCAGCAAAAAGCCGAAGACCGTGGCCACGGCGGCGGCCACCAGCAGGCAGATCCAGAAGCTCACGCCGAAGTGGATGGCCAGCAGGGCTGACGCATAGGCGCCGATGCCGTAGGACGCGCCAGTGGCGAAGTTCGGTATGTTGGCGCTGCCCAGCTGGAAGTTCAGCGCCAGCGCCAGCACCGCGTACAGGCAGGCGATGATCATCAGGTGCATGGCGTAGCTGTCACCGCCCAGCACCCACGGAAACACCAGGGCCAGCACCACGCCCGTGCCCACGGCCAGCGGCCTGCACTGGCCGAAGGCAGCCACGATGCGGTCTTCCACCACCGGGCGTTTCTGCACCGCGACCAGGGCCACGGCAAAGCAGGCCAGCAGCGCCAGCACCGTGATCCAGCTTTCGGCCAGCAGGAACTGGCGCAGCAGCACGGCGCCCGCCAGGGCCACGCCCAGCACGATGGCGGCCGAGCCCGCACTCCGTGGTGCCGCCTGCGGCGGCGCCTGTATCGTCGTTGTCTGCATCACACCTTCTCCATTTTCTGAACGCCGAACAGGCCGGCGGGGCGAAAGATCAGCACCAGGATCACCAGGGCGAACACGAACACCAGGCGGTACGAGGTGCCGTTGGGCACATAGCCCTGCACGATGGTCTCGATGGCCGCAATCAGCAGGCTGCCGACAATGGCGCCCCCCAGCCGGCCCAGGCCGCCGACCACTGCGGCGGAAAAGCCGATCAGCCCCGCCTGCACGCCGAAGTCAAAGCGCACCACGCCCGCATAGCTGGCCAGGAAGATGCCGCCCACCGCGCCGGTGGCCGAGGCAATGAAGAAGGTGTTGCGAAACACCGGCCCCGGCGCAATCGAGAACAGCCGCGCGGTTTCGCGGTCCTGCGACACGGCGCGTATGCGCATGCCCATGGGCGTGTGGTGCAGCACATAGAGCAGCACGCCCACCAGCGCCACCGCCACCAGCACCGAGACCACGCTGATCAGGGGCAGCGGCCCGAACGGGGTGGGAACGGCCCCCTGCGCAATCGCCGGGAACGCGTGCGGATTGCTGCCCTGCGGGTACAGGTGGCGGATCAGCTCGCGGATCACGATGCCCAGCGCCACCGTGGCCACCAGTGGCATCATGGCCGGCGCATTGCGAAAGCGGCCGATCACCAGCCGGTCCAGGGCAACGCCCAGCCCTCCCACCGCCGCAATGGCCACCAGGCAGGCCAGGCCCAGCACCAGCCAGGGGGCCGAGCCGCCCAGCGCGGTGGCCAGGGCCTGCACGGCCGCCAGGGCGATGAAGGGGGCGACCATGGCCACGTCGCCATGGGAAAAGTGAATCACCTGCAGCACGCCAAACAACAGGCTGAAACCCAGGGCAAGCAGGCTGTAGATGCAGCCCAGGGTCAGCCAGTTGATGAGTTGCTGGAACAGCGCGTCATGCATCGATAGGGTTCCTCTTGTGTCGGGTTCGGCCGGGTTGGCGGGGCTTCGCTTGTCTCCATGTCACGCAACCATTGAAGCAAGAAACCGCGCAAAACCTGCGTCGCTTTTGCCGAGGCGCTGCTTCGGAAAACGCGATCCAGTCCCGGGCCGGTGCGGCGATACATTGATCCGGCGGCGTTGCCAGACAGCGCCGGCCAGCCCGCCATGCACCGTGGCGCCCCGCCGCCCCGGGCCCCGCCCGGGCCGCCATGGCTGCCCTTCGTCTTCACCCGAACAGGACCGACCGACCATGCAAGCCTTCACGACATCCACCGCCCTCCTGCCATCGCGCCGGCGCCTTGCCGCATCCGCCCTGGCGCTGGCCGCCGCCACGCTGGCCTGCGGCGCGGCCTGGTCCCAGTCCACCGTGAAGCTGGGCTTCATCGGCCCCGTCAGCGGCGGCAACGCACAGCAGGGCCTGGGCGCGAAGAACGGCTTCCTGCTGGCCATAGACCAGTGGAATGCCACGGCCGGCGTGCCGTTCAAGGTGGAGGGCGTGGTGCTGGACGATGCCTCCGACCCGCAGACCGGCGTGTCCGCCGCGCTCAAGCTGGTCAACGACCGCGACGTGGTGGGCGCCATAGGCCACTGGAACAGCCCCGTGGCCCTGGCCACGCTGCCGGTGTTCAACCGCGTGCAGATGCCCTTCATCGTCTGGGGCGCCATCGGCCCCAAGATCACCGACCAGAACTTCGCCAACACCACGCGCGTGACGCCCACCCTGGTCAACGAGAACAAGCCCCTGGCCGCCTGGGCCGCCACGGGCCTGGGCGCAAGAAAGATCGCCATCATTGCCGACACCAGCGACTACGGGCGCGCCAACCTGGCCTCGTTCGGCAGCTTCTACAAGGCAGAAAAAGGCAGCGTGGTGGCCGAGGAAAGCTATCCCGTGGGCACCACGGATTTCCGCTCCATCCTCACCAAGATCAAGAGCCTGAACCCCGACGCGGTCTACTTCGGCGGCGTGATCACCGAGGCCGGCATCGTGCGCAAGCAGATGGCCGAGCTGGGCATGAAGCAGCCCATGCTGGGCATCAGCGGCATCTTCGATCCGCAGCTCATCCAGATCGCCGGCCCGGCCGCGGACGGCACCATCGTCGGCACGCCCAAATCGCAGACCAACCCCCGTCTGGACGCCATGAGCCGCGCCTATGCCGCCAAGGGCTATGCCGACTCCGAGAGCCCGTACACCAAGTACGCCTACGACGCCACCGGCATCCTTTTGCAATCGCTCAAGACGGCAGGCACCAAGGACCGGCAGGCCGTGGCCAAGGCCATCCGCGCCATACGCTACGACGGCGTGACCGGTACCGTGACCTTCGACGCCAACGGCCAGACGCAGGTGCCCGTGGAGCTGCAGCTGCACGAGGTCAAAGACGGCAAGTGGGCCAGCCGCTGATGATCAGGACAGGCAGCCAGTACCGCGACTCCATCCGCGATGGCCGGCGGGTCTGGATGAACGGCGAGCGCGTCAAAGACGTGACCACCCACCCCATGTTCAAGCCGCTGGTGGACATCCGCGCGCGCATGTACGACCTGCAGCACGAGGCCACGCTGCGCGACGCGCTCACCTACGACGAAGGCGACGGCGAGCGCCACCCCATCGCCCACAAGCTGCCGCTGACGCGCCAGGACTGGTGGGACAAGCGCCGCGCCACCGACCTGCTGCTGGAGGACATGGGCGGCGTGGTCATGCGCGTGGGCGACGAGAGCGTGGGCGAGATGTGGTCGCTGTTCGATGGCCAGGACGTGCTCAACGAGCTGGACCCGCGCTTTTCCGCCAACATCCGCACCCACATCCGCCGAGTGGTGCGTGGCGACCTGTTCCACGTATCGGCCAACACCGACCCCAAGGGCGACCGCTCGCGCCTGCCGCAGGACCAGGACCCCGACGTGCTGCTGCATGTGGTCAAGGAGACCGATGCAGGCGTCATCGTGCGCGGCGCCAAGTACGAGACCGCCGCCGCCTATGCCAACCAGGCCTTCACCAAGCCGGGGCTGGCGCACTGGGGCGACGCTGCGCAGTCCGAATACGCCATAGGCTTCATCTGCGACCTGGGCGCGCCCGGCCTGCGCTTCATCTGCCGCCCGGGCCTGGCCGCCCGCGCATCGGCCCAGGACCACCCGCTGAGCCATCGCTTCGACGAAGTGGATGCCATCGTGGTCTTCGACGACGTGCTGGTTCCCTGGGAGAACGTGCTGTTCTACCGCCACACCCGGGCCGCCCATTTCCTGCGCGAGACGCTGCACCGCTACTCGGCCTTCACCTTCCTGCAGCGCAGCCTCAAGCTGGCCGACATGCTGATAGGCACGGCCCTGCACAACGCGCGCCAGACCGGCGTGGAGAAGCTGCAGGCCGTGCAGGACAGGCTGGCCGGCCTGGCCTGCTACCGCGAAGGCATCAATGCCCACCTCACGGCCGCCATCGCGCTGGCCGAGCGCAGCCCGGCCGGGCTGATGATGCCCAACCAGTCCCTGCTGTTCACGGGACGGTCGCTGGCCACCGGCCAGCTGCACCACATGATGAACACCGTGCGCGAGCTGTGCGGCGGCCAGGTCTGCCTGACGCCGGACCACGCCAGCTTCGAGAACGAGGAAACCGGCCCCTGGCTGCGCAAGTTCTACACGCTCGGCCCGCAATCGCAGGCCGACGACCGCCGCAGGCTGCTGGCCTATGCGCGCGACCTGCTCGACTCGGACCACGCCGGCCACCGGCTCAGCTTCCAGCTGTTTGCGCAATGCCCGCCCTACGCCCAGACGGCGGCCGTGTACCGGCACTTCAACTGGGATGCGCCGCTGGACTTCGTGGGCAAGTCCGCCGGGCTGACGGACCGCGTGAAGGCCACGCAGGCGCCGGCCCAGGGCGACGGTGCGGTGGCGCAATGGTTTCGCAATCACAACGCCAGCGACTGAAGGCTGCCGGGTCCCGACCGCCGCACAATGCAGGCGCCTTGCGGGAAGGGCCTCTTGCAGCGCGGTCCGCCGCTTGGTCAACTACGCGGCGGATCACCCTGGCCGCCCTCCCCCTCTCCACCTCTTGCACACCGTGCTGACACGACTGACCTTCAGACAATTGGAATACTGCGTGGCAGCGGGCGAGTTCGGCAGCATTGCCGAGGCCGCCAACCGCATCCACGTCTCGCCCTCGTCCATCTCCTCGGCCATCACCCAGGTGGAGGCGGAGCTGCAGGTGCCGCTGTTCGTGCGCCACCATGCGCAAGGCCTGTCCGTCACGCCCGCAGGCGCCGAAGTCCTGCGGGAGATCCGCAGCCTGCTCGACCAGGCCATGGCCTTGTACGACGTGGCCAGCAGCGCGCAAAGCCAGGTGCGCGGCCCCGTGCGCGTGGGCTGCTTCACCACGCTGGCGGCCATGGTCGCCCCCGAGCTGTGCCAGGGATTCGCGCGCGCCCAGCCCAAGGCCACGGTCACGCAGATCGAGGACCACCAGGAAGGCCTGATCCACAAGCTGCGCACCGCGCAGATCGATGTCGCCATCACCTACGACCTGCTGGTGGCCGAATCGGACATCTGCTTCGAGCCCCTGGCCCAGCTGCCGCCCATGGTCATCGTCAGCGAACTCAATCCGCTGGCCAACCACCGCTCCACCACGCTGGAGGCGCTGGCCCAGCTGCCCATGGTCCTGCTGGACCTGCCCCTGAGCCGTGAATACTTCATGTCGCTGTTCCGCGAAGCCGGCGTCTCGCCCCTGATCGCGGCCCGCAGCGCCAGCCCCGACGTGGTGCGCTCCCTGGTCGCCAACGACGTGGGCTACTCCCTGGTCAACGTGCGCCCGCGCAACTCCCACGCGCTGGACGGCAAGAAGATCGTCAACCTGCACCTGAACGGCAACCACCGCCCCATGAAACTGGGCCTGGCCTGGGCCCGCGAACAAAAGCCCCGCCATGTGGTGGAAGCCTTCATGCACCGCTGCCGCAGCTTCATCTCCAATGAATACATTCCGGGGATGACGGCGCCTGGGCGCGGGGAGGCGAACTGAGCGGCGCGCAGACCGAATCAGGGAGCCCGTCAGCTCGTGCTCTTGCGCACCTCGTAATGCAGCACCGCCATGCCCTCGCCGATCTGCCGCACGGACAACAAACGCAACACCGGATGCAGCACCCGGCGCGGGAACAGCGGCTTGCCCCGGCCCAGCGTGGCCGAGCCCACGCTCAGGATCATCTCGTCCAGCAGGCCTGCGTCATAAAACTGCCCCGCCAGGTCCCCGCCTCCCATGATCCAAAGGTTGCGCCCGCCTGCCGCAGCCTGCATCTGCGCATGCACGGCACGCACATCACCGCTGACAAACCGGACATCGGCACCCGGAATACCAGGCAGCGCACGGCTGGAAAACACCCAGGCAGGCTGCGTATAGGGCCACGCCGCCCCGGTCTCCCTGGCCACCGTCTCCGCGTGGCGCAGCATCCATTCGTAGGTGGCCGACCCCATGGCCAGCGCGCCCACGCCGGCAATGAACTCCGGGTAGCCCGTGGCCTGCATGTCGCCCAGCGGGAACAGCCAGTCCAGGGAGTCGTCCTCGGTGGCCAGGAATCCGTCGAGTGAGGTGGCGGCGAAGTATTGGGTTTTCATGGGGGAGATGGTAGCCAGGCAGGCGCGGCACGGCCATCCGCCCGGGTGTCGTGCAGGCCGCGCCTGGACCCCATCGTCAAATTTCTTTTGAAGCCGCCTTCAGTCCTGCGGGTCTTTTTCAATTGAAACACCCAGGTCAACATCGCTCCATGCCCAGACGACTTGCGAACCGGGTTTCCGCTCCCACCCCAACACCTCTACAGCTCCGCCAAGGAACCGCATGAACACCGCCTCCACGCCCCTGTTTCGCCCCCTGCAGCTCGGCCCGCTCAGCCTGCCCAACCGCATGGTGATGGCCCCCATGACGCGCAGCCGTACCAGCCAGCCAGGCGACGTGCCCAACGCATTGATGGCCACCTACTACGCACAACGCGCCAGCGCCGGCCTGATCGTCTCGGAAGCCACCCAGATCTCCCGCCAGGGCCAAGGCTACAGCTTCACCCCCGGCATCTATTCAGAGGCGCAGGTGGACGGTTGGCGCCGCGTCACGGACGCGGTGCACGCCGCCGGCGGGCGCATGGTGCTGCAGCTGTGGCACGTTGGCCGCATGTCGCATGCCAGCTTTCACGCCGATGGCCTGCCGGTCGCGCCTTCGGCGCTGTCGCCCCAAGCGCAGGTCTGGGTGGTCGGCGACGACGGTGTCGGCCGCATGGTCGACTGCCCCGTACCGCGCGCACTGAGCGCACAGGACATCCAGGACGTGATCGGCGACTTCCGCAGGGGCGCGGCCAATGCGATGCGTGCCGGTTTCGATGGCGTGGAAATCCACGGCGGCAACGGCTACCTGATCGATCAGTTCCTGCGCACCACCTCCAACCACCGCACCGACGCCTACGGCGGCGGCATCGCCCAGCGCACGCGCTTCGCCGAAGAGGTCACGGCCGCCGTGGCGGGCGAGGTCGGGGCCGAGCGCACCGGCATCCGCCTGGCGCCCTTCATCACGCAGCGCAACATGAACTGCCCGCAGATCATCGAGACCATCCTGCATCTGGCCAGCAAGCTCGACGAGATCGGCCTGGCCTACATCCACCTGTCGGAAGCCGACTGGGACGATGCGCCCGAGATTCCGCACGACTTCCGCCACGCGCTGCGCCGCGCCTACCAGGGCAAGGTGATCGTTGCGGGCAAGTACGACGCGGAGCGCGCCCAAGCCATCCTGCACGAGGGCCTGGCAGACCTCGTCGCCTTCGGCCGCCCCTTCATTGCCAACCCGGACCTGCCGGCGCGCTACGCCGCCCAGGCGCCGCTGGCCGCATTCGATCCCAAGGCCCTGTTTGGCGGCGACGCACGCGGCTACTCGGACTACGCAGCCCTCGCCACCGCCTGAAGCCCTCCCTGCTCTCCCCTCTTCCTCAACCTTTGAAAGCACGACCATGAAAGCCGTTGGATACCAGAAGCCCCAGGCCATCAGCCAACCCGAATCGCTGATCGACATCACCCTGCCCGATCCCGTGGCCACCGGCCGCGACCTGCTGGTCGAAGTCAGGGCCGTGTCCGTCAATCCGGTGGACACCAAGGTGCGCGCCAGCGGCGCGCCCGCCGAGGGGCAAACGCACAAGGTGCTGGGCTGGGATGCCAGCGGCATCGTCAAGGCCGTGGGCCCCGAAGTCACGCTGTTCAAGCCGGGCGACCGCGTCTGGTACGCCGGCTCCATTGCGCGCCCTGGCACGAACAGCGAACTGCACCTGGTGGACGAGCGCATCGTGGGCCACGCGCCCAAGTCGCTGGACTTCGCACAGGCGGCGGCCCTGCCCCTGACCGCCATCACCGCATGGGAGATGCTGTTCGACCGCCTGGGCATCGCGCCGGGCAAGCACCCCAGCCACAAGACACTGCTCATCATCGGCGCCTCCGGCGGCGTGGGCTCCATCCTCACGCAGCTGGCCACGCGGCTGACCAGCCTTACCGTCATCGGCACCGCATCGCGGCCCGAGACGCAGGCCTGGGTCAAGGAGCTCGGCGCCCACCACGTGATCGATCACAGCCAGCCGATTGCCGACGAACTCAAGCGCATCGGCTTTCCCACGGTGGACCTCATCGTGAGCCTCACGCAGACCGACCTGCACTTCGCACAGATCGTCGAGGCGATCGCGCCCCAGGGAAAATTCGGCCTGATCGACGATCCCGCGTCGCTGGATATCACCAAGCTCAAGCGCAAGTCGGTGTCGGTGCACTGGGAATTGATGTTCACCCGCGCCCTGTTCGGCACCGACGACATGATCGGCCAGCACCGCCTGCTCAACGAGGTTGCCGCACTGGTCGATGCCGGCCTGATCCGCACCACGCTGGCCGAGCGCTTCGGCAGCATCAACGCCGACAACCTCAAGCGCGCCCATGCCCTGATCGAGTCGGGCAAGGCGCGCGGCAAGGTGGTGCTGGAGAACTGGGGCTGAGCCATGAAGACAGAGACCATTTTCAACCTGGCCATCCTTGAGGCGAAGGCCGGCCAGCAAGACCAGCTGCGCGACGCCCTGCGCGCGCTGGTGCCATTCACCCGGCAAGAGCCCGGATGCCTGGACTACACGCTGTTCGAGCTGGCGGACAAACCCGGCACCTTCTACATGCGGGAGTCATTCAGGGACCAGGCAGCGCTGGATGCGCACTTCAGCATGCCGTACTTCAAGGCGTTCGAGAAACGCTTCGACGAACTGCTGGCACGCCCCCTGCAACTGGTGGGCCTGAAGGAAGTGCCCTGACGGGCGGTACGGGCCTGGGCGGAACGGACCCGGCCGACGACTAGCGCGCGGCTGCAACGCGCCGCCCCCACGCTGGCGGCAGCGTGGGGGTTGCCGCCGACAGCTCGTCCCATACGTACTGGGCGGCAAAGCCGTGGTGACGGCTGCGTGAGCGCACCAGGCAGGCTTGCCGGCCCAGATTTCTTTCGGCCAACGGGACTGCATCCTGCACGTCCAGGCTCATTGCCGCGGCACCGTTGAGCAGCGCAACCATGCCGTTTTCACGGGCGGCATGCACCAGGTCCTCCAGCGTATCGGACTCCAGATGCACGCCCGGCTTCAGCCCCTGCGCCGCAAAGGCGTTGTCGAGCTGGCGCCGCATGGCGTATTCGCTTGGCAGCAAGGCCAGGGGGTGGTTCGCGACCTCGCTGAGCTCCAGCAGGCGTCGCCGCC
Source organism: Delftia sp. WSY_22 (assembly GCF_043104185.1). Taxonomy (NCBI): domain Bacteria; kingdom Pseudomonadati; phylum Pseudomonadota; class Betaproteobacteria; order Burkholderiales; family Comamonadaceae; genus Delftia; species Delftia sp. WSY_22. The sequence goes on from NZ_JBICKN010000059.1 coordinate 228,449, forward strand.
GCCGGGGCTTCAATCCCACGGCCACCACGGGCTCGTCGAAGCAGGCCAGGATCTCCAGATCGGCATGCGGCTCCGGGTCGAAGCTGACGGCGAGATCGAAATCGCCACGCAACACGCCCTCCACCAAGGCCTGTGCGGTGCGCCTGCGCAGTGCGATCGCCAGCTGCGGCCACTGCGCCTGGGCCCTGCGCACGACGGGCAGTACCCAGCATCCCGCGTAGGACTGCACCAGGCCGATGCGCACCAGGCCCGCCACGGTGCTCGCACGCGCCTGCACGTCGCGCAGCGCCGCCTGCAGCTCACTGAGGCAGGCCGACACCCGGCGGTCGAGCTCATGTCCGGAGGCCGTGGCTACGGCGCGCCCGCTCGCACGGTCGAACAGCTGCACGTCCAGGGTCGATTCCAGCAAGGCGATCTGCTCCGACAGCGCCGCCTGCGAGATCGAGGCATCGCGTGATGCCGCACTGAAGCTGTGCGCCCGCATCGCCGACACGAAGTAGCGCAACTGGCGCAATGAGACGAGATCGAGGGGGTCGCGGCTGCGTGCGGACATGGCCATCGGATTATCCGATAGGCGCGGCCAGAAAATGCGAATTGCGAAGAAACAAGGGCCTGCCGACACTACGGCCACGAGACAACTCTGGTCACGAGAGCACCGATGAAACGACGCAACTTCCTTCAGTACGCCAGCACGGCGACGGCCATTTCAGCCATGGGCGCAAGCCCCTCGGCGCGCGCACAGGCATTCCCTTCCAAGCCCATCCGCATCATCTGCCCCTATCCGGCAGGTGCGACCACCGATGCCGTCTCCCGCCTGATGGCGAATGCCTTGCAGTCGGACAGCGGCAGCACGGTGATCGTCGACAACCGCAGCGGTGCGGGCGGCAACATCGGCACGGAGGCGGCAGCACGCGCCGAGGCCGACGGCTACACGCTGCTGCTGGGCGCACTCGGCCCCATGGCCGCGAACCCGGCGCTGTACTCCAGGCTCAACTTCGATCCGGCCAAGGACTTCACACCGCTGGCATGGGCCGCCTCGGTGCCGTTGATCTGGGCCGTGCATCCCTCCTTCCCGGCGGCCACGGCCAAGGAGGCGCTCGAATGGCTGCGCAAGAACCCGGGCAAGTTCTCCTACGCATCCGCCGGCAACGGCACGCCGCAGCACCTGGCGGGAGAACTCGTCAAGCGCCATACCGGCACCTCGATCCTGCACATTCCCTACCGCGGCTCCGCGCCTGCACTCAACGACGTGCTGGGCGGCACGGTGCAGATGGTGTTCGAAGCCACGCCGGCCATCCTGCAGCATGTGCAAAGCGGGCGCCTGAAGGCGCTGGCCGTGACGTCCGCCAGGCGCATTCCCGCGCTGCCTGGCGTGCCCACGCTCAAGGAATCGGGTGTGGACGCCGAGATCAGCGGCTGGTACGGCTTCCTCGCGCCCGCTGCAATTGCGGCCGACCGCAAGGCCTGGCTGGTCAAGCACATGGGCGCGGCGCTGGCGGCCAAGGCCACGCAGGACAGGCTGGCCGAACTCGGCTCGGTGCCCATCGACAACTCGCCCCAGGCATTCGCACGCCTGCTGGACAGCGAGCGGGCACGCTGGCAGACGCTGATCCGCGAAGTCGGCATCAAGCTCGACTGAAGGCGCCGCCCCATGCCGCACATCGCCATCGAGGTATCGCCATCCTTGCTCCCGTCGATCCAGTGGGAGCCGGTCCTGCACGCCATGCACCTTGCGCTGGCCGAGCGCGGATGGGCACGGCTCGCGGACCTGAAGTCGCGCGTGGCACCCATCGCCGTCGGACTGTGCGGCGAGGACCCCCACGCGCAGCAACTCATCGCCACCCTGACGCTGACCAACCCGCGCCCGCCGCAGATGTGCTCGGCCATGGCCGAGGCCGTGTTCGAGCATCTCTCGCGCGCGATCGGTGCGATCGGCCCGATCGCCCCGTTCGAAGTGCCCCCGGAGTCAGCGGCGTGGGTGCAGTGCTGCGTGTTCCTGCAGGAGCACCCGAAGTCGCACTACCTCAAGCGGCAATGGAACGCGCCGCCGCCCGCTCCCTCAACTCCATGACAACGGGAAAAGCGCCATGTGTTGCGGCTGGCGGTTGGCGGTTGGCCGCTGGCCGCTGACCGCGCGCTGCCGGCTCAGGCCGCCAGGCCTGCGGCCAGCTGCCGCACGGTCCGGGCATTGGCGCCCTTGCCGGTGATGGCCACCGCCGGAGGGTGGGCCAGCATGCGCTCGAAGACCTTGCGCACTTCCTCGGCCCCGATGCCATCGATCATCGCCAGCGTTTCGGCCACGGATGTCACGCTGCCATGGGCAAAGAGGTCCTCGACAGCCCGCTCCATGGTGGCGTAGGTCCGCTCGCCCGCACGCACCCGCGAGACCGCCAGCTGGTTCTTGGCCCGCTCTAGATGCACGGGGTCAATGCCGGCCGCCTGGGCGCGCAGCAGGCCGCCTGTCGCTGCCACCAGCGCTTCGAGCTTGTCCGGCGTCGTGACGGCATGCACGATGAAATTGGCCCAGACGTCACCGCCCTCCATCGCCGCATAGGCCGTATAGGCCAGTCCGAGCCGCTCGCGCACGGTATCGACCAGGGGCGACGACATCCCCTCGCCCAGCAGATGGGCCGCCAGCGAGGCCACGAGACGCGCACGCTGCGGGTGCTCGCCCTGCAACTGCTCGAACACCAGGGGATAGGCCAGGTTCACGAACACCTGGGACACCTGCGTGAAACGTTGCGCCAGGGCCTGCCCCACATACTTTGCGGGCTGAGGGGGCAACGCCACAGCGGGATCGGCCGACGCAGGCATGCCGGCGAACAGCTGCGCCGCCTGCTCCAGCCAGGCCGGCACATCGAAGTTTCCGGCCGCGACGACGACGGTCTTTTCTCCCACGTAATGGGACTGCACATGGCGCACCAGATCCTGCCGCGTGAAGCCTTCGATATTGGCCACCGTGCCGATCACCGGCATGCCCATCGGGTCGTCGCCCCAGATGGCGCGGTCCAGCAGGTCACCGGCGCTGTCCTCCGGGTCCTCTTCGTACTCGATGGCCTCCTGCCGGATCACCTGCAGCTCCCTTTGCAATTCATGCTCGGGAAACACGCTGTTCAGCACGATGTCCGCAATCATTCCCAGCAAGGCCTGCGCATGCCAGCCCAGGCCGGTCATGAAATAGCCGGTGATGTCCTTCCCGGTGAAGGCGTTGACCTCCGCGCCCAGCCGCTCCGCATCCAGGTTGATCTCCTGCACGGAACGCGTATGCGTGCCCTTGAACGCCATGTGTTCCAGCACATGGCTGATGCCGTTGCTGGTGGAGGTCTCGTCGCGGGAGCCCACGCGCAGGAACACACCCACGCTGACGCTCTGCAAATGCGGCATAGGCAGCGCCAGCAGCCGCACTCCGTTCGCAAGAGTGCGCAAGGCCATGGCAGGCCGCTCCAGTTCGGTTGCCGCCAAGGGCTTTTCTTGAATCATGGGCTATTGTCGTCGCGCTCCAGAGGATGCGCAGGGCAGGCCTCTTCAGCCCTCTTTCATGTGCCTGTGCTCAAAGCTGCGGGGAGCTCTGGCCCGGCCGACCTGCGCGTTACCCCACCAGGCGCCGGAACGACGCCCGAAAATCGATGGGCTCCAGGTGCAGTTGGTCCGCCAGCGGCCCGTTCAGGATGTAGAGCCTTGGTTCCTCCCGGAACTGAAAAACCCGGTAGAGATGGAAGGCATCCCCGGCCTCTGCTGCGAAATCCAGTTCGTTGCGGCTGATGATGAAGGACGAGGCATGCCCGCCATTGGTGGTCTTAACCTCGATGAAGCGATGCTCGCCGGGCCGCTCATGCGAGAGGATGTCGTAGCCGCTCCCGTCGCCGAGCCGGTCAGACACCCAGTCCAGCTGCTGGAAAAGCTCCGGATACCCGGCATGGACAAGTCGCCGCTGCTCGAATCCGATGACCCACTGCTCTCCGGCACGGCCAAGATGCCGGTTGGCTTCATCCCGCTGGGCCCAGTTCGTCTTGCGTGGAAATCTGACCTTGGCGCCGTCTTTCGCCAACTGCGCCACTGTCTCCAGCGCAGGCGGTTCAACCAGGCAGGCATGAAAACTCTGCTCAGCAGACGTCTTGACCTCCTCCATCGCATCCACCACACGGGAAACCAGGCCCGGCTGATTCAGGACGAACTGCTGCACCGCCTGACGCAACAGAAGCTGAGCGTTGCTCCGGGGCTTGTAGCCGCGGATGAAGGGCAGCTCCAGGTCATGCAGGACGGCGCTGATGTTCTGGAACTTCAGCTCCACCGATCCCTTGCTGCGCCCACGCAGCCTCTGGCGCAACTGCGCATTGAATTCGGTCTTGGTGTAGCGCTGCTGCTCGGCCTCCAGCAAAAGCATCTCGAAATACGACGCGACCGTGGCCTGCACCTCATCGAAGGTCCAGTCTTCACCAATGCGCACGACATCGAAGCCCAGATGCTGCAATCGAGGAACGACGGTGGCCTCTCCACCGGAGAAATCAGTCGGCTTGAGCGGTCCCTCCTGCGGGAACTGATGGCCGAACGCAGCTCCGACGATGGCCTTGGAGTCGCATAGCTGCCCGGTTCTTGCATTGCGAACCAAGAAATCGCGCGATTTTCCAAATCCGTATCGCTTCAGGAATGCCGTCCGACCAAGGCGTGAAAACTCGTCCAACGCCGCCTGAACGGCCGCAGGACTTTGAAGGCGAGAGATTTCAACAGCCATCAGCGTTTGGGAGAAGTATCTTCATGCGGAATCAATACCCACGGGCTAGGTCCGCAGCAGCACACAGCAAATTGCAAAGAAATAGTACTTTACGTTACAAACGCATGCTTGGTCTGGTAGCAGCCATGTCTTTCATGGGGAACACTGGACTTCGTCTGTCTGCGCGCAAGTGCTTGCACCTGGCCTGGGAATCAGGCGGCTAGTTCTTACATCCAAGCCTCGCCCGGGCTCAGAATCTTCCTAGGCGCAGCGATACTTCAGGTCTCTGAGTCCTAGGAACTGCAGAATAGGTAACAATCCGTTCCGAAAGGGTCTGGATGTGGACAAAAGTCTGATTGACGTGACGGGCGCGGTACACGCGCTGAGGCAGTTTGCGCAAGAGCGGGAGTGGCAGCAATTCCATTCACCCAAGAATCTGGTCATGGCTCTCTCGGGCGAGGTGGGTGAGTTGACCGAAATATTCCAATGGATGACCGAGGCCGACTCTCATTCGGCCGCCTCGAATCCTAAAACCGCCTCGGCGGTACGCGACGAACTGGCCGATGTCGCCCTGTACCTCATCCGCTTGGCGGATGTGCTGGACGTGGACCTCAACGCAGCCATCGCCAGCAAGCTGGCTTCCAACGCCGCCAAATACCCTGTCGAGGCGTCGCGCGGCGTCAGCACCAAATACGACCAGCTGCCCGAGCCATGATCGTTTATCAGGCCGAGAAGACACAATTCCTGCTCGACTACGACGAACGCGATATTGAAGACGTCATCTACGCGAAGTACCAGGCAGCGACTCACCGCAAGGTAGCCAAGGCGGAGATCCGATCATGGCGCGAGTCGCTGGGCTACATTGCCCGCCTTCTGCGTGACCCGGAAATCGCACCCGACATCGGGGTCGCTGTCGAATTCATCCTGCCGCAATCGTCAAAACGCATCGATGTCATTCTTGCCGGACATGCCGACGACGGCTCTCGACGGCTGGTGGTGGTCGAACTCAAGCAATGGTCATCGGTCGGCGCCACCGACCGCGATGCCATCGTGCTTTTGCGCGGTGGAATGCGCCCTGACCAGGCGCGCATTCACCCCAGCTACCAGGCGTGGTCGTACACGGCATTTCTGGAGGGGTTCAACGAGGCCATCTATGACGGCGGGCTGCAGCTGAAGCCTTGCGCCTACCTGCACAACTATGCCGCCGATGGCATCATCGACTCCCCCCAGTACCAGCCCTATATCGAGCGGGCACCTTTGTTCCTGAAAGGTGATGAAGACCGCAAGAAACTCCGCGAGTTCATCAAACAGCACATCCGGCATGGCCGAGGCCGCCAGGTGCTGTTCGATCTTGAACGAGGAAGGATGCGGCCATCCAAAGCGCTGGCGGATGTGGTCGGCAAGCTGCTGAAGGGCAACAGCGAGTTCGCGCTAATCGACGACCAGAAGGAAGTGTTCGAGGCTGCGAAGGCCGCATGCCGCCAGGCCAGCGCCAGCGGCAGGCCTCGCGTCTTGATCATTGAGGGCGGTCCTGGAACCGGCAAGTCGGTGATCGCCGTCAACCTGCTTGCGGCTCTGCGCGAAGGCTTGACCGTCAAATACATTTCCAAGAACGCTGCCCCACGCGCTGTCTATAGCGACAAGCTGATACAGACGCGCGACAACGCACATCTGGTCAATCTTTTCGGCGGATCAGGCTCCTTCACGGAAACCGTGCAGGATGCCTTTGATGTCTTGGTCGTGGACGAAGCACATCGCCTAACCGAAAAAAGCGGCTTCTATGGGAATCTGGGCACCCATCAGGTCAAGGAGCTGATAGAAGCTGCCAAGTGCAGCATCTTTTTCATCGACGAAGACCAGCGCGTGACTCTCAAGGATGTAGGTTCCAAGGAGATCATCCGCAAGTTTGCAGCCGAGCGGAATGCTGAGGTAGAGGAATATTCGCTGACTTCCCAATTTCGGTGCGCCGGCTCCGACGGCTATCTGGCCTGGGTAGACCATACGTTGCAGATCCGAACTACCGCCAACCCTAGCCTTGCAGATATTCCGTTTGACTTTCAGGTGTTTGACGACCCCTCGGATCTGCACAAGGCCATCGAGACGAAGAACGCCAACAACCGGGCACGCGTTGTGGCTGGTTACTGCTGGCCATGGAACAGCAAGAAGAATCCCAAGCTTATGGACGTAGTCATCGGAGACTACGAGCGCCAATGGAATCTGGACCAGGACGGCAGCCTCTGGATCGTGGCACCGAACTCTGTGGCACAGGTCGGCTGCATACACACCTGCCAGGGGCTGGAAGTGGACTATGTGGGAGTCATCATCGGGCCAGACCTGGCCATCATGGGCGACACGCTGGTGGCAGTGCCCCGAGCCAGGGACAGACATGACAAGACCATGAAGGGATTCGTGAAGATGACGAAGGAGCAGCCTGCCGAGGCCGCACGGCTGGCGGACAGCATCATCAAGAACACCTATCGCACCTTGATGACCCGTGGCATGAAGGGGTGCTATGTGTATGCCACGGACGCGAAGCTGAGGGCATACCTGCGCGAGCATTCGGCTATTCCAGCATCCCACTGAACAACGGCGGGCGGGCAGAAAAAAGCCCGCAGTGCCGCGGGCTTGATTCGGAAATACGGCCGGACGACCCCGGCCGTTTCCTATTGCGCAATCACTCCCACTCAATCGTCGCCGGCGGCTTGGTCGAAACGTCGTAGGTCACGCGGTTGATGCCGCGCACTTCATTGATGATCCGGCCAGACACCTTCTTGAGCAGGCCGTAGGGCAGCTCGGCCCAGTCGGCGGTCATGAAGTCGCTGGTCTGCACGGCGCGCAGGGCCACGACGTAGTCGTAGGTGCGGCCGTCGCCCATGACGCCCACGCTCTTGACGGGCAGGAAGACGGTGAAGGCCTGGCTGGTGAGGTCGTACCAGTTCTTGCCGGTGGCTTCGTCCGTCCAGTTGCGCAGTTCCTCGATGAAGATGGCGTCGGCGCGGCGCAGCAGGTCGGCGTATTCCTTCTTGACTTCACCCAGGATGCGAACGCCCAGGCCCGGGCCGGGGAAGGGGTGGCGGTAGACCATTTCGCGCGGCAGGCCCAGGGCCACGCCGAGTTCGCGCACTTCGTCCTTGAACAGGTCGCGCAGGGGCTCGAGCAGCTTCAGGCCGAGCTGCTCGGGCAGGCCGCCGACGTTGTGGTGGCTCTTGATGGTGACGGCCTTCTTGCTCTTGGCGCCGCCCGACTCGATGACGTCGGGGTAGATGGTGCCCTGGGCCAGGAAGGTGGCGCCCTTGTGGCCTGCATCGCCGGCCTTGAGCTTGGCGGCCTCGGCCTTGAACACGTCCACGAACAGGCCGCCGATGATCTTGCGCTTGGCCTCGGGCTCGCTGACGCCGGCCAGCTTGCCCAGGAACAGGTCGCTGGCGTCCACGCGGATGACCTTGGCGTGCAGCTTGCCTTCGAACATTTCCATGACCATGTCGCCTTCATTGAGGCGCAGCAGGCCGTGGTCCACGAAGACGCAGGTCAGCTGGTCGCCGATGGCGCGGTGGATCAGGGCCGCGGCCACGGACGAATCCACGCCGCCAGACAGGCCGAGGATGACTTCCTCGCCACCCACCTGCTCGCGGATTTTGGCGACGGCTTCCTCGATGTAGTCGCCCATGATCCAGTCGGCATTCGCCGCGCAGATCTCGCGCACGAAGCGGTTGAGCAGGGCCGCGCCCTGCACGGTGTGCGTGACTTCGGGGTGGAACTGGACGGCGTAGAAGCGGCGCGCCTCGTCGGCCATGCCGGCGATGGGGCAGGACGGCGTGGAGGCCATGACCTTGAAGCCCGGGGGCAGCTCGGTGACCTTGTCGCCGTGGCTCATCCAGACCTTGAGCATGCCGTGGCCTTCGGCCGTGGCGAAGTCCTCGATGCCCTTGAGCAGTTCGGTGTGGCCATGGGCGCGCACTTCGGCGTAGCCGAATTCGCGGGTGTGCGAGCCTTCGACCTTGCCGCCCAGCTGGGTGGCCATGGTCTGCATGCCGTAGCAGATGCCCAGCACGGGAATGCCCAGCTCGAACACGGCGTCGGGGGCGCGGTCGTCCACTTCGTAGACGCTGGCGTGGCTGCCCGACAGGATCACGCCCTTGAGGCGGCCGTCGGCGGCGAATTCGCGCACCCAGTCGCTGCTCACGTCGCAGGGGTGGACTTCGCAGTAGACATGGGCTTCGCGCACGCGGCGGGCGATCAGCTGGGTGACTTGGGAGCCGAAGTCAAGAATGAGGATCTTGTCGTGTTGCATGGTCATCTCAGGCAAAGGTGATGGGAGGGGATCAGAAATCTTCAGGGGCCAACAGCGCCAGCCCGCGCTTGCGGGCGGCGGCGGCCTGGGCCGCGTCAAAGGTGGCCAGCGGCAGGCGCAGCGACTGCGCCAGCCACAGGTAGGCCGCGTCATAGACCGGCAGGCGGGTGTCCAGCGCCACGTCGAGCACGGCCTTGTGCTGGGCGGGCGCCAGCTCGTGCAGCTCCACGCGGTGGCGGATGGCCTCGAGCACGCCCCACAGGCCTTCGACCGAGCTGTGCGGAATGCGGCCGCCGTGCACGCCCGAGGCGATCAGGTTGCCGCATTCCCACTGCCAGAGGTTGGGCGCCTGCGGGTCCACTTCATGGCGGCGGATGCGGGTATACAGGCGCTGGGTGTGCACGCTGGCGGCATCGGGCAGCAGCCAGGCGGCGGTGACGGAGGCATCGAGCACGAAGGAGGTCATGCCTGGCTCCGGCCTGCGTGGCGCAGTCGGGTGGTGGAGTCCGGCGCCTGTGCCGACTGGGCCGGCTGGGCTGGCCGCACCGTGGCCTGCAGCGCCTGCATCTGCTCCAGCTCGCGGGCGATCTGCTCGTCGGTGATCACGGGGCGGCGGCGCACCGGTAGCATGCGCACCACTTCCTTGCCGTGGCGGGTGATGCGCACTTCCTCGCCCTGCTCGACAAGTTCGATCAGGGCGGAGAAACGGGTCTTGGCTTCGTAGATGCCGACAGATTGCATGGCGGGGCTGAAAACAAAAGCAGGCCTGGTATCCGGCCTGGCCCGAATTCTATCATTCTGGCCAGAATTTCCAAAAATTCAGACCAGAACCTTGCGGATATTCCAGGCATTGGCCTCTGCTGCCTGCTGGCGCGCCCCACTCAATGCTGTTCGTGCACGAAGCCGACAAACCGCGCCAGCGCGGGCGACATGGCTCCGGCAGGCCAGGCCAGGCTGGTCTCGCAGACCGGCAGGGCAACGGGTTTGCTGCCTGCACGGGCGCTGGCGAAAACCGCCTCGCGGTAGACCACGCCGGGCCTGCAGAACTGCATCACGCTGGCGGGCACCCAGGCCAGGCCGATGCCGCCCCAGACCAGGTTCACGATGGTCTGCATCTGTATCGCCTGCTGCGCGATGCGCGGCACATGTCCGTGCCGTCGGTACAGATCCGTCACCGCGTCATGGAGCGAGGGCATGATGCGGCGCGGAAAGATCACCAGCGGCTGCTCCAGCACTTCGTCGAGCATCAGCCGGTCCGCACCGGCAAGCGCATGCTGCTGCGGCAGGGCCAGCACCATGGCTTCCCGTCCCACGGCCAGGCGCTCCAGGCCGGCCGGCGCATGCCCGGGGGCATGCAACATCAGTCCGGCATCGATCTGCCCGCGCTCAAAGGCTTCCATCTGCACATCGCTGGTGGCCTCGACCAGCTCCAGCGCCACACCTGGCGTGCCTGCCACGAAGTCCCGCACCCACAGCGGCAGCCGGGTGAAGCCGATGGTGGAGACAAAGGCCAGCCGCACGCGCCCCACTTCTCCCGCTGCCGCAGCCCGCGCAATCCCGGGCAGCGCTGCCGCCCGCGCCAGAAGCTCACGCACCTGCGGCACAAGCGCCTCGCCGGCCGGCGTCAGCGCGACGTGGCGGCTCGAGCGCTCGAACAGCGCCACGTCCAGGCTGCGCTCCAGCTGGGCGATGGCCTGGGTGAGCGGCGGCTGCGTCATGTGCAGGCGCGATGCGGCGCGGCCGAAGTGCAGCTCGTCCGCCACGGCCAGGAATTGCCGCCAGACGCGCAGATCAATGGGGGGCTCATTCATATGCGCAGCATATCAATCATGCCGATGAATAGGATTGGATCAGATGAATCAGTCGGCCCATACTCATCCAACCCCCACAACGAGAGACATGCCATGACCCCGCCGAACCAGATCAACCGCCGAAGCGCCCACATCACCGAAGGCAAGGCGCGCGCAGCCAACCGCTCCATGTTCTACGGCATGGGCTACAAGGAAGAGGATTTCAAGAAGCCCATGGTCGGCGTGGCCAACGGCCACAGCACGATCACGCCGTGCAACTCCGGCTTGCAAAGGCTGGCGGACGCGGCCATCGCAGGCATCGAGGAGGCCGGCGGCAACGCGCAGGTGTTCGGCACGCCGACCATCTCGGACGGCATGTCCATGGGCACGGAAGGCATGAAGTACTCGCTGGTCAGCCGCGAGGTGATCGCCGACTGCATAGAGACCTGCGTGGGCGGCCAGTGGATGGATGGCGTGCTGGTGGTCGGCGGCTGCGACAAGAACATGCCGGGCGGCATGATGGGCATGCTGCGCGCCAATGTGCCGGCCATCTATGTCTACGGCGGCACCATCCTGCCCGGCAGGTGGAAAGGCCGGGACCTGAACATCGTCAGCGTGTTCGAGGCCGTCGGCGAGAACGCCGCGGGAAAGATCAGCGACCAGGAGCTCAAGGACATCGAGCAGCACGCCATTCCCGGCACGGGCTCGTGCGGCGGCATGTACACCGCCAACACCATGTCCAGCGCGTTCGAGGCGCTGGGCATGAGCCTGCCCTACTCCTCCACCATGGCCAATCCCCATGATGAAAAGGAGAACTCGGCCAAGGAATCCGCCAGGGTGCTGATCGAGGCCATCAAGATGGACCTCAAGCCGCGCGACATCGTGACGCGCAAGTCCATCGAGAACGCGGTCTCGGTGATCATGGCGACCGGAGGCTCCACCAATGCCGTGCTGCACTTTCTCGCGATCGCCCATGCGGCCGGCGTGCCCTGGTCCATCGACGACTTCGAGCGCATCCGCCAGCGGGTGCCGGTGCTGTGCGATCTCAAGCCCAGCGGCAGATACCTGGCGGTGGACCTGCATCAGGCGGGCGGCATCCCGCAGGTGATGAAGATCCTGCTGAATGCGGGCCTGCTGCACGGCGACTGCATCACCATCTCGGGCAAGACCATCGCCGAGACCCTGGCCGGCGTGCCTGACGAACCGCCCAACCCCCAGGTCATCCGCCCCCTCTCGGATGCGCTCTACCCGCAGGGCCACCTGGCCATCCTCAAGGGCAACCTGAGCCCGGAAGGTGCGGTGGCCAAGATCACGGGCCTGAAGAACCCGGTCATCACCGGCCCGGCACGCGTGTTCAACGATGAGCAATCGGCACTGGCGGCCATCCTCGACGGCAGGATACAGGCCGGCGACGTGATGGTGCTGCGCTACCTGGGCCCCAAGGGCGGCCCCGGCATGCCGGAAATGCTGGCCCCCACGGGCGCCCTGATCGGCGCCGGCCTGGGCGAGAGCGTGGGCCTGATCACCGATGGCCGCTTCTCCGGCGGCACCTGGGGCATGGTGGTCGGCCACGTGGCGCCGGAAGCGGCCGTGGGCGGCACCATCGCGCTGGTGCACGAGGGCGACTCGATCACCATCGACGCGCACGCATTGCAGCTGCAGCTGAACGTGCCCGAAGACGTGCTCGCCCAGCGCCGTGCGGCATGGAAGGCCCCCGCGCCACGCTACACGCGGGGCGTGCAGGCCAAGTTCGCGTTCAACGCATCGAGCGCCAGCTCGGGCGCGGTGCTGGACAACTTCGCCATTTGAGCGTCGTCATCTGAGCTTCACCATCTGAGCTTCGTGAGCGCACGAAAAAAAGAGGTCCGGGCAGCGGCTGCCCGGACCTCTTTTCCATCTCGCGCCAAGGCGCTGGACCTGGATCAGTCGGCGCGGTAGTTGGGCGCTTCCTTGGTGATCTGCACATCATGCACGTGCGATTCACGGATGCCTGCGGCGGTGATCTCCACGAACTCGGCCGTGTTGTTCATCTCTTCGATGGTGGCGCAGCCGCAGTAGCCCATGGCAGCGCGCACGCCGCCGGCCATCTGGTAGACGATGGAGACCATGGAGCCCTTGTAGGGCACGCGGCCTTCGATGCCTTCGGGCACGAGCTTGTCGGCGTTGGGATTGCCGGTGCTCGATTCCTGGAAGTAGCGGTCGGCCGAGCCCTGCTGCATGGCGCCGATGGAGCCCATGCCGCGATAGCTCTTGTACGAACGGCCCTGGTACAGGATGACTTCGCCCGGAGCCTCTTCGGTGCCGGCGAACATGCCGCCCATCATGATGGTCGAGGCGCCAGCGGCCAGGGCCTTGGCGATGTCGCCCGAGAAGCGGATGCCGCCGTCGGCGATCAGCGGCACGCCCGTGCCTTGCAGGGCCTGGGCCACGCTGTCGATGGCCATGATCTGGGGCACGCCCACACCGGCGACGATGCGCGTGGTGCAGATGGAGCCGGGGCCGATGCCGACCTTCACGGCGTCGGCGCCTGCCTCGGCCAGTGCCAGCGCAGCGGCGCCGGTGGCGATGTTGCCGCCGATGACGTCCACCTGCGGGTAGTTCTGCTTGACCCAGCGCACGCGGTCGATCACGCCCTTGCTGTGGCCGTGGGCCGTGTCCACCACCAGTGCATCGACGCCGGCCTTGACCAGCAGCTCCACGCGCTGCTCGGTGCCCTCGCCCACGCCCACGGCGGCGGCCACGCGCAGGCGGCCTGCGCTGTCACGCGCTGCGTTGGGGAAGGTGGTCTGCTTGGTGATGTCCTTGACGGTGATCAGGCCCTTGAGTTCAAAGGCGTCGTTCACGACCAGGATGCGTTCGAGCTTGTGCTTGTTGAGCAGGGCCTTGGCTTCCACGGGCGTGGTGCCGTCCTTCTCGTTGACGGTGATCAGGCGCTCGCGCGGCGTCATGATCTGGCTGACCTTGACGTCGTAGCGGGTCTCGAAGCGCAGGTCGCGGCTGGTGACGATGCCCACCACCTTGCCGCCGTCGCAGACGGGAAAGCCCGAGATGCCGAGGTTCTCGGACAGCTGCAGCACCTGCAGCACGGTGTGCTCGGGGGTGATGACCACGGGGTCGTGCACCACGCCGGATTCGTGGCGCTTGACCTTGGACACTTCGGCGGCCTGCTGCTCGGCCGTCATGTTCTTGTGGATGACGCCGATACCGCCCTCTTGCGCGATGGCAATGGCCAGACGCGCCTCGGTCACGGTGTCCATGGCGGCGGACACAAGGGGAATGTTCAGGGAGATGTTGCGCGAAAAGCGCGTCTTGAGCGAAGTGTCCTTGGGCAGGACCTGGGAGAAAGCGGGGACCAGAAGGACGTCGTCGAAGGTCAGGGCTTTACCGAGAAGGCGCATGTGAGAGCTCCAAAAGAAGGATTGTACCCGTGCGCCGGATCACAATGTATGCTGTAGGCCATTCGGCCCGATCCCCAACTCACCATGCACGCCATCAAGCTTGTTTTGCTAGTCACGCTTGCCGCCTGTTCGCTGCCCGCAGCCGCCCAGTGGCAATGGGTCGACGCCACAGGCCGCAAGGTCTTCAGCGACCGCGCACCGCCTCCTGACATTCCCGCCAAGAACATCCTGCGCCAGCCTGGCGGCAGCACACCGCCGCCTGCCGCCGCGCCCTCCGCCGCTGCGGCAGCTGCGGATGCAGGCACGGCGCCTGCGGCGGACGCCGCGGCACCGGCAGCACCTGCCGCAGCCGCCAAGGACACCAAGCCCGCAGGCACCGACAAGGCCCTGGAAGAACAAAAGCGCAAGGCCGAAGCCCAGGAGGCCGCCAAGGCCAAGGCGGAAAAGGAACGGATTGCCAAGCAGCGCCAGGACAACTGCGCACGCGCCAAGCAGTCCAAGACCGCGCTGTCTTCGGGCCGCCTGCTGGGCTACACGAATGAGCAGGGCGAGCGCGGCTTCATGGACGACGCCACGCGCGATGCGGAACTCAAGCGCGCCGACGCCATCATCGCCTCCGATTGCGGCGCAATGCGCTGATCGCCGAATCCGGGCCGGCTCAGTAGCCGGCCTTGGCTCCAGGCCTCTGGCGCTGGAACAGCCCCGTGGCCCGAGCGCCCTGGCGTGCGAAACGCTCGCGGCGCGCCACCTTGGGGTCCACGGTCAAGGGCCGGTACAGCTCCACTCGGTCACCGTCGCGCAGGGCTTGCGTCAAAGGCGCGCTGCGGCCCCACAGGCCTGCCGGCCCGGCCTGCGCAAAGCCCAGCGCCTGCCAGCCGCCCGCCGCCGCCACCGCATCGGCAATCGTGGCACCGGCCGGCAATTGCAGAAACAGCTCGACGACTTCGCCGGCGCGCGCACTGCAGGCCAGCGTGATGCGCACAGCGGGCTGGGGCTCAGCCATAGACCTGCTCGGCACGCTTGATGAAGGCATCGACCATGGAGCCTGCAATGCGGTCGAACACCGGGCCGACCACGGCGGCCAGGGCCATGTTGTCGAAACCGTAGTCCAGTTGCAGTTCGACACGGCAGGCGCGCTGCGATCCGTCGCCCACGGGGCGGAACATCCAGTGGCCCTCCAGCCGCGAGAACGGCCCCTTGATCAGGCGGATGCTGACCTGGCGCCCGCCATCGTCGAGCACGCTGTGCGTGTTGCGCGTGACGAAGGACTTGCGCATGCCGCCGAATGCAATGCCCACCTCGGCCGTCATGCCCTGCTCGTCCTGCTCCAGCACCCTGGCCTGATCGCACCAGGGAAGGAAGTCGGCATAGTGGGCCACGTCCGTCACCAGGGCAAACATTTCTTGGGGGCTGTACCAGATCAGGACGGACTTGTTGACTTTTTTCATGAATGGGGCGGGCTGCACGGCATGCAAAACACCGGCAGCGCCGCCATGGCACAGCCGGCTGTCACAATGACGGCAAGGCGAAACTAAAATCCCGCACGGCGGGAAGACGGCAATCCAGTATTGTAGGGAGACCTTTCATCTCCAGGTTTTCGCCGCATCTATTACTCCATGGCCAAGAAACCTGAAACACAGTCGCGCATCGCCGACAACAAAAAAGCCGCATTCAACTACTTCTTCGAGGAACGCTTCGAGGCCGGCATCGTGCTGCACGGCTGGGAAGTGAAGGCACTGCGCAGCGGCAAGGTGCAGTTGACGGACGGCTACGTCATCGTCAAGGACGGCGAGCTGTTCCTGCTCGGCTGCCAGATCAACCCGCTCAAGACCGCCTCCACCCACGTCAACCCCGACGCGGCGCGCATCAAGAAACTGCTGCTCAAGAAGGACGACATCCTGCGCCTGATCGGCAAGGTGGAGCAAAAGGGCTTCACCCTGGTGCCCATCAACCTTCACTGGAAGAACGGCTATGTCAAATGCGACATTGCCCTGGCCAAGGGCAAGGCCGAGCACGACAAGCGCGACGTGATCAAGGACCGCGAAGGCAAGCGCGAGGTCGAGCGCGCCATGAAGAGCTTCAACCGTTGACGGGCATCCGCAGCTTTTTTTGCACTGCTGCGGAATAAACCGGCACGGCCCAGTGTTCATTGCAGTGTCCGGCCGCAATTTCGCGCGCCGGCAAGCACCGGAGACAGCGATGAAGAAGCTCGGCATGAAACTTGGTACCTGTGCCTTCACGGCAGCCCTGACATTGGCCCTGGCAGGCTGCTATTCCGCGCCTGCGGCCAACGCCTCTGGCCAGACGCCGCCCAGTGCGGTCAGCGTGCAAAACGGCATTCTGGTCGGCGCCAACGGCATGACGCTCTATACCTTCGACAAGGACACGGCCGGCAGTGGCAAGTCCGTCTGCAATGGCCCCTGCGCGACCAACTGGCCGCCCCTGATGGGCAAGCAGGCGCCCTCTGGCGGCAACTACAGCGTGATCCAGCGCGACGATGGCAGCAGCCAGATCGCCTACAAGGGCAAGCCCCTGTACTACTGGGTGAAGGACGGCAAGGCCGGCGATACCACGGGCGACGGCGTCATGGGCGTCTGGCATACCGCACGCCCCTGAGTCCGGCCCCCTGCGCGATCGGACCTGCCCATGGACCGCAGCCAGATCCTGGAGCACCTGCCCGGCCTGCGCCGCTACGCGCGGCTGCTGGCAGGCGATGCCTGGGCAGCCGACGACCTGGTGCAGGACACGCTGGAACGCGCCTGCCGCAAATGGCTGCTGTGGCGCTCCGATGGCGATCTGCGCGCCTGGCTGTTCACCCTGATGCACAACCTCTACCTGAACCAGCGGCGCTCTGCCGCACGAGGGCAGTGGCTGGACATCGACAGCCTGTCCGAGTCCCTGGCAGCGCCCGAGGACAGCAGCGACGCTGCCCTGGACCTGGAGCGCTGCCTGCAGCGCCTGCCCGCCGAGCAGCGGGCCGTGCTGCTGCTGGTCAGCGTGGAGGACATGAGCTATGCCGACACGGCGCGCGTGCTGCAGCTGCCCCTGGGCACCGTGATGTCGCGCCTGTCGCGCGCACGCTCCCGGTTGCGCGAGCTGATGGAGGCGCCGCCCGCAGCTTCGCCCGCCCAGACTGCTGCACCCCAAGCCGCAGCCCCGTCGCTGCGCCGGCTCAAATGACGAGGCCGCCATGACTGCCCCCGCCCCCACCTCCCCCTCCTCCTGTGTCTCGGCTGCCACGGCCATCCCCGACGAGCAGCTGCATGCCCTGGTCGATGACCGCCTGCCGGCCCCACAGGCACAGGCGCTGCGCGAGCAGCTGGATGCAGACAGCGCAGCACGCGTGGAGCAATGGCATCGCCAGCGGCAGCTGCTGCGCGCCCTGCACGGCGCCCGCAGCGAACCGCCCATGCCCGATGAAATGCGCGCCGCCGCCGAGCAGCTGCAGGGCCTGCAACAGCGCCAGCAGCAATGGTGGCGCTGGGGCGGCATGGCCGCAGGCTGGCTGCTGGCCTTCGGCCTGGGCTGGCTGGTGCACGGGCAGCAGGCAGCGCCTGCGGCACCCTCAACGGCGGACACGCTGGCCGCTGCCGCACCTGCCCGCTTCGCCCATCAGGCAGCAGTCGCCCACGCGGTCTACCAGCCCGAGCAGCGCCACCCGGTCGAGGTCGAGGCAGCGCAACAGGCCCATTTGCTGCAATGGCTTTCCAAGCGGCTGGGCCGGCCGCTGAAGCTGCCAGCCCTCACGGAACTGGGCTATGAGCTGGTAGGCGGCCGGCTGCTGCCCGGCGACAGCGGCGCACGCGCCCAGTTCATGTACCAGGATGCGGCCGGCGAGCGCATCACCCTGTATCTGGGCGCGCTGGAGGACCCGGCCACGCGTGGCGAGACCGCCTTTCGCTTCAGCAGCGACGGCCCCGTGCCCAGCTTCTACTGGGTGGACCAGGGCTTTGGCTATGCCCTCAGCGGCGCCCTGCCGCGCAACCGGCTGCTGCAGCTGGCCACGGCCGTGCACCAGCAGCTTTGAAGCCTGGGGCCACGGCTACCAGGGCAGCGGCGCCGCCTCGCCGTTGCCATGTTCGCCGTAGTACAGCGAGGGCAGGAAGCGCGACAGGTAGGTGAACTCCGTGTAGCAGTGGCGCAGCAGGCCCAGGCCCAGCGCGTCGGGCAGCTCGGCCGCCGGGTCCGTGCAGGACTGCCCCAGCAGGAAGCGGCTGCGCAGCACGCATCCAAAGGGCGTATCGCGCGCCAGGTGCACCATCTGCCCGTCCATCGGGTCCCCGCTGGCATCCAGCTGCACATGCTCGCCGAAGCCGATGCGTGCATAGACGGCGGCCGATGCGCGTTTTTCGGCAAAGGCCAGCTCCAGCTGCGCAGGGTCGAACAGCTCGCGCGGATCGTGGAACTTGAGCCTGGCCGCCACGGGCGGAATATCGGCCAGGGACTCCACGGCCTCGATGGAGGCGCCTATGTAGCTCTCGCCCTTCTTCCATTGCGCATCCCAGCCGCGATGTGCGATGTGGTCATGCGGATGCCACCACTTGATGTGCTGCGTGGTCTCGAAGAACTTGAACCACCAGTCCAGCATGCGGCCGCTGCAGCCGTGCAGGTCGGTACGGCAGGCCACCACCAGACAGCCGCTGGGCAGGCGCTGGATTCCCGTCTCCAGCCGCAGCGGCGTGATGTGCAGCAGCTCGTCGATGCGGGAAATGTCGGGCTCGAAGGCATGGGAGTTCATGGGTGTTTTCCGTTCCTGGGTTGATGAGGAAAAGCCATCTTATATTAAAGAAACGAACAACGTTTCCAAACAATCGGATAATCCCAGCCGGGTAACAAAATGCTGCACAACCAGGCACGACCCTGCACAACACCGAACGGAACGACAAGAAATCCAATGGAATCCGAAATCACTCCTGCGGCCCCCAGGCCGCGCGGGCGGCCGGCCCGGCCCGAGCACGAGGCCAACGATGCCGCCCTGGCCGCCGCCACCTGGCTCTTGCTCAACGAAGGCTATGCCGCCACCACCATGGAAGCCGTGGCCAGGCGCGCGGGGCTGGCCAAGAAGACGCTCTACCGCTTTGCCGCCAACCGCGAGGATCTGGTGGCCCTGGTGGTGCGCAGCTGGACCGACGGTTTCCGCCCCGCCCTGTCGGCCGATGCGCAGTCGGCCTCAGAGGTGGCTCCGGCGCTGGCCGAGATCCTGCGCGTGATTGCCGCGCGCGTGCTGTCGGCCGAGGCGGTGGGGATGTTCCGCCTGCTCACCACCGATTTCCCCGCCAAGCCCGAGTTGCTGGAGGTCTACCAGCGCAACGGCATAGAGCGCGGCCGCGGCATGCTGGTGGACTGGCTGCGGCGCCAGTGCGCGAAGGGGTTGCTCAGGGCAGAGCAGCCCGATGTCATCTGCGACCTGTTGCTGTCCATGGCCATTGCCGAGCCGTTGCGGCAGATGGCCCTGGGCCTGACGCCGCCCGTGCCCGAATGGGATCCGGGCCCGCGCATTGACGACGCGGTACGGCTGCTGGCAGGCCATTCCTGCCGCATGGAGCCCGCTGATCGCTGAACCGAAAAAAAGGCCATCCGGCGCGGTGCCGGATGGCCTTTTGAACCCTTGGAGGTTTGGGCAACCGCCGCGCGATCAGTCCAGCGCCGCCAGCGGGTGCGAGTGCGCGGGCCAGGGGCTGTCGAAGAAGGCACGCCATTGCGCGTCCTGCACGTCTTCGATGCGCGCGGGGTTCCAGCGCGGTTGGTGGTCCTTGTCCACGGCCAGGGCGCGAATGCCTTCGATGGTCTCGCTCTGGCCGGGGCGCAGGTAAAAGCAGTGGCGCACCATGTCGCGCTCCATGCGCAGGTCCTGGGCCAGTGTCATGCCGCGTGCGCGGCGAATCTGCTCCAGCACCACGTGCAGCATCAGCGGCGAGCGCTTGCGCAGCGTGGCTGCCGTGTGCTGCGCCCACTCGCCATCCGCCGCTTCCAGTGCCTGCACCATGGCAGCCACCGTGGGCAGGGCAAACACGCGGTCGATCTCGGCGCGGGGCTGGGCCGCTGGCTTGGCCGGGGCCGTGAACTTCGACTTCACCAGGGCCTCGACGGCCGCTGCATCGGCAAAGCTGCCGGCGGCCAGGGCATCCCACAGCGCAGGCTGCTGGTCCGAGGGCAGATAGCCATCGGCCAGGCCGAAGTCCAGCGCGTCGGCCGCGCCGATCACGTCGCCCGTCAGCGCCAGCCACTCACCCGCGTGACCGGGGCAGCGCGATAGGAAGTAGCCGCCACCCACATCGGGGAACAGGCCGATGGCCGTCTCGGGCATGGCCATCTTGGTGCGCTCGGTGACGATGCGCAGCGTGCCGCCCTGGCTGATGCCCATGCCGCCGCCCATGACGATGCCGTCCATGAAGGCGATGTAGGGCTTGCCGAAGGTGTGGATCAGGTGGTTGAGCGCGTACTCCTCGGTGAAGAAGTCCTCCAGCTGGGGATTGCCCGTGCTGCCTGCGCCGTGCAGAAAACGGATGTCGCCGCCCGCGCAGAAGGCGCCGAAGGCCCCTTCCTTGCCCATGCCGCGGATGGCCACGGCCAGCACCTGATCGTCCTTTTGCCAGGCCAGCAGGGTGGCCAGCAGATCGCGCACCATGCCCAGCGACAGCGCGTTCAGCGCCTTGGCCCGGTTCAAGGTGATCATGCCAATGCGGCCCCGCACTTCGCTGAGGACTTCGCCGGCAGCTCCCGTCATATCTTGCTCCTTGTTGCTATGCATGCCCTGCCCCGGCAGCCCGGGGCGATGAGCCGCAACCATAGCTGAAAATCCGCGCCCACCCCTGACAAACAGGTGCCAATTTGCGCAAGTGCACGACAGGGCGGGCAGCCGCCGCGCACCGCAGCGCACTCAGTCCAGAGAGACACCCGTGCTCTTGACCACGCCGGCCCAGCGCTTGATCTCGCTGCGGATGTAGGCGCCGTATTCCTCGGGGGTGGAGCCCAGTCCTTCGGCGCCCTGCAGCTGCAGCTTCTCGACCACGCCCGGGTCCTTGAGCGCGCGCATCAGCTCCTGGTTGAGCCGCTGGATGATGGCGGCTGGCGTCTTCGCGGGCACCATCACGCCCTGCCAGGCCCCGGCCTCGAAGCCGGACATGCCGCTTTCGGCCAGCGTGGGTGCATCGGGGAAGTTGGGCAGGCGCTTGGAGGAACTCACGGCCAGCAGCTTGAGCCGCCCCTCCTTGATGAAGGGTGCGACGGAATTGATGGTGTCGGTCATGAAGTCGATCTGCCCGGCCACCAGATCCACGTCGGCCGGCGCGCTGCCCTTGTAGGGCACGTGGCTGGCCTCGATCTGGTAGTGCTGCACGACCTGGAAGGCCGCCAGGTGCGTGACATTGCCGTTGCCGGCCGAACCATAGGACAGCTGGCCCGCCTTGTCCCTGGCATGGCGCACGAACTCCTGCACGTTCTTCACCGGCAGCTTGGGGTTGACCACCAGGCCCAGCGGCACCACGGCCGTCAGCGCCACGGGCATCAGGTCCTTGTTCACGTCGTAGCTCATCTTCTTGTAGAGCGACGGGCTCAGCGCAATCGACGAAGTGTTGTAGAGCACGGTGTAGCCATCGGGCGCGGCCTTGGCCACCAGGGCGTTGCCGATGTTGCCGTTGGCGCCGGGCCGGTTGTCCACGATCACGGTCTGGCCCAGTTGCTGCCCCACCTGCTGGGCCAGCACGCGCGCCACCAGGTCGGTGGGCCCGCCCGGCGGGAAAGGCACGACCAGCGTGATGGGCTTGCTGGGCCAGGGCTGCTGGGCCAGGGCCGCTCCCGGCACTGCCGCTGCGGCTGCCATGCAGGCCGCCACGGCGGCCAGCATCCTGCGCCGCCCTTGTCTGCCTGCGGCCTTGTTGCCTTTCTTGTCCATGCTGTTGTCTCCTGGTGTCGTTATGGGAATTCTTTTGTCCGCCTAGCTGTGCCCTGCCAGCAGGCGCACGGCCGTGTACTCCATGACCTTGTGGTGGCCCTGGTTGAAGACCTCGATGCGCGAGGTGACGACGGCGCGGTTGCCCTTGGAGGTGGGCTTGATGGCGGTGACTTCGACCAGGGCTTCGATGGTGTCGCCCACCAGCACGGGGCCGAGGATCTTCTGGTGCAGCTCCAGCATGGCCAGGCCCGTGCCCTGGATCATGCTTTGCAGGATGAAGCCTTCGATCAGCGTATAGGTCAGCGCGCCCGGTACGGGACGGCCTGCGATGGCGCCGCCGTCATAGCCGTCCTCGATGAAGATGGCCTCCAGCATGCCGGTGACGTTGATGAAGGCGACCAGGTCGGATTCGGTCACGGTGCGGCGGAAGGTGCGCAGCTGCTGGCCAACCTGCAGGTCCTGCCAGAAAAAGCCCTGGCCCATGCGGGGCACGGCGTTCCAGGCGGCGCCAGGGTGGGGCTGCGGGGTGTTCACTGTCATCTCATGTCTCCTGTTACGTGGTCTGCAGGCCGGCGATGCGCTCGGCGCTCCAGCCCGCCTGGGCCAGCAGCGCCGCCGTGTGCTCACCCAGGCGCGGGGGCATGCCCATGGGCGCCTGCCGGCCATCCATGCGCACGGAGGAGCGAGGCAGGTGCACCGTGCCCATGGCGGCGTCGTGCAGCGGCACGAAGAACTCCGTGGCCTGCAGGTGTGGATCGGCAGGCAGATCGTCCATGCGTGCCACCGGGGCGGCAGGAATCTCCAGGCGCTGGCAGGTGTCCAGCCAGTGCTGGGTGCCGTGCAGGGCCACATACTCGCCTGCGGTCTCCAGCAGCTCGGCAATGTGGGCCGTGCGGCTGGCCTGGCTGGCAAAGCGCGCATCCAGGGCCAGCTGCGGCTGGCCCACGGCGGCGAAGAAGCGCTGCCAGTGCGCATCGGTGTACGGCATCATGCAGACGTGGCCGTCCAGCGTTCGGTAGGGCTTGCGCCAGGGCGCCATCACGCGCGGGTAGCCAGCGCCGCTGAGCGCGGGGCTGAAGTGCATGCCGTAGAAATGCTCGACCAGGTTGAAGCCCACCATGGTCTCGTACATGGGCACTTCCACAAAGCAGCCGTGGCCGCTGCGCTCGCGCTGGAACAGCGCCGCCAGCACGGCATGCGCGGCCACCAGGGCGCAGGTCTTGTCGGCCGCAATGGTGGGCAGGTAGCGCGCCTCGCCCGTCTGGCGCTCCATCAGGTCGGCCAGGCCGCTCATGCCCTGGATGACGTCGTCATAGGCGGGCATGCCTGCATAGGGGCCGTCCTCGCCAAAGCCATGCAGGCCTGCATAGACCAGGCGCGGATAGCGCTCGCGCAGCGTTGCGGGGTCCAGGCCCAGCGGGGCCAGCTTCTGCGGGCGCATGCTGTGCATGAACACATCGGCCGTGGCCAGCAGCGCATGCAGGGCCTGGCGCGCCTCGTCCTGCTTGAGATCGAGCACCACGCTCTTCTTGCTGCGGTTGGTGCCCATGAACATGGCTGCCATGCCGGGCTCCACGGCCGGGCCGGTATGGCGCGTGGAGTCGCCGGCCGGCGGCTCGATCTTGATGACTTCGGCGCCATAGTCGGCCAGCACCTGGCTGGCCAGCGGCCCGAACACCACGCTGGACAGATCCAGCACCCGAATCCCTGTCAACGCAGCCTGCACTGTGGTCTCCATGTTGCTTCAGGGAGCCAGTATTTGATATCTTTGAAGTTGCGTCTAAGACTTAATTCAGCATCGCTGATACACGGTGGATATCAATGGACCTGCGCCAACTGCGTCACTTCGTCACCCTGGCCCGCACGCTCAACTACCGGCAGGCGGCCGAGCAGCTGCACATGTCGCAGCCACCGCTGTCCCAATCCATCCGCCGGCTCGAAGACAGCCTGGGCGTGCAGCTGTTCCAGCGCGACCGCCGGGGCACGGCGCTGACCGAGGCAGGCCTGGCGGCCCTGGAAAGTGCCGAGCTGGCACTGCACCATGCGCGCCAGGTGCAGGAGGTCTCGCAGGCCACGGCCAGTGGCGAGCGCGGCCGGCTGCACATAGGCTTCATAGGCTCGGCCACGTTCTCGCTGATTCCACGGCTGGTGCAGGCCTTTCGCAGCGAATATCCGCTGATCGACCTGGTGCTGACCGAATCGACCACGCGCGAGATCTGCGCGCAGGTGGCCAGCGGCGATTTCGATGCCGGCCTGCTGCGCTACCCGGTGACGCAGGCCACCGAGCTGTCCATCACGCCCGTGGAAAAGGACGAACTGGTGGCCGTGCTGCCCGAAGGCAACCCGCTGCTGCAGCGGCCCGCCTTGCGGCTGCGGGATCTGGCCGACCAGCCCTTCATCAACTACCGTCCCAGCGAAGTGCCCGGCCTGCATGCGCTGGTGGTACTGGCCTGCCAGAACGCGGGCTTCATGCCCCAGGTCAAGCAGCATGCGGTGCAGGCCCAGACCCTGGTCAGCCTGGTGGGCGCGGGCCTGGGCGTGGCCCTGGTGCCGGCCGTCGTGGCCAAGGGCAGCACGCCGGGCGTGGTGTTCCGCACGCTGCAAGACGCCGGGACCCTGCCCCCCATCGGCCTGGCCCTGGCGCTCAACCCGCACCAGAGCGCAGCGGCCGGCCAGCGCCTGCGCGAATTGCTGCTGCGGCTGAATGCCTGACTGACGGCCTGGCGGACGGCGTGGCAGAAGCCGCCGCAGAAAAGACAAAGGCCGCGGATGCGGCCTTTGACAATCAGGGCGGCGAAGCCGGCTGGCTTGCGCGCGCCCTCGGCGCCACGGCGCTTATGCGCCTGCGCGCGAAGCGCGCTTGCGCTCGTTCTCGGACAGGTGGCGCTTGCGCACGCGGATGCTCTTGGGGGTGATTTCCACCAGCTCGTCGTCCTCGATGAATTCCACCGCGTATTCCAGCGACAGGTCGATCGGGGGCGTGATCTTGATGGCATCTTCCTTGCCGGACACGCGGAAGTTGGTCAGCTGCTTGGTACGCGTGGCGTTGACCACCAGGTCGTTGTCACGGCTGTGGATGCCGATGATCATGCCTTCGTACACGGGATCGTTGGCCTTGACGAACATGCGGCCACGGTCGTCCAGCTTGCCCAGGGCGTAGGTGAAGATTTCGCCTTCGTCCATGGAGATCAGCACACCGTTCTTGCGGCCGCCGATTTCGCCCTTGTGCGGCTCGTAGCTGTCGAAGATGTTGGAGATCAGGCCGGAACCACGGGTCAGGTTCAGGAATTCGTTGGTGAAGCCGATCAGGCCACGCGCAGGAATGCGGTACTCCAGGCGCACGCGGCCGCGGCCATCGGGCTCCATGTTGACCAGCTCGCCCTTGCGCTCGCCCAGGGCCTGCATCACGCCACCCTGGTGGCCTTCCTCGATGTCGGCCGTCACCAGCTCGATGGGCTCGTGGCGCACGCCGTCCACGTCGCGGTAGACCACGCGGGGCTTGGACACGGCCAGCTCGTAGCCTTCACGGCGCATTTCTTCCAGCAGGATGGTCAGGTGCAGTTCGCCGCGGCCCGACACTTCGAAGATGCCGTCTTCGTCGGTTTCCTTGACGCGCAGGGCCACGTTGGAACGCAGTTCCTTTTGCAGGCGGTCCCAGATCTGGCGGCTGGTCACGAACTTGCCTTCACGACCTGCCAGCGGCGAGGTATTGACGCAGAAGTTCATGGTCAGCGTGGGTTCGTCGATCTTGAGCATCGGCAGCGG
The DNA here is from genome assembly GCF_043104185.1 of Delftia sp. WSY_22. Lineage (NCBI taxonomy): Bacteria > Pseudomonadati > Pseudomonadota > Betaproteobacteria > Burkholderiales > Comamonadaceae > Delftia > Delftia sp. WSY_22. The sequence continues at coordinate 254,298 of NZ_JBICKN010000059.1, forward strand.
CCGGGGGTTCAGCGGGTCGGTCAGCGTGACGCCCATGCCCAGGTCGGCGATGCCGTTGACCAGCACGATGTCGCTGGGGCCGGCTTCGGTCACCTGCACGCGGTCGATGCCCTGGAACTTCAGCACCTGGTTGATGCGGCCCTTGTAGCTCTTGCCGTCAGGACCTTCCATGACCAGCACGTCGGTCGAAGGCTTGAGCGTGCCGGATGTGATGCGGCCCACGCCGATGCGGCCCACGAAGGTGGAGTAGTCCAGCGCCGAGATCTGCATTTGCAGCGGAGCGGCGGGATCGCCCTTGACCGAAGGAACGTGCTTCAGGATGGTGTCGAACAGGGCCGACATGTCGGGGCCCCACTGCTCGCCCGGAGCACCTTCTTCCAGCGAGGTCCAGCCGTTGATGCCCGAGGCGTACACCACGGGGAAGTCCAGCTGCTCGTCGGTGGCACCCAGCTTGTCGAACAGGTCGAACGCGGCGTTGACCACGTAGTCGGGACGCGCACCGGGCTTGTCCACCTTGTTGACCACGAGGATGGGCTTCAGGCCCAGGGCCAGTGCCTTCTTGGTCACGAAGCGCGTCTGGGGCATGGGGCCTTCCTGCGCGTCGATCAGCAGCACCACGCCGTCGACCATGGACAGGGCACGCTCCACTTCACCGCCGAAGTCCGCGTGGCCGGGTGTGTCGAGGATGTTGATGTGCGTGTCGTTCCAGCTCACGGCGCAGTTCTTGGCCAGGATGGTGATGCCACGCTCGCGTTCGATGGCGTTGTTGTCCATCACCGTGTCCACGACTTTTTCGTGCTCGGCGAAGGTTCCGGATTGGCGCAGCAGCTGGTCCACCATGGTGGTTTTGCCGTGGTCCACGTGGGCGATGATCGCGATATTGCGGATTTGTTTGCTCATAGTGTTTTCCCATTGCCGCTGCGTCATGGGCGCGGCGTGTCTTCCAAAATCTGTTGAATTTCCAGTGAACTGAGCAGGCGGGCGGGGATGAGTTCCCCACGCACCACACGCCCCACCCCCAGCAGAGCCTGGGGGTTTTCGCCATACACAGCCACCGCCTCGGCATCGGCCCAAGCGCCCTTGCGGGGCAGGCCCGTGAGAAAACGGGCCGCATCTTGCTCGCCCAGCGTGACAGCCGTGTGGCTGGCCAGCAAGGCATCGACAGGCTGCAACTGCTGCAGACGCTCGTCCTCGCCCATGGCGGCCAGCGCCTCCAGCGAGATACAGCGCTCGACACCCAGCCCGCCAGTGTCGATACGGCGCAGCGCGCGCAGGTGCGCGCCGCAGCCCAGGGCCTCTCCCACGTCCTCCGCCAGCGTGCGGATATAGGTGCCCTTGCTGCAGGTCACCAGCATCCGGATCGCCGGCTGGCCTTGGCTGTCTTGCGTCAGCGAAAGCTCCAGTGCGTGGATTGTCACTTCGCGCGCCGGACGCTCGACTTCGATGCCGGCACGCGCATATTCATAAAGAGCCTTGCCGTCCTTCTTGAGCGCGCTGTACATGGGCGGCACCTGGCGGATGGGGCCCGTGAACTGCGCCTGCACGGCGGCAAGCCGCTCGGCCGTGAGGGCGGCGGGATCGATGGCGCGCTCGCGCAGCACCTCGCCCTCGGCATCGGCCGTGGTCGTGGTCTGGCCCAGGCGCGCAATCGCCTCGTAGGTCTTGGCAGCTTCGAGCTGCAACTGGCTGAACTTGGTCGCCGCACCGAAGCACAGCGGCAGCACGCCGGTGGCCAACGGGTCCAGCGTGCCGGTGTGTCCGGCCTTTTCGGCGCGCAGCAACCACTTGACCTTCTGCAAGGCGTCGTTGCTGGACAGCTCCAGCGGTTTGTCGAGCAGCAACACCCCATGCACAGGGCGCCGCTGCACCCTTGTGCGTGGCGCGTTCATGGGGCTACTCTTCCTTCCCGCGCGAGGAGACGGCCTTGGCGATCAAGGCGTTCATGTCGGCCGCACGCTCGGTGGTGCGGTCGTAGATGAAGTGCAGCGTGGGCACGGTATGGATGTGCAGGCGCTTGAACAGGCCGTTGCGCAGGAAGCCTGCGGCCTGGTTCAGGGCGTCCTGCGTCTCCTGCGGATCGCCGATCAGCAGGCTGAAGTAGACCTTGGCGTGGGCATAGTCCGGAGTCACCTCCACGCTTTGCAGCGTCACCATGCCCACGCGCGGGTCCTTCAACTCGCGTGCGATCAGCTCCGCCAGATCCCGCTGGATCTGGTCGGAGACTTTGAAGCTGCGGTTCGGCGCAGCGGACTTGCGTGTTGCCATGTCGAATTACAGCGAGCGCGCGATTTCCTTGATCTCGAACACTTCGAGCACGTCGCCTTCGCGAATGTCGTTGTAGTTCTTGAGCTTGATACCGCACTCGAAGCCTTCCTTGACTTCCTTGACGTCGTCCTTCAGGCGCTTGAGCGATTCGATCTCGCCCGTGTAGATGACCACGTTCTCGCGCAGCAGGCGGAAATGCGCATTGCGCGTAACCTGGCCTTGCGTGATGTACGAGCCAGCCACGGTGCCGATCTTCGACGCCACGAACACGGTACGGATCTCGGCCATGCCGATGATCTCTTCCTTGCGCTCGGGAGCCAGCATGCCGGACATCGCTGCCTTCACCTCTTCGACGGCGTCGTAGATGATGTTGTAGTAGCGCAGGTCCACATCGTTGCTCTCGGCCGTCTTGCGCGCCTGGGCATCGGCCCGGACGTTGAAGCCGATGATGATGGCCTTGGAGGCCAGCGCCAGGTTCACGTCGGACTCGCTGATGCCGCCCACGCCCGAGTAGACCAGCTGCACGCGGATCTCTTCGGTGGAGAGCTTGAGCAGCGATGCGCCCAGTGCTTCCTGCGAGCCCTGCATGTCGGCCTTGACGATGATGGGCAGGGTCTGGACCTCGCCCGCACCCATTTCGGCGAACATGTTCTCGAGCTTGGCAGCCTGCTGGCGAGCCAGCTTGGTGTTGCGGAACTTGCCGGCGCGGTAGGTCGCGATTTCGCGAGCGCGGCGCTCGTCCTGCAGCACCATGAAGTCGTCGCCGGCCTGGGGCACGTCGGACAGACCCTGGATTTCCACCGGGATGGAGGGGCCAGCGGACTTGGTCTGCTTGCCGTCTTCGTCCAGCATGGCGCGCACGCGGCCGTAGGTCTGGCCTGCCAGCACCACGTCGCCCACCTTCAGCGTGCCGGACTGCACCAGCACCGTGGCCACGGGGCCGCGGCCCTTGTCCAGCTGCGCTTCGATGACCAGGCCCTTGGCAGCGGCTTCCACGGGAGCGGTCAGCTCCAGCACTTCGGCCTGCAGCAGGACCTGTTCCAGCAGCTCGTCAATGCCCTGGCCGGTCTTGGACGACACGGCGATGAACGGGGACTCGCCGCCGTACTCTTCGGGCACCACCTGCTCGGCCACCAGGCCTTGCTTGACGCGGTCGAGGTTGGCATCGGGCTTGTCGGCCTTGGTGATGGCAACCACGATGGGCACACCCGCCGCCTTCGCGTGCTTGATGGCTTCCTTGGTCTGGGGCATCACGCCGTCGTCGGCAGCGCACACCAGGATGACGATGTCGGTGGCCTGTGCACCACGGGCACGCATGGCCGTGAAGGCCTCGTGGCCCGGGGTGTCCAGGAAGGTGACGATGCCGCGGGGCGTCGTCACATGGTAGGCACCGATGTGCTGGGTGATGCCGCCGGCTTCGCCCGACGCAACCTTGGTGCGGCGGATGTAGTCCAGCAGCGAGGTCTTGCCGTGGTCCACGTGGCCCATGACGGTGACCACGGGGGCGCGCGACTCCTGGGCAGCTTCCTGCTGGGACACTTCCTCGGCCGTGAAGGCTTCGGGATCGTCCAGCGCAGCGACCTTGGCGGTGTGGCCCATTTCCTCGACCACGATCATGGCCGTGTCCTGGTCCAGGGGCTGGTTGATGGTGACCATCTGGCCCATCTTCATCAGCACCTTGATCAGCTCGGATGCCTTGACCGACATCTTGTGCGCCAGCTCGGCCACGGTGATGGTCTCGGGCACGTGCACTTCGATGGCGCGGAATTCCGTTGCCGCGCTCTGGTGCTGTCCGTCATTGCGGTCATTGCCACGACGCCCGCCACGCGGGCCGCCGCGCCAGTTGGAACGGCCGCCCACGCCACCGGAGCTGTCGCCACGGGTCTTGATTTCCTTCTTCTTGCCATCGCCGGCCCAGCTCGAGGAGAGCTTGGCGGACTTGACTTCCTTGCCGGCGCCGGCAGGCGCGCGCGCACCGGCTCCGCCGGCGGTCGTGCCAGCGGGCTTGTGCAGCGTGGTCTTCTTGGCATCGGCGGCAGCAGGCGCTGCAGGCTTTGCCACGGGCTTGGGCTCTTCGGGCTTCTTGGCCACGAGCACCTTCTTGGGCGCGGCCATCATGGCGCGAATGGCTTCGGCTTCGGCCAGCGCCTTGCGGCGGCGGTCTTCCAGATCCTTGGCGCGTTCGGCTTCCTCGGCCGCACGGGCCTTGGACTCTTCCTCGGCCTTGGCGCGTGCCGCGAGCTGGGCTTCGGCGCGCGCTATCTGGCCGGCAGCCTGCTCGCGCGAGGCTTCCTGCTTAGCGCGGTTGGCCTCGACAATCTTTGCGGCTTCGGCAGCCGCATAGGCGGCTGCGCGCTCTTCGGCTTCGCGCTCGCGCTGTTGGACTAGCTCGCGCTCTTCGCGCTCACGGCGTTGCTGTGCCAATTCTTCCTCCTCCCGGCCGATCATTTCGGCCTGGCGACGTGCTTCCCCTTCGCGGCGCACCAATTCCTGAGATTCGCGCTCCGACGCCGCGCGCTGCTCCTGGGCAGCCGCAACGGCAGCGGGGTCGGAGGCGCCTTCGGCGGCCTCGTCGCGCTTGACGAAGGTGCGCTTCTTGCGCACTTCCACCTGGATGGTGCGGGCGCGGCCCGACGAATCGGCCTGCTTGATCTCGCTGGTGGACCGTTTGGTCAGCGTGATCTTCTTGGCGCCACTTCCGTGGCTGGCCTGCAGATGGCTGAGCAGTTGCTGCTTGTCGCCGTCGGTCAACGCATCCGATGCGTTGTCCTTGGCGACGCCTGCAGCCTTGAGCTGCTGCAGCAACGTGTCAGGGGTCTTGTTGAGCTCTTTTGCAAACTCGGCAACCGTATTACTGGACATAAATGCTCTGAACCTCCCTGACCTTACTCTTGCCCTTCGGTGAACCAGTGCTCACGCGCCTTCATGATCAAAGCCTTCGCTTCTTCCTCGGTCTGCCCGGTCAGCTCGGTCAACTCATCGATGGCCAGATCGGCCAGATCGTCGCGAGTGTGCACATTGGCCTCGGCCAGCTTGTCCACGATCTCCGGAGTCATTCCCTCGAGCGTCAGCAGATCCTGCGACACCTTGCCCACGTTTTCCTCGTGCGCGATTTCCTGCGTCAGCAGGGCATCCTTCGCACGGGTGCGCAGCTCGTTCACCGTCTCTTCGTCGAACGCCTCGATTTCGAGCATTTCCTGCAGCGGCACGTAGGCCACTTCTTCCAGGGTCTCGAAACCTTCCTCGATGAGGATGTTGGCGATTTCCTCGTCCACATCGAGCTTTTCCATGAACAGCTGGCGCGCAACGGCAGACTCGTCCGCCTGCTTTTGCGCAGACTCAGCCGCGTCCATGATGTTGATCTTCCAGCCGGTAAGCTCGGAAGCCAGGCGAACGTTCTGGCCGCCACGGCCGATGGCGATGGCGAGGTTTTCCTCGTCAACCACCACGTCCATGGCGTGCTTTTCCTCGTCCACAACGATGGACGACACATTGGCCGGAGCCAGCGCACCGATCACGAACTGTGCGGGGTCCTCGGACCACAGCACGATGTCCACGCGCTCGCCAGCCAATTCATTGGTGACGGCGTTGACGCGGGTGCCCCGCACGCCGACACAGGTGCCGATGGGATCGACACGCTTGTCATGGCTGAGCACGGCGATCTTGGCGCGGCTGCCGGCATCGCGAGCGCAGCTCTTGATCTCCAGCAGGCCCTGCTCGATCTCGGGCACTTCGTTGCGGAACAGCTCGACCATGAACTCCGGCGCCGAACGCGACAGGATGATGGGCGCGCCGCGCAGCGTGGCGTCCACTTCCATGATCATGGCCCGCACGCGGTCGCCGTTGCGCAGGTTTTCCTTGGGGATCATTTCGCTGCGGCGCAGGCGTCCTTCGACACGGCCGGCCTCGACGATGATGTCGCCCTTGTCCATGCGCTTGACGGTGCCCGTGAAGATCCGGTCGCCGCGCGACAGGAACTCGTTGAGCAGCATTTCGCGCTCGGCATCGCGGATCTTTTGCAGGATGACCTGCTTGGCCGCCATCGCACCGATGCGGCCGATGGGCACCGACTCGATCTCTTCCTCGATGTACTCGCCTTCGGAGATGCCGGGGACGCGGTCCTGTGCGTCCATCAGCATTTCTTCGGCATCGGGGTTTTGCAGGCCCGCATCATCGGGCACCACCAGCCAGCGGCGGAAGGTGTCGTAGTTACCGCTGTCGCGATCGATGGCCACGCGGATGTCCACTTCACCTTGGTACAGCTTCTTGGTGGCTTGGGCCAGGGCCGATTCCACTGCACCGAACACCAAATCGCGCTCCACGTTCTTTTCGCGCGAAATGGCTTCTACCAACATCAACAATTCGCGATTCATGCGACGACTCTCCTATTTCAATCACGCAGAAAGGGGATGGCAATGCCCTTCTGCCCCAATGATTCGACGTACCCTGCCCGCTCCGATCAGACCGGCTTGGCAGAACGCCCCTTGAAATCCACAAGGGGAGCCAGACGCGCCTCGCGCAGCTCCTCCAGCGTGAAACCCAGCGCCTGCAGGGGCGCGGGAACACGCTTCTTGCTGACCCTCTGGCCAGGCTTGACGGGTGGCTCGTCGCTCCAGACGATCTGCCAGCCACCACCTTCGGCACGCTCCAGCGTGCCGCGGAATTTCTTGCGATTGGCGCTGACCTGCCCTTCAGCGGCAGCGCCGATGGGCTCCTTGAGGGTCAGGTCGATGACTTCCCCGACAAAGCGGATGAAGTCCTGCTCATGCCGCAGGGGGCGGTCGATGCCCGGGGAGGAGACCTCGAGGCGCGTGTAATCCGTGCCATCGACCTCCAGCGCGAACTGCAGCTGGCGCGTGATCTTCTCGCAGTCCTCGACTGTCACGAACTGCTCCGGCACCACCGGCTCGCCCTCCACCGGGGGCTGCCAAGGCAAATCAATTGTGACGCGCAACAGCCCGCCTGCCGAGCGTTCTATTTCCACCAGGTCATAGCCCAGACCTGTCACGGTTTGTTCAACGATTTGCTGTAGTGCCACGTGTAATTAAATTCAATCCTGCAAACACAAAAGACCCGGAACGCCCCTGGAACCTTGGCAGCAGCCATGTCCCAACAGCGCCGAGCCCCATGGCAATCCCTAAGGTCGCCCGAAGATCGCCCAAAAAAAAGGGCGGTTGGTACCCGCCCGTTTGGTCGTGAATATGCCATTGTATCCGCAAACGACCTTCAGGCCAAGTTCGCGCCGTACAAATACAGGCGCTGGCAGGCACTGCGCAAGGCAGCCCAGACCAGGGCGGACACCCCTCCGCCGGAGGCTCAGGCGCCCACGCGCTCAAGCGCCTGCGCCGACTGAAGCCGCCGCAAAAGGGCCTGCGCTTCGGCGGGGTCGGCCGGGGCCGCGCCAGGGTCCTGGGCCAATGACTGCAGCATGCGCGCCACAACGCCCGGCTGGGGCAGCACCGGCCCCAGAAAGCGCGCGCGCTCGCCGTCAGCGATCAGCACAGAGGGAAAGGTTTCGATGTCCAGGTCCCCGGCCACATCCTCGCGGTCCTCGACATCAAGCCAGACGAAGTGCATCTGCGGGAACTGGGTGGCCAGCTCCGCAAACGCGCTCCGGTACTGGTTGCAAACGCCGCACCATTGCGCACACAGGCAAACCACCCACCAGGGGCTGGCTGCCGCGCTGTCGTCCGGCAGCTTGCCGGCCATTGAATCCATGGAAAACCTCTCAGAAACCACGCCCTTCCCGGGCGCGATAAACCTCCATGGTACCGATTTCCGCCGCCTTGTTGCCCCAGGCATTGCGCACATAGCTGGCCACGGCGGCCACCTGTGCGTCAGACAGCACATGGCCAAAGGGCGGCATGCCATGCGGCTGCGGCTGTTGCCGCGTGGACGGGGGATAGCCACCGTCCAGCAGCACCAGCAGCAGGTTGCGCGGCTCGGCCATGGTCACGGAAGCATTGCCGGCCAGCGCAGGAAACGCGCCCGGTGTTCCCTGGCCCTGCGCACCATGGCAGACCGCGCACTGCCGTTCGTACACGGCCCGCCCCAAGGCCATCTGCCCAGGCTGCACAGCCTTGATGGCGCCGTGCCCGTCTGTGCCGGCAGCTGGGGCAGCAGCACCCCGCTCCTGCAGATAGGAAGCCAGCGCCTGCAGATCCTGTGGCTGCCAGTGCTGGGTGCTGCGCGCCACGACTTCGGCCATGGGGCCCAGTGCCGAGCCTGAAGGGCCAGACCCCGTCTGCAGCAACTGCACCCAGGCGGACTCCTGGCCGGCACGCACACCCGCCTCGCCGGGATCGAGCAGCGAAGGCGCATACCAGGACTGCCCTGCCACAAAGCCGCCGGACATGGCCTGGCCGGAGGCACCCAGGCCATTGCGCGGCGCATGGCAGGCCGCGCAATGGCCCAGCCCCTGGGCAAGATAGGCGCCGCGATTCCAGGCCGGGGCCTTCCCTGGCTGGTCCTGCCAATCCTTCGGCGAGAAGAACAGCGCCCGCCAGACGGCCAGCGACCCCTGCCAGCCATAGGGAAAGTCCAGCGCATGCGGCGGCGTCTGCGCGCGCACGGCGGGCAGGCTTTGCAGATAGGCGAACAAGGCGTCCGAATCGGCGCGCGTCACGCGGGTGTAGCTGTCATACGGGAAGGCGGGATACAGCAGGCGCCCACCACGCGAGCGCCCGTTGTGCAGCGCACGCCAGAAGTCCTGCGCCGACCACAGTCCCAAGCCCGTCTCCTTGTCGGAGGTGAGATTGCTGGTGTACAGCGTGCCGAACGCGGTGGGCAAGCCCCGCCCGCCCGCATATTCGGCACCGCCCGCCGCCGTGTGGCAGCCAGCGCAGTTGCCTACCCGCGCAAGGTAGGCGCCGCGCTCGACCAGGGCGGCCCGTGTTTCGGTCGATCCCGACCAGCCGCCGTGGCCATAGGCATGAACCCCCTGCTCCCCCCGCAGGTTGAGCCAGACCAGCAGCAGCCCCACCAGGACCAGGGCCAGGACCACAAGAGCCAGCAGGGGCCACCGCCCGCGTACGCTCGCGCTGGCCGGATTTTCCACTTGGACACTCATGGCCTGCCCTCCTGACCGCCCACAGCGGCCACCGCACCGCAGCGCAGCGGCAAGGAGCGCGCCAAGGCCTCGCGCCCTCCCGGCGTCGCCGATGCAGGCCGCGACGACAGCCATGCCGTGACGGCCACGACTTCCTGCGGCGTCAGCGCCTTGGCCACCTGGTCCATGCAATCGGGAGCGGCCGCCTGGCGCTGGCCCGAGCGCCAGGCGCCTATCTGGCTGTTGAGATAGTCGCGTGACAGGCCCAGCAGACCCGGGATATCGTCGCCCGCGCCCATGAGCCGCTGGCCATGGCAGGCAGCACAGGCGGGCAGGCCCCGCTGCGCGTCGCCCTGCAGCACCAGCTGCTCGCCACGCGCGAGGTCGGCGGGCGGCAGCTGCGCCGGCACGGGCGGCGCATAGGGCAGCTCAAGGCTTGCGAAATGCACGGCGATCTGGCGCAGATAGTCGTCCGACATGAATTCGATCAGCCGGTTCATGGCCGGATAGCTGCGGCGCCCCTGCTGGAAATTCTTGAGCTGGCGGTAAAGATAGCCCGCAGGCTTGCCCGCAATGCGAGGAAAGTAGCCGCTGGGTGTGGCCCGTCCCTCGGGACCATGGCAAGCCGTGCAGGCCAGCACCCTGGACGCCATGGAGCCCACATCGGGCAAAGGCGCACTGACCACGGCGGGGGGCAGGTCCGCCATCGGCACGCCCGGTGCCGGCTGGGCGGACTGCGCCATCACGCCGCATGCACAGGCCGCCAGCCATGCGCCCAGCAAGCTCCTTGCCCCCTTGACGCCTGAAAGCCCTGTCCCGTACCGCCATCGCCTGCCATGTGCCATGTCCGACGCCTCCTTTTGCGTCCTGCCGACGCGCGAATGTAGTAAACCCGTCACAAGATGCCAGTCCAGCAGGAAAAGGCCCATCGGTTGAGACCCTGCCATGACCGGGCTATGCTGGCTTCTGGCTTGTCCAGAACATCGCCCGCAAGGGCTGGAGGACGGAAATTCATGGAATACAAGGACTACTACCGCATCCTGGCCGTGGACCGGCAGGCCAGTGCTGACGAGATCAAGAAGGCCTACCGCAAGCTGGCGCGCAAGTACCACCCGGACATCAGCAAGGAAGCGGATGCCTCGCAACGCATGGCCGAGATCAATGAAGCCAACGCCGTGCTGTCCGATCCCGAAAAGCGTGCCGCCTACGACGCGCTGGCCGATGCGCCCCGCCGCAGCGCAGGCGCCGGCGGATTCCAGCCGCCACCGGACTGGGAAGGTCAGGACTTCCACTTTCGCAGCGGCGATGGCGCCATGCCGGACGGCGATGCGGATTTCAGCGAATTCTTCTCGCAGATGTTCGGCCAGGGCGCCCGCGCGCGCCATGCGGGCGGCGGGCAGCACCGACCTCCACCCGACCTGCGGGGGCAGGACCAGCACGCCAGCATCGAGCTGGACCTGCTGGACAGCTACCACGGCGCCCAGCGCAGCCTGCACCTGCGCAGCACGGTGCTGGATGAGGACGGGCGGCCGGTGGCGCGGGACAAGGAATTGCAGGTCAGCATTCCCAAGGGCGTGCGCGAGGGCCAGATGATCCGCCTGGCAGGCCAGGGCGGCCAGGGCCTGGGCAAGGGTCCAGCAGGCGACCTGCTGCTGCAGGTGCATCTGCGCCACGACCCGCGCTGGTGGGCCGAGGGCAAGGATGTCTATCAGCCCATCGCGCTCGCGCCCTGGGAAGCCGCGCTGGGCGGCACGGTCCGTCTCGCCACGATTGCCGGCGAATTCGATGTCGGCATCCCTGCCGGCAGCCGCGCAGGCCGCAAGCTGCGGATCAAGGGCAAGGGCTTGCCCGCCGCCACGCCAGGCGATCTGTATCTGGTGCTGGGCATCAGCCTGCCGGAGCCGCAGACCGACGCCCAGCGAAAGGCCTATGAGGCACTGGCCCAGGCCTTCCCCTCATTCGATGCCCGCCAGCACGGCACGGGCCAAGGAGCCTCGCGATGAGCACGCCGCTGTATCCCTTCTACGAACCTGCAGAACTGCTGGATGAAGGCGCACTGGATCTGCACGATCTCGCCCGCCACTGCCAGCGCAACACCGCCTGGGTGGTGGAGCGCGTGCAGACCGGGGTGCTGTACTGCGAGAACGAGCCGGCCGGCGACGCGGCCGACGCGCAGGCACAGTGGCGCTTCAGCAGCCACATGCTGGTGCGTGCGCGCCGCATAGCCCATCTGGAGCACAGCTTCGATGCCGACCCTCAACTGGCCGCGCTGACGGCGGACCTGATCGAGGAAGTGCAGATGCTGCGCCGCAAGCTCCAGGCACTGCAGCACTGAGCGCATTCGCCCCAAAAGCAAAAGCCCTCTTTCGAGGGCTCTTGCTTTCAGAACGCGGCCGCAGCAGGCATGCATGCGGCCCGCCGTGCTCAGCGGTGACGCTTGCCGGGGTTCTTCTTGGTATGGGTGTGGGCGCCACGGGCGCGGCTCACGCGCTGGCCACGGCCGGGCGTCGGCAGGGTGACGCCGTTGGGCAGGGGAGGCTGGGGAGTGAACTTGCGGTCGGCTTCGGTAACGATCTTGTTGCCCATGGCATTTCCTTCTTCAAAAAAATGAGAACGCGCAATTAGGCCATAGACCTGCAGGCCCGCGCATAAAAAAACACATGGCCTGCTCCGGCATAGGGAAAGTTCCTGCGTTGCGCAGCCCGCACAGCCGCAGTTCCGGCAGCGCCGGCCTACACCGCGGCCCGGCGTTCTGTCCTAAAGTAGGAGCACGCTGCCAAGCGCACATGATGCCCCTGGCATGCGCTCTGCCTGAACACGGAGTTCCGCACGATGTCACCCCGCCAACCACGCACAGAAGTCACCACCCCGTCCACACCCCGCCCTGCCTGGGTTCGGCCCGCGGCAGGCCTGGCTGGGCTTGCCGTCGGGGCCGCTGCAGCCGCCTTGCTTTGGAAGGGCCTGCGCAACCCGCCCATTCCTGCCACAGTGGAGCCCGTACGCGGCTGGGACATCCAGCGCTACATGGGCCGCTGGTACGAGGTGGCCCGCATAGACCACCGCTTCGAAAAAGGCCTGGAGCGCACCCAGGCCGAATACACGCCGCTTCCCGATGGAAGCGTGCATGTGCTGAACCGGGGCTACGACGCAGGCCGCCGGCGCTGGAAGTCCGCTGAAGGCAAGGCCCGCACGGTGCATGGCCCCGGCGTTGCGGCGCTCAAGGTCTCGTTCTTCGGACCGTTCTACGGCGGCTACAACGTGGTGGCCCTGGATGCCGACTACCGCTGGGCCATGGTGGTCGGCTCGGACCTGCGCTATTTCTGGATTCTTTCGCGCACCCCTGAACTGCCCGATGGCGTGGCAGCGCGCCTGCTGGCCCAGGCCCGGCTGCTGGGCGTGCCCGTGGACAAGGTGCAGTGGATTCTTCAGGACGGGGTCAATCCCACAGGCAGCTGGTAGCGGCCCGGCGGCAGGCCGGCGAACTCAGAACCCTTCGGGCATGCCGTCACCCGAAAAGCCAGCAGCCTCCACCAGCCGCTGCGTATAGGCCTCACGCGGCGCGCCCAGCACCTGGGCCACGGGGCCGGATTCGACGATGGCACCATCCTTCATCACCACCACGTCATGGGCCATGGCGCGGATCACGTCCACATCGTGCGTGATGAGCAGATAGGCCAGGCCACGTTCGCGCTGCAGCCGCTGCAGCAGGCCCAGCACCTGCTGCTGAATGGTCACATCCAGCGCACTGGTGGGCTCGTCAAGCACCAGCACTTCAGGCTCCAGCACCAGGGCACGCGCAATGGCGATACGCTGGCGCTGGCCCCCGGAGAACTCATGCGGATAGCGATCGAGCAGACCGGGGAACTGCTCATCCGTCAGCCCGACGGCAGACAGCATGTCCACGACGCGGTCACGGCGCTGCCGCCCCGTGAGCGCCGGGGCGTGCACGCGCAGGCCCTCGCCAACGATCTGCTCCAGCGTCAGTCGTGGCGACAGCGATGAATACGGGTCCTGGAACACCACTTGCACCTTGCGCCGCAGCGCAAGATTGGCCGGCGAGTTGCGCGTGGCCGGCTGCCTCCAGGCCTGGCCAGCGATGCGCAGCTGGCCTTCATGCGGCAGCAGGCCCAGCACGGCCTGGGCCAGCGTGGACTTGCCCGAGCCCGACTCCCCGACCACACCCACGGTGCGCCCGGGCATCAGGTCCAGGTCGGCGGACTGCACGGCAACAAAACGCCCCTGGCCAAACCAGCCGCGCACGCCCGTCAACGGCACCGGGTAGCTGACCTTGAGGCCCTGCGCATGGACCAGCGGCTCGGGAGCCGCCCCCGGTGTACCGGCCTGCGCCTCGACCAGATCGCGGCGCGGCACACTGGCCAGCAGCTTGCGCGTGTAGGCATGGCGCGGAGCTGCCATGACCGCCGGCACCTCGCCCTGCTCCACCAGTTGCCCGCGCTCCATCACCGCCACGCGATCGGCAAAGCGCCGCACCAGGTGCAGGTCGTGGGTGATCATCAGCACGGCCATGCCGGTCTGGCGTTGCAGGTCATCGAGCAATTGCAGGATCTGTCCGCGCAGCGTGACGTCGAGCGCCGTGGTCGGCTCATCGGCCAGCAGCAGGCGCGGGCTGCTGGCCAGTGCCATGGCGATCATGGCGCGCTGACGCTGGCCGCCGCTGAGCTGATGCGGAAAGGCGCGGGCACGGCGCACGGGCTCGGCAATGCCCGTAGTCGCCAGCAGTTCGGCCGCCTGGGCCAGGGACTGCGCCCGCGTCAGCCCCTGCTTGAGGCGCAGCACCTCGCCCACTTGTTCGCCCACGGTCATCAGCGGATTGAGCGCCGTCATGGGCTCCTGGAAGATCATGGCCACGTCGCCGCCGCGCACGGCCCGCATCTCGCGCACGGGCAGGCGCAGGAGGTCGCGGCCGTCGAAAAGCGCCTGCCCGCCCAGCTGGGCGTCACCGGCCAGCCGCAGCAGGGACAGCGCCGTGATGGTCTTGCCCGAACCGGACTCACCCACCAGCGCCAGCTTCTCACCGGCCGCCAGATCGAAGCTCACGCCGTGCACCACGTCCTTGCTGCCAAAGCGCACGCGCAGGTTGCGCACAGACAGCAGCGTCCGGCCGCGACCGGGGGCGGAAGGCATGTCCATTGCCGGCTGCTCTGCGTTCATGCGGCGTCCTTCGCATCAACGGCCGGGGCTGCATCGGTGGCAGCGGCCTTGCGCGGGTCCAGGGCATCGCGCAGCGCATCGCCCATGAAGGTCAGCAGCAGCAGCGTCACCACCAGCACCGCAAAGGTAGACAGCGAGATCCACCAGGCATCGATGCTGTTCTTGCCCTGGCTCAGCAGCTCGCCCAGGCTGGGCGTATCGGGGGGAACGCCCAGGCCCAGGAAATCAAGCGAAGTCAGCGCCAGGATGGCTGCACTCATGCGAAACGGCAAAAAGGTGACCACGGGCGTCATGCTGTTGGGCAGCAGATGGCGCCAGATCAGCGCGCCATTGCCCACGCCCAGCGCACGCGCCGACTTCACGTAGTCGAGCTGGCGGTTGCGCAGGAATTCGGCCCGCACATAGTCCGACAGCCCCATCCAGCCGAACAGCGACAGCAGCACCAGCAGCAGCGAGACGCTGGGCGCCAACACCGCGCTGAAGATGATCAGCAGATACAGCTCGGGCATGGAGCCCCAGATCTCGATGAAGCGCTGAAACGCCAGATCGGTCCTGCCGCCGAAAAAGCCCTGGATGGCCCCCGTCACCACGCCCAGCACCACGCCGGAGGCCGTCAGCGCCAGCGCAAACAGCACGCTCACGCGAAAGCCGTAGATCAGTTGCGCCAGCAGATCGCGCCCGCGATCATCCGTGCCCAGCAGGTTCTCGCGCGAGGGCGGCGCCGGATTGGGCAAGCTCGCAAAGTAGTTGAGCGCCTGCGGTCCGTAGGGATTGAGCGTGTACAGCGCCCAGTTGCCACCCTGGCTCAGGCGATCCCGGATGTAGGGATCCAGATAGTCGGCCGCCGTCTCGAAGTCGCCGCCGAAGGTCTTCTCGGAATAATCGTTCCACAGCGGCCAGTAGGTCTGGCCTTCGTAGCGCACCACCAGGGGCCGGTCGTTGCTGATCAGCTCGGCGCCCAGGCTCAGCACCACCATCACGCAAAAAGCGACCAGGCTCCAATATCCCAGCCGATTGCGCCTGAAACGTAGCCAGGCCCGCCGCGCCGGCGAAACCGCCGCCGCCGCCAGCGGTGCAGGCGCCCCAGCCCCTGGCAGCCCCGTTCCAGAAACCACAACGGATTGCATTTCAGTGTCCATGTCGCTCCAGGAAACGAAGCCCGGCGCCACGCGCCGCCCGTCCGCCCCCCGCGATACAGGGCGCCGTGCATACCGGGCAAGCCGCGAAGCGGCTCGGAAGGTACCTAGTCAAACCGTACACGCGGATCCACCCACACATAACAAAGATCGCTGACCAGCTTGGTCACCAGGCCGATCAGCGTGAACAGGTACAGCGTGCCTAGCACCACGGGATAGTCGCGCCGTATCACGCTGTCATAGCTGAGCAGGCCCAGGCCGTCCAGCGAGAACAGCGTTTCTATCAGCAGCGAGCCCGTGAAGAAGGCACCGATGAAGGCGGCCGGAAAGCCGGTGACGATGGGAATCAGCGCATTGCGCAGCACATGCCGATAAAGCACCTGCCGCTCCGACAGGCCCTTGGCGCGGGCTGTCAGCACATATTGCTTGCGGATCTCTTCCAGAAAGGCATTCTTGGTGAGCATGGCGGTGATGGCGAAGCTGCCCGCCACCATGGCCGTGACCGGCAGCGCGATATGCCATAGATAGTCCACGATGCGCGCGCCCCAGGACAGCTCATCCCAGTTGGCCGAGGTCAGGCCGCGCAGCGGAAACCATTGCAGCTGCCCGCCGAAGATCACCAGCAGCGCCACGCCCAGCACAAAGCCCGGAATCGCATAGCCCACCAGGATCAGCAGCGTGGTGAAGAAGTCGAAACGCGAGCCGGCACGCACGGCCTTGGCAATGCCCAGGGGCACGGCCACGAGGTAGCTGATGAAAAAGGTCCACAGGCCCAGGCTGGCCGAGACCGGCAGCTTCTCCTTGATCAGCTGCCAGACATCCTTGTTCTGAAAGAAACTGCGCCCCAGATCGAACCGCGCGAACTGCCCGAGCATCTGGAAGAAGCGCTCATGGGCCGGCTTGTCAAACCCGTAGAGGGCCTTGATCTGCTCTATGCGCTGGGGGTCCACCCCCTGGTTGCCACGGTAGGCCAGGCCACCGCCTTCGCCGCCACGGCCCACGCTGGCCTTGGCTTCGGCAAGGTACTGCTCCACCGGGCCACCGGGCACGAACTGCACGACCACGAAGGTCAGCAGCAGCACGCCCAGCAGGGTCGGCACCATCAGCAGCAAGCGTTTGAGTATGTAGGCCCACATAAGAAGTCCTGCATTATGTCGATTGCCGGGGGGCACCCCGGCCCGGGAGCGTGCCCATCATGCAACGGATCGCAACGATGCGGCGGCAGCGCCCGCTCATGGAGGCGGCGCGGTCAGCACCGGCATGCGGGCCCACCAGGTATCCATGGCCCAGCTCTCGCCCTTCGCGTAGGCGGGAACCACGGCGGGCCGCACCAGCCGCCAGGAGTCGTAGACCATGCGGTGCGTTCCCGCGCTCCACTGCGGAATCAGGTAGTGTCCATGCGCGATGACACGCTCCAGTGCGTGGCACGCGGGCAACAGCTGCGCCTCGGTCTTGGCCTCGGTCATGCGCCGGATCAAGGCATCGACGGCGGGATTCTTGACTCCGGGAAAATTGCCCGAGCCGTCCGTGTCCGCCGCCCGACTGCCGAACAGGTCGGCGAATTCCTGGCCCGGGTTGTTCGTGCCCTGGTAGGCAATGGAGATGATGTCGTAGTCGAACTTCTCCACGCGCTGCTGGTACAGCGCGAAGTCCGCCGAACGAAAGCGCAGCCGTATGCCCAGCTTTTCCAGATTGCGTATCCAGGGCGAGACCTGGCGTATGCCCGACTCGCTGCTGTCCAGGTACTCCAGCTCCATGGCCTGGCCCCGCGCATTGCGCAGCACGCCATCCTGAATGGTCCAGCCGGCATCGGCCAGCAATTGCCGCGCCTGGCGCAGGTTGGCACGCAGCGAGTTGTTGCCATCGGTGCGCGGCGGCTCGGCCATGGGGCCGAAAGCCTCCGGCGGAATGCTCTTGCGCAAGGGCTCCATGAGCGCCAGCTCCTCTGGCGAGGGCTCGCCATGGGTCTCGCAGGCCGTGTTGCCGAACAGCCCGCGCACGCGCTGGTAGGAGCCGTAGAACATCTGCCGGTTCATCCATTCGTAGTCCAGGGCCAGGTCCAGCGCACGGCGAACGCGCACGTCCTGCAGCAAAGGGCGCCGGGTGTTGAGCACATAGCTCTGGAACCCCGAGGGCAGCTTGTTGCTGAATTCGCCCTTGACCAGCTCGCCCCGATCGAAGCGCTTGCCGTACAGGCGCCGCGCCCAGTCGCCGGCGCTGTAAAAACGCATCAGGTCGAACTCGCCGGCCTTCAGCGCTTCCAGCTTCGCCGTGTTGTCGCGGTAGATCTTGACGGAGATGCGGTCGAAATTGGCCGTGCCCACGCGCGCGGGCAGATCGCGCCCCCAGTAGTCCGGGTCGCGCACATAGGTGATGTCCTTGCCGAAGCGCACAGGTCCTATCCTGTAGGGCCCACTGCCGATGGGCGTATCCGTCACCACCTGGTCGAAGGGCTTGGGCTTGCCGTTTTCCATGCCCCAGTCGCGGCTGAAGACGGGAATGGCGCCCACAACCAGCGGCAGTTCCCGGTTCGGCTGCTTGAAGCGAAAGCGCACCGTGCGTTCATCCAGCACGTCGACCCCCGCCACATCGAAGAACAGCGATCGGTAGCCAGGCAATGCGTGCGGCCCCACCAGCGTGTCATAGCTGAACTTGACATCGGCAGCCAGCACGGGCTTGCCGTTGTGAAAGCGCGCTTGCGGCCGCAGCCGGAACGTGGCCGACAGGCCGTCGGGGGCAGCCTGCACATCCTCTGCCAGCAGTCCGTAGCCCGTGGCGGTCTCGTCCAGCGAGGGCCACAGCAGGGTGTCGAACATCAGTTCGGCCAGATAGGCCGGAGACGATCCCTTGATGGTGAACGGGTTGTACTTGTCAAAGGTGGAGATGCGCAGGTTGCTCACCAGGCGCAGCTCGCCGCCCTTGGGGGCCTTGGCGTTGACATAGTCGAAATGGCTGAAGCCCTCGGCATAGCGGGGCTCTCCCCACAGGGCATAGGCATGCGAGCCCCACGCCGGCACACACGCCGAGGCCAGCAGCAGCGAAGAAATCATCCAATGGCGCATGCGACAATTCTGCACCACGCAGCCAGCCGCCCGCTGGCAAACGCTGACGCGGGGCCCCGCCTTCGCCGCCAGCTGCTGCGCACTTCCACTCACTTCCTCTGGAGAACAACAATGGGCTTTCTCGCCGGTAAAAAACTGCTGATCACGGGCGTTCTGTCCAACCGCTCCATCGCCTACGGCATCGCCAAGGCCTGCCACGCACAGGGCGCGGAGCTGGCGTTCAGCTATGTGGGCGAGCGCTTCAAGGACCGCATCACCGAGTTCGCCGCCGAATTCGACTCCAAGCTGATCTTTGACTGCGACGTGGCCGACGACGCCCAGATCGACAAGCTGTTCGCCGACCTGGGCGCCACCTGGGGCAAGTTCGACGGCTTCGTGCACAGCATCGGCTTCGCGCCGCGCGAGGCCATCGCCGGCAACTTCCTGGAAGGCCTGTCGCGCGAGGGCTTCAAGATCGCGCACGACATCAGCGCCTACAGCTTCCCCGCGATGGCCAAGGCGGCCCTGCCTTACCTCAATGACAAGTCCTCGCTGCTGACGCTGTCGTACCTGGGCGCGCTGCGCTCCATCCCCAACTACAACACCATGGGCCTGGCCAAGGCATCGCTGGAAGCCTCGGTGCGCTACCTGGCCGAGGCCGTGGGCCGCACGGCAGATGGCCGCGCCATCCGCGCCAACGGCATCTCGGCCGGTCCCATCAAGACGCTGGCCGCATCGGGCATCAAGGACTTCGGCAAGCTGCTGGGCCGCGTGGCCGATGCATCGCCGCTGCGCCGCAACGTGACCATCGAGGATGTGGGCAATGTGGCCGCCTTCCTGCTGTCGGACCTGGCCTCGGGCGTGACGGCCGAGATCACCTACGTGGACGGCGGCTTCAGCCAGACTGCAGGCCTGTCGGCCGACCAGGTCTAAGCGGCCACCGCCACCCGACCGGCCCCGCAGGCATTGCCGCCTGCGGGGCTTTTTTTCGCCCGGAACCCACGACTGCGGGTCCTGCCTGCACGCGCAAGGAAATACACATCGGCTTGACTGAGGTCATTTTTGTTTTGAATGAGAATGATTCTCATGAATAATACAATTCTCAGATCAATATCAAGGAATCTCTGAAACCCTCGGAGCCAGCAGAGATGCAAGCAACCCCTGACCTCAGCCTGCCCTCTCCCGTTCCAGCCCCTATCGATGCGGCACAGCCGGCCTCGTCCCGGGTCTTCGACATCGCGGCAACGGCCCTGCCCTCGCGGCTGGCGCACTGATTGCAGGTCTCACCCCCACACGCCTTACGACGCACCGATTTCCCCCGTAGTCCCTGAAAGAAACCACATGAGCAACTACACCCTGCCTCCCCTGAACTACGCCTACGACGCGCTGGAGCCCCATATCGATGCGCAGACCATGGAGATCCACTACACCAAGCACCATCAGGCCTATGTGAACAACCTGAATGCCGCACTCAAGGACACGCCGCACGGCAGCCAGCCCGTGGAGCAGCTGATCGCCGACCTGTCCCTGCTGCCCGAAGGCGTGCGCGGCGCCGTGCGCAACAACGGCGGCGGCCATGCCAACCACAGCCTGTTCTGGACCGTGATGGCCCCGGCAGACCAGGGTGGCGGAGGCGCCCCCTCGGGCGAGCTGGCCCAGGCCATCGACAGGGAGCTGGGGGGCTTCGATGCCTTCAAGGCCACCTTCACCCAGGCCGCGCTCACGCGCTTTGGCAGCGGCTGGGCGTGGCTCGTGGTGGGCAAGGACGGCAAGCTGGCCGTGGAAAGCAGCGGCAACCAGGACAGTCCGCTGATGGCCGGCATCGGCTCCGGAGCCACCCCCATCCTGGGCCTGGACGTGTGGGAACACGCCTACTACCTCAAGTACCAGAATCGCCGCCCCGAATACATCGCGGCGTTCTACAACGTAGTCAGCTGGGCCGAAGTGGCCCGCCGCTACGCCGCAGCCCGCGGCTGATCGGCCAAGCCTGCCCGCCAACGCCCCAACCCATTCCCGACCAGCATGGATCTGCCACAACGCTTCCGCTCCAAGACCAGCGTACGGTCCAACATCCGCCTGTGGATCGGCCTGGCCATCATGATGGCCGGCGCCTGGGCGCTCACCAGCCAGTTCTGGGCCTATGCCCAGAACCATCCGGTGGTCTTCCAGGCCCTGGCCGGCGGCTCGGCAGCCGCGCTGGCGACAGCCCTGGGCACCGTGCCCGTGATGCTGTCCCAGCGCCTGTCCGAGCGCACGCAGGACACCTTGTTCGGCTTTGGCGCCGGCGTCATGCTGGCGGCCTGCGCCTTCTCGCTGATCCTGCCGGGGCTGGAAGCGGTGCGTACGCAGGGCCTGTTTGGGGGCGGGAGCTGGGCGGCAGGCGCTGTCATCGGCACGGCGATCCTGCTGGGCGGCGCGGCGCTCATGCTCATGGACCGGCTGCTGCCGCACGAGCACTTCATCAAGGGCCGCGAAGGCCTGGACCCGCAAGGCGCGCGCAAGCTGCAGCGCACCTGGCTGTTCGTCTTTGCCATTGCCCTGCACAACCTGCCCGAAGGCCTGGCCATCGGCGTGGGCTATGCGGGCAACGACGGACTGCGCGCCAATGCGCTGGCCACAGGCATTGCCATCCAGGATGTGCCCGAGGGCCTGGTGGTCGCCGTGGCCCTGCTGGCTGCGGGCTACAAGCGCAGCTTTGCTGTGGCGCTGGGCATGGCATCGGGCCTGGTGGAGCCGCTGGGCGCCGTGCTGGGCGCAGTCATCGTCAGCGGCTCGGCCGCGCTGCTTCCCTGGGGCCTGGGCTTTGCGGCAGGCGCCATGCTCTTCGTGATCAGCCACGAGATCATTCCCGAGTCGCACCGCAAGGGCCACGAGGCCTTTGCCACGGGCGGCCTCATGCTGGGCTTTGTGCTGATGATGGTGCTGGACACGGCGCTGGGCTGAGTCCGCGCACCGCGCACGCCTGGCTCAGGGCAGCAAGAGCCCCAGCTCCCGCGCCGCCGCCAGCACATGGCGGGCGTGGCGCTCCTCGTAGCGGTGGGCTGGCATGGTCAGTGTCAGTGCCGCTGCCAACTCTCCATCGCGCTTGAAGACCGGGGCAGAAATCCCGGCGATCTCCCGGTGCCTGTCTCCCACCATGGCGCAGTAGCCATCGGCGCGCACGCGGGCCAGCTGCGTGCGGCTGCCGCCGCGCGATGCGGCGTACAGCTCGGCATCGAACGCGGACAGCACCCGCCCGCCCGCGCCCTGCCCCAGCGGCAGCAGATCGCCGGTGCGCGCATGGTCGCGCACGGGATGGGGCGAATCCACGCGGTACAGGCACAGCCGGTCCTGCCCCTGGCGCACGTGGTAGGCCGCACTTTCGCCCGTGGCCTGCACCAGGGTGCGCAGCACGGGCATGACCACGCTGTCCAGCGAGAAATGCCGGGCATAGACGGTGTTCAGCCGCGCCACGGCCGGGCCCACGGCATAGCGGCCATCATCCAGGCGCAACACCCAGCCGCCATGTTCGAGCGAAGCCAGCAGCCGCAGCACGGTGCTCTTGTACAGGCGCGTGCGTTCCGACAGCTGGGCCAGCGTCAGCCCGTCATCTCCGTCGCCAAAGGCGGCCAGCAGGCTCAAGGCCCGGTCCACCGCAGCCACGCCGCCCGGCGCGGCGTTCTCGTCGGCGACCGATTCCGTCACTGATTTGCGAGGCATAAAAAGGCACCCAAGGGAAAACCCCAGGCACGCAGGCTTGACGATGGCGCGTGCAGCAGGGAATATTTCAATAGAGAGAATCAAGTTCTATCTATTAGAACGACTCAAGGAACTGATGTCAACAGGCGAATCCTGCGGTCATCGTCACCAACCACCGGATGTCCCTGCCCATGTCCTCCCACCGTTTTGACGTACTCATCAGCGAAGTCGGCCCGCGCGATGGCCTGCAGTCCGTGGCCTCCACCATGTCCACAGCGCACAAGCTGGCGTGGATCGACGCCCTGGCCCATGCGGGCCTGCAGGAGATCGAGGTCGGCTCCTTCGTCTCGCCCAAGCTGCTGCCCCAGATGGCCGACGCGGCCGAGGTGGTCGCCCACGCCATCACGCTGCCCGGCGTCACCGTGATGGCCCTGGTCCCCAATCTGCTCGGCGCCGAGGCTGCGCTGCGCGCCGGCGTCCACAAGGTCACGCTGCCCGTATCGGCCAGCCCCGCGCACTCCATGGCCAATGTGCGCAAGACCCCCATGCAGATGGTGGACGAGGTGCGGGCCATTGCCGCGCTGCGCGACGAGATCGCACCGCAGGCCCTGATCGAGGCGGGCATCTCCACGGCCTTCGGCTGCACGCTGCAGGGGCTGGTGCCCGAGGACGAAGTGATTGCGCTGGCCCTGGCCTGCGTGGCGGCGGGCGCCGACGAATCGGGCCTGTCCGACACCACGGGCATGGCCAACCCGGCCCAGGTGCGGCGCCTGTTCACACGGCTGCGGGCCGAGCTGGGCGAACAGGCAGGCGCGGCCCACATGCACAATACGCGCGGCCTGGGCCTGGCCAACTGCCTGGCCGCCTACGAGGCTGGCGCGCGCACCTTCGATGCCTCGCTGGCCGGCCTGGGTGGCTGCCCGTACGCGCCCGGTGCCTCGGGCAACGTGGTCACCGAAGACCTGGTCTTCATGTTCGAGGCCATGGGCATCCGCACCGGCGTGGACATCGATCGCCTGATCGCCGCCCGCCAGCCGCTGGCCGCAGGCCTGCCCGGCGAGGAGCTGCACGGCATGACGCCGCTGGCCGGACTGCCCAAGGGCTTTGCGCCCCACCCCTACGCACCGGCCTGAGCCGCGGCGACAACCCATACATTCATTCACCGTTTTCCCATGAGCCAACCCACCTCCCCCGACACGGCCGCAGGCCAGGCCACGCCACTGCCCTACGCAGGCATCCGCGTGGTCGAGTTCACCCACATGGTCATGGGCCCGTCCTGCGGCATGATGCTGGCCGACCTGGGCGCCGAAGTCATCAAGGTCGAGCCCGTGGGCCACGGCCGCGACGGCGATGCCACGCGCAAGCTGCTGGGTTCGGGCTCGGGCTTTTTCCCGCTGTTCAACCGCAACAAGAAGAGCGTGACGCTGGACCTGCAGACCGAGGAAGGCAAGCAGGCCGCGCTGCGCCTGATCGCCACGGCCGACGTGGTCTGCGAGAACTTCAAGCCCGGCACCATGCGCAAGCTGGGGCTGGACTACGACAGCCTCAAGGACCGCTTCGAGCGCCTCATCTACGTGAGCCACAAGGGCTTTCTGCCCGGCCCCTACGAGCACCGCACGGCGCTGGACGAGGTGGTGCAGATGATGGGCGGCCTGGCCTACATGACGGGCCGCCCCGGCGACCCGCTGCGCGCCGGTGCCAGCGTCAACGACATCATGGGCGGCATGTTCGGCGCCATGGGCGCGATGGCTGCCCTGGCCCAGCGCGAGAAGACCGGGCGCGGCCAGGAAGTGCAAAGCGCGCTGTTCGAGAACAACATCTTCCTGGTCGCCCAGCACATGATGCAGTTCGCCGTCACCGGCAAGCCGGCCGCGCCCATGCCGGCACGCATCTCGGCCTGGGCCATCTACGACGTGTTCGAGGTCCAGGGCGGCGAGCAGATCTTCCTGGCCGTGGTCAGCGACGGCGCCTGGCGCCTGTTCTGCGATGCCTTCGGCCTGGGCGAGCTGCGCGACGATCCGCGCCTTGGCAGCAACAACGACCGCGTGCTGGCGCGCAGCTGGCTGATGCCGCTGCTGCGCGAGAAGATGGCCCCGCACAGCGCCGCCCACATTGCCGAGGTCTTCGAGAAGAACGGCCTGCCCTTCGCCCCCATCGCACGCCCGCAGGACCTGCTGCAAGACCCGCACCTGAACGCCACGGGCGCGCTGGCCCCCATCACCCTGCCCGATGGCCGCGAGACCAAGACCGTGCTGCTGCCCTTCACGCTGGACGGCAAGCGCCTGGACGTGCGCCTGTCGCCCCCGCGCCTGGGCGAGCACAGCCTGGAGATCCTCACCGCACTGGGCTACAGCAGCGAGCAGGCCCTGGCCCTGGCCCGGGGCGAGGCCACCGACAGCCACGCCAAGGCCTCCCATTGATGCCAGGCTGAGCCACTGAAGCCGCCGCCGTCCACCCGACGCGCGGCGCCCCTGCAACCTTGCACCCCATCCACCCCACACCGGACGACGCTTGCCGCGCGCCCGGCGGGGAGGCCTTTTCCCAAAAATTCCCGGAGACAACACCATGCCCGCCATCCACCGCAACCCGGCCGCCCAAAACCGGACACAGACACTGACCCAGGCCCGCCCTTGTTCCGCCCCGCGCCGCCAGTTGCTGCTGTGCGCCCTGCCCGCATTGGCTGCCGCCCTGCTCCCGCTGGCGGCCCAGGCCCAGCCCGGCAACTGGCCCTCGCGCGCCGTGCGCATGGTCGTGCCCTACACGCCGGGCGGCGGCACGGACGCGGTCGCGCGCCAGATCAGCGAGCGCGTGGGCACGCTGAACCAATGGACCGTGGTGGTGGACAACAAGCCCGGCGCGGGCGGCAACATCGGGCTGGATGCGGTGGCCAAGTCCGCGCCGGATGGCTATACCTTCGGCATGGGCCAGACCGCCAACCTCGCCATCAACCCCGCCCTGCTGCCCAGCATGCCCTTCAACCCCCGCACCGACCTGATCCCCGTGGCCCTGGTCGCCGCCCAGCCCACGGTGCTGGTCGTGCCGCAGGACTCGCCATGGAAATCGGTGCAGGACCTGGTCAAGGCCGCCAAGGCCGACCCGGGCGGCATCCGCCAGGGACTGGCATCGACGGGCACGGTGGGCCACCTGGCCGGCGAGATGCTGGCCTTCAAGGCCGGCATCCAGGTGCTCAACGTGCCCTACAAGGGCGCAGCGCCGGCCGTGACCGACCTGCTGGGCAAGCAGACGCACTACATGTTCGGCACGCCCCAGGCCGTCTATCCGCTGCTCAAGGGCGGCAAGCTGCGCGCCCTGGCAGTGACCTCGGCCAGGCGCCTGCCCATCCTGCCCGAGGTGCCCACCGTGGCCGAGTCGGGCTATGCAGGCTTCGAGGCCGTGGACTGGAAGCTGATCGTCGCGCCCAAGGGCACGCCGGCCGCCGTCGTGCAGAAGATGAATACCGCCGTGAACGCGGCCCTGCAGCAGCCCGCCGTGCAGCAGCAACTGCAGGCCGAGGGCAGCACGGCCCTGGGCGGCAGCATGCAGGACGCGGCCCGGTACCTGCTCAAGGAGCAGACGGACTGGGCCGCGCTGATCCGCGATGCCAGGATCCGCCTGGAGTGAGCGGCAAACAGCGGGCAAGAAAAAAGGCGCGGCGCCCCTTGCGGGCACCGCGCCTTTTTGACGGGCCGTCGTCAGCCGGCCAGCCGATCAGATCGTGCGGCCGAAGGGGCCATCATCGCCCACCTGCACCATCTTGCGGCCACGCGCCGGCTTGGCAGCCGTGCCGACTTCCGGCGCCGACCCGGCCTTGCGGGCCGCTGCGGGGCGCTTGGCCGGCGCCTTGACGGCAGCAGCCTTCACGGCCTTTTTGGCAGCGGGCTTTGCCGCAGCCTTGGCAGCCGGCTTGGCCGCCGCCTTGGCCGCTGCGGATTTTCCGGCCACAGACTTGCCGGCAGCCGGCACCTTGCGGGCAGGAGCGGCCTGGGCCACGCAGTCGGCGTAGTAGCGCACCTCGCCGTCCGCGTCCTCCAGCTCCACCAGGCCGTGGATGTCGGTCTCGAAGCCAGGGCACTCCTTGGCGAACTCACGCGCGAACAGCAGGTAATCCACGATCTTGCGGTTGAACACCTCGCCGGGGATCAGCAGCGGAATGCCGGGCGGGTACGGCGTGACCAGGCCCACGGTGATGCGGCCTTCCAGGTGGTCGATCTCCACGCGCTCGGTCTTGCGGTGCGCGATGTGGGCGTAGGCATCGCTGGGCTTCATCGCGGGCTTGAGGTCCGACAGATACATCTCGGTCGTCAGGCGGGCGATGTCGTACTTGGCGTACAGCTCGTGCACGTGCTGGCACAGGTCGCGCAGGCCCATGCGCTCGTAGCGGCGGTGCTGCTGGCAGAACTCGGGCAGGATGCGTGCCAGCGGCTGGTTGCGGTCGTAGTCGTCCTTGAACTGCTGCAGCGCAGTCAGCATGGTGTTCCAGCGGCCCTTGGTGATGCCGATGGTGAACATGATGAAGAACGAGTACAGGCCCGTCTTCTCCACCACCACGCCGTGCTCGGCCAGGTACTTGGTCACGATGGAGGCCGGGATGCCCGTGTCCGAGAAATCGCCGTCCAGGTCCAGGCCCGGCGTCACGATGGTGGACTTGATCGGGTCCAGCATGTTGAAGCCGTCGGCCAGTTCGCCAAAGCCGTGCCAGTTGTCGAACTCCTTGCCGTTCTTGGCCTTGGAGCGCTTGGGCGCCGCGTCCTGGCCGCGGATGATCCAGTCCTGGGCCGAGCCGACGCCTTCATCGGCCAGCTTCTCGGGACCCCAGACCTCGAACCACCAGTCGTCGTCGCCGAACTCGTCTTCGACCTTGCGCATGGCACGGCGGAAGTCCAGCGCCTCCAGAATCGACTCTTCCACCAGGGCCGTGCCGCCGGGCGGCTCCATCATCGCGGCGGCCACGTCGCAGCTGGCGATGATGCTGTACTGGGGGCTGGTCGAGGTGTGCATCAGGTACGCCTCGTTGAACAGGTGGTGGTCCAGCTTTTCGGTCTGGCTGTCCTGCACCAGCACATGCGATGCCTGGCTGATGCCGGCCAGCAGCTTGTGGATGGACTGCGTGGCATACACCACCGAGTGCTTGGGGCGCGCGCGCTTCTTGCCCATGGCGTGGTAGCTGCCATAGAACGGGTGGAAGGCCGCGTGCGGCAGCCAGGCCTCATCGAAGTGCAGGTTGGCCACATAGCCGTCCAGCATGCTCTTGATGGTCTCGGTGTTGTAGAGCACGCCGTCGTAGGTGGACTGCGTCAGCGTCAGCACGCGGGGCTTGACCGTCTTGGCATCCACGCCCTTGAGCAGCGGATTGGCCGCGATCTTGGCCTGGATGGACTCCACCGAGAACTCGCTTTGCGGGATCGGGCCGATGATGCCGAAGTGGTTGCGCGTGGGCTTGAGGAACACCGGAATCGCACCCGTCATGATGATGGAGTGCAGGATGGACTTGTGGCAGTTGCGGTCCACCACGACCACGTCGCCGGGCGCCACGGCGTGGTGCCAGACGATCTTGTTCGACGTGGACGTGCCGTTGGTCACGAAGTAGCAGTGATCGGCATTGAAGATGCGCGCGGCATTGCGCTCGCTCTCGCCGATGGCGCCGTTGTGGTCCAGCAATTGGCCCAGTTCCTCCACCGCGTTGCACACGTCGGCGCGCAGCATGTTCTCGCCGTAGAACTGGTGGTACATCTGGCCCACGGGGCTCTTGAGGAAGGCCACGCCGCCCGAGTGTCCGGGGCAGTGCCAGCTGTAGGAGCCGTCTTCCGCATAGTCCAGCAGCGCCTTGAAGAACGGCGGCTGCACACCTTCCAGGTAGCTCTTGGCCTCGCGGATGATGTGCTTGGCCACGAACTCCGGCGTGTCCTCGAACATGTGGATGAAGCCGTGCAGCTCGCGCAGGATGTCGTTGGGCAGGTGGCGGCTGGTCTTGGTCTCGCCGTAGATGTAGATCGGCACATCGGCGTTCTTGCGGCGCACTTCGCCGATGAAGCTGCGCAGGCTGTGGATCACGGGATCGCTTTCGCCACCCAGCGAGAACTCCTCGTCATCGATGGACAGGATGAAGGCACTGGCCCGGCTTTGCTGCTGCGCGAACTGCGACAGGTCGCCGTAGCTGGTCACCCCCAGCACCTCGAAACCTTCTTGCTCGATGGCCTGTGCCAGGGCGCGGATGCCCAGGCCCGAGGTGTTCTCGGAACGGTAGTCCTCGTCGATGATGACGATGGGAAAGCGAAACTTCATGGGGGCAGCCTCCGTAACCTGAGCGGGCCTAAAAAACGAAACAGGCGCGAAGTGTAAGGAATATCCTTATTGCGCCTTTGAAGCGTGCGGCTTTTCACCCAGAATGTGGTGCACTAAACACAAGCAACCGTCATAAACAGGGAGTCTGGGAATGGAATATTCCACCATCTGGTGGCTCGTCGCCGGCGCATTGGTCATCGCCGAATTGCTGACCGGCAGCTTCTATCTGCTGATGCTGGCACTGGGCGTCATCGTCGGCGCGCTGTGCGCCCACATGGGCCTGGCGCCCATTGCCCAGCTCGTCATTGCCGCCGTGCTCGGCAGCGCCTTCGTACTGGCCTGCTACCTGGTGCGCCGGCGCCTGCCCAGCCGCCAGCCCGCCTCCAGCAACCGCGACGTCAACCTCGATGTCGGCGAATCCGTCATGGTCGAGCAATGGAACTCCGACGGCACGGCCCAGGTCCGCTACCGCGGCGCCCAATGGACCGTGATCAGCCGTCCGGGCAACCTGCCCTCTGCCGGCATGCACCGCGTGGCCGAGGTCGTCGGCAACCGGCTGCTGGTGGACAAACTCTGATTGCCCATCCCCACGCCCGCGCTTCACGGCGCGGGCATCTGCATCGGGCATAGTGGCAGGTACCATCCGCCAGCCGTCCCGCCGCCCTCTTGTTTCACCGAACGCCCCTCCGGGGCCTGGAGACACCATGGAAATCGCCATCGTCATTCTGGTCATCGCGGCCATCTTCATCGCACGGTCCATCAAGGTCGTGCCCCAGCAGCACGCCTGGGTCAAGGAACGCCTCGGCAAGTACGCCGGCACGCTCACGCCCGGCCTGAACTTCCTCGTGCCCTTCGTGGACCGCGTGGCCTACAAGCACAGCCTCAAGGAAATCCCGCTGGACGTGCCCAGCCAGGTCTGCATCACGCGCGACAACACCCAGCTGCAGGTGGATGGCATCCTCTACTTCCAGGTCACCGATCCCATGCGCGCCAGCTACGGCTCGTCCAACTACATCATGGCCGTCACCCAGCTGGCCCAGACCTCGCTGCGTTCCGTGATCGGCAAGCTCGAACTGGACAAGACCTTCGAGGAGCGCGACATGATCAACGCCCAGGTGGTCTCCGCCATCGACGAGGCCGCGCTCAACTGGGGCGTGAAGGTGCTGCGCTATGAAATCAAGGACCTGACGCCGCCGGCCGAAATCCTGCGCTCCATGCAGGCCCAGATCACGGCCGAGCGCGAAAAGCGCGCCCTGATCGCAGCCTCCGAAGGCCGCCGCCAGGAACAGATCAACATCGCCACGGGCGAGCGCGAAGCCTTCATCGCCCGCTCCGAAGGCGAGAAGCAGGCCGTCATCAACAAGGCCCAGGGCGAGGCCGAGTCCATCAAGGCGGTCGCAGACGCCACGGCCCAGGCCATCGAACGCGTGGCCAACGCCATCCGCCAGCCCGGTGGCGAGCAGGCCGTGCAGCTCAAGGTCGCCGAAAAGGCCGTCGAGGCCTATGGCCAGGTCGCCTCTGATGCCACCACCACGCTGATCGTGCCCAGCAACATGACCGAAGTCTCCAGCCTGATCACCTCGGCCATGAAGATGATCCAGACCGGCCAGCGCACCAGCTGAGAGCCGCCGCCACGCCATGAACAACGGGCCATCGCGGCCCGTTTTTCATTGCAGCGGCGTTGTGCGGATCAGGCGGGTGCGCCCACCTGCTGCACCAGGCCCATGGCGAAGCGCCCGTGGCCCACGGACCAGTCCGAGTAGTCGTTCTCATGCATGAAGATGAACACGTCGGCCGGCGCAACCCCCGCCCCTTCATGCAGATTGCGCGCAATGGCCGCATACAAGGCCTTCTTCATCGCATCGCTGCGCCCGCGCCGCATGGTGATCTCGACCACCACCACCGCATCCGAACGCGCTACCCCGTTGAAACTGCGGCTGAACGCGAACTGCCCGGGAGCGTACGGATGCACCATGTTGAACAGTTCGTCCTCTGGCATGCCGATGCCCTCCACCAGGGCGCGGTGAATGCCCTGCACGACGGCATCGCGCTGGGAAGTGGAGGTGGACTGGGGCAGATAGGTGTGGACGAAGGGCATGGTGCTATGTGCTTTGGGATCGAATGGAGATGGAAAGTCCGGCCAGAATCCACGCAGGAATTGCCGGCCGAAGCGGCAAATCTACCGACCGGCCCATGGCCTGAAAAGCGATGATTCGGCCGGTTCTATGTACCTGGAACTCACATAGCCTCCACCCGCCCCGTGACCCGACTCATGACCCGCCCCATGACCCGCCGCCTGCCCCCGCTGGCCGCCCTGCGCGCCTTTGAAGCCGCCGCACGCCTGGGCCGCATGACGGCGGCGGCGGACGAGCTGTGCGTCTCGCCCGGCGCCGTCAGCCGCCAGGTCAGGCAGCTGGAGCAGCACCTGGGCCTGCCGCTGTTCGCAGGCACCAAGGCCCGCCCCACGCTCACTGCGGCAGCGCGCACCCTGCAGCCGGCGCTGACCCAGGCCTTCGAGCAGATCCATGAGGCGGTGCGCAGCCTGGGCGACGCCCACGAAGGCCCTCTGGACGTGGCCTGCTTCAGCACCTTCACCGTCAAATGGCTGATCCCCCGGCTGTTCGACTTTCACGCGCACCACCCCGGCATCGAGGTGCGCCTGCGCACTACCGACACCGGCACCGACGCTGCACGCGAAGGCTGCGACCTGCTCATCACGGCCATCACGCACGACAGCGGCGAGGCCCTTGCAGACAACGAGACGTCCCTGCCTCTTTTCGCCGAATACCTGGGCCCGGTGATGTCCCCGGCCATGGCAGGACGCCTCCAGCAGCCTGAAGACCTGGCCAGCCTCCCCTTGCTGCACACGCGCGGCCGGCGCGATGCCTGGGACCTGTGGGCCGCCTCCATGGACATCGCCGCGCCCGCAGCGGCCGGCCCCGTCTACGAGCACTACTACTTCACGCTGGAAGCTGCGCTGCGGGGCCTGGGCGCGGCCGTCGCCCCCTGGCACCTGGTGATGGACGACGTGCAGGCCGGCCGCCTGCTGGCGCCCTTCGGCTTCACGGCCTCCGGCTACCGCTACCTGGCGCTGCGCCGCAGCACTGCGGTGCAGACCCGGCTCGACATCTTCTGCAACTGGCTGCAGGCGCAGGCACGGGCCATGCCCGAAGCGCCAGCCGTCCAGGGCATATCGATCACGCATGCAGGAAACTTCGCGGCCACCCCAAAAAATCGATGCTAGAATCGCGGTCTTCGGAGAGGTGGATGAGCGGTTTAAGTCGCACGCCTGGAAAGCGTGTGTGGGCTAATCCCCACCGCGGGTTCGAATCCCGCCCTCTCCGCCAGACATGGCACCAAGCCAGTGAAAAAAGCCCTGACGACGTTGGTCCCAGGGCTTTTTTTCGTCCGCCCGATGCCTGCACGGCCGCACGCGGCGATGATGGCCCTCGATCAAGGGGGCGATGACAGGGTGTTACAGCAGCGCCCCTCTGCGCTGATAGATTGCCCGGTTCAGTCATTGCACCCGGAACGAGATGAAACCAAAAATCAACTTTATCGAGAGGGAGCGCCTCTTTCGCCGCGAGCTGAAGCGGCGCGGCGTCAAGTTCCTGCCCATGCAGGTACTGCGCCGGCTGTTCGAGAAGGCTGGTGTCTGAGGCCGTCTCAGGATCTCGCGGCTTTCCAGGGGCTCAAGCCTTCCCGAGCTGATGAAGCAGCTGGCGTAGATCGTCCTGCGAATAGGGCTTGGCCAGCCGCGTCATTCCTGGTGGCAGCGCCGGTATGTCGGCAAAGCCGCTGGCCAGGATGAAGTTCAGGCCCGGGTATCGCGCTGCAATATGCCGGGCCAGCTCCACGCCGTTCATGCCGGGCATGGCGTAGTCGGAGATGACCACGTCGAAGCGCGCCTGCCGCGCAAGCAGGTCGATGGCCTCCTGCCCGGCGCCCAGGGTCGTGACGCGGTGGCCCAGGTCTTCCAGCAGGGCCGAGGCATTGGCCCTCACCAGCGGGTCGTCATCCACCAGCAGCACATCCAGGGGCCCCACGTCCTGCACGCTTTGCCCGCCCAGATGGCAGGCCGTGCTTTCGTCCTTGGAGACGGGCATCCACATCTCCACCGTGGTGCCGCTGCCCAGGGCGCTGTGCAGCACGAGCTTGCCGCCGGACTGGGCCACCAGCCCGTCCACCATGGCCAGGCCCAGGCCGGTGCCCTTGCCCACGCCCTTGGTGGTGAAGAAGGGCTCGACCACATGCGAGAGTGTCTGTTCGTCCATGCCCTCGCCGGTGTCCACCACGCGCACGCAGACATACGAGCCCGAGGCCAGGCCCGCAAGCTGGCGCGGCAGCGTGGTTTCCACGGCCGCCGTGATCTTGATGACGCCGCCGCCCGGCATGGCATCGCGCGCATTGGCAACCAGGCTGAGGATGCTGCTCTCGAACTGGCTGGGATCGGTGGCGATGCGCGGCAGGTCTGAGGCCAGGGCCATCTTCAGAAAGATATGCGGGCCAGCCGTCTGCTGCAGCAGGCCTTGCATCCCGGTCAGCAGCACAGCGACGTCCACGGCCTGCGTCTTCAATTCCTGCTGCCGCGCAAAGGCCATCATGCGCTGGGTCAGCGAGGCACCGCGCTGTGCGCCGCGCGTGGCGATCTCCACCAGCGAACGCAGGCGATCGTCGGGCGGCATGCGCTTGCGCAGCAGTTCCAGGCTGCTGAGCACGGCCATCAGCAGATTGTTGAAATCATGGGCCACCCCGCCCGTGAAGCGGCCGATGGCCTCCATCTTCAAGGCCTGGCGCAGCTGGGCCTCGGCAGCCTTGCGCTCCGTCACATCACGCGTGACCTTGGCAAAACCGATCAGCTGGCCCTCGTCGTAGATGGCATCGATCACGACCGATGCCCAAAAACGCGAGCCATCCTTGCGCACGCGCAGGCCTTCGGCCTCCATGCGGCCGGTGCTGACGGCCGTGCGCAGTCCCGCCTGTGGCAACCCCGCCTGCTGGTCCTCTGGTGTGTAAAAGCGCGAGAAATGGGTATGGAGAACCTCGTCCTCTTCATAGCCCTTGATGCGCTTGGCACCCAGGTTCCAGCTGACGATGCGGCCCTCGGGATCCAGCATGTAGATCGCACAGTCGGTCACGCTCTGCACCAGCAAGGCAAAGCTGCGCTCGGCGCTGGAAAGAGGGCTGGACCGGGAAGGCACGGCCAGAGCCTGCGATGCCCCGGACGGGGGTGCATCCGCCTCGCGCACACTCAGCAGCAGGGCCAGGCTGCCATCGCCGAGCCGTACGCGCGAGCTGCATGAGGCCACGGGCCGCTCGCGTCCCGTGCAGGTCAGCAAGGGCCAGCGGCTGGCCTGCCGTGCGGCGCCTGCGGGCTCGCACTGGCTGTTGAACCAGCCTGCGCGCCCGCTGCTGGCGACGAAGCGGTCCTCGAAAACACTGCCCTCCAGGGCATCGCCGGAATGCTCCAGCAGGCTCAACGCATGGCGGTTACAGCGCGCCAGTCGCCCATCGAGTCCGACGACGAAGACTGCGTCCGGAAAGGCCTCCAAAGCAGCAAGGCCCGGATCAAGGGGGAGTTGTGCGTCGGAGCCTGCAGGGGCCGGCGCCAGACCAGTCGAGGTCAGCATGTGAACGACTCCGTAGGCAAATGGGTTGAACGAGCCGGAAAAATTGTAAGCACCACGGGTTCATCGCAAGCGGTTGCATCACAGGATCAGGGACGAGCCTCCTGCTCGTGCCCGGCAATTGCGGGCGAAGGCGCAGCCTGGAGGTCCGGCTCGGCATGCAAGGCCTCGCTGAGCTGGTCCACCACCAGCGCCCAGGTCGCATCGGCATGCCACTGCTGCGAGAACAGGGCACGTTGCGCGTCGGTCCAGAACGGTGCATCCACCAGCAGCGTGTCCTTTTCCAGCCGGTGCGAGAGGATGAACTGCTTGATGCCCTCCGGGCTGGAGTCCAGACCCAGCTGGTCGAAAAGATTGGTCATGGTGGGTTCGGCTGTGATCATGGGGGGTCCTTGTTGTGACGGGGTTGGCTCAAGGCTAGAAGCTCGGCCGGCGGCACCATGTCGGACACTGAAGCAAGCTGCCGTCGGCGGCCCTTCTGCGAGTGGGCCGCAGCGCCCGCGCCGTGCAAAGCCCTGCTCCTACACGGTTGCCTCGGCGGTCCGGCGCACCATGCAGCCATCTCATCACAGGACATTGCATTCCATGAAGAAACTGCTGCTTGCCACCGCCATTTCCTTCGCAGCTGCCGCTGCCCTGTCACCCGTCCATGCCCAGGTGGGCAAGGCCGCCTCCGAAGCCGCCGACGCTGCAGACCACAAGGTGAAGGAAAAGCAGGCCGACGCCAAGGCCAAGGACAGCGGGCCGGTCGGCAAGGCCGTGAACAACGTCAAGTCGGACTACCACAACAAGCGCTCCAAGCAGTCGGCAGAGAACGCCAAGGAATCGCTGAAGAAGGCGACCGAGTAGACGGCAACGCCCGGATAGACAAAGGCCCACTCGCGTGGGCCTTTGTCTTTTGGAGAAGCCCGGAGCCATGCCGGGCGCAGCCTCAGAAGCTGTGCCGCAGCGCCAACATCACACTGCGCGGCGCACCGGGCAGGTTCAGATCGGGGCTGGTGCCGTGGGCGGACACGATGCAGCAAGCAACTCAGGGCAGCGGCGCGCGCATTCCCGTCAGGCCCGGCATGACTTCCCGCATGGCCGCAATGAAGGCGCGCAGCCGCGCCGGCTGGTGGCGCGCGGGTGGGTAGACCAGATGCACGGGCAGCGGCGCCGCCTGCCAGTCGGGCGCCAGATGCACCAGGCGACCGGCCTCCAGATCCTCGCGCACGATCCAGGCCGAGGCCAGGGCCGCGCCCAGTCCGCCCAGGGCAGCGTTGCGCAGCGCATAAAGGCTGTCGGTGCTGAGCCGGGGCTCGAACTGCAGGCGCCAGGATTTGCAGACCCGCTCATCGCCCACGCGGTGCAGCTCCAGCTCGCGCTGGTAGAAGGTGCGCAGCGCAATCCAGGGCAGGCCCTGCAGTTCGCGCGGGTGCTGGGGCACGCTGCCCTGCCCCAGCAAGGCAGGCGCGGCCACGGCAATGCGCGGCACCTCGGCCACGCGCAGCGCAATCACCGAAGGGTCGACCACGGTGCCGACCTGCACGGCGCAGTCGATGCCTTCGGCAATGAAGTCCGGCTGGCGGTCATGCAGCAGCCATTCGACCTTGACGGCCGGATGGCGGTCCAGAAACGCCAGCAGCGGCGCCATGAGCTGGTCCTGGCCGAAGGCGTGGGGCGCGACCACGCGCAGCAGGCCGCGCGGCGTGTCCTGGGCGCCGCGCAGGTCGGACTCCAGCGCGTGCCATGCCTCCAGCAGCTCGCGCGCGTGCTCCAGGCAGCGCTGGCCGTCGTCGGTCAGCGCCATGGCGTGGGTGGAGCGCCGCAGCAGGCGCAGGCCCAGCGCGCGCTCCAGCGTCTGCAGGCGCCGGCTGACCGTGGGCTGGGTGGTGGACATCTGCTGCGCAGCGGCCGAAAGACTGCCGCTTTCGACGATGCGCACAAAGGTCTGCAGCAGTTCGATGCGGTCAGCGCCAGAAGGCAGGGGAAGGTCGGCAAGGGTCATACGCCAAGCGTATATCGATTCTGCAGGCGCAGCCACTACCGTGGTGTGCTGCGCCGCACCACACTACGGCCATCGCTTTTCAACTGCGCCTGACAGGCGCCTCAACATGTCTTCTATTCAATCTACGCATATGCAAACCGCTGCGGGCGCGCAGGCTGCCGGCGTGCCGGCATCGCTGGTGCTGCTGATGGCGACCACGGCGGGCGTGGGCGTGGCCTCGCTCTACTACAGCCAGCCCATGCTGGGGGTGCTCGGCCCCGACCTGGGCGCAGGCGAACGCGCCGTGGGCTTTGTGCCCACGCTGACCCAGCTGGGCTATGCGCTGGGCATTTTGCTGCTGGCACCGCTGGGCGACCGCATGGACCGCCGGCGCATCATCCTGGCCAAGACCGCCGCGCTGATGCTGGCCCTGCTGGCCAGCGGGCTGGCTCCGGACCTGGCACCGCTGCTGGCTGCCAGCCTGGCCGTGGGCCTGGCCGCCACCCTGGCGCAGGACGTGGTGCCGGCCGCCGCCACGCTGGCGCCCGAGCACCAGCGCGGCAAGGTGGTGGGCACGGTGATGACGGGGCTGCTGCTGGGCATCTTGCTGTCGCGCGTGGTCAGCGGCCTGCTGGCCGAGCATGGGGGCTGGCGCAGCGTCTACCTGCTGGCCGCCGCTGCCATGGCACTGCTGGGGGTGGCCCTGTGGCGCGGGCTGCCCAGTTTCAAACCCACCACGCAACTGGGCTATGGCGCGCTGCTGGGCTCCATGGTGCAACTGTGGCGCAGCCAGCCTGCGCTGCGCCGCGCGGCACTGGCACAGGGCCTGCTGTCGGTGGCCTTCAGCGCGTTCTGGTCCACGCTGGCCGTGATGCTGCATCAGCAGTTCCACATGGGCAGCGCCGCTGCCGGCGCCCTGGGCCTGGCGGGTGCGGCCGGTGCGCTGGCCGCCCCGCTGGCAGGCCGGCTGGCCGACCGCAGCGGCCCGCAGCGCGTGACCTGCCTGGGTGCGGGCCTGGCCCTGGCATCGTTCGCCGTGCTGGCACTGTCGCCCTGGCTGCCGGCCGGCGCACAGCTGCCGCTGCTGGTGGCCAGCGCCATCGGTTTCGACTTCGGCATCCAGGCCACGCTGGTGGCGCACCAGACCCTGGTGTACGGCCTGGAGCCTGCCGCGCGAAGCCGGCTCAATGCGCTGCTGTTCACGGGCGTGTTCATCGGCATGGCCTCGGGCTCCGCGCTGGGCGCGCTGGCCCTGTCGCAATGGGGCTGGGGCGGCGTGGTAGCCCTGGCCTGCGCGGCATCGGCGGCAGCGCTGGGCGTGCGGCTGGCCGGCCGCCAGCACTGAAGCTGGCA
The DNA here is from genome assembly GCF_043104185.1 of Delftia sp. WSY_22. NCBI lineage: Bacteria > Pseudomonadati > Pseudomonadota > Betaproteobacteria > Burkholderiales > Comamonadaceae > Delftia > Delftia sp. WSY_22. The sequence continues at coordinate 291,866 of NZ_JBICKN010000059.1, forward strand.
GGCCGGGCCGTTGGCGGGCCTGCCAGCCTATGCCCCGGCCTATGCCCCGGCCTGCAGACGCGCCGCGCGCTGCGCCAGCCGCTGCTGCTGCGAGGCACGCAGGGCTGCGATCTGCGCCAGGATCTGCTGCTGCTTTTCCATCAGGCGCTGCGTGTGCACGCCATGGGCATCTCCCGCCAGGCCCTGGGCGATGCAGGCCAGCGCGCGCCCCGGGTCGCCGCACTGCTGCCAGGTGTAGGCCAGGTTGAGCTGGGTGCGGGCATCGCGCGGGTCTATGCGCTCGGCCTGCAGGTAGGCGTCATGCGCGGCAGCAAACTGCTCCTGGCAGAACAGGCAGTCGCCCAGCACGTTCCACAGCCAGGTGCTGAGCCAGGGGTTGAGCTCCAGCGCGCTGCGCGCCAGCTCGACGCCTGCCGCAAAGTCCCGCAGCTGCAGGCCCACGAACTCCGCCACCTCGCCCAGCAGGCGCCAGTCGCGCGGGCTGCGGGTGATGGCCTGGCGGTAGCTTTCCAGCGCGGCGTCCTGCCGGCCCGACTCCAGGTGCGTGCGGGCCTCATGGGCCGGGGCCTCGAAGAACTGCTGCGCGTCGGCGCTGAAGCGGTTGAGAAAGGCGGCCGCCGTGCGCTCGCATCCCTCGCCGATCAGCAGCCGCGCATGGATGGCCCTTTGCGCATCGCCCGGAGGCGCCAGCACCTGCCACCCCTCGCGCCCGAACAATTGCGCCAGCAGCGGGAAGTTCAGGCCGATGGCGCTGGTGCGGCCAAAGCGCTGGGAGGCGCCCGACTGGGCCGCCGCCTCGGGCGTGCAGGCGCCGTAGTCGTTGATGAGCACCAGGCCCTTGGGCGCCAGCCGCTGCTGCAGCGTCTGCAGCGCGCCGAAGGCGCCGTGGTTGACCAGCAGGCGTGTCGCGTCCTGGCTGACGGACAGGGCGGCATCCACCCAGGGCGACAGTGCCGCGTCGCCGCAGTCGAAAAATCCCGTCTCCTGCTCGAACAGGCCCACCAGGGGCAGCAGGCGTGCGCGCTCTGCCGCATCCGCGTGATCCACCAGGGCGCGGATCTCATGCGGCGACAGCGCGGTGTACTGGCGCACGAGCTGGGCATCGTCCGTCAGGCGGGTGCGTATGCGCAGCTCCTGCACCGGCCCGCCACTCTGGCGCCGCACGACAGTGGCGGGCAGCACATCCAGCACGTAGTTGCAGAACACGGCATGCAGCGGCGGCAGCGGCACCGTGCTGCCGTCGTGCAGCCGAACGGCCTCGGGGTGCATGGCGTCGCAGCAGCCTGCCACGACCTGGCCGCCAAACTCGGCAAACAGGCCGCGCTCGTGCCACTGCGCAACGGTGCGCGGCGAGCCGTCTGTCACGTAGCAGACCAGCCGCTGGTCGAAATCACGCCCTTCCTGCTGGCACAGGTGCCGGAAGGCCTGCAGGAACATGCGCGCAAACAGGCCGCAGCCCGCGCCCAGCTCCAGCACGGCAATCGTGCCCTGCGGCGCCGTGTCCGCGCAGTGATGGAACAGCAGGGCCGCCGCATCTTCGGAGAGACGGCCGCTGTTGTTGACCACGTAGGGCACCTCGTTCTCGGCAAAGGTCAACAGGCCCGCCTGCGCCCAATGCAGATGGCCCAGCTCCCACTCGATGCTTTCGGTGATGGGCCGAAAGTCCTGCAGCAGTTGCGAGGCGACGCGCACACCGGACAGCACGTCCTGCGGCGCACGGACCGCAGCGGGCGGCCCGGTGGGCGCACCGGCAGAGGCGGAAAGGGACAGGGAAATGGGCATGGACATGGGCAAGGGCACGCGCAGCGCGGCCTCGCCCTTCGAATAGTCGGTTCTCAAGATGCTTTCTCCGGAAGATGCACGGCAGTGGCGCCTGCCCGCGCGGCAGGCGGCAGACGTCCGGCCGGGCTCAGGGCACGGGTGCCCACTTGGACCAGTTCAGGTCGGCCTGCTCGAAATCGGCCTTGAGCATGCGGCGCATGGCGGCCACCTCGTCCTGGGTGATCTGCGTTTCCTTCACCTGCTTGCCCGTGGCCAGGGTGCGGGCCTTGGCCAGATCGGCCTTGGTCACGGAGGCCGTTCCGGCCCAGATGGACTTGGCAGAACCCACGGTGACCCAGTGCTTGCCCTGGGACTGCAGGTCGGCCTGGTAGGCGGATTTCCAGCGCATGTTGTTCTGCGAAACGGCATTGAGCAGCTTGGCCAGCGAGCGCTGGTTGCTCACGCCTTCCTGGGCGAAGGCCTGCAGGTGCACGCGCTCGAACTTCAGCGGCAGCAGGCCCTGCTTGGCGGCCAGGCGGTCGCGCTCATCCCACCAGCGCGCGGCATCGGCCGCTTTGGCGGTATGCAGCTGGTTGAGCCAGTCGGCATCGGTGACGATGCTGCCGTCGCCCTTGACCCACTGGAAGCGCTTGAAGCCGATGTCGGCCGCCCGGCCGAAGTTGTGGTTGCTCTCGCCGGGGCCGGCCTTGGTCTGGGTCTCTGCCGCCTGCTGGGCAAAGGTGCGGCGGCGGCCGGTGGGCGTGATCCACAGCGCGATCTTGTGCGTGTCGTACATCTGCTGCACCAGGCTGGCCAGCTTGGCGCGGAAGGTGGGCTCGTACTCCGCATCGTTGGCAATGGCGGCCTTGCTGGTGGCCGCATCCTGGGCCTTGGCCTCGATATACACCGTCTTGGAGTTGTTCGCGGAGCGCATGTTCTGGTGCGATGCAGGCAGCATGGCGCTGAGCTTGGCCACCGTGGCGCCACCGGCTGCCGCCAGGCCCAGTGCCTCCTTGGCGCCACCGGCCTGCGGCTGGCCGGGCGCGGCCTTGGCCGCCACCAGCTTGTGGTCGTTCTGGAAACGCTCCAGCGCGGCGCGCGTCTGGACGCCGTAGCTGCCGTCGTAGTCCACGCCCAGATAGGGTGCATTCTTGGCGTCCTTCACCACGCGCAGCATGGCCTGCAGCAGGGCCACGTCATGGACCTGGTTGCTGCCGCCCTCGCCTACGCTGTCCTTGATGTCTGGCATGTGTCTTCCCTCTTTGCGGTTGTCGGTGTCACGCGCTGCACGGGCTCAGCGGGCGGGATCGGTCTTGCGGTCAGGTTTCCGGCCGGGCGCCTGTTCCGCCTTCGGCAGCAGATGCGCCAAAGGCACCGTGCGCGGCTGCAGCCTGGCCGAGCAGGCACGCAGCCGCAGCGATTCGGCATGCGCCTGTGCCATATCCGCGGCCACCTGCACCAGGGCGTGATGCGGCGCAGCTCCTGCGGGGCGCGTGAGCACCACGGCATAGCCTCCCAGGCAGTCGGCTTGCTGCGCGCGCGCTGCACGCGCGGCGGCCACGCCGGCATAGCGCGCAGCCACCACGGCCTGCACGGCAGCCGGCGGCGCCGATGCCTGTTCGGCAAACGCCTGCCGGCCTGCGTTCCAGCGCAGGCTGCGGGTCTCGATCTGGTCGGGGGCGTCGTCCTGCGGTGAGTCATAGCGCACCAGCAGCACCGGGATCCGGCCCGTGGGCGCCAGCACCCAGCTTTGGTAGCTGCCTGGAGGCTCTTCGTACTGCCAGGCCAGATGCGGTCCCTGGGCCGTGGCGACATAGAGCGCATGGCGGCGCTTGGGATGGTCGAAGCCGCCCATCTGCGTGACCAGCAAGGCGCGCGCCCCGCCTTGCGCGCCGGGCAGGCGCAAGGTCCGCGCCGCGGCGGTGACCGTGCCTTCTTCCTCGCCGGTCGTCCAGACGCGCGTGCGCTGCGCGGCCTCGGACAAGGGATCGCCCACGCCGTACAGCGGATCGGATGGCGCCAGCTGGGCCTGCCCTCTTGAAGCAGGCCAGGCCAGCGCCGCTGGCTTGCCTTGCTCCATACCGGCACGCACCAGCCTCAGTTCGAAGGGACAGGCCGACTCCGTGCAGGCAGGCAGGGACAACTCATAGGCAGGCGCCCCCTTGGCCGTGCCGGACGGCAGGCTTTCCAGCACCTGCCGCTGCAGCCCGGCAGCGAACGCCGTCGTACCCAGCAGCGCCACAAGCCCGAAGGCCAGTGCGGGCAATACCGGCGTCTGGCGAAATGGAGAATCGGCGTGCATTGAGTGGGAAGCCATGGTGATAGCGAGTTCCTATGATTTGCCAGACGGAAATCCGTTACTGCTGCATTTCATCGGCGCAGGCATTTTCCACAAGCTCCCATTTGATGTCTGTTGCAAAATGCATCCAACGCCGCATGAAGGAAATTCGTCCCCCGCAATGCCTCCCGGACCCCGTGCAAATACCGATTCATTGGCGGTGTTTTTTCAATAAACCTCAACAATATCAATAGCTTGCACCAACGCAGATGGGCAATGAAAATACCATCTTGTACACATGAAAAATGTCGCCACAGATGGACAGGCCGCACCGGAGATTCACACCGCATTCCGGAACCTTCCATTTACACGAACTCCATTACATTTTCCACCCTGAAAATCAGTGGATGACCACCAGGCGCATGCATTGAACCCATCGCAAATCCGTCCCATGTCACGGTATTGCCTGCCGTCACTACCCGCCTGTCCGCGCCCGGACAGGCAACACCCGGCATTGCCACGGTTGCACTGCAGGCCTTGAGTGGGGCAACCATCGCCGCACGGGCCAGCGCGGCCGGCACCAGTTTCTTACCGTGGACGCCCGAAATCACTGCTACAATCGAGGGCTTCGGAGAGGTGGATGAGCGGTTTAAGTCGCACGCCTGGAAAGCGTGTGTGGGCTAATCCCCACCGCGGGTTCGAATCCCGCCCTCTCCGCCATACACCCAGCAAAACGGGCCCCTACACGGGGCCCGTTTTCGTTTCCGGGCCTGCATTCGGCCCGGGTCCTGCCCCGCGCAGCCTCGCGCCGCATCCACCCGGCAGGCCGTCAGCGCATCAGGGAAAGTCACAGGCTGCACCTGCCCCTCAAGCCTTGCGCAGACCCCTGCCTGGGCATGCAATACGCAGGTGTCCGACAGGCACAGCCTTGTTTCAGTGATGTACTAGCTGCAACAAAGCACCCAGGCGCGCAGCTTTGTGCAACCGCAGCGCGGCGCGAACAAGCATTCAGGCCCAGCCGCAAGAGGCTTGCAGGGTGAGAGATCCGACGGAGGTTCCAAATGGAAAGCAATGTCACAAAATCCCTTCAAGTCCTCTTAATTTCCGTCAATTTCACTCAATTGACGATAGTTTTCAATCAGAGACGCCAAGCCGATCGAAAAAGCCAAAAACCCGACGTATATTCCACACCGCCTTGCAGCCTGCCCGGCCTGCCCTCGGGCTGAGACGGCCCCCGCTCTCCGGGCGCGGAGCACCAGAACAACGCAGGAGCGAAGAGCACAAGAAGACGCAAAGGGGTTGGCATGAAAATTCTTTCGTTTTTCGGGACCCGTCCCGAGGCCATCAAGATGGCGCCGCTGGTGACGGCCCTGTCGCAGACGCGCGGCATCGAAAGCGTGGTGTGCGTGACGGGCCAGCATCGCCAGATGCTGGACCAGGTGATGGAGCTGTTCGGCCTGCAGGCCCGGCACGACCTGGCCGTCATGCAACCCAGCCAGACACTCAACGGCCTGTTCTCCCGCGTGGTGGCGGGCGCCGACGGCGTGCTGGAGCAGGAAAAGCCCGACTACGTGCTCGTGCACGGCGACACCAGCACGGCCACGGCCTGTGCGCTGGCAGCATTTCACCGGCGCATTCCCGTGGGCCATGTGGAAGCCGGCCTGCGCACGGGGGATCTGGCCCAGCCCTTTCCCGAGGAAATGAACCGCCGCGTGGTCGATGTGGTCAGCCAGTGGATGTTCGCGCCCACGCCCACGTCGCGTGCCAACCTGCTGCGCGAGAACCTGCAGGGCCGCATCGCCGTGACCGGCAATACCGTCATCGATGCGCTGGCCACGCTGTGCGACCGGCTCGATGCCCGGCCCGAGCTGGCCCGCGACATTGCCGGGCGCCATCCCTGGGTGGACGCGCAGCGCCCGCTGCTGCTGGTCACGGGCCACCGGCGCGAGAACTTCGGCGAAGGCTTCCAGAACATCTGCGCCGCGCTGGCCGAGCTGGCGCGGCGCCATCCGGACCTGCTCATCGTCTACCCGGTGCACTTCAATCCTGCCGTGCGCGAGGTGGTCATGCGTACGCTGGGCGGCATGGACAACATCCGCCTCATCGATCCGCTGGACTATGTGGACTTCGTCTGGTTCATGCAGCGGGCCCGCATCATCCTGACCGATTCCGGCGGCGTGCAGGAGGAAGCGCCCTACCTGGGCAAGCCCGTGCTGGTGATGCGCGATGTGACCGAGCGGCCCGAGGCCGTATCGGCCGGCACCGTGCTGCTGGTGGGCACGCAGCGCGCGCGCATCGTGGCCGAGGTGAACCGCCTGCTGACCGATGAAGGCCACCGCGCCTCGTTCGCGCGCCGCATCAATCCCTATGGCGACGGACGGGCCTCGCAGCGCATCGTACGGGCCTTGCTGGGACAGCCCTTCGAGGAGTTTGCCGCCGGACCGGCAGGCATCCTCGCCACCATGGGCAAGGGCCTGGCGCCGGCCTGAAGGCCGCCAGTCCCAATGCAACGGCAGCCGCCCTGCAGCAACTGAACGTGTCACGAATCGCGTCACGAACCGAGCACCGAAGTGAAAAAGAGGCCCCCCATGCAACCGACCATCCACCGCCATTCGTTTTCCCGCACCGGGGCCCGCTGGGCGCTGGGTTCGCTGCTGGGCCTGGGCGCCCTGTTCGCCCAGACGGCATCCGCCTCGGCGCTGGGTGACGCCATACGGCAGCTGGGCGCCAGCGACGGGCTGCAGCGCAGCGTCACGCTCAAGGAGCTGGGCATTGTCGACCCGGTCGTGCTGGCCGGCACGGCCACCCAGGACTTCTACCTGCCCGTGCCGCGCGGCCTGCCTCTGGGCGATGCCAGCATCGCCTTCGATGGCCGCTACCTGAAGGGAGAGCCGGGGACCTCGACCGTGGTGATCTCGCTCAACGGTACGCCAGCCGTATCCCAGACCGTGCCGGACGGCGAAGGCACGCTGCAGCGCAACCTGCCCGTGGCCCAGCCTGCGCGCGCCAGCGACTTCGTGCGCCTGGGCGTGAACTGGCGCAACCGCAACAACAGCCAGCAGCGCTGCGACGAAAACCACTCCCTCGCCAACTCGCTGACCATCTCCCCGCAGACACGCCTGAGCTACCGCGTGGACCCGCGCGATGTGCGCACCATCGAGGATGTCTGGAACACCCTGCCCGTGCGCACCACCGTGCTGGTGTCGGGCAGGCAGCTGGAGCAGGCCTCGTTCGACAGCGCCTGGCGCATCGGCGCCAGCCTGCAGCGCAACAACAGGCGCATGCAGGTACGGGCCCTTCCTGCCGTGGGCGAGGTGATCGACCTGCGCGGCCTGGAGGTTCCCGCCGCCCTGGCCGGCGTGCCCGCCTTTGCCGCGCTGCGGGGCGCCGAGCCGCAGCACAAGCTGGCCAGTGACGCCGAGCTGGGCGCGCTGCTCATGCTGGGGGCCGCCCAGGTCAGCGGCGACATCGTGGTGGCCGACAAGGCACTGCAGCAGCGTTTGACCGCCGCCTTCGCAGCCCTGCAGACCCAGCTGGCGACCGACCCCGATGCGGGCCAGGCGCTGCAGCAATGGCGTGCCCGCCGCGCGCCGCTGGCCAGCGAGGCGCTGGCCTCGCAGCAACTGCGTGCCTTGCCCATGGGCCGCCAGATGGTGCTGGCCGTGGCCTCCGATGCGGGTGCGCGCGTGGCCGGCCTGCAGGAGGCCGCCCTGCAGCGCCTGCTGGTCAGCGACAACGTGACGGTGGCTGCGGCCCAGCCCCCGCAATGGGACGAGGCCAAGGGCATCCGCCTGTCCAGCCTGGGCGGCAGCCCCGACAGCTTCGACGTGCTGTCGCGCGGCGAGTGGACGATGAACTTCCCGCTGAGCGCCGTCGCCTCGCAGGGCCGGATGCCGGGCGAGATCACGCTGTACGTGGCCGCAGCCCCCGGCGCCTCGGCCACGCGCCCCGTGGCCACGCTGTTCTGGAACGGCATGCTGCTGTCGGCCCGCCAGCTGGACGCCAACGGCCAGCCCGAGCGCCTGCGCGCCCGCGTGCCCGGCTACGCGCTGGGCATCAACAACACCTTGCGCGTGTCGGTGCAGCGCCAGCCCTACTCGGCCGACTGCAACGAGATTCCCCAGCCCTATCCCGCCAGCGTGCTGCCGGCCATCAGCTATGTGACGCCCGGCAAGGCCGAGCCCAACGGCAGCTTCATCGGCCTGCTGCCCCTGCTGGGCGCCAGGTCGCAGCTGCTGGTGCCTGCCAGCTACCTGTCGGCCGCGCCGGCCGCGCTGGAGCGCATGGCCAACCTGGCAGCCGCCAGCGGCCTGTCGGCCTCGCAGGCCGAGCTGGTCGTGGCCCAGGCCGATGCACCCGCCAAGCCTTCCATGCCCTTCGTGGCCATGGAGGTGCCGGTGGAGGGCGCCAAGCCCCTGGTGACGGTCACGGACGGTCAGCAGCTGCGCATTCGCGGCAAGTCGCTGGACTGGCTGGACATCAAGGGGCTGAAACAGCTGTCCTCGGCCGAAGTCGTCACTGCCGGCGGCCAGCAGGGCGTGCTGTGGCGTGCCATCGGCGAGTGGACTGGCGGCCTGGGCGAGCCCTTCCTGCTCAATCGCGGCAACATCGCCGTGATCGGCGGTGACGGCCCTCTGGCCTGGCTCGACAGCAGCAACCCCGATGCCGGCATTCCGTCCGGTCCGCGCGAAGGCGCCTTCCACGAATGGCGCAACTTCCTGTCCTGGAGCGTGCCCGGCATCGCCATTGCGCTGGTCGTGGTGGTGCTGCTGGTGCTGCTGGCCTGGGCGGTGGCGCGCAGCAAGCAGCCCAGGCACTGAGCCGGGCCCGAGCCACGATGACGACGGCATGAGGCGATCACCATGATCTCTTCCCTCTACTGGCCCTACCTGGTGGCCGACTACTACCACGCGCTGGAGATCACCAGCGCCGTGGTGGCCGTCATCATCCTGCTGTCCAGCATCGATGACCTGTTCATCGATGCCTGGTACTGGGTGCGCGAGGCCTGGCGCGCGCTGACCGTCAAGCGCCGCTACCAGCCGCTCAAGGCACAGCAGTTGCAGGAGGTCGAGGAAAAGCCGCTGGCCATCATGGTGCCGGCCTGGCTGGAGTACGACGTGATCGCGCCCATGCTCGAGAGCATGGTGGGCACGCTGGACTACAAGAACTACATGATCTTCGTGGGCACCTACCGCAACGACGAGCGCACCAAGAACGAGGTGGAGCGCATGCGCCGGCGCTACCGCCAGCTGGTCCGCGTGGAGGTGCCGCATGACGGCCCCACCTGCAAGGCCGACTGCCTCAACTGGATCGTGCAGGCCATCTTCCAGCAGAACACGCTGCAGCCCGAGCCCTTTGCCGGCCTGATCCTGCACGACAGCGAAGACGTGCTGCACCCGCTGGAACTCAAGTACTACAACTACCTGCTGCCGCGCATGGACTTCATCCAGCTGCCCGTGACCTCGCTGGAGCGCGAGTGGTACGAACTGGTGGCCGGCACCTACATGGACGAATTCGCCGAATGGCACACCAAGGACCTGGTGGTGCGCGAGAGCATGTCGCACATGGTGCCCTCGGCCGGCGTGGGCACCTGCTTTTCGCGCAAGGCGATGGAGGAACTGGCCGCCGAGACCCATAACCAGCCCTTCAACACCGACACGCTGACCGAGGACTACGACATCGGCGCGCGGCTGGCGCGCCGGGGCATGAAGCAGATCTTCGGCAAATTCCCCGTGGACTACGTGATACGGCGCAAGCCGCTGTTCGGCCTGGGCAAGGAAAAGGTGTCCACCCTCACCATGCCGCTGGGCATACGCGAGTTCTTTCCCAACACCTTCAAGACCGCCTACCGGCAAAAGGCGCGCTGGACGCTGGGCATCGGCCTGCAGGGCTGGAGCCAGGTCGGCTGGGCCGGGCCGCTGTCCACCAAGTACCTGCTGTTCCGCGACCGCAAGGGGCTGGTGACCTCCTTCGTGGCCATCCTGGCCTATCTGCTGCTGCTGAACTTCCTGGTCTTCCTGCTGGCCGACCACATGGGCTGGTGGACGGTCTACTACCCCTCCCTGTTCGCCCCCAATGGCTGGCTGGTGACGCTGATGAGCGTCAACGTCGTCGCCCTGCTGCTGCGCGTGGTGCAGCGCGCCTGGTTCGTCTCGCGCCTGTACGGCTGGGAGCACGCCTTGCTGTCCGTCCCGCGCATGGTGATCGGCAACTTCATCAATGCCATGGCAGCGGCGCGCGCCTGGAAGCTGTTCATCGTCCACCTGGTCACGGGCAAGCGCCTGGCCTGGGACAAGACCATGCACGACTTCCCCTCCACAGACCAGTTGGTGCACCAGCGCCAGCGCCTGGGCGAGCTGCTGCTGTCCTGGCAGGCCATCGACGAAACCCGGCTGGCCAGCGCGCTGGAGATCCAGCGGCGCGAACGCCGCCCGCTGGGCGCCATCCTCATGGAGCAAGGCTGGCTCGACGAGGCCACGCTGCGCGAGGCCATCAGCTTCCAGCAGGGGGAGCCCACCGATCCCCCGGCACATCCCGGCTTGGCCGCAACAGGCAATCCAAGCACACCAAGGGCCGGCATATGAAGCGTCTCGCACCCCTCGTTCGCCCACTCACCCTGGCCGCCCTGCTGGGCGCCGGCTGGAACGCGCCGCCGGCCTGGCCGCAGGCCGCAGCAGCCGTCAAGGCCGAGGCGCCGCTCAGGGGCCGCGCATGGCAGCTGGCCAACCAGGCCTATGCCCACTACCAGGCCGGCCGCTTTGCGCGGGCCGCCAGCGCCGCCGCATCGGCCATACAGTTGCGCCCCGACCTGCTGCGCCTGCGCATGCTGCTGATCTACTCGCTGCAAAGGCAGGGCAAGAACGAGGAAGCGCTCAAGGCCATCGCCTCGGCCCGCGCCGCCGGGATGGACGAGGCCACGCTGCAGCAGGCCGAGACGAATGTGCGCGCGGCTGCGACAGGCGGGGCCGCCGCAGGTGGCGGCGCGGCCACGGCCTCCGAGGCCTACAACAAGGCCTTTCCCATCGCCACCGAGGCCTACGCCGACTACAACGCCAGGAACTACGCAGACAGCGCGCGCAAGGCCGAGCAGGCCTTTCGCCTGGACCCCACGCAAGGCCAATGGGCATTGCTGTGGATTGGTGCGCTGGAAGCCCAGGACCAGCTGGGCACCGCCATCGAGGCCGCAGATGCCGCCCTGTCCCTGGACCCACCCAACAAAAGCGACCTGGTGGCCAAGCGCCAGACCCTGCGCCGCAGCCAGGCCGTGCTGCCCGCGCAAAAGGCCTACCAGGCGCTGATCGCCAACAACCCGGCGCAGGCCGTGCCCTTTGCACGCGAAGCCGTGGCGCTGGCGCCGGGAACGGCATCGCACCGCTTGCTGCTGATCACCTCGCTCATGCTGGCCGAGCAGCTGCCCGACGCGGAAAAGGCTGCCGACGAGGCACTGGCGCAGGACAACGAGGACACGGCCGCCCTGGGCATGCGCGGCTACATACGCCAGCGCCAGGGCAAGACCACGCTGGCCAACGAGGACTTCGACGACGTGCTCAAGCAGGACTGGCTGGACGAAAAGCAATCGGCCAACCTGCGCCTGATCGCGGCCGACGCAGCCCTGGCTGCGGGCGACGCGGCACGCGCCCGCGCGCTGCTGGCGCCCATGCCGGCACAGGATGAAGCCGTGGCCCGCCGCCTCAAGCAAGCCGATGGGCTGCGCCCGGGCCGCGACACGCCCATGGTGGCCGATACGCGCGGTGCCTCGCAGACCCTGGCCATGGCCGACTACCCGCCGCCGCTGCAGGACTGCCGCGACACGCCCTACGGAACGGTCTGCGAGCTGCAGCCCTCCGATGCCCAGGGCGCAGGCGGCCCCAGCGCCCAGGCCTATGCGGCCTATGCGCGCCAGGACTACAAGGCCGCCATCGAACATGCGCAAACGGCCGTGGAGCAGGACCCCGACAACGAGCAGCTGCAAAAGCTGCTGACCACCACGCTGGCCGCAGGCAACCGCGACCAGCAGGGCCAGGCCCTGCTGCGGCTGGACAAGTCCCTGTCCCTCACCCCCAACGACGCCCAGCTGCTGATGCAGCGCGGCTACCTGTACTCGCGCCAGGAAGAGCCGGCCAAGGCGCTGCAGGATTTTCGTGCCGCCCGCGCCACGGGCGAGGCGCCTGCGGGCGCCATGCTGGACGAGGGCTATGCCCTGGCCGGCACCGGCGACAGCCGGGGCGCCGTGCGCACCTTCAAGCAAGCCATCGACCTGGACGATGCCGGCACCGCCAAGCTGACGCCGGGGCAGCGCGAGAACGCGCGCAGCGCCGTCTCCGGCTACTCGCGCGAATGGGGCGCCATCGTCTCCCTGGGCTACCGGGGCGCGCGGCCGGCGGGGCGCGCATTCTCGGACGGCATCCTCACCCAGGCCGGCGACGCCGTCTTCGGCACGGCGGAGGCCTACTGGCGCCCGTCCAACTTCCTCAACTCATCGACGCGCATCTTCGATGTCTACGGACGGCTGGGCAGCACCTTGCATGACGGGGGCGGCACCACGCTGGGCCAAAGCGCCATCGACCCCTGCACGGGCCTGCCCATCAATGTGCAGGCAGGCGACAACCGCGGCATCTCGGGCCTGCCCACCACCACGGGCTCGCTGGGCATGCGCTTCACGCCGTCCACCAAGTACGCGCTGACCTTTGGCATAGAGCGCCAGTTCAACATCGGCTCCGCCACGCGCTCGGGCTTCATCACGCCTGAATCGCCCCAGCTGCGCTGCCTGATGAGCGGGCGCGATCCGCTCAACCCCACGGGCCCGGCACTGGGCAATCCCATCTCGGCCAAGTACAGCGCGGGCGCGGGCCAGGGCGGCTGGCTGGCCTATGTCACCCACGGCTTCTACGAAGGCACGGGCCGGCGCACGGACCGCTCCAGCTGGTTCACCATGGAAGGCTACAGCCAGGCCGGCTATGCCAACCAGAGCATGGCCTCGCGCTTCACGCTGACAGACCAGACCAATGGCGCCGTGGTGGGCGACGGCTCGGGCCGCTACAAGCGCGAGCAATGGTTCTTCTCCACCGAGGCCCGCATCGGGCGCAGCTTCCGCGCCGACGGCATCAACCAGGGCCTGGTGATCTTCCCGTTCGGCGTGGTCGCGGCCGACTGGATCAAACAGAGGAACCGCGTGCAAGTGCGTTCCCTGCAGGCTGCCCCTGGCGCCACGCCCACCGCAGCCCAATTGGCCGCCCAGCAGGGACAGACCCTGGCCCTGCAAGGCAACGGCAGCAGCTGGTCGGCCAGCGCCGGCGTGGGCATCAGCCTGCGCCAATGGTTCCGCGAAAGCCACTACAGCACGGCCCAGTCCTATCTGGACTGGTCCATGCAGTACCGCTTCAACATCGGCGGCGGCCAGGCCGACCGCGCCAAGGGCCTGTTCATGACGCTGACGCTGTCCTATTGAAAGCCCCGCCCCGCCGCTACCACCCCACATACAAGAGAAAAGGAGAAAGCTCCCATGGATTCGACCAAGCAAGCACCCCGCCCCGCCCTGCACAGACTGCGCTCGGGCATGGCGCGCGCCGCACGCGGGCTGGCCGGCTGCGCCCTGGTGCTGGGCGCGCTGGCAGCGCAGGGAACGGCACAGGCACAGGCTCAGGACAGCTCCTCCATCGTTCTCAGGGGCAAGGACGGCTGGCTGTTTCCGGGCTGGGGCAGCCTGACCCAGGTGGACCGCGCCGGCATCACGGAATCCACACGGCTGATCACCGAGGCGCGCAACCTGCTGGCCGCGCGCGGCGTGAAGCTGCAGGTGCTGCTGCTGCCCGACAAGGTGCGCTTCTACGCTGACAAAATGCCCGATGGCAAGGCCATGAGCGCCGATGTCCAGGGCCGCTACAAGCAGGTGCTGCAGGCGCTGCAGGGCGCAGGCATTCCCAGCTTCGACGACGAGGCCGTGCTGCGCACCGTGCGCGACAGCGGCAAGGACGTGTTCTACCGCACCGACCAGCACTGGACCCAGGCGGCGGCCGACGCCACGGCCGAAGCCACGGCCCGCATGGTCCAGGGCGAGGTGCCCCAGCTGGCAGGCCGCGCCGGCAGCGGCCTGGCCCTGGGCGACACCGTCACCGAGCGCCGCTATGGCGACCTGGCCGAGCTCTTTCTCACCGCCGAAGAGCGCAAGCAGGTGGGCCGCGAGGTCTATACCGTGCGCCGCCAGGCCCCCGCCAAGGGCCTGCTCGACGACGAGCCCGCGCCTGTCCATGTGACGGGCCACAGCATGGTCCAGCCCTACTTCGGCTTTCCGCAAAAGCTCTCCAGCCTGCTGGACCGCCCCGTCTCGCTGAACTGGAAGCCCGGCAACGTGGGCCAGTGGACCATGCTGCTGGAATATCTGGAGTCACCTGCCTTCAAGGCCCACAAGCCCCAGGTGCTGGTGTGGCAGATGTTCGAGCCCACCTACAGCTACGGTCCCAACGCGGCCGGCCAGTGGGACAACGCCTCCCTCATGCCCAGCGCCACCTGGCTGGAGCGGCTGCGCGCCGCACTCAAGGGCTGACCCGTGGACCAAGCCGCGCAAGACCTGCAAACCGACAAGGGCCACCGGCGCAATGCCTGGATCTGGGGCGCCCTGCTGCTGTCGGGCCTGGCCTGGGGTGGCTGGTCGCTGGCCCGCCACGGCCCCAAGGCCGGCGAGCTGCAGCTGTCGGCCTGGCTCGATGGCCGCGCGGGCACGGCGCTGAACAAGGGCCTGCGCCTGCCCGCCCAGTCTTCGCTGGAGACGGGCCAGGCCGCGCTGCGCTATCGCCTGCTGGGCGATACGGGCGCGCAGGTGGCCCTGGGCTGCCCGCAGTGGATGTTCTACCGCGACGGCCTGCGGCCCCAGCCCGGCACGGGCGCCGCGCCCTTCGAGGCGCGCCAGCGCCTGCTGCGCCACTGGACGCGGCAGTTGCAGGACAAGGGCATTGCCACCCTGGTGGTGGCCGTGCCCGACAAGTCGCGCATCGAGGCCGACCACCTGTGCGGCCTGCCCGTGGCACCCGTGATGCTGCAGCGCCTGGACCTGTGGCAGCAGCGCCTGCAGGCCGACGGCATTGCCTTTGCCGACCTGCGCCCCGCCCTGCAGGCCCAGCAGCAGACGCAGCCCGTGTTCTTTCGCACCGACGTGCACATGAACGCCGAGGGCGCACGCGCCGCCGCCCTGGCCGTGGCCCGGGCCGCGCTGCCGCTGCTGGGCGGGCAGCGCGGCAGCCAGGCCTTCGAGGAGTCTGCACCCGGGCCGCTGCAGCCCTTGCCCGGCGACCTGCTGGCCCTGGCCGGCCTGGCCGACGCACCGGCAGGCTGGCGCCCGCAGCGCGACGAAATACGCCCCCAGGCCATCACCCCCGTGCGCGGCGGCGGCCTGCTGGACGAGACGCCGCCCGTGCAGGTGCTGCTGGCCGGCAGCTCCAACGGCCTGCGCAGCAATTTCGCGCCACAGCTGGGCCGCGCGCTGGGCCATGAAGTCTGGAACCTCAGCATGGATGGCGGCCAGTTCAGCGGCGCCATGGTGTCCGCCCTCAAGCGCCGCGCCTCCTGGCCGGCCAGCCTGCGGCTGGTGATCTGGGAGTTCTCGGAAAACACCTTGTCCCTGCCCCTGACGGACGATGAAAAAGCGGCGCTCAAGGAGCTGGACGCCGCCTCCCCGCCTGCGTGAAACCGCCCGCTACATGCTGTTCAACTCCTATCTTTTCCTGCTGCTGTTCCTGCCCATCGCGCTGGCGGGCCACTACCTGGCCGGCGCCATCAGCCTGCGGCTGGCCGCGTTCTGGCTGTGCCTGACGTCCTTCGTCTTCTATGGCTGGTGGAATCCGCAGTTCGTCGCCCTGCTGGCCCTGTCCATTGCCTTCAACTACGTGGTGAGCCGGCTGATCCTGCGCTTTGCCGGCCATGCGCGGCTGCAGGGGCTGGTGACTGCGCTGGGCGTGGGCGCGGACCTGGCGGCACTGTTCCACTACAAGTACTTCGCCACCCTGTTCAACTTCCTGGGCGAATGGGGGCTGACGCAGGGCGGCATGCACGAGCTGATCCTGCCCCTGGGCATCTCGTTCTTCACCTTCACCCAGATCGGCTACCTGCTGGACTGCCGCTCGGGCATCGTCAAGGAACGCAGCCTGCTCAGCTACGTGCTGTTCGTCACCTTCTTCCCGCACCTGATCGCGGGGCCCATCCTGCACCACAAGGAAATGATGCCGCAGTTCGCGCAGCCGGATAACTACCGGTTCCGCGCGGACAACCTGTCCATCGGGGGCACGCTGTTCGTGATCGGCCTGGCCAAGAAGGTGCTGCTGGCCGACGAGATCGCACCCTATGCGGACGCCGGCTTCGCCGCGCCCGGCGAGCTGCAGTTCTGGGCCGCCTGGGGCGCCAGCCTCAGCTACGCGCTGCAGCTGTACTTCGACTTCTCGGGCTATTCGGACATGGCCCTGGGCCTGGCGCGCATGTTCGGCATCCGTTTCCCGCTGAACTTCAACTCGCCCTACAAGGCCGGCAGCATCATCGACTTCTGGGCGCGCTGGCACATGACGCTGACGCGCTACCTCACGGCCTACCTGTACTACCCCGTGGCCATGGCCATCTCGCGCGCACGCGAAAAGCGCGGGCTGTCCGTGGGATCGAGCGCCGCGCGCACGCCGGGCGGCTTTGCGGCCACCATCGTCGTGCCCACGCTGTTCACCATGGGGCTGGCGGGCATCTGGCACGGCGCCGGCCTGCAGTACGTGATCTTCGGTCTGCTGCATGCCTTCTACCTGTCGGTCAACCATGCCTGGCGCATCTTCGTGGTCAGCCGCAAGCCGGCCGCCGCCCGCAAATCGGGCCGGGGCGTGCAGGCGCTGTGCGTTGTCATCACCTTCATCGCCGTGCTCATCGCCCAGACCTTCTTCCGCGCCCACGGCGTGGGCGACGCCATGCTGCTGCTCAAGGGCATGGCCGGCCTGCGCGGCGTGGAGGCGCTGGAGTCGCTGTCCCACGTCCAGGGCCTGGCACTGGGCGATGCCATCCGCCTGGCCATAGGCCACCATATGCAGCTGGCCCTGGTGCTGCTGCTGCTGGCCATTGCCTGGTTCACGCCCAATGCCCACCAGATCCTGGGCCGCTTCTCGCCCGCCATGTTCAAGGTGCAGGAGGCGCCCCAGGCCTGGATGCGCTGGCGCCCCAGCGCGGGCTGGACGGCCGTGACCCTGGTCCTGCTCTTCCTGTGCCTGGTCAACCTGCACAAGGAAACCCGCTTCCTGTATTTCCAGTTCTGAAACGCCTGTTGGAGAAAAAAGCATGTCCCACAATGACATCGAAACCAAGATTGCCCAGATCATCGGAGCCATCATCCTGACCTCGGTCGAGCCCGATACGCTGCTGCTCGAATCGGGCCTGGTGGACTCGCTGTCCGCCGTGGACGTGGCCCTGGCCATCGAGAAGGAATTCGGCGTCAAGATACCGCCATCGGAGATCGACCTGCACCTGGAGTCCGTGCAAACGCTGGCGCAGTACGTGGCCGAGCAGCGCAAGGCGTGATGAGACGCCGGCACTGTCGGCCCGGCCTGCGCAGCCATCCCCATCCATCCACCGCCGCAAGGAGCCCGCATGCGATTCAGTTTTGACCGCTTCGACTTCATCGAGCCCGACGCCGGCACGCAGCGGCCGGCCGTCATCGATGCCGCCGGCACGCTGAGCTGGCAGCAACTGGCCCAGGCCGTGGAGCAATGGGAGCAGCAGGCGCTGGCGCGCGGCGCTCGCCGCGACGAGCCGCTGCTGATCACGGGGCACAAGGAGACGGCCTTTCTCGTGGCCATCCTCGGCTGCCTGCGCCTGGGCGTGCCCTTTGTCCCCGTGGACGTGATCAACCCGGCCGAGCGCATGGCGCGCATCGCCACGCTGGTGCAGGCCGGCCTGCGCTACGACGCGCAGGCCCGCAGCTTTGTGGACACCGGCATCGCCGCGCAGCCGCTGCAGGAAAAATCGCTGGCCTACATCATGTTCACCTCGGGCAGCACGGGCGATCCCAAGGGCGTGCAGATCGGGCGCGAGAGCATGGGCCTGTTCGCCGGCTGGATACGCGACTGCCTGGCCCTGGGCGAGGCGCCGGTGTTCATGGACCAGATGCTGTTCAGCTTCGACTTTTCGCTGTTCAACTGGATGGGCGCCCTGGTCACGGGCGGTGCCTGCGTGCTGTGCGCGCGCGAGACCATTGCCGACCGCCAGGCCTTTGCCGCCTACCTGGCGCGCACCCATGTGAACGTCTGGGCATCCACGCCCTCCTTCGTGCGCCAGCAGCTGCTGGATGCCGACTTCGACCAGCAGCACCTGCCCGACCTGCGCGTCTTCGTCTTCGGCGCCGAATCGCTCACGCCCACCGTGGCCGAGGCGCTGTGGAGCCGCTTTCCCCAGGCGCGCATCATCAACTCCTACGGCCCCACCGAGGCCACCTGCTCCACCACCTGGGTGGAGATCGACCCCGCGCTGCGCCAGCGCGCGCCGCTGCCCTTTCCCATCGGCCGGGCCAAGCCCTATGCCGACGTCTTCCTGGACGAAGGCGAGATCTGCGTGGCCGGCGACCACGTGATGCGCGGCTACCTCAACCGCCCCGACCTGCACGCCACACGCATGTTCATGCGCAACGGCAAGCGCGGCTACCGCACGGGCGACCTGGGCGAGATCGACGGCGAGGGCCTGGTCACCTTCCACGGCCGGCGCGACGACCAGATCAAGATGCACGGCTACCGCATCGAGCTGGCCGAGGTCGATGCCGTGCTGGCCACCCTGCCCGGCGTGCGCGCGGGCGCGGCGGTGGCACTCAAGCGGCCCGACGGCTTCATCGTGCGCATGATCGGCTTCGTGGACCTGGACCGCAGCGGCCCGCCCGGCATGCACCCCCTGCCCGAAGACCTGGCCGGATGGCGCGAACTGCTGGCCCAGCGCGTGCCGCCCTACATGATTCCGTCGGAACTGCTGGCCTGCCATGGCTTTCCGCTGACCCAGACCGACAAGGCCGACCGCAAGCAACTGGAGCGCATGTACCTCGACTCGCGCATGCGCCCCGCCCAATGAAACAAGGATCTGCAGGCATGACTTCCGTTTTTTCCGCTGTGAGGCGCCAAGCACTGTTCACCCTGGCCGGGCTGGCGGCCCTGTCCTGCCTGCCTGCAGCGCATGCCGAAGGCACGCTGGCCCAGCTGTACGCCGCGCGCCCCCCCGCAGGCTCGTCCTTCGTGCGCGTGGTCCACCCCGACGCGGGCAGCCTGCGCGTGAAGATCGCCGATGGCCCCGAGCAGACGCTGTCCGGCAGCAAGCCGGCCAGCAGCTACGCCATCGTCAAGGGCGACACGCCCTTTGCCATCCAGCTGGACGGCAAGAGCGCCGGCAGCATGAAGGTGGCGCCGGGCAGCTTCACCACCCTGGTGCCGCAGCGCCAGGGCAAGAACGCGGCCACGCGCTTCACGGCCATCGACGACTCCGGCGGCAGCCAGGACGCGCTCAAGGCCGAGCTGCGTTTCTACAACCTCACCACGGACTGCCCCCAGGGCAGCCTGCAGGTCGCGCCTGCGGGCACGCCCCTGTTCACCGGCGTGGCGCCGGCCGCATCGGCCAGCCGCTCCATCAACCCGGTCAGCGCCCAGCTCAGTGCCAGCTGCGCCAAGGCCGTCAGCGCGCCGCTGGCACTGCCCCAGCTGCAGCCCGGCGACCACTACAGCCTGTTCATGACGGGTACGGCCGCCTCCCCCGTGCTGCGCGGCCAGGCCAGCGCCACCGACACCTACCGCCCCTGACCCAGCCCAAGGAGACCGACACAGACATGCGCACCCGCTCCGTATTGCGTGAAGACCACCTGCTGTTCAAGGAACAGGTGGACCGATTCGTGGCCACCGAGATCCTGCCCCACATCAATGACTGGGAGGCAGAGGGCATCACGCCGCGCGCCCTGTGGCGCAAGGCTGGCGACAGCGGCCTGCTCAATTGCGACCTGCCCCCGCCCTACGGCCAGGGCGGGGACTTCGGCCACGCGGCCGTGGTCATCGAGGCGCTGGCGCGTGCCAACTGCCTGGGCATCGGCTTTTCCATCCACTCCGACATGGTGGCGCCCTATCTCTGGAACTTCGGCACGCAGGTGCAGAAGGACCGCTGGCTGCCGCGCATGGCCACGGGCGAGCTGATCGGCGCCATCGCGCTGACCGAGCCCGGCGCGGGCAGCGACCTCAAGGCCGTGCGCACGCGCGCCCGCCGCAAGAGCGAGAGTGAGGGCGGCGGCTACGTGCTCAACGGCCAGAAGACCTTCATCACCAACGGCGTCAACGCCGGCCTGATGGTGGTGCTGGCCAGCACCGAGCCCGACCTGGGCGCGCGCGGCCTGTCGTTGTTCGTGGTGGAAGAAGGCATGAAGGGCCTGGGCAAGGGCCCGGCGCTGCGCAAGATAGGCCAGCACAGCCAGGACACCTGCGAGCTGTTCTTCGACGAGCTGCACCTGCCGGCCGACCACCTGCTGGGGCGCGAGAACGCAGCCTTCGAGCATGTGACCCAGGAGCTGGCGCAGGAGCGGCTGGCGATCGCGCTGCGTGCGGCGGCCTCCACCGAAGGCATGCTGGACGAGGCTGCCGAGTTCGTGCGCAACCGCAAGGTCTTCGGGCGCCGCGTGCTCGACTACCAGAACACCCGCTTCAAGTTCGCCGACGCCCTGGCCAGGACCACCATGCTGCGCGTCTTCCTGGACGACTGCCTGGCCCAGCACATGGAAGGCTCGCTGGACTCCGTCACCGCCGCCATGGCCAAGCTCAACGCCACCGAGCTGCAGGGCCAGGTGCTGGACGAGCTGCTGCAGCTGCACGGCGGCTACGGCTACATGGCGGAATACGGCATCGGCCGTGCCTGGGCCGATGCAAGGGCACTGCGCATCTTCGGCGGAAGCAGCGAGATCCTGCGAGAGATCATCGCCAAGCGCTTCTGACCCGGCCGCCTGCCGCTCAGCGCGCGGCGGATTTCCACCCGCGCAGCAGTTGCCGGGCTTCGGGCGTGTCGTTCAGCACCCAGGGATCGATGGCGAAGGCAACGACGCGCTGGGCGCCGTAGTCGCGGGCCACGTCCCATTGGCGACGCACGCGCTCGAAGCTGGCCGTGCGCGCCTGGAAGTCCGAGCCATCGGGCCGCGCGGGCGGCAGTTGCTCGAACAGCTCCACGATGAGATCGAACGGCGCCCTGCGCTCGAGCAGCATCTGCTGCAGCGGCGCCAGCGCCTCGTAGTTGCCCAGGCCCGCCACGCCCACGCCGTCCTGCACCATGGGGCGCAGGGACACGCGGTCCAGCAGGATGCTCCACAGCGTGGGCAGGCTGCCCAGGGTCTGCAGCTGGCTGAAATAGGTGGAGATGCCGGGCACCTGGCCGGATGTGGCCGCTGCCGCCTGGGCCAGCGGTTGCAGCGCGCTCACCAGCAGCTCGATGCGCTCGGGCGCGGCCCAGTGGTACTGCTCCAGCTCGTAGGGGATGTACCAGCCGCGAAAGGCCGCATGGCGCGGCCAGGTGCTGGCGTACATGTGGCTGGCGCCCAGCTCGGCGATATGCGCCAGGTAGGGCGCAGGGCCTGCGGCGTTGTCAAGGCTGATCTGCTTCCACCAGCGCTCGTCATAGGGCAGGCCCAGGTGCACGCCCATGCCCAGTTCGGTGCAGATGTCCAGCAGGTCGGCGATCTGCGCGTCGGCCAGCATCCAGCTGTCCGCCTCGGTATCGCCCAGCAGGCCGCTCCATTGCACGAACAGCTCGCGGCAGCCCAGCGCCTGGGTGGCGGCCAGGCGCTGGCGCCATTGGTCGCGCGGCATCTCCAGATGGCTGCGCCACGGCTGCAGGAAACTGCCCGACACGGGCGCCGAGGCCGCGCAACCGACCAGCGAGGCACAGGTGGCGGCCACGCCGGCGCCGAGGAATTCGCGTCTGGACAAATGCATGTTGGGGACGGCCGCAAGGCTGCGTGAAGGCAAGCGCCAAGAATACAGCCAAGCGGCACCGCCCCGCCCCAAGGGGGCCGGCCCAGCGGGGGTTGACCCGGCCGGGCTGAGGGTTGATGCGCGGCAAAGGCGGCTTCAGAACGAGTGCACGACGCCCGCGTAAAGCCCCTGCTGGCCGGAGCCGGGCAGCGGCTTGCCGCTGTTGGCCTCCACCGAGAACGAGGCTGTGCCTCCGTTGGAGAGGGTGCCGACCGTGCCATACAGCATGGTGCGCCGGGAAAGATGGTAGTTGGCCCCCAGGCTCACCAGGCTGGCGCCGCCGCCACTGCGGTTGGCGCGGTAGGCGCCGCCCACCAGCACCAGGGCCGGCGTGGCCTGGTAGTTGGCGCCCATCCAATAGGTTTGCTGCCTGCGGGCGCCTGCCGGGTTGTCGGCGTCGGCCACCGTCAGCGCACCTGACCGGATCTGGCTGTAGCCCGTGAACAGCTTCAGGCCGCCCACGCGGTAGGTTGCGCCCACCGTGTACAGGCGCGATGCCGTGTAGAGCGAGGCGAACGCGCCGTTGCCGTCACGGATTTCCTCGTAGAAGGCCTTGAGCACCAGCGGCCCCTGCTCATAGCCCACGCTGGCGGCGGCCTGGCGCCAGGCCCGGGAACGGCCCGCCTCCCCGTTCAGCCCCAGCTGGGTGCGAAACGAGAGCCCGCCCCAGGCCGGCGACTGGTAGCTGATGGCATTGGGGCGCGACCCCCAGGTCCGGTTGCCCTGCAGCGTGCCCGCGCCCATGGCCTGCAGGCCCATGGGGTCCAGCGCCCAGACCTCGCCGTCCGGAATGCCCATGGCCCGGCCCAGCAGCAGCGTGCCGTATGTCTGGCTTCGCAGGCCGACCACCGCATAGCGGCTGAAGAAGCTGTCGCCCACCGTGCCGTCGTCGGCGGAGAACTGGCTTTCGAGATGGAAGACGGCGCTCAGGCCGCCACCCAGGTCCTCGGCCCCGCGCAGCCCCCACCAGGTCGCGCCCCATTGCCCGGCGTGCCGGAGTTGATCGGAAGACCGGCCCGGCCCCTCGGCAATGCGGTTCATATAGTCGACACCGCTGACGATGCGCCCATACAGCGTGACGCTGCCTTGCGCCGCGGCCAGACTGGCTGCGCCGGCCAGCGCCGCAGCGCACAGGCAAGGTACGGTGGCCCGGGCCGCAGGGCCCCGCAGGGCGTGGTGGATTGCAGATGTCATGACGTTGTCCTCCCTTGGTTTTCATGCCTCGATGCCGGATGGCCTCAGGCGCCCAGCCGGTCCACGAGCGCGCGCAGCGTCTCGTAGCCCTTTTTCGCGTATGCGTAGCCGGGCGCGATGGCGGGGTCCTGCTCGGCCTCGACCACGAGCCAGCCCTGGTAGCCGGCGTCCCTGAGCGTGCGCAGCACCGCCTCGAAGTCGAGCGCGCCGTCACCCGGCACCGTGAAGATGCCGTTGACCACGCCCTGCAGAAAGCTCCAGTCGCCCTGGCGTGCCTGGGCAATCACCTGGGGACGCACATCCTTGCAATGCACATGCGCCACGCGCGCCACATGTTTTTTCAGCAGCGCCGCCGGATCGGCCGCGCCGCCGTAGTAGGCATGGCCGGTATCGAACAGCAGAAAGACCTTGCGCGGATCGGTCAGCGCCATCAGGCGGTCCACATCCTGCGGGGATTCCACCTGGGCGCCCATGTGGTGGTGATAGGCCAGCCGGATGCCGTAACACTCCAGCAGGTGCGCGCCAAAGGCATCCAGCCGCCACGCATAGCGCTGCCAGGCCGCATCGTCGGCAAAGCGCGGGCGCCGGGACACAGGCGTGCCGATCTGCCCCTGAACCGTGCCCGCGCATTCGCCATAGACCACCACGTCGACGCCGTTGTGGCGCAGCCTGTCCATGTGGGGCTTGCAGCGCTCGGCCTCGGCGGCAAGGGCCTGGTCGTCGCTGCCCGCATCGGCCTGCGCCAGAAAGCCCGAGTACCAGCCGGAGACGCAGGCCAGCCCGTACGCGTCGAGCCTGGCCTTGAGCGCGGGGCCGGTTTTCGGAAACCTGTTGCCCAGCTCGAAACCCGCGTAGCCGATCTCGGCGCCCTCCTTCAGTGCCGTGTCCAGCGGCGTATCGCCCCCCAGCGAAGGGAGGTCGTCGTTCATCCAGGACAGGGGATTGATACCGATGCGAACCTTCCAGTTCATGCGAGTCCTCCTTGGGGCAGATAGGCGCCTAGACAGTTAGGCAGATGGGCAGAAATCGGGCGGGGCGACGGTGGCGCGGCGTCAGCGCCGCTGGCCTGCCTTGTGGTGCAGGTACTCGCGCCGCGCGCCCTGGACCTCGGGGCGGCCCGAGACTTCGGGCACGGCAACCTCCCACCAGGCGCCGCCATCGGCCGTGGTGCGGTGGTGGGTGGTGTCTATCACCAGCACCTGGCTGCGGCGGGACGCCCGCGCACGCAGCATTTCGCGGCGCAGTTCCTGCACACCGCCCACATGGACGGCCTCCGCCCCCATCGCAGCGGCATGGCGGGCGAAATCGATGGACGAGCGCTCGCCGCCCTGCGGCACGCAGTCGTCGAGCATGTTGTTGAAGCTGGCGCCGCCGCAGCGCACCTGCAGCCGCTCTATGCAGCCGTAGCCGCGGTTGTCCAGCACCACGACGATGATCTTTCGGCCCAGCAGCACCGAGGTGGCCAGCTCGGCGTTGAGCATCATGTAGGAGCCATCGCCCACGACCACGATGACCTCGCGCTCGGGCCTTGCCAGCTTCACGCCCAGGCCGCCCGCGATCTCGTAGCCCATGCAGGAATAGGCATAGTCCACGTGGTAGTTGCCCGGCAGGCCGCTGCGCCACAGCTTGTGCAGCTCGGCCGGCAGCGTGCCGGCCGCGCAGACCACGACGTCATTGCGGGCGCTGTCCAGCCCTGCGTCGGCGGCAGACTCGCGCAAGGCCCCGATCACCTCGGCGTCACAGGGCAGCTCGCCCTGGGGCACGTGCAATGTCAGCTCCGCCACGCGCTGTGCCCAGGCTGAGGCCCGGGCGCGCAGCTCTTCGGTCCACCGTGGATCGGCCCGCCAGCCGGCCAATCCTGCACCCAGCTGGGCCAGGCCAATACGGGCATCGGCCACCAGCTGGCGGCCACGCTTCCTGGCGGCATCGAAGGGCTGCACGTTCAGGCCCAGCACCGTGGCCTGGCTGTACAGCGCCTGCGAGCCGCTGGTGAAATCCTGCTGCCGCGTGCCGATGGCCAGCAGCACATCGCAGTGCCGGGCTGCGTGGTTGGCAGCCGGCGAGCCGGTCACGCCGATGGCGCCCAGATTGAGGGCATGGTCCCAGGCCAGGCTGCCCTTGCCGGCCTGCGACTCGGCCACCGGCACGCCATGCGTTTCGGCAAACACGCGCAAGGCCTCCCAGGCCTGGCTGTACAGCACGCCGCCGCCCGCCACGATCAGCGGCCTTTTGGCGGAGGCCAGCAAGGCCACGGCCTCGGCCAGCCCGGCAGCGTCGGCCGGCTGGCGGCGCAGGCGAATCAGCGGCGGGTGGAAGAAATCCATGGGCCAGTCGAAGGCCTGGGTCTGCACATCCTGCGGCAGCGCAAGGCAGACGGGTCCGCACTGGGCCGGGTCGGTCATGACCTGGATGGCACGCGGCAAGGCCACCAGCAATTGCCCGGGCTGCATGATGCGGTCGAAATAGCGCGTGACCGGGCGCAAACAGTCGTTGGCGCTCAGATCGCCCTGCTCGAAGCTCTCCACCTGCTGCAGAACGGGATCGGGCAGGCGCGAGGCAAAGATGTCCCCGGGCAGCAGCAGCAGCGGCAGGCGCGCCACATGCGCCAGCGCGGCGGAGGTCACCAGGTTGGTGGCGCCGGGGCCGATGCTGGAGGTCACGGCCATCATGCGCTGGCGGAAATGGGTCTTGGCAAAGGCCACGGCCGCATGGGCCATGCCCTGTTCGCTGTGGGCGCGAAAGGTGGGCAGCCTGTGCCTGTCGGCATGCAGGGCCTCGCCCAGCCCGGCCACGTTGCCATGCCCAAAGATGGCGAACACACCGCCGCAATAGGGCTGGATGGAGGTGCTGCCGTCCGGCTGCACGACCTCGGCCCGCAAGGCCGCCAGGTAGCGGACCAGCGCCTGGCTGACGGTCAATCTCACAGTGCTTGTCATGGCTTGCCTTGTCTCCGATGTCCGCCGTTCGGAACATGGTCGAAAGATTAAAACTATTGGAAATTATTTTCCTTAGGTGTAATCACTTAGAAATTAATTTCCAAAATTTCACGGCGCGGAACTACAGTTCTCCTCACGGTCCGGTGCAATCCGGTGTGTGGCGAGTCCATGCGGGGCCTGCATGCGCCCCGCTGCCGCTCAGGAACAAGGAGACGAGGGATGAGTAAAAGACAACTGCTGGCTGCCATTGCCGCAGCCCTTCTGGCCGCCCTGCCGTTGCATGGCCAGGCTCAGGCACAGCCACGGGCAGCGCAGGCCCAGGCCCCGGTGCAGCCCCTCAGGATCGGCGTGGCGATGGCGCTGTTTGACGACACGGGCCTGACCATCCTGCGCAACGGCATCGTCGATGCAGCGAAAAAGCACGGAGCCGGCGTGCAGATCGAGGACGCCAGCAACGACGTGGGCAAGCAGCTGAGCCAGATCCAGAACATGATTGCCCAGCGGGCCGACGCCATCATCGTCAACCCGGTCGATACCGACGCCACGCCCAAGATCACCCGCATGGTGAGCGCCGCCCGGATTCCGCTGGTCTACGTGAACCGCCAGCCCGTGGATTTCGACAAGCTGCCCGCAGGCACTGCCGTGGTCGCGTCCGATGAAAAGCTGTCGGGCACGCTGCAGGCCCGCCAGGTCTGCAAGCTGCTGGGCGGCCGGGGCGACCTGCTGGTGCTGATGGGCGAGCTGTCCAACGATTCGGCGCGCGTTCGCACCCGCGACATCGAGGAAGTGCTGGCGACCCGCGAGTGCGCAGGCATGAAGATCCTGGACAAGCGCGAAGGCAAATGGAGCCGCACGCAGGGCCAGGACATCACCATGAACTGGCTGAGTTCGGGCATGAAGTTCGACGCCATCCTCGCCAACAACGACGAGATGGCGATAGGCGCCATCAACGCGCTGAAGTCGGCCAGGAAATGGACGCCCGACATGATCGTGGCCGGCATAGACGCCACGCCGGACGGGCTGACGTCCATGAAGAACGGCGACCTCAAGGTCTCCGTCTTCCAGAACCTGGCGGGCCAGGGCGCCAATGCCGTCGATGCCGCCCTGCGCCTGGCCGGCAAGCAGGCCGTGGAGCGCTTCGTGAACGTGCCCTTCGAACTGGTCACGCCCGAGAACATGGACCAGTACGCCAGGCCTTGAGCCGGCCTCGCCTGGTCCGCGTCGCCCCGTCACCCCCGCCACCTCTTCACAACCTGTCCTCCAAGGAGTGCCCATGCCCACCGTCTCGCCGGGCAGGCCGCAGGCCGCCCCCTGGCCTGCAGCTTCCCCATCCCCTGCTGGCGACTGGCTTCTGGAAGTGCGTGGCGTGGGCAAGTCGTTTCCCGGCGTCGTGGCACTGGCCGATGTGCAGCTGCGCGTGCGCAGCGCCAGCGTGCATGCGCTGATGGGCGAGAACGGCGCCGGCAAATCCACGCTGATGAAGATCATTGCCGGCATGCATGCGCCCGACCAGGGCGAGATCCGCCTCAGGGGCAGGCCCGTCACGCTGCACGGCCCGCTGGATGCGCTGCAGCAGGGCATTGCCATGATCCACCAGGAGCTGAACCTCATGCCCGGCATGAGCGTGGCCGAGAACATCTGGATTGGCCGCGAGCCGCTCAACCGCCTCGGCCTGGTCGACCACCGCCAGCTGCGCCAGCGCACGCAGGCGCTGTTCGACCGGCTGGCCATCGGCATCGATCCCGGGGCCGAGGTGCGCACGCTGACCGTGGCCAGCCGCCAGATGGTGGAGATCGCCAAGGCCGTGTCCTTCGACTCCGAGGTGCTGATCATGGACGAGCCCACGTCCGCGCTCACCGACAGGGAGGTGGAGCACCTGTTTCGCATCATCGGCCACCTGCGCAGCCAGGGCAAAGGCATCGTCTACATCACGCACAAGATGAACGAGCTGTTCGAGATCGCCGACGAGTTCTCGGTGTTCCGTGATGGCCGCTACATAGGCACGCATGCGGCCGCCGACGTCACGCGCGACGACATCATCCGCATGATGGTGGGGCGCGAGATCACACAGATGTTCCCCAAGCAGGACGTGGCCCTGGGCGACGTGGTGCTGTCCGTGGACGGGCTGGGCGTGCAGGGCGTGTTCAGCGGCCTGGGCTTCGAGCTGCGCGCCGGGGAAATCCTGGGCGTGGCCGGCCTCGTGGGCTCCGGGCGCTCCAATCTGGCCGAGGCGCTGTTCGGCGTGGTGCCCGCCACCAGCGGCGAGATCCGCATCGACGGCCGGCCGGTGAAGATCGACTCGCCCGCGCAGGCCATGCGGCACGGCATGGCCTTTCTCACCGAGGACCGCAAGGACACCGGCTGCTTCATGGGCCTGGACTTGCAGGCCAACATGGAGATGGCGGTGCTGAGCAGCCGCCATGTGAAGTGCGGCTTCGTCGAGCGGGCTGCGCTGCGCCGCGACTGCGAGCACATGGCGCGCACGCTGCGCATCAAGTCGCCCGGCCTGCATGAACAGATACAGAACCTGTCGGGCGGCAACCAGCAAAAGCTGCTGATCGGCCGCTGGCTGCTGACGCGGCCCCGCATCCTCATCCTCGACGAGCCCACGCGCGGCATCGATGTCGGCGCCAAGGCCGAAATCCACCGCCTTGTCGGCACGCTGGCCGCCGAGGGCGCGGCCGTGCTGATGATTTCCTCGGAGATGCCCGAAGTGCTGGGCATGAGCGACCGCATCCTGGTCATGCATGAGGGACGCATGACGGGCATCGTCGAGCGCAGGGACGCCGACCAGGTACGGATCATGGAACTGGCTTCCCGCTGAGCCGGGGACCCCAAGCGGAGACAGGCAAGATGAGCAATACCCCATCGATCTCGCAGGCCCCCTCCCCGCCCGGCCCGGGCACCGGCCCGCTGCACCGGGCCAGGCGGCCGCCGGAACTGAGCATCTTTCTGGTGCTGCTGGGCATTGCACTGTTCTTCGAGGCAGCCGGCTGGCTCACCGTGGGCCAGAGCTTTTTGCTCAACGCCGAGCGGCTGCAGATCATCGTGCTGCAGATGGCGGTGATCGGCATCATCGCCGTGGGCGTCAACCTCGTCATCATCACCGGCGGCATCGACCTGTCGTCGGGCTCGGTGGTGGCCGCCACCGCCGTGGTGTCCGCCAGCCTGGCACAGGTGTCCGACTTTC
Source organism: Delftia sp. WSY_22 (assembly GCF_043104185.1). Taxonomy (NCBI): domain Bacteria; kingdom Pseudomonadati; phylum Pseudomonadota; class Betaproteobacteria; order Burkholderiales; family Comamonadaceae; genus Delftia; species Delftia sp. WSY_22. Next base: position 321,215 of record NZ_JBICKN010000059.1, read on the forward strand.
CGCGTGCCGTGTTCCCGCAGCTGACCGACCTGCCCGTGGTCTGGCCGGTGGCGGCCGGCATGTGCGTGGGCCTGATGGTCGGCCTGCTCAACGGCTCGCTGATCGCCTTCACGGGCATTCCGCCCTTCATCGCCACGCTGGGCACCATGGTGGCCGCACGCGGCTTTGCCAAGTGGTTCACCAACGGCACGCCCGTCTCCATGCTGACCGACGACTTCGCAGCGATCGGCTCCGGCGCCCATCCGGTGATCATCTTTCTGGTGCTCGCCGCCGTCTTCCACGTGGTGCTGCGCCATACGCGCTTCGGCAAATTCACCTATGCCATCGGCTCCAACCGCCAGGCAGCCGTGGTTTCGGGCATCAACGTGCAGCGGCATCTGGTCTGGGTCTACATGATTGCCGGCCTGCTCGGCGGCATCGCCGGCACGGTGACGGCGGCGCGGGCCATCTCGGGCCAGTCGGGCATGGGTGTCATGTACGAGCTCGATGCGATTGCCGCCGTGGTGATCGGCGGCACCTCGCTGGCCGGCGGCATGGGCCGCATCACCGGCACGGTGATCGGCGTGCTGATCCTGGGCGTCATGACCTCGGGCTTCACCTTCATCCGCATCGACGCCTACTACCAGGAGATGGTCAAGGGCGCCATCATCGTCGCGGCCGTGGTCGCCGACCAGTACCGCAACAAGAAGGCGCGGCGCTGACGGCGCGCCCTGCAGGCAGACACCATGAAAATCGCCCTCGATCCCTACATGATCCGGCACGAGCCGCTGGACCGGCTGCCGCAGGCCGTGGCCGAACTGGGCTATGCGCACATCGAGCTGTCGCCGCGCAGCGATTTCCTGGACTGGTGGGTGATGCCGCGCGCCACCAAGGAGCGCATGGCCGCATTCCGCCAGGCCATGCGCGCCAGCGGCGTGGCACTGGCATCGCTGCAGCCCATGTACCGCTGGGCCAGCCCGTTCGAGGACGAACGGCAATGGGCGATGCGCTGCTGGAAGAAGGCCATCGAGGTGGCCATCGAGATGGAGTGCGCGCTGATGGTCTCGGAGTTCGGCCGTGGAGCCTCGCCCGAGCGCTCGGTGAACGGTCCTGCCGGCGCGAATCCGAAGGAGATGTGCGAGGCCGCCTGGTTCCGCTCCATGGACGAGTTGCTGCCCATCCTGGAGCGCGAAGGCATCACGCTGTCCGTGGAGCCGCATCCGGAGGACTGGATAGAGCAGCTGCAGCCGGCCATGGACATCGTGAGGAACATGGGCTCGAAGGCGCTGCGGCTGTCCTATATCGCCCCGCACACCTTCCACTACGGCGGCGACATGGCCGCCATGCTGCGCGAAGCCGCGCCGCTGCTGGCCCATGTGCGCGTGGTCGACACCTTCGACCACAGGAAGAGCAGCCAGCTGCGCTACATCGTCAACCCGCCGGGCTCGCACCACATCCGCGTGCACCAGCACCTGGACATGGGACAGGGCGAGATCGACTGGGACCTGTTCTTCGGCACGCTGGGCAGCGCCGGCTTCGACGGCGTTCTGTCGTCCTGCGTGTTCGCCTGGGAAGAGCGTGCGGCCGAATCCAGCCGCTTCATGCGCCAGCAGATACAGCAACAGCTGGAAAGGCATTTCCCGGACCGCTTTGCGCCCCTGACCACCGCTTCCCACCCGAGTCCCGGCCCATGACGAATCCCATCCATTTCGCCATCAACCGCATCAGCGCCTCTCGCATGCCGTTTGCCGGCTACCTGGCCATGTGCCGGCGCCTGGGCGTGTCGGCCATCGAGATCCGCAACGACCTGCCCCATGCCGAGACCTGCGACGGCACGGCGCCCGCCGCCATCCAGGCCGCGGCGCGGCAGGCCGGCATCACCATCGTGTCCATCAACGCGCTGTATCCCTTCGACGTTTTCGACGCCGGCCTGGAGCGCAAGGCGCGCGCGCTGGCGGCGTACGCGCGTGACTGCGGCGCCCGGGCCCTGGTCATGTGCCCGTTGAACGACAGGGCCGACCCGCGCACGCCCGGCCAGCGGCGGCGCGACCTGGTGCATGCCCTCAGGCAGCTGCGCCCCCTCCTCGATGGCCATGGCGTGCAGGGACTGGTCGAGCCCCTGGGCTTTGCCGAGTGCGCGCTGCGCCGCAAGTCCGATGCCGTCGAGGCGATCTACGGCGCAGCCGGCGAACGCCACTTCAGGCTGGTGCACGACAGCTTCCACCACTACCTGGCCGGCGAAGACATCTTCTTTCCCGACCTGACCGGGCTGGTGCATGTCTCGGGCGTCGAGGACCACCGGCTCGAAGACGGCCAGATGCGCGACGGCCACCGCGTGCTGGTCGGCGAAGGAGACCGCCTGGGCAACATCGCCCAGTTGCGAGAACTGCTCGATCGCGGCTATGGCGGCCCGGTCTCGTTCGAGCCGTTCGCGGCCCGGATCACGGACGCGGACAGCAACGAAGCCCTGCTGCGCCAGAGCATGGACTTCATCCGCCATTCATTGCTTTGAAAGAAGGGAACCATATGACGCTGCAGATCGGAGCAATAGGCTGCGGAGCCATCGGACAAGACCACATCCGCAGGATCTCCCGGGTGATGTCGGGCGCCCGGGTGGTGGCGGTGACAGACATCGATGCGCAGCAGGCGCGGGACGTGGTGGCCGGACATGATCCGGCCATCGAGATCATGGACAGCGGCCGGGCGCTGATCGCCGCGCCACAGGTGCAGGCGGTGCTGGTCACCTCCTGGGGTCCCTCGCACGAGGAACTGGTGCTGGAGGCCATCGCCCACGGCAAGCCCGTGTTCTGTGAAAAGCCGCTGGCGGTGACCGCCGCAGGCTGCATGCGCATCGTGCAAGCAGAGGTGGCGCAGGGCCGGCGCCTGGTGCAGGTCGGCTTCATGCGCCCCTACGACGCGGGCTACCGTGCGCTGCGCCATGTCATCGCCGCCGGCGAGATTGGCGCGCCCCTGATGGTGCACTGCGCGCACCGCAATCCCACGGTGGCCGGGGGCTACACCACCAGCATGGCCATCACCGACACGCTGATCCACGAGCTCGATGTCCTGCGCTGGCTGCTGGACGACGACTACGCCAGCGCCCAGGTGGTGTTCCCCAGGAAGACGCGCCACGCATTGCCGCATCTGAACGATCCGCAGATCATCCTGCTGGAGACCGTGGGCGGTGTGCGCATCGACGTGGAGGTATTCGTCAACTGCCGGTACGGCTACGACATCCAGTGCGAAGTGGTGGGCGAGACGGGCATCGCGCGCCTGCCGGAGCCTGCGGCCGTGCCCATGAAGCGCGCGGCCAGCAGCTGCACGCCCCTGCTGACCGACTGGAAGCAGCGTTTCATCGCCGCCTACGACGCGGAGCTGCAGGCCTTCATCGACGGCGTGCGCGACCGGCAACTGACAGGTCCCTCGGCCTGGGACGGCTACGCCGCCGCAGTGGCCGCCGATGCCTGCCTGCTGGCGCAGTCCTCCGGCGCGATAGAGCGCATGGCGAGCGCAGCGCGCCCGGCGTTCTACCAGCCCTGAGCCCCTGACGCCATGACTGCGACCATGACAGCGTCCCTGACCATTGGCTGCGCGCCCTGCTGCTGGGGCGTGGACAACGTGGACAACCCGCACCTGCCGCCCTGGCGCCAGGTGCTGGACGAGGCCTGCGAGGCGGGCTTTCGGGGCATGGAACTCGGCCCCTGCGGCTACATCCCGCTCGACGCGGCCCTGGTACGCACGGAATTCACGCAGCGGCGCCTGTGCATCACCGCCGGCACGATCTTCGACGATCTCGTCTCGCCGGCCCGGCTGCCGCAGCTGCTGCGCCAGACTCGCGAGATCTGCGGACTCATCAGCCAGCTTCCCAGGCCGGCCGCTGCAGCCGGGCAACGCTACCCGGCGCCCTATCTCGTGGTGATGGACTGGGGCCACCCCGAGCGCGACTTCGAGGCCGGCCACCCGGACCGCGCCCCGCGCCTGTCCGATGCACGCTGGGCCGCCATGGTCGATCACATCCGCCAGATAGCGCACCTTGCCTGGAGCGGCTTCGGCGTGCGCGCGGTGATCCATCCGCATGCGGGCGGCTACATCGAATTTGCCGACGAGATCGACCGCATCGCCGCCGACGTGCCGGCGCAGGCCGCCGGACTGTGCCTGGATACCGGCCACCTGCACTACAGCGGCATGGACCCGGCAAGCTGGCTGCGCCGGCATGCGGCACGGCTGGAATACGTGCATTTCAAGGACATAGACGCCCAGGTGTACAGGCAGGTGATGGGCGAGCGCATTGCGTTCTTCGACGCCTGCGCCCGGGGCGTGATGTGCCCCATCGGCCAAGGCGTGCTCGACTATCCGGCCATAGGCGCCACGCTACGGGAGATCGGCTATGCAGGCTGCATCACGGTGGAGCAGGAGCGCGACCCGCGCAATGCGGGTGCCAGCCTGCCCGACGTGGCCGCCAGCCGCGCCTTCCTGGCCCGCACAGGTTTTTGCTGAAGACGCTTTTGCTGAAGACGCAACACAAAGGTGGACACCATGATCGACGGAACCCTTCTGCCCGGCCGCCCGATTGCCTGGGGCATGGTCGGCGGCGGACACAACAGCCAGATCGGCCATGTGCACCGGTCGGCGGCGCTGCGCGACCACAATTTCCGGCTCGTGGCCGGGGCGTTCGACATCGATGCCGCGCGCGGGCGCCGGTTCGGCGAACAACTGGGCGTGGACGTGCAGCGCTGCTACGCCGACTACCGGGCGATGTTCGAGGCCGAGGCCGGCCGCCCGGACGGCATTCGCGCGGTATCCATCGCCACGCCCAACAACACCCATTTCGAGATCTGCAAGGCCGCCCTGCTCTCAGGCCTGCACGTGGTCTGCGAGAAACCGCTGTGCTTCACCACGGCCGAGGCCAAGGAGCTGCTGGAGCTGTCCCTTGCCAGGAACCGCATGGTCGGCGTGGCCTACGGCTATGCCGGCCACCCGCTCATCGCCCAGGCGCGCGAGATGATCGCGCGGGGCGAGCTGGGCGACATCCGCATCGTGCAGATGCAGTTCTCGCACGGCTTTCACAGCGAGGCGGTGGAGCAGTCCAGCCCCGCCGCGCGCTGGCGCATGGACCCGGCCTTTGCCGGCCCCAGCTATGTGCTGGGCGACATTGGCACGCATCCGCTGTACCTTTCCCAGGTGATGCTGCCGGGGCTGAAGATCGAGCGGCTGATGTGCAGCCGGCAGAGCTTCGTCAGCAGCCGCGCCCCGCTGGAGGACAACGCCTTCACCCTCATGCAGTACCAGGGCGGCGCCATGGGCTACCTGTGGGCCTGCGCGGTCAACAGCGGCTCCATGCATGGGCACAAGCTGCGCGTCATCGGCGCCAGGGCCAGCCTCGAATGGTGGGACGAACACCCCAACCAGCTGCGCCACGAAGTCCAGGGCCAGCCGGCGCAGGTGCTCGATCGCGGCATGGGCTATCTGCACCCCGCCGCGCTGCAGGAAGACCGCATCAGCGCAGGCCATGCGGAAGGCCTGTTCGAGGCATGGTCCAACCTCTACCACCGCTTCGCGCTGGCCATGGAGGCCACGGACAGGCGCGATCGCGAGGCGCTGCAAACCATCCTCCATCCGGACATCCACGCTGGCATCGAGGGCGTGCGCTGGGTGGAGAACTGCGTGCGCTCGGCCGATGCCGGCGGGATCTGGGTGGACTACTGCTAGGGAATGCCATGCCCCGCCTGGGCTGCCAGCGGCCCGGGACCCGGGGATCGCCATGGCATCATGGCCCATCCAGAAATCAGTCGATCCCTTGCCCCGGGATCGCCCACCGGCCCGCCTGCGATGAGCCCTTCCCCGCCGCCCCCCGCATCCGTGGACCGACTCCTGCAGCAGATTGCCCAGGAATACGATGGCCTGAGCCGGCAGCTCAAGGCCATTGCCCGCCACATCGAGGTCCACCGCGACCAGCTCGGCCTGCAAGGCATACAGTCCCTGGCCGCGCAATGTGGTGTGCAGCCCTCGGCCGTCGTACGGTTTGCCAAGCATTTCGGGCTCTCGGGTTTTTCCGAGATGCAGCGCCTGTTCCGCGAAGGCCTTGCCGAGCAGATCGCGCCGGGCCGCGCCTATGAGCTGCGCGTGCGCGACATGGTCGAGGCCGGCCCCGCCGCCCTGGAGCCCGTGCAGATTGCCGACGAATTCCTCAAAGGCGGCATGGCCGGCATGCAGCAGCTGCGCCAGAACCTGGACGGTCAGGCATTCGACCGGGCGGTGGAGCTGCTGGCCGGCACGCAGGCGATCTGGATCGCCGGCTCGCGCCGCTCGTTTCCCGTGGCCGTGTATCTGGAATATGCGCTGCAACACACCGACAAGCGCATAGGCCTGTTCAGCGCGCTGGGCAGCATGCAGCAGGGGCAGATCCGGTCGGTGCGCAGCGGCGACGTGATGATCGCCATTTCCTTCATGCCCTATGCGGACGAAACCGTGCAGGTGGCGCAGTGGGCCAGGCAGCGCAGCGCCCACCTGATCGCCATGACCGACAGCCGCATGAGCCCCATTGCGCGCGAGGCCGAGGCGGCCCTGATCGTGCAGGACAGCGCCACCTTCGGCTTTCGCGCGCTGACGGCGGCCATGGGGCTGGCGCAAAGCCTTTTCGTGGCCCTGGCCTACCGGCTGGAGCTGTCGCTGCGCTCGTCAGCCGCGCCCGGCAGCTTGGCAGGCGAGTAGACAAAGCAAAGCGCCACCCTGGGGTGGCGCAGCGGTGAGGCAGGCAGGGGCCGTTGCCGGCCCTTGCCCTGGCCAGGGCGTTCTCAGGCCTTGGCCACGGCGGCCTCGGCAGGCAGGGCCTGCACAGGCTCTCCGTCCAGGGCGGCGTTGAGCTTGCTGTAGTCCAGCTCGTTTTCCCAGCGCGAGACCACCACGGTGGCCACGGCGTTGCCCATGAAGTTCGTCAGCGAGCGGCACTCGCTCATGAAGCGGTCCACGCCCAGGATCAGGGCCATGCCGGCCACGGGCACCTCGGGCACCACGGCCAGCGTGGCGGCCAGCGTGATGAAGCCCGCGCCGGTCACGCCGGCAGCTCCCTTGGAGCTGAGCATGGCCACCAGCAGCAGCGCGATCTCGTGGCCCAGGGTCAGGTGGGTGTTGGTGGCCTGGGCGATGAACAGCGCGGCCAGCGTCATGTAGATGTTGGTGCCGTCCAGGTTGAACGAATAGCCCGTGGGCACGACCAGGCCCACGACGGACTTGCCGCAGCCGGCGCGCTCCATCTTCTGCATCAGCGAAGGCAGGGCCGATTCCGAGGACGAGGTGCCCAGCACCAGCAGCAGCTCGGCCTTCAGGTAGCGTGCCAGCTTGAGCACCGAGAAGCCGCACAGCCGCGCCACGAAGCCCAGCACCACGACCACGAAGAGCAGCGAGGTGATGTAGAACGAGCCCACCAGCCAGGCCAGGTTGACCAGCGAACCCAGGCCGAACTTGCCGATGGTGAAGGCGATGGCGCCGAAGGCGCCCAGCGGCGCAGCCTTCATCAGGATGCCGACCAGCTTGAACACGGGGGCCGTCAGCGCCTCCAGGAAGTTGAGCACGGGCTTGCCGGCGTCGCCGACCATGGCCAGCGAGATGCCGAACAGCACGGCCACGAACAGCACCTGCAGGATGTTGTCGCCCACGAAGGGGCTGACCAGCGTCTTGGGGATGATGTCCATGGCAAAGCCGGTGAGCGTCAGCTCATGCGACTTGGCCACATAGCCCTTGACGGCGGCCTGGTCCAGGTCGGCCGGGTTGATGTTCATGCCGGCGCCAGGCTGCACCACGTGCGCCACCACCATGCCGACCACCAGGGCCAGCGTGGAGAAGAACAGGAAGTAGGCCATGGCCTTGAGGAACACCCGGCCCACCGTGCGCAGGTGCGTCATGCCCGCAATGCCGGTGACGATGGTCAGGAAGATCACCGGCGCGATGATCATCTTCACCAGCTTGATGAAGGCGTCGCCCAGCGGCTTGAACTGCTCGGCGTACTGGGGCTCGAAGTGGCCGAGCAGCACGCCCGCCACGATGGCGACCACCACCTGGAAATACAGCTGGCGGTAGAAGGGCAGCCGCTCGGGGCTGGCGGCGTGGGTGGGGACGGCATGCATGGTGCGGCTCCGGCAGGATTTCTGTGGGGTTGACGCACCACCGAGGTGCGGCAAGTTGCGGGAAGGTGCAGGTTGTACCGCTGGCATCCTCCGGCGCCGATAACCTATTGGTATTAGGCGCAGGCGCTCTCCCAGGGAGAATGGACGCAGAATCAGGGTAATCCCCAACCCCTTCCCGTCCCTGGAAGGCACCAAGCTGGCGCCCAATCGGGCCCAGACCACCATGCCCCAACCCGTTCGACGCCCTTCACGCCGCTCCTTCTGGACCCTGCTGCTGCTGTTCGGCGGCATGCTCGCCTGCATGCTGCTGGCCGGGGAGCTGGTCTACCACCGCGCCCTGCGCGGCGAGGCCGAAAGCGTGCAGCGCCAGCTCAGCCTCTACGCCCAGGCCCTGGGCCAGCGCATAGACCGCTACCGCACCCTGCCCGAGGTACTGGCGCTGGATGCGCAGCTGCGCGCCGCCCTCACCCACCCGCTGTCTCCCGCCGAGGTCGATGCCCTCAACCGCAAGCTGGAGCAGGCCAACGGCGCCAGCCAGTCGTCCACGCTGACCCTGATCGACCGCCACGGCACGGCCCTGGCCGCCAGCAACTGGCGCGAGACGCGCAGCAACGTGGGCGTGGACTACAGCTTCAGGCCCTATGTGCAGCAGGCGCTGTCGCGCGGCAGCGGGCGCTTCTACGGCATCGGCCTGACCACGGGCCTGCCGGGCTACTTCCTGTCGCAGGCCATCCTGGACGAGCACAACGCCGTCGCGGGCCTGGTGGTGATCAAGATCGCGCTGCTGGAGCTGGAGCGCGAATGGCTGCAGACGCCTGACGTGGTCATGGCCTCGGACGAGCACGGCGTGGTCTTCCTGGCCAGCCAGCCCGACTGGCGCTACCGCCTGCTGTCACCCCTGAGCCCCGCCGACGAGGCGGACCTGGCCGCCACGCGCCAGTACATCGACCAGGAACTGCACCCCATGCGCTACCGGGTGCGCCAGGGCCTGGAGCAAGGCAGCCGCCTGGTGCAGATGCAGGAACCCGCCCTGCCCGGCACCACGCTGTGGCAGACCCTGCCCCTGCCCGGCAGCGACTGGCAGTTGCACCTGCTGCATGACACGCAGGCCAGCACCGTGGCCAGCCGCTGGGCGGCGGCGGCCGCTGCGGGCGGCTGGCTGGCCCTGGGCATGCTGGTGCTGTTCGTGCGCCAGCGCAGGCGGCTGGCCGCGCTGCGCCTGCGCAGCCGCCTGGAGCTGGAGACCGTGCTGCGCCAGCATGCCCAGGAGCTGCGCACGGCCCAGGACGGCATCGTCCAGGCCGCGCGCCAGGCCGACACGGGACTGAGCCGCAGCCTGGAGCACCTGCCCCAGGGCGTGGTGGTGATCGATGCCGACCTCAACCTGGTGGCCTGGAACTCGCGCTACGTGGAGCTGTTCCGGTTTCCCTCCGAGCTGCTGCGCACGGGCCAGCCCATAGAGAACCTGTTTCGGTACAACGCCCGGCGCGGCCTGCTGGGGCCCGGCCCCATCGAGGAGGCCATCCACCGGCGGCTGCAGCATCTGCGCAGCGGCAGCCCGCACCTGCGTGAAAGCACCAAGGACGACGGGACGGTGCTGGAGATCCGCGGCAACCCGCTGCCCGATGGCGGCTTCGTCACCAGCTACGCCGACATCACCAGCTACAAGAACGCCGCGCGCGAACTGCGCTCGCTGGCCGATGCGCTGGAGCAGCGCATTGCCGAGCGCACGCGCGACCTGGCCGAAGCCAAGCGCGAGGCCGAGCAGGCCAACCGCTACAAGACCCGTTTCGTGGCCGCTGCGGTGCACGACCTGCTGCAGCCGCTGAACGCCGCGCGCATGTTCAGCTCCCTGCTGCGCAGCCATCTGCATGACGAGGCGGGCCGCCACGTGGCCGACAGCATCGACGGCGCCCTGGCCGCGCAGGACGCCATCCTGGGCAGCCTGCTGGACATCTCGCGCATGGAATCGGGCCAGCTGGAGGTGCGCGTGCGCGACTTCGCGCTGGGCCCGCTGCTGCAGGTCATGCGCCACAACTTCGGCATCCTGGCCGAAAGCCGGGGCCTGCGCCTGAGCGCGGTGGACACGCGCTGCGTGGTGCGCAGCGACGAGGCCCTGCTGCGCCGCATCCTGCAGAACTTCCTGTCCAACGCCATACGCTACACGCGCCAGGGCCGCATCGTCATCGGCTGCCGGCGCCAGGGCCAGCAGTTGCGCATCGAGGTGCACGACCAGGGACCGGGCATTCCCGAGAGCCTGCAGCACGAGATCTTCGAGGAATTCCGCCGCCTGGACGAGGGCCATGGCGACGACCGTGGCGCCGGGCTGGGCCTGGCCATCGTCGAGCGCCTGGGCCGGCTGCTGGGCCATGAGATCGGCCTGCGCTCGCAACTGGGCCGGGGCAGCGTGTTCTGGGTCTGCGTGCCGCTGGGCGACCCGGGCGCCGTGCCGCAGATCGCCGCAAGCGCGCAGACCGGCGACCCGGACCAGGATGCACCGCTGCAGGGCATGAACGCCTGGTATGTGGAGGACGATCCCCAGTCCTGCACCGCCATGCGCGCCCTGCTGCAGCGCTGGGGCTGCAGCGTGCCGCTGGCCGGCGGCCCGGCCGAGGCGCTGGCGCTGGCCGCGCCCGGCGAGGCACCGCAACTGGTGCTGCTCGACGTGCGCCTGGGCCAGTTGCACGGCCCCGATGTCTACGCGCAGCTGTGCCAGCGCTGGGGCCAGTCGCCGCCCGTGATCCTGGTCACGGCCGAGCGCGACGGCATGCTGCGCCGCCAGGCGGCCGAGCGCGGCTGGGGCTTTCTGGCCAAGCCCGTGCGCCCGCCCGCGCTGCGCGCGCTCATGAGCCAGATGCTGCTGCGCCACCGGTAGGGGCACGGCACGCCGCGGCAGGAGTTCAGGCCGTGCCGTCGTTCTCCAGGCTCTTGACCAGCACGGCAGCCTGCGTGCGGCTGTAGCACTCCAGCTTCTTGAGAATGGCCGTCACATGCACCTTGACGGTGTTCTCGGCCAGCCCCAGTTCATGGGCGATCTGCTTGTTGAGCAGGCCGTCGGCCAGGCACAGCAGCACGCGGAACTGCTGGGGCGTGAGCTGGGCCAGCCGCGCGGCCAGCGCGGCGTCGGCCTCGGAGCGCTCGGCGGCCATGGGCGGGAACCAGCTGCCGCCGTCCAGCACTTCCTGCAGGGCCGTGCCTATGGCCTCGGCCGGCGCCGATTTCGGAATGAAGCCCGCGGCACCGAACTGCTGGGCACGGCGGATCACGCGCGGATGGTCGTTGGATGAGATCACCACCACCGGAATGTCGGGGTACTCGCCGCGCACATGCAGCAGCGCGGAGAAGCCGCGCGCGCCCGGCATGGCCAGGTCCAGCAGCACCAGTTCGATCTCGGGGTGCTGCTGCAGCGCCGCCCCCAGGGTCGCAGCGCTTGCGGCCTCCAGCACGGCGAACTGCGGCAGGGCCTCGCGCAGCACATGGATCACCGCAGCGCGGAACAGCGGGTGGTCATCGGCAACGAGCAGGGTGGATTCGGACATGGGCGCGAGTCTGACACGTCTGCAAACACATGCCCGGCTCATGGACCCCCGTGGAGGCCGGTGGCCGGATTGCAGGCTGGCACGCCGTTTGCAATCAGTTGCAGCCACAGGCCTGGCAACAGGCGGAAATCTTCCTCCAACCGACGAACAAGGAGCCCTGAATTGACCTTTGAACCCTCTTGCAAGGACCTGCTGCACAGGCCTGGTGCCCCGGCCCCAACCCAGTGCACGGCAGCGTTCAAGCCGCAAGAGTGCAAAACACAAATTAAGTTTCGTCATAACTGTGTCAAAGACACCACTTTCTGGCCGGTGCAATGGCTGGGATGCGTTGTAATACGCGGCTTAGCCAGTCTGGACTGCCTCGCGCGCGCACCGCAAAGGCACGCCGACACCGGCCGGACCCTGATGCGAAAACGCCACTGTCCCAGGTTTGCCACATAGCCCGCCCAGGGCGTTTGCCTCATCGTCTGCCCCGGTCACAGCACTGGCCAACCGTTTCCACTATCCAACAATGAAAGACTCCTCAACATGAAACGTTCCTTCATCGCACTGGCCGCTGCACTGGCCTGCGCCGGCGCTGCACACGCCCAAAGCTCGGTCCAGCTGACGGGCCTGGTGGACGCCTATGCCGGCTCCATGCGCATGGCTGGCGACGCCAGCGGCAAGGGCGTCGTGGGTTCGGGCGGCATGACCACCTCCTGGTGGGGCATGAAGGGCCAGGAAGACCTGGGCGGCGGCCTGAAGGTCGATTTCCAGCTGACGGCCTTCATGCGCGTGGACACCGGCAGCCCCGGCCGCTTCGACGGCGACCCGTACTTCTCGCGCGATGCCAACGTCGGCCTGTCCGGCGGCTTCGGCACGGTGCGCCTGGGCCGCGGCATGGCGCCCAACTTCCTGCCCACCATCCTGACCAACCCCTTCGGCGACTCCTTCACCATCTCCCCGCTGGTGCTGCACGCCAACGTGGGCACGGCAGCCTGGGGCTCGGCCAACCTGACCACGCCGTCGGACACCGGCTGGAGCAACCAGATCGTCTACAGCACGCCCAAGTTCGGCGGCCTGCAGGCCAACGTCCACTACCAGTTCGGTGAAAAGGGCGGCGACTCCGGCAAGAAGAACATCGGCGTGAACGCCATGTACTTCGGCGGCCCGCTGAGCCTGGTGGCCTTCTACGAACGCGCCCAGATCAGCAACCCCGTGAGCCTGGCCGTCATGCCCACCAAGACCGACTGGATGCTGGGCGGCACCTACAACTTCGAAGTGGCCAAGCTGTACGCGACCTACGGCCAGGCCAAGGTCAAGGACCTGGACCGCAAGAACAGCACCTACTCGCTGGGCCTGGACGTGCCCGTGAGCAGCGCCGGCACCATCAAGGCAGCCCTGGCCCGCACCAAGGCCGAGATCGGCGCCGTGGACTCCACGCGCACCACGGCCAGCCTGGGCTACGACCACTACCTGTCCAAGCGCACCGATGTGTACACCGTGCTGATGCACGACCGCATCACGGACCTGAAGTCGGGCACCAGCCTGATCGCGGGTATCCGCCACCGTTTCTAAGGCGACGCCTGGCCTGCCAGCACGGGCCGGGGACTTACGTCCCGAACTTTCAGCGAGGCCCTGCCTCGCTTTTTTTTCGGCCTTCTGAAGATCGATAGGGAATTTCTCCCACCGCTTTTTTCACGAACGTCAAGAGAGAAAGCGATTGTCCGACAGCCACGCTGCGCAATCCGGTGTGCAATGGAGTCCAGGCCCAGCCCCATGCTCTGCCTGCGCTGCCAGACAGGAGGTGCACCATGCGCAGACCCAGCCCCTTCGGACGTCATCCCTTCATTGCCTTCACCGCCACGGTATTGCTTGCCGTCGCCGCCAGCGTTGCCACCTTGTGGCTGGACAGCGCCGCCCCGGCCGCAGACACCTTGCTGCAAAAAGACCCGGGCGCCCTGCTGTCGTCGATGTAGGCCCTGCAAGCGCCTGCAAATGCCTGCTCAGCGCCATCCCTTGCGGACTGGCGCTGTTTTCATTTACCGGCCGATGCGCCGGTTGATGTACCTGCCGATGCGCCCCCACCGCTGGCCGTCTTCTCCAGCAGCGCCAGCCTGCGCCTGACGGACTGGGCCTTGTCCACCTCGCCCGCCTGATCATGGGCCCTGGCCTGCAGCAGCAGCCAGGCCATCACCGCCCGGCGCCAGCCCTGGGCCGAGGCGGTCTCGGCACCCAGCTCCAGCAACTGCGGCTGTGCCGCCCCCGCCCGCAAGGCCGCGCCGGCCGCCACCAGCCGGGGCAGCGGCTCCTTGATGGCGCCCACGGCAGCCAGCGCCGAGGCAGGCGCACCCAGCAGCGCCTGCGCCACGGGGCGCTGTAGTTCCGGCAATAGCGCAATGTCTTCGGGCCGGGGCCTGCCTTGCAAATAGCGCGCATAGGCGGCCTCGGCTGGCGCCGCGTCAAGCGCCAGCGCCTGGTAGCCGGGGCAGTCGTCCCATTCCAGACTGGCCACCTGGGCCGCGCAGCGCATCAGTTCAAGGCGCGCGGCCAGGTCGGTGCGGCCCGTGGCGGCCACCTCGGCGCGGGCCTTGTCCCATTCCAGGGCCTGCACGCGCTGGCGGCCTTCCAGGTAGGCGGTGGAGGCGCGCTGGGACGCAGATTCGGCATTCAGCGCCCAGTCCGGTGCGGGCGGGCGGCTGCTGCAGCCTGCCAGCACCAGGGTCAGCACGGCGCCGGCGACGGCATGGCGCGCCAGGAGGGTTGCGGCAGAAAGTTTCTTGGCGGCAGCACTCATGGCAGCTTCAACTCCGGTTGATGGGCAAACGGCCACTTGCGCTGCAGGTCGGCCAGCACGCCTTCGAGGCGGCGCAGGTTGCCCTCCACCTCGGCGCGCAGGGCGCCCAGGTCGGCCGTGGCCTCGCGCGCATTGGAGCCCACGGCCTGGGCCTCGGCCAGCACGGCGTCCACCTTGCCCAGCGTGCGGCGCGTATCGGCCAGCAGGCCGTTGAGCTGCACCACGGTGGAACGCACCTCGGGCATGACGCCGCCGGCGTCGAACACCTGGCTGTCGGCCCGCGCCACCATGCGCTCCATGCGGGCCAGCGTGGCATTGGCGCGGTCCAGCAGGGCCGTGACCTTGCGCGCCTCCTGCTCGCTGCCCATGACCACGCCGAGCACGCCGCCCGGCCCCTGGGCCCGGCCGGCCAGGCCCCGCAGCTCGGTCAGCGACCCGCCCAGGGCCGAATCCGGCGCGGTGAGCTGGGCGATGTTGCCCAGCACTTCCTTGGCCGTGGACATGATCTGCGGCAGCTCGGCCGTGGCATCGCCGCGCAGCACGGGGCGCACGGCCTCGTCGGGCAGCGGCGGATCGCTGAGGATGCCGCTGTAGGCCTTGATGGTGGTGCCACCCACCAGCCCCTTGACCAGGGTGAAGACGCTGGACTCGCGCAGCCAGTGCGCGTCCTTGCGCGGCACGTCGATGAGGATTCGCACATTGCCGTCCTCGGCCAGCTCGATGCGGCGCACGCGCCCGATCGGAAAGCCCGAGAAGGTCATGTCCATGCCCACGCTCACGCCCTCGGAGTCGTCGGCCGTGAGCACCAGGCGCTGCGTGGCGTCGAACACGCCGCGCGAGTACAGCAGGTACAGGGCCGATCCAAGAATCAGCACCAGCGTGAACAGCAGCAGGCCCGCCGCCTTGGCGCGCAGGTGCGCCACGGGCTTGAGGGCCTCGATTTCCTCGCCGTCCCAGGGGTCTGGCGGCGTGCGCCGCGTATCGGTCATGGCATTCCTTGTTCTGGCACGGGCCTTGCCGTGCATGTGGGGTTCGTAGAGTTCAGCGGGCGTGCTCAGTAGTAGTTGCCCATGAGCGAGATCACCTCGATCACCAGCAGCACGGCAAACATGCGCGCAAAGCCGCCCAGCGCCGCGCCGCCGAGCCGGTGGCGCCGCAGCGGCGCATACAGGCCCGAAGCCATGGGCATGATGGCCACGGTGAGGCTGAAGAACCAGGTCTTGAGCACGAAGACCAGGGTCACGGCCGGCGTGAAGATCTGGCCGAAGATGCGCGTGTAGCCGGGCAGGCCCGCCAGCGTGAAGCCATAGACGCTCAGGTAGACGGTGACCAGGGCCACCACGCAGCTGAGCACGGCCAGCGTGACCGAGGCAAACACGCCACCGGCCGCGCGCGGCACCAGGGCCATGCGCAGCGGATCGGAGCCGCGCTCCTGCCAAGCCTGGAGCTGGCCCCGCGCGCGCAGCTGCGCAATCAGCGTGCCATTGGGAATGGTGCAGCGCATGGCCACGAACAGTGCGGCCGTCAGCGGGATCAGCTCGATCACCAGCACGCGCACCACCATCTCCAGCGCATAGCGCGACAGCCCATAGCTCAGCGCCGTGACGATGACGATGCGCGTGATCACCGCGCACAGCAGCGCCGCCAGCGCCGTGAAGCCCAGCAGGATGGGCCCGGTCTGCACATAGATCTGGTGCGCCATGGCACGCCGCGCGCCGCGCCGGTAGCTGGAAGGGGACATGGCCAGCACCAGCAGCACGGCGCCCAGGTAGACGCTGCGCCACCAGGCCAGCGCATGGTCGCGCAGCGCCGCCCAGATGCGGTCGGGAAGGGACAGGGCTGCGTGGCTGAGGCTCATCGGTCGATGATAGCGAGCCGTACCGGGACGGTCCGTCGGACGCCGGCGCAAGACAGGCAGCTGCGGACGGCGCTACACATGGCGCTTGGCGCCGGTACTGCCCAGGGCGGGTGTCAGCGGTTCGTCGGCCTGGGCGTGCAGGGCCTCGATCAGATGGCAGTAGCTGGCCGACCCGTCGCACTGGCTGCGCAGCTGCATCAGCTCATGCTCCAGCGCGCGCAGCTCGGCCAGGCGCTCGCGCACATGGCCCAGGTGGGCATCCAGGGTTTCGTTGGCGGCCACGCAGTCGGCCTTGCTGGCGCCGTCCAGCGCCAGCAGGGTGCGCACCTCGTCCAGCGACATGTCCATGGCGCGGCACAGGCGGATGAAGCGCAGCCGGTGCACATCGCTGTCGCTGTACAGCCGGTACTGGTTGTCCTCGCGCACGCCTGCACTGAGCAGCCTTTCCTTCTCGTAGTAGCGGATGTTGGCGGCGGCCACGCCGGAACGCTTGGCCGCCTCGCCGATGCGCCAGCGCGCAGATTCATGCTGTGACATGCTTGACCTTGAAGTGACTTCACCGTTTCCAATGCTCGCATGAACTCCAATCGCCTGCCAAGCCCTCAGGGCAACGAGGCCCTGAAAGCCTTCCCAGCCCATTCCACGCCCGCCTCGACTTCGCCGTCTTCCGCCTGCGGCACCGATTGCTGCGCGCCCTTCACCATCACCCAGCCCACGCCGGCCCGCAAGAAGGCCCATGGCCATTCGCATGCGCACGGCGAGGGCCATGGCCACGATCACGACCACAATCACGACCACGGTCACGACGAGAGCGATCCCCATGCCGGCCATGACCACAGCGTGCTGCCCGGCTGGCCGCGCATCACGGCCGCGCTGATTGCAGCCGTGCTGGCCGAAGCCGCCCACTGGCTCAGCGGCTCCCAGGGCGGCGTGCCGGCCCTGCAATACGGCGGCATGGCCGTGGCCGTGCTGGCCATTGCCCTGTCGGGCCTGGGCGTCTACAAGGCCGGCATCCGCGACGTGCTGCGCCTGAAGCTGGGCATCCACGCGCTGATGGCCATTGCCGTCACGGGAGCCTTCGCCATCGGCCAGTGGCCCGAGGCCGCCATGGTCATGGCCCTGTACGCCGCGGCAGAGCGCATCGAGGACCAGGCCATGGACCGCGCGCGCAATGCCATCCGCAGCCTGCTGCAGATGGCGCCCGAGACGGCCGACGTGCTCCAGCCCGATGGCAGCGTGCAGCGCGTGGCCGCCGCCGACGTGGCACTGGACGCCACCGTGCGCGTGGCCCCCGGCGCGCGCGTGCCGCTGGACGGCGTGGTCCTGCGCGGCGAAAGCTCGGTCAACCAGGCCCCCATCACCGGAGAAAGCGCTCTGGCCGACAAGGCCCCGGGCGACGAGCTCTACGCCGGCAGCATCAACCAGGATGGCGAGCTGCAGATGCGCGTCACCTCGGCGGCCAATGACAGCCTGATTGCGCGCATCGTCCATGCCGTGGAGCAGGCCCAGGCCTCCAAGGCGCCCACCCAGCGCTTCGTCGACCGCTTTGCTGCCGTCTACACGCCCATCGTGCTGGTGCTGGCCATTGCGCTGGCGGTGCTGGCACCGCTGGTCATGGACTGGAGCTGGCATGACGCGGCCTACCAGGCGCTGGCCCTGCTGGTCATCTCCTGCCCCTGCGCCCTCGTGCTGTCCACCCCCGTCACCGTGGTCAGCGCGCTCACGGCCGCGGCACGCCGCGGCCTGCTGATCAAGGGCGGCCAGGCGCTGGAATCGGCCCGCAAACTGCGCGCCATTGCCCTGGACAAGACCGGCACGCTGACCACGGGCAGCCCCAAGCTGGTCGAATGGAAATCCTGGAGCGAAGAGGATGCAGCCCGGGACACCGCCCCTGGCCCCGCCCTGCCCGCCGCGCGCGCCCTGGCCCTGGCCGGCCGCTCGGACCACCCGGTCTCGCGCGCCATTGCTTCCGGCCTCCAGGCTGATGCCGCCGTGGCCGCCGTGGCCGCGCGGGCCTCGGTCAGCAAGCTGCTGGCCCTGCCCGGCCGTGGCGTGCAGGCCGAGATCGACGGCCAGCTCTGGACCCTGGCCAACCTGCGCTGGGTGCAGGAGCAAGGCTGGGACAGCGCCGCGCTGCGCGCCGGCTTGGCCATGCACGAAGCCCAGGGCCGCACCGTGACCCTGCTGGCCGACAGCAGCGGCGTGCGGGCCCTGTTCGCCGTGGCCGACCCGCTGCGGCCCCAGGCCCGCGAAGCCGTGGCGCGCCTGCAGGCCCTGGGCGTGCAGCCCGTGGTGCTCAGCGGCGACAACACGGCCACCGTGCGCTCCATCGCTGCCGAAGCCGGCATCCAGGATGCGCGCGGCGGCCTGCTGCCCCAGGACAAGCTCGACGCACTGGCCGAGCTGCAACGCACACGCGGCCCCACGGCCATGACGGGCGACGGCATCAACGACGCGCCGGCACTGGCCCAAGCCGACATCGGCTTTGCCATGGGCGGCATGCACAGCACGGGCATGGCCATGGAAACCGCCGACGTGGTGCTGATGAACGACGACCTGCGCCGCCTGCCCGAGGTGGTGGAGCTGTCACGCAGCGCCCACGCCGTGCTCTGGCAGAACATCGCCCTGTCGTTGGGCGTCAAGCTGGTGTTCTTCGCGCTGGCCCTGGCCGGCAACGCCAGCATGTGGCTGGCTGTGCTCGCCGACATGGGCGTGAGCCTGCTGGTGGTCGGCAACGGCCTTCGGCTGCGCCGCTGGGGCAGCGACAGGGAGGCGGCATGACCGACGCCCAGCGCCGTGCCGCCTTCACCCACCTGCTGCACAGCTTCCGTTCAAGCCAGGACCAGGCGCCCGCACAGCGCTGGCTGCTGCTGGAGGCCAGCCATGTGCTGGGCCAGCAGCTGCTGGGCCTGCACTGGCGATCCCACTGCTGGATGCTGCGCCACGCGCTGCAGTTACGCGACGGCAGGGAGGTCGCCGGCCAGCTGCTGCGCCTGGCCCTGGTGCCCGCAGGCCATCTGCTGGACCGGCTGCCGCGCGGCAACACCGGCCGCACCACGGTGCCGGCCACCCTGCCCATGGACATGCCACCCGCCATATCGGCGCTGATCGCCGAGGCACTGCGCACCACGCGCCGCCCGCCCGGGCAGAGGGCTCGCACCTGAGGAACTTCGTGGCACCGTCCGGTATCATCCATGCCTATGCGTCGCCCCTTGTCCATTGTCCTGGTCTTGCTGCTGGTCCTGCGTGGCCTGCTGGGCGATGCCATGGCCATGGGGGCTGCGCCGGTGATGGGCGTCCCGGCTCCGGCCGTCGCATTGGCGTCGGACTCCGCACTCCACCACCATGCGCCGGAGATCGCGCAGTCGCCGGACAGCCATGAACGGCATCCGGCACACGCCACGGAGCAGCCCTCTCACCCCTCGCATACGTTGCACGCCGAGCACAGTGCAGACTGCTCCCCCCAGGCCGGCAGCCCTGCGGGCGGCGGCTGCGGCGAGCATGAACACGGCCCCAGCTGCACCCTGTGCGGCATCTGCCATTCGGCCCTTTTCACCCCTGGCCAGATCGGTTCGGACGGCGCTGCGCCGTCCGCCGCACTGCGCCCCCAAGGCAGCACGCGCTTTGCCAGCGCGGCCAAGCTGCAGGCCATCAAGCCACCCATTTCCTGAAGCCTGACGCCCGAAGTGCGTCCGCGCCATCCCTGCCGCCCGTCCATGGGCAGCCCGTTCTCGGGCATGGCAGGGCGCTTGGCTGCGGATGCGTCACCCGTTACGCATTCAGGAGATCACCATGCGCCGAGCGCATTTTCTCGCCCCCCTCATCCCCCTCATCCATTTCGGGCTGGCGGCCCTTGCCGCATCCAGCCCTGCTGCCTGGACCCAGGTCCATGACGGCAAGCATCCGCCGGCCTCTTCCTCCGCAGGCCTGACCGGCGCCATCGATCCGGCAGCCGCCAGCCTGCCCCTGCGCCATGCGGCCCTGCCGCCCAGCGGCGCCGTGGAAACCGAACTGACCGACTGGCGCCAGGCCAACGCTGCCGTGGCCGAGTTTCCCAACGGCCATATGGACATCCTGCGCTGGGAAGCTGCCCAGGCCGGCCGATCCACGCCTGCGCCGTCCCCGCACGGCTCTCACCTGCAGCACGGAGGCCGGCCATGAAGCGCACCGTCTTCGCCCCCACCCGGCTGATCGGCGCCATGGCTGCCGTGCTGGCCCTGGCCGGCTGCGCCAGCATCTCGCCCGACGGCCTGCGCGGCGCGGTCCAGTCCCATACCGCCAGCCGCCTGCCGGACGGCGCCCAACTGCCACCAACCGATCTGCAGGCCCGCGACGCGGCGCAGCAGCGCATCGACGAGTGGCTGCGCCAGCCGCTGGACATGGACCAGTCCGTGCGCATCGCACTGCTCAACAATCCCGGCCTGCAGGCGCGCCTGGCGCAACTGGGCGTGCAGGATGCAGACCGCGTGCAGGCCCTGACGCTGCCCAACCCCACGCTGACCCTGGGCCGCATGGTCAACAGCGACGAGCGCGAGATCGAGCGCCAGCTGAGCTTCGGCCTGGTCAGCCTGATCACCCTGCCCTGGCGCAGTCGCTGGCAGGGCATGCAGATGGAACAGGCCACGCTGACCGCCGCGCAGGACGTGCTGCGGCTGGCCGCCGACACGCGCCGCGCCTGGCTGCGCGCCGTGGCCGCACGCCAGCAGCTGGCGTCCAGCGAGCGCATGCACGAGGCGGCCGAGGCCGGTGCCGAGCTGGCGCGGCGCATGGCCCGCGTGGGCAACTTCAGCCGGCTGCAGCAGGCGCGCGAGCTCAGCATCCAGCAGGACACCGCAGCCCAGCTGGCGCGTGCGCGCCTGGCCGCCACGGCCGAGCATGAGCAACTGGCCCGCCTGATGGGCCTGTGGGGACGGCGCATCGATTTCAAGCTGCCCGACCAGTTGCCCGCCATCCCGCAGGCCGCCACGCAGTTGCGCGCCGGGGACGATGCCGAGGCCACCGCGCTGCGAGAGCGCCTGGACCTGCGCGCCCTGCGCCGCGACCTGGACCATCTGGGCGAGCGCCGGGGCTGGGCGCGCGCCGGCGCCATCTTCGGCGACATCGGCCTGGGCTACAGCCGCAACACCGCCACGGACCGGGCCACTGGCCACAGTGATGTGACACGCGGCTGGGAGATCGACCTGCCCCTGCCGCTGTTCGACTGGGGCGGCGCTGCCAGCGGCCGCGCGCGCGCCGAGCTGCAGCGCAGCGCGGCCCAGCTGCAGCAAGGCGCCATCCAGGCGCGCGCCGAGGCGCGCAGCAGCTGGATGCGCTACCGCACGGCCTGGGACCTGGCCCACCAGCAGCAGGCCGAGGTGCTGCCGCTGCGCCGCTTCATCCAGGACGAAACCATGCTTCGCTACAACGGCATGTTCGTCAGCGTCTGGCAATTGCTGGCCGAGGCCCGCAGCAGCGCCCAGGCCGTGGCCACCGCCACCGATGCGCAGCGCGACTTCTGGCTGGCAGAGACCGACCTGCAGCTGGCACTGACCGGCACGTCGCCGGGAGCCATCCAGGCTGCCGCCAGCGCTGCCGCGCCCACCCCCACCAACGAAGCGAGCCACTGACATGAACCGCCGCAATTTCTTCACCGGCGCCGCCGTGGCCGCCGTCTCCAGTGCCGCCGTCAGCCGCGTGGCCCTGGCCGCCCTGCCCGAGGCAGCGACCCAGTCCTCGGCCGAAACCGCCGCGCCACTGGCCCCGCCCAACGGCCGCCCCTACCGCCCCGTGGTCACGCTCAATGGCTGGACCACCCCCTGGCGCATGAACGCAGGCGTCAAGGAATTCCACCTGGTGGCCGAGCCCGTGGTGCGCGAGGTGGCACCGGGCTTCTTCGTCAACATGTGGGGCTACAACGGCCAGAGCCCGGGACCGACCATCGAGGTGGTGGAAGGCGACCAGGTCCGCATCTTCGTGACCAACCGCCTGCCCGAGCACACCACCGTGCACTGGCACGGCCAGCGCCTGCCCAACGGCATGGACGGCGTGGGCGGCCTGACCCAGCCGCACATCCCGCCCGGCAAGACCTTCGTCTACGAGTTCACGGCGCGCCGGCCCGGCACCTTCATGTACCACCCGCATGCCGACGAGATGGTGCAGATGGCCATGGGAATGATGGGCCTGTGGATCACGCACCCGAAGGTGGCGCACCCGCAGATCGCCGAGGTCCAGCGCGACTACGCCTTCCTGCTGTCGGCCTACGACGTGGAGCCCGGCTCCATGACCCCACGCGTGGCCGAGATGACGGACTTCAACATCTGGACCTTCAACAGCCGGGTGTTCCCCGCCATCAGCCCCGTCGTCGCCCGGCGCGGCGACCGCGTGCGCCTGCGCGTGGGCAACCTGACCATGACCAACCACCCCATCCACGTGCATGGCCACGAGTTCGAGGTCACGGGCACGGACGGCGGCCCCGTGCCCCGGTCCGCACGCTGGCCCGAGGTGACCACCGACGTGGCCGTGGGCCAGATGCGGCAGGTGGAGTTCATCGCCGACGAGCTGGGCGACTGGGCCCTGCACTGCCACAAGAGCCACCACACCATGGGCGCCATGGGCCACGACACGCCGACCATGATCGGCGTGGACCACCGGGGCCTGGTCGGCAAGATCCAGAAGATCGTGCCCGACTACATGGTCATGGGCGAGCGCGGCATGGGCGACATGGCCTCCATGGAAATGCCGCTGCCCGACAACACCTTCCCGATGATGACGGGCACGGGCCCCTTCGGCCCCCTCGAGATGGGCGGCATGTTCACCACCCTCAAGGTGCGCGAGCAGCTGGGCGCCAACGACTACGGCGACCCGGGCTGGTTCACCCACCCCAAGGGCAGCGTGGCCTATGAATGGAAGGGGCCGGCGGCCGAAGCCCCCGCACCGCGCCAGACCACGCCCGGCCAGTCCCCCGGCGC
This sequence comes from Delftia sp. WSY_22, assembly GCF_043104185.1. Lineage (NCBI taxonomy): Bacteria > Pseudomonadati > Pseudomonadota > Betaproteobacteria > Burkholderiales > Comamonadaceae > Delftia > Delftia sp. WSY_22. Next base: position 344,437 of record NZ_JBICKN010000059.1, read on the forward strand.
GCCCAGCGTGCGCAAGCCCGGTGCGGGCCATGAGCACCACTGATGCCACCCAAGGAGTCCCTCATGAACACCTTTGCCCTCCTCCTCGCCACGGCACTGCTTGCCGGCCCCGCTGCCGTCTTCGCCCATGGCAGCGGGGCCCACGATGACGCTCCCAAGGCCGCCGCGGTCAAGGAGCAAAAGCCCTGGGGCATCGTCGGCGATGCCTCGGCAGCCCGGCGCACCATCACCCTGGACATGAGCGACAACATGCGCTTCACACCAGAGCGCATCAGCGTCAGGCGCGGCGAGACGGTGCGCCTGCGCGTGGCCAACAAGGGCCAGGTCATGCACGAGATCGTGCTGGGCACGCCGGCCTCGCTGGACGAGCACGCGCAGATGATGCTCAAGTTCCCCACCATGGAGCACGGCGAGCCCTACATGGCCCATGTCTCGCCCGGCCAATCCGGCGACCTGGTCTGGAATTTCAACCGCGAAGGCAGCTTCGACTTTGCCTGCCTCATCCCCGGCCACTACCAGGCCGGCATGCGCGGAACCATCACGGTGACGCAATGAGCGCGCCACTTCTTCCCCCCTTCAGGAGCACCCCATGAAACATGAACGAATGGCATCCGCCCACCCGCGCCGCAGTGCGCTGCGCCGCATGGCCCTGGCCTGCACGGCATTCGCCGCCCCTTCGCTGTGGGGGGCTGCACCCACGGCCCGCATCCCGGTCGAGGTCTGGAAGGACCCCAACTGCGGCTGCTGCCAGGACTGGGTGGTGCACATGGAGCACAACGGCTTTGCCGTCACCGTGCACGACACCGGCAACAGCGCCGTGCGCGCCAGGCTGGGCATTCCGGCGCGCCTGGGCTCCTGCCACACGGCCCTGGTCGAAGGCTATGCGCTCGAAGGCCATGTGCATGCGGCCGACGTGCACAAGCTGCTCAGGCAAAAGCCCAAGGCGCTGGGCATTGCCGTGCCCGGCATGCCCGTGGGCAGCCCCGGCATGGACGGCCCCGAGTACGGCGGCCGCAAGGACCCCTACGAGGTGCTGCTCATCACCAAGAACCTCATGAACAGCGACGTTTCCACCCGCACCTTCACCAGCTACCGCTGACCCCCGGAGCACACCATGCACAACACAGCCCTCCTTGTTTCCCGTACGTCCCGTACCGCCCTTGCCGTGCGCCTGGCCCTTGCCGCCGCGCTGATCCCGGCCTGGGCCTGTGCCCAAGCCACGGCCCACGACCATGCGGCGCATGGCGCGCAATCTGCCGAAACCGCACCCGCCGCCGCCAGCCAGGACCTCAGCGAAGGCGAGGTCACGCGCTGGGATGCACGCACCAGCAAGGTCACGCTGCGCCACGGCGAACTCAAGAACCTGGGCATGCCGCCCATGACCATGGTCTTCCAGCTGCGCGTGGCAGCACCCGAGCCCGCCCTCAAGGCGGGCGACAAGGTGCGCTTTCGCGCCGAGCAGGACCAGGGCGCCTTCGTGGTCACGCAGCTGGAAGTGCTGCGCTGAAGACCGGGTGCAGGGCTGCCGTTTCGGCTAAGGTGAAGGCCTGTCCATCACAGAGCAGAGCAGCGCATGCCAAGCACCGACTCAGACCCCGGCTCCATCACCCGCGTACAGGGCATCGAGGTAGGCCACCACACCGATGCCCGCCGCCCCACGGGCTGCACCGTCGTGCTGGCGCGCGGCGGTGCCGTGGGAGGCTGCGATGTGCGTGGCGCCGCCCCCGGCACGCGCGAGACCGACCTGCTGCATCCCTCCAACCTGGTGCAGCAGGTGCATGCCGTCATGCTCTCCGGTGGCAGTGCCTGGGGGCTGGACGCGGCCAGCGGCGCCATGCGCTGGCTGGACGAGCAGGGCATAGGGCTGGATGTGGGCGTGGGCCGCGTGCCCATCGTGCCGGCCGCCGTGCTGTTCGACCTGGCGGTGGGCGACAGCCGCATCCGCCCGGGTGCCGATGCCGGCCATGCGGCCTGCCAGGCCGCCAGCGCCGCGCGGCCTGCCGAGGGCAATGTGGGCGCCGGCATGGGCGCCTGCGTGGGCAAGGTCTTCGGCATGGATCGCGCCATGAAGGGTGGCATCGGCACGGCCTCGCTCACCGTGCACGGCGTCACCGTGGGCGCGCTGATCGCCTGCAATGCCGTGGGCGATGTGGTCGATCCCCACAGCGGCGTGCTGCTGGCCGGCGCGCGCAGCCCCGATGGCCGCCAGCTGCACGACACCTGCCGTGCCTTGCTGCGCGGCGAAGAGCCCCGGCCGCTGCTGGCAGGCACCAACACCACCATCGGCGTGGTTGCCACCGATGCACGCATCACCAAGGCCCAGGCCCAGCGCCTGGCCGTGGTGGCCCATGACGGCCTGGCACGCGCCATACGACCCGTGCACACCATGAGCGATGGCGACACGCTGTTCGCCCTGGGCACGGGCCTGGCCGAGCACTCGCTGGGCATGCTGACCCTGTCCGCCATGGCCGCCGAGGCCGTGGCCCTGGCCACGGTGCGCGCCGTGCTGGCCGCGCAGTCGCTGACCACGGCCGAAGGGCTGGAGCTGCCCTGTGCCAGGGAGCTGGCCGCCTGCCGGCCCTGACCGGGTTCAGGCCTGCAGTGCCACCGCCCAGGCGTCGTAGCCGTAGACGCCATCGGCATTGCCACCGGCGCGCAGCCAGTTGTTGCCGCGCGAGCCGATCTGGATCTCGCTGGTGCGCTGCATGCGCATGGCCTGGTAGCGCGCCAGGGCAGCGGGCACCTGCTGCGATCCCTGGGCGGCGTCCAGGTTGCGCGCCAGCACCACGGCATCCTCGATGGCCATGCCCGCACCCTGGGCCATGAAGGGCATCATCGGGTGGCAGGCATCGCCCAGCAGCGTGATGCGGTCCTGCGACCAGGCCGGCAGGGGATCGCGCTCGTACAGCGCGGTCTTGAGCACCGTGTCGCAGGCGTCGAGCAGCGCACGCGCGTCGGGATGGAAATCGGCATAGAAGCCGCGCAACTCCTCGACGCTGCCCGGCGTGGTCCAGGATTCCTCATGCCACGACTCCTGGGCCGTGGTGGCAAAGATGAAGGTATCGCGCCCCTGGTTCAGCGGAAAGGTCACGATCTGGCTTTGCGGCGTGGCGCCCCACCATTTGGTGAAGGCCTGGATGTCGGGCACATGGCGCACGCGCTCGGTAGGCACCACCGCGCGGAAGGCCACCACGTCCGTGAAGCGCGGGCTTTCGGCGCCAAACAGGGCCGCGCGCACCACGGAGTGGATGCCGTCCGCGCCAATGAGTGCGTCCAGCCCGGCCACTTCGCTGCCATCGGTGAAGGCGATGTCCACGCCTTGCCCCGTCTGCGTGATCTGGCTGGCGCGCTTGTCCAACTGCACCTGGTCCAGCGGAAAGGCATCGGCCAGGGCCGCCAGCAGGTCCGCGCGGTGGATGGTGAGCTGGGGCGCGCCATATTTGCGCTCGGCCTCGTCACCCATGGTCAGGCGTGAGGTTTCCTCGCCCGTGTCCCAGTTGCGGCTGATGCGGTGCGTGGGCCGTGCGGCGCTGGCACGCACGGCGGCGGCGATGTCGGCGCCCAGGCCATCGAGGGCGCGCACGGCATTGGGCGTGAGGTTGATGTCCGCGCCCACGCGCAGGAACTGCCGGCTTTGCTCGAACACCAATACTTCATGCCCTGCCTGGTGCAGCGCATTGGCTGCCGCCAATCCGCCAATGCCTGCTCCGACGATGCCTATCCTCAAACGCGCCATGGTTCCTGTCTCCTGCTGGTGGGGTCTATTCGGTGGTGATGCGCCCCATGATCCGGGGCGCATCGATGCAGGACATTGTCTTTTTGACGCGCCTCAAGCCTCAACCTCCGCAACGCCCGAATTGGGCACGATTCGTCCCCATCGGCACCGGCGCATGTCCGGCAGGCGGGTGCGGCAGGAGCGGCGGGTGAGGCCGGCGCCGCGGCCGCCTCAGTCCACGCGCCGCAGCTGCCCTTGCGCCAGCAGCTTGTCGCGCATGCGGCGCGTCATGGACTGGGTGCTGCCATCGGTGGCCGTGAACAGGAACAGCGTCTGCTGCGGGCTGACCCAGGTCAGCTGGGTGCGGATGCTCTGCCGGGCATTGGACAGCTCCACCCAGGTGCCCAGCGCCCAGTCCTCGGAGACCACGGGCGCCACGGGTGCCGCAGGTTCAGGTGCAGGTGCCACGGATGTCGCATGCGGCGTCACCTGGGGCCCGGCAGGCTCGCCAGGCATCCTGGTCGGCGACGCCGCAACGGCCGGGGGGGCAGGCAGCTCGTCCTGCAGCGCCTCGGGCAGCTCCAGGTCCTGCTCGGTCAGGGTGGCCATCTCGTGCGCCATATCGCTCGCCATGGGCTGCGGCACATCCAGCGGCACCGGCATGGAGGCCGCCACGCCGAACAACGACTGTGGCAGGCGCGCTGCCGAGGAGCCGGGCCTTGCCTGGACGGGCCTGGCATGGCCGGGCCCGGCAGCATCGAACTGGGAAGGCAGGGACGCCAGCACCGAGTCCGACCCATAGACGGTGGGCGGCACGGAGTCCAGATAAATATCCACGCTCTCTATGGGCTGGCGGACCACACCGGCATCCAGCGCATCCTGGTGCAGGCCGGCCAGGCGCGCGGCAAAGGCCTGGATCTCCTCCTCCGTGCGCCCCACGCTGCGCAGACCGGCGCGCAGCCGGGCCTGCAGGCGCGGCGCCAGCGCCACCAGCCGGTCGGTATCGCGGCCGGCGTGTGCGGACACGCTCCACAGCAGGCTGGGCACCAGGGCGAGGTAGCCGCCGGGGTCGCGGGCCTCGCTGCCGTCCACAGGCTCCTGGACGCTGGCAATCACCTGGGCCCACGGCCCCGTGGCGAATTCCAGGATGTCATCGGGTACGCCCTGGGCACTGGGCAGACGCCGGATGGCGGCTGCGATCTGCTCGGCCCGGGGCATGGCGGTTTCCGGCCAGCGCGGGTCCGCACGCCGCCCCTCCACGCGCCGGAGCGCGGCCGAGACGGGGCCGGTCACCGTGCCATCTTCAGGCGCTTCGCTCGGGCCCACGGGCTGCATGCCGCTGCCGCCCCAACCGTCACGCAGCTGCTGCAGCACCGTGGCAAAGGCCGATGCATCGGCGCGCTGCAGGGCCGCCAGCCGCATGGCAGCGGAATCGGCCACCTGCAGGAACTGGCCATAGCCCGGTGCAGACTCACTGTCGAACCACAGGCTGCGCGCCGTCAGCTCGTCGAGCAGCTGGCGCGCAGGGTGATTGCGGTCCTCGAAAAAGCGCGTGTCCTGGACCACCAGCTGCTGCAGCAGCGGCTCCAGCCGGCCCACCGTGCGCTGCACGGAAGGCAGCAGGCGCGTGTCGGCGGCCATGAAGCGCATCATGCGCTGCAGCGTATGCAGCGCCGCGCCGTCGTCGGCGCGCGCGCCCGGGGGAGGCTCCTGCGGCTCCTGCGGCTGCAGGGCCTGCATCAGCTGCTCCAGCTGGGCCGAGTGGTGCTGCACGGACTCCAGCGCCATGCAGCTCAGCGAGGTCCAGCCTTCGGGCAGCGCCGCCAGCACGGTGGGTGCCGTCTCGCTGCCCTGCCAGGCGGTGGTCTGCAGGCGGCTTGCGCCGTCCACGGCCGGCGCAAACTGCCCGGGCAGGGAATAGGCGGATGGTTGGGCCAGCGCCAGCATGGAAGAAGGCGCCGCAGCGGGCGCCTCGCGGTGTGAATCCATCCAGCGGGGGTCGGACAGCAGGGCGGCCACCAGGCGCCGCGTCAACTCATCTTCCTGCGCCTGCTGGCCGAAGGCGCCGTAGGCGCGGCTCTGTGCCACGGCATCGCCATAGTGTGAAGGCGCACGCCAGCGGTTCGGCCCCGGCATGTCGGTCTGGCGCCGGCCCGGCTCGGGCGGCGGTGCCACGCCATAGGCGGCAGGCTGCACGCCCTGGTCGCGCAGGGACTGGGCCACATGGCCGTACTCGGATACCAGCAATGCGCCCAGATGCTCGCGCATGAAGCCCAGCCAGCAGGCGGCGCATTCGGGCTCGACCCCGGTGTCGTCGATCACGCGCTGCAGCGCCTGCACATAGTTGTGGGGCCTGAGCGGGTTGCGTTCGGGCTGGACACGGTCCAGACCCTGGATGGCGCTGACCAGGGCATCGAGCTCGGCCAGTGCGATCTCCACCTGCGGCGCCACATGCTGCAGCAGGCGCTGGTGGGCCAGCTGCGACTGCAGCACGGAGTCATCCAGCAGGGAGAGGGAGGCGAAATCGGTGGTGCCGGGCACACCGGACATGCCCGGCACCGGCGGCCAGGCGGCAGCGCCACCGGATTGGCCAAAGCATTCCAGCAGCGCCAGCCCATAGCCCTTGAGCATGGCGGCCCGGTGGCGGGCCAGCAATTCCAGCGCCTCGGGGATTTCAGCGCGGCGCGGCAGGCCGGAGCCAGGCAGCTCGGCATGCTCCATGGCATGAGCCGTGCGCTGCAGCAGCCGCAGGATCAGCGCCTCCGAGCCGCGGACAGCCTGCACCAGGCAGGCCTGCAACGCGGCAACAGAAACGGGTGGAGGATTCATGGCCCGAAGAATACAGGCTCCAGCCCGTGCCGGAGGCGCTTTGAGGCTTGCCTTTGATGCTTACTTCAGTGCCTTGTAGCGCATGCGCTTGGGCTTGGCGCCTTCTTCGCCCAGACGCTTTTTCTTATCGGCTTCGTACTCCTGGTAGTTGCCGTCGAAATACACCCACTGCGAATCGCCTTCGGCGGCCAGGATGTGCGTGGCGATGCGGTCGAGGAACCAGCGATCGTGGGAGATCACCAGCACCGTGCCCGCGTACTCCAGCAGCGCATCTTCCAGCGCGCGCAGGGTTTCCACGTCCAGGTCGTTGGAGGGTTCGTCCAGCAGCAGCACGTTGCCGCCCTGGATCAGCGTCTTGGCCAGGTGCAGGCGGCCGCGCTCGCCGCCGGAGAGGTTGCCGACCTTCTTTTGCTGGTCCTGTCCGTTGAAGTTGAAGCGGCCTGCGTAGGCGCGCGAGGCCATCTGGAACTTGCCGACGTTGATGATGTCCAGCCCGCCCGAGATGTCTTCCCACACCGTCTTGTCGTTGGCCAGCGCGTCACGCGTCTGCTCCACATAGGCCATCTTGACCGTCTGGCCCACGATGACTTCGCCGGAATCGGCCTGCTCGCGCCCCGCGATCAGCTTGAACAGCGTGGACTTGCCGGCGCCGTTGGGGCCGATGATGCCGACGATGGCGCCAGCGGGGATGTTCATGGTCAGGTTATCGATGAGCACGCGGTCGCCAAAGCTCTTGGTGACGTTGTTGAACTCGATGACCTGGGTGCCCAGGCGCTCGGCCACAGGAATGAAGATTTCCTGGGTTTCATTGCGCTTTTGGTATTCGAAATCGCTCAGTTCCTCGAAGCGCGCGATACGGGCCTTGGACTTGGCCTGGCGGCCCTTGGCGTTCTGGCGAACCCACTCCAGTTCCTTCTTCAGGGCCTTGGCACGGGCTTCCTCGCCCTTTTGCTCGGACTCCAGGCGGTTTTGCTTCTGGATCAGCCACTCGGAGTAGTTGCCCTTGTAGGGAATGCCGTGGCCACGGTCCAGTTCCAGGATCCACTCGGCAGCGTTGTCCAGGAAGTAGCGATCGTGGGTGATGGCCACCACGGTGCCGGTGAAGCGGTGCAGGAACTGCTCCAGCCATTCCACGGACTCGGCGTCCAAGTGGTTGGTGGGCTCGTCCAGCAGCAGCATGTCGGGCTTGGACAGCAGCAGCTTGCACAGCGCCACGCGGCGCTTCTCGCCGCCGGACAGCTTGCCGATCACGGCGTCCCAGGCCGGCAGGCGCAGGGCGTCGGCGGCGATCTCCAGCTGGTGCTCGGAGTCGGTGCCGGCAGCGGCGATCTTGGCTTCCAGCTCGCCTTGCTCGGCAGCCAGCGCGTCGAAGTCGGCGTCGGGCTCGGCGTAGGCGGCGTAGATTTCATCGAGGCGCGCGCGGGCCGCGTTGACTTCGGCCATGGCCTCTTCCACAGCCTGGCGCACCGTGTGCTCTGGATTGAGCTGAGGCTCCTGCGGCAGATAGCCGATGGACAGGCCCTGCATGGGCAGCGCCTCGCCTTCGAATTCCTTGTCCACCCCGGCCATGATCTTGAGCAGCGAGGACTTGCCAGAGCCGTTCAGACCCAGCACGCCGATCTTGGCGCCCGGGAAAAAGCTGAGAGAGATATCCTTCAAGATCTGCCGCTTGGGCGGCACGGTCTTGGTGAGGTGGTTCATCGAAAAAACGTATTGAGCCATTCTGGTCCGAGTACTTGAATCGTTGATTTCTGCAAAAACCGGGCAACAAATCGGTTGCACGCCAGCCGTGATTATCGGCGCATGCGACAATACCCTGCGTTGCGGGTTCCAGTTGCCCGTGACATCAGCATTCCAGCTGGGGACGATGGACGCTGTTTTCCAGGCTCCCGACATTGAACCTCATCCGCCTACGACTGGTCCGGCAACCGCCCTGGTTGCCTCGGCAGGCTGATACCCAGCGCCCCGGACGGGCGCATCTTTGATCACATGACATTTGAAGAACTGAATCTGGCTCCCGCCATTCTGAAGGCCGTGCTTGAGGAGGGTTACGAGAACCCGACTCCCATCCAGGCACAGGCCATTCCGGCGGTGCTCGCCGGCCACGACCTGCTGGCAGGCGCCCAGACCGGCACCGGCAAGACCGCGGCCTTCACCCTGCCCATGCTGCACCGCCTCTCGCAAGGCCAGGTGCCGCGCAACAAGTTCGGCGGCAAGGGCATCCGCGCCCTGGTGCTGACGCCCACGCGTGAACTCGCAGCGCAGGTCGAGGAATCGGTGCGCAGCTACGCGAAGTACCTGGACATCAACTCCACCGTCATCTTCGGCGGCGTGGGCATGAAGCCCCAGATCGACCGCATCAAGAAGGGCGTGGACATCCTGGTCGCCACGCCGGGCCGCCTGCTGGATCTGCAGCAGCAAGGCTTCATGGACCTGTCCACCGTCGAAGTCCTGGTGCTCGACGAAGCCGACCGCATGCTGGACATGGGCTTCATCCACGACGTCAAGAAGGTGCTGGCCCTGGTGCCCAAGGAAAAGCAAAGCCTGCTGTTCTCGGCCACCTTCAGCGACGAGATCCGCGACCTGGCCAACGGCCTGCTGCGCAATCCGCAGTCCATCCAGGTCACGCCCAGCAACACCACCGTGCAGCGCATCACCCAGGTGATCCACCCCGTGGGCCGCGGCAAGAAAAAGCAGGTGCTGCTGCACATCATCAACGAGAACAACTGGAGCCAGGTTCTGGTGTTCACGCGCACCAAGTTCGGCGCCAACAACGTTGCCGAATTCCTGACCAAGAACAACATCAGCGCCATGGCGCTGCACGGCAACAAGAGCCAGAGCGCACGCACCCAGGCACTGGCCGGCTTCAAGACCGGCGAGCTGCGCGCACTGGTGGCCACCGACATCGCTGCACGCGGCATCGACATCGATGAGCTGCCGCACGTCGTGAACTACGAAATCCCCAACGTCTCCGAAGACTACGTGCACCGCATCGGCCGCACGGGCCGTGCCGGGCGCGAAGGCCATGCCGTCAGCCTCGTGTGCATGGACGAAGAAGGCTTCATGATGGACATCGAGCGCTTCACCAAGCAGGAAATCCCCGTGCAGGTGCTCGAAGGCTTCGGCCCGGAAGAAGGCGAAGTGGCCGAACCCATCGCCATGGGCCGCCAGACCATCTGGGGCGGCGCGGGCAAGCCGCCCAGCCGTGACGTCATGCAGGCCGCCGCCAAGGCTGCGCGCCAGGAAATGATGGACCGCATCCGCACCAACAAGGCTGCCCAGCCCGACCGCGGCGGTCGTGCAGGCGGCCGTGGCCAGGCAGCACCCAAGGCAGGCTCGGACGAAGGCCGCTCCGAAGGCAGCGCAGGCGGCCAGGGCCGTGGCCGCAACCACGCCGGCGCAGGCGCCAACAACAAGCCGCGCCGCGACCGCTTCGACGGTCCGGGCAACGGCTCCGGCGCTGCTCACCGCCCCAAGGCAGGTCCCCAGAACGCCCCCCGTCGCGGCCCGCGTCCTGACGGCGAAGGCGGCGGTGGCCGTCGCTTCGACGACCAGCCCCCGCGCGCTGACGCCCACCTGGGCACGCAGCTCGGCCATGCACGCAGCAGCGGACCGCGCGGCGGCGCCGGCGGCGGCCAACCCGACCCGATGCGCACCAGCGTGGACACCATGGCCGAACGCGGCCGCCGCGGCGGCGGTGGTTTCAACCGCGGTGGCGGCGGTGGTGGCTTCGGCGGCGGTGGCCGTGGCGGCTCCTCGCGCGGCGGCTACGGTCGCTGACCTGCACTGAATACCCGGCGTGCCAGGCGGCATGCCGGGCATTGCACCAGCCCAAAGGGCTGCATCTCCCCGGGGCTGCAGCCCTTTTGCATTGCACAGATTGCGCCTTCAGCCGACAGCGCGCCGCAAGCCTGCATGGCTATCATCCCGATAGCATTGCGGCCTGCGGCGACTGAAGGCCGCACCCCTTTTCCCGGATTCCCCAAGATTCCCCACGACTGGTTCCTCAAGGCCACGCCATGACACTGCTGACTCCACCCGCCATACCCTCCAGCCAGCGCCCCGATCCGGAGCTGCCACAGGGCCGGCTGCGGTGGTCGGCCCTGGCATGCACCGCCCTGCTGGCCGCCTGCTCCAGCACGCCGCTGCCGCCCTGGCCCACGTCCTCCAAGCCCCAGGTGGCCACGCCCACCCGCCCGGCCCCGGAAATACCCGTGGTGCCCCAGGCGACCACGCAGCCGATCGCACCGGCCAACAACCTCGTCCCCCTGCCCTACAACGCGGCCGTGGCGGCGCGCTTCCCCGACCCGGCCACGCGCTATGACACGCCCGGCCTGGCGCCGCAGCGCAACCAGTTCACCACGGCCAGCGAACTGTCTTCCTGGCTGAACAGCCAGGCCAGCAAATCCCTGGGCCGCGACACGCGCCTGGGAATCGTGCAGCCCGGCAGCTCGCAGCGCGGCAGCCCCATCCAGGCCCTGGTGGCCACGCGCGCTCCCGGCATCCAGCCGTCGGCGCTCTATGACAGCCGCCGCCCCACGGTCATGCTCGTGGCCGGCCAGCATGGCGACGAGCCTGCAGGGACCGAGGCATTGCTCATCATTACCCGCGAACTCGCTCCCGGCGGCCTGCTGGAGCCGCTGCTGCAGCAGATCAACGTGATCCTCGTGCCGCGCGCCAACCCCGATGCCGTGGAAGCCGGCACGCGCAATGCAGCCGATGGCACCGACATCGCCCATGACCACCTGCTCCTGAACACGCCGGAGGCCAAGGCCCTGGCCACGCTGGCACGCGACTACCGCCCCGTCGCCGTGGTGGACCTGCAGGAATTCCCGGCCGCCAGCATCTTCCTGCAGAAGTACCAGGCCATACAGCGCTACGACGCCCTGCTGCAGTATTCGGCCACGGCCAACCAGAATGAATTCGTGACCAAGGCTGCGCGCGAGTGGTACACGGCACCGCTGCGCACCGCGCTGTCGCAAGCCGGCCTGAGCAGCGACTGGTACTACACCACCAGCCAGGACCTGCAGGACAAGTCCATCTCCATGGGCAGCCTGGCGCCCGATTCGCTGCGCAACATCAGCGGACTCAAGAACTCGGTGGGCTATCTGGTCAGCAGCCGTGGCTCGGACCTGGGCCGCGCCCACATCCAGCGGCGCGTGCACACCCTGGTCACCGCCGCCACACGCATGCTGCATTCGAGCGCCGAGCGCGCCAAGGACCTCACCCAGGTGCAGGCCTTCGTGGCGCGTGAGACCGCCTCTCTCGCCTGCCACCAGCAACTCGCCGTCCAGGCCGAGCAGACGCCCGAGCAGCGCACGCTCACCATGATCCAGCCCGACACGGGTGCCGACCAGCAGGTGCGCGTGGACTGGAACGCCTCCCTGCAGGCCCGCACCACGCTGTCGCGCCCGCGCTCCTGCGGCTACTGGCTGTCCGCCAGCGCCCAGACCGCCGTGGACAGGCTGCGCCTGCTGGGCCTGCAAGTGCTCAAGGTGGCCGAGCCCGGCCAGCTGCTGGCCGACTCGTACAACGAGGCCCGCTCGGCCACGCCCGCCAGCGGCGCCTATGCGCTCACGCGCGGCGCCGTCGAAGCACCCGTGGGCAGCTACTACCTGTCGATGAACCAGCCCATGGCCAATATTGCCGCTGCGGCGCTGGAGCCCGACACGCCCTACAGCTACCTCGCACGCGGCCTGGTGCCCACGCTGAGCGACATGGCGCGCGTGATGGCCCCCCCTTCGGTGGTGTTCGAGGAAGAAGAAGACGCCGAATGACGGCAAGGGCGCCAGGGCACGCCGCCAAGCCCTGAGCGCCCGCCCATTGCGGGTATGATCCGCGCTGGCCCGTCAGCGGCCATACCTGCCCGTAGCTCAACCGGATAGAGCAATTGCCTTCTAAGCAATAGGTCGGGGGTTCGAGTCCCTCCGGGCAGGCCAATTCAGACTTCCAGATAGTCTCAAAACCTCTCAAAACCCGCATGTCTCCTAGGCCTGCGGGTTTTTCTTTGTCTCATAGCGTCTCAGGTGGCCCATCGACATACCAACAAAATCTTGGTACTTTCGTTGGTATCTCACATACCCACAGCCCCAGATACCAACACCGGGGAGTACCAACGGAAGCCGCCATGCCACTCACAGACACCTTCGTGAAAACTGCCAAACCAGATCCAGCCAAGACTGCGGGCAGCAAGTTCGCAGATGGCTACGGGCTGTTCTTGCTGGTTAAGGACGCTGGCAAATACTGGCGCATGGCCTATCGGTTTGCAGGCAAGCAGAAAACGCTAGCCCTTGGCACGTACCCCTCCGTCACGCTGGCGCAGGCGCGCAAACGACGAGAGGAAGCCCGGACGCAACTGGCTGCAGGCATTGACCCTGGTGTCATCAAGCAAGCGCAGAAGGTCATCAAGGCATCGGCTGCGGGGAACACCTTTGAGGCCATCGCCCGCGAGTTCCACGAAACCAAGCGCAGCGCCTGGAGCGACAGCTACTCGGAAAAATGGCTGCGCAACATGGTCAAAGATCTGTTTCCCCACATAGGGCGAATGCCTCTACCGGATGTCACGCCCCCAATCCTGCTGGGCGTACTGCGCAAGGTGGAGAAGCGTGGCGCCAACGAAACCGCCCACACACTGAGGCAGATCGCTGGCCAGGTGTTCCGCTATGGCATCCAAACGGGTCGATGCGAAGCCAACCCAGTGCCCGACTTGCATGGAGCCTTGGAGCCCGTGGTGGTCAAGCACATGGCCGCAGTGCTGGAGCCTCAGAAGGCCGGCGAGCTGCTGCGGGCCGTCGATGGCTACCAGGGCCAACCGACCACCAAGGCCGCTCTCCAGCTTTCCGCCCTACTCTTCCAGCGCCCAGGAAACATCAGGGCCATGGAATGGACTTGGATCGATCTGACAGCAGGCATGTTGACCATCCCGTCGCAGAGCATGAAGAGGACTAAGGTGCACAAGTTGAACGGGCGCCCCCACTTTGTTCCGCTTGCTCAGCAGGCCGTGGAAATACTGCAAGAACTGCAACCGCTCACAGGCAGGGGGAAATACGTGTTTCCCAGCCTTCTCACAGGGGAGCGCCCCATGTCCGAAAACACGGTGAACACTGCTTTGCGCCGCCTGGGCTTCTCAGGCGAGGAAATGACCGCCCACGGCTTTCGAGCTATGGCCCGAACGCTGATGATTGAACGTCTGCCAGGCATTCATGCTGACGTGATCGAGGCCCAGCTTGCGCACGGAAAATCCGGTCCGCTTGGCTCGGCTTACGACCGCGCTGACTACATGGAACAGCGCAGGCAACTTATGAATACCTGGGCTAACTATCTCGACCAAATAAAACAAGGCGCTGAGATAATTCCGTTTAGGCAAGCATGATTTCAAAAGAGAGAGCACTGATGACAGAATTTAATGAAGAGTTCATTGACGGCTTGAGTCGGGAAGAATGGCTTGCACGGAGCGACCGAGTCCACGCTCTAGCTTGGCAGGATGCGCAAGAAACGGTGGCAGGAATGGAGTTAGAAGAGAAGGTTGTTTTACCAAAAGAAATATCAGGACTGCATTTCAGAGCCAACGAGCAATACTCGCGGACTTTCGAGGCTCTACAGAATGAGTTTGGCGACCAATTACCTGCACTTTTTGCTTATTCACAATGGCTGAAATGGGTTTCGTGCTGGGATGGTGCTCATTGGTTCTCTCATTCGATAAAAAACGGAGTTGTCTTAGACAACGATCGTACCCGATCTTTTTGTACAGCAGTGGGCTACGCACGCAATGAAGGTTGGTCATACACAGTATTCAATAAACTGGCAGAGTTTACCCATCAACCGGTTTTCCAAGCCATGTCCGAAAAGTTTGGTCTAAAGGAAAAACCAGCTGATCATTTGGTCTTGGCTGCTATGGGGCTGCAGTGGCTTTGCTTGGCAAGCGATTCCAACCCAACAAAAGCCGAGCTTCTTGAATTTCTACATGAAGCTGGCGAGGCTGAATCCCTCTCCAATGGATTGCAAATGTGGGATGAAGGTGCTAAATGCGCGCTAGAAGAAATGGAATTGGATCCAAATAGTAAAGCAGCACTAGCAGCGCGTCGATTATTGGCAAAAACAGCTGCAGGCGTAAGGCATGCGCAGAACCAGGCTGTTCGCGAGCGAGTTGTAGCCAGGTATAAGTCTGAGAGGGAAAAATTCTCAAGCAAAGATGCCGCCGCCATCGCATTTACAAAGGATTTCCCATTTGAGTTTTCAACCATCAGGGATTGGTTAAAAGGCGCTTAATATGCCAGGGCTCTGCCTGCAGACCTCAGGCTATGCCGGCATACTCAGAGGCCTGCATGCAGACTGTCACAGTCTGCCTGCATAGGGCGGGATCTGCCCGCAGACTGGGTTCTCTGCTGGCATCAGAAAAACGAAAGTTCACTCCATACCGCAGCACATGATGCAACGCGGGATCAGATGGAGTGAACGTTGACCTCATTTCCCCAGTCCTACCGCCCCAAGCAAGCCGCTGAACTGCTGGGTATCGGCACCGCCACCCTCTGGCGCTGGATCAAGAGCCGCCCAGACTTCCCCCAGCCCATCCGGCTGTCCCCGCGCTGCACGGTCATCCCGGGCGACCAGCTCATCGCCTGGCGCGACGCCCAGGCCAAGAAGTGAGGCCCAACATGCCTTGCGTCATCTCACAACGTCGCTATACTGGTGCTGTCGCGCCTGTTAAGCGTGATCGGGATTGGTCTCCCGCTACAATCGCTGCGACGAAAGCCGCAGTTTCCGCCTTTGGTCTGCGGCTTTGTCATTCGCGCCCCTTTTTATGGTGGCTCGGCAGGCAGGCGCAAGCCTGGCCGGTTTCGCGCAAGCGGTTGTCCGGTAGACCAACCTGTCGAGCTACCGCCCTGATTGGTCTCAGTGCGGTGGTTTTTGCAAACTACAACCGCTTGGAGGCCTTCATGGCTACCTCTCCCCACGCCATTGCGACCGCGTTGCCCAACACGGGCACCCCAGATCCCATCCAATTGCACGCCCAGGCCCATAACGCCCTGAGCATGGCGCTGCATTACCTCAGCCAGCCGCATGCCAATGTCGCTGGTGCTCGCATCAAAGCTGTGCAAGCCCTGGCCGCATTGCGTGGCCTCGATCTGAGCCTGGAGGGGTAACACCATGACGATCAATAAAAACGCTGCGCGCGTGGCAGCGATGGCGGAGCCTTGCCAAAAACAGGCTAATCCCCAGCAAGCGGCAGGAATGGACTGCCGAGGAATATTTGGCGTCCCCCATCCTGAGGACGTGATCATTCCGATTCACACGGCTGCCGATGCTTTGGAATGGCTGGCAGAGGTCTTCAAAACCATCCGTGCGGAAGCCGGGACCAACAGGCGAATTGAAAGCCTCGCAAGCATGGGCGCCTTCCTGGCGGCAGATATGTCCGACCTGGCTGAATGCTCCTATGCCGCAATGCTGAAATCCATCAGGAATGGGGGTGCAGCATGAGCACCCCCATCAAATCGGGAACCAACCTTCCCAGCGCCGAACAGGCCATGCTGACCGCCATTGCCCATATTCAGCACACCCTTGAGCACCTGATGCGGGTGCGCTACGACGACAAGGAATGGGACGACAAGGATGTGGATGTGGACTTCGCCGTGGATCTGGCGCTGTCCCATATTCGCCTGCTGCGTGCGGAGCTTCCTTTGGACCGCAGCACCTTCGAGAACAAATGGTTCATGGCTGGCGCAGCCGTCAATCTGGGCGCCCAGGCATTCAGCCGGCCCTCTTCCCTGTACTACCGCTGGCTGACCGCTGCACAGCGTCAATTCGAGGTGCTGGTGGATCTGGTGGCCTTTGTGGATGAGGAGGCATGTCATGCCGCTTGAACGCGATCGCCTGCCCGTCCCGCGCGACTACTACGAGGGCCAGGGCCTGAGCCTTGGCAAGGGCAAAAAATGGGTCACCACGGCCTGCCAATTTCACCAGGGGAGCGACTCCATGCGGATCAACCTGCACAGCGGTGCCTTCGTCTGCATGGCTGGCTGTGGTGCCCGTGGTGGCGACGTGCTGGGCTACCACATGGCTGCCCACGGTCTGGAGTTCATCGAGGCCGCCAAGGACCTGGGGGCCTGGGTGGATGACGGCAAGCCCGCGCCCGCAAACCCTGCCCCATTCACGCCGCGCCAGGCCCTGGACGCCCTGATGACCGAGGCGAACCTGATCGCCATCGCTGCGGGCAACGTCGCCCAGGGCGTGGCCCTTTCCGACACCGACCGCGCCCGCCTCATGCAAGCCGCTGGGCGAGTGCAGCGCATCGTGGAGGTGTACGCATGAACAGACGAAACGATGCGGCCCATGCTGCAGTGGACCCGAGCGTGGCAGCCGCACTGGCCTACCGGCCACCGGCCAGGACAGTGCAGCCGCCACAAGAGCCCACCTTCCCGCCGCTGGACAGCGGGCCGGAGGACGTTGGTACGCAACCAGGTACGCGCCCCGGTACGCATGGGAACACGGTGGTGCTGACGTGCGGCACGGACCTGAACCCCGAGCCCGTGCGGTGGCTGTGGCAGCACTGGCTGGCGCTGGGCAAGCTGCACATCCTGGCCGGCGCACCTGGCCAGGGCAAGACCACGCTGGCGCTGGCCATGGCCGCAACCGTGACCATTGGCGGACAGTGGCCCGACAAGACCCGCTGTGACGCAGGCAACGTCCTGATCTGGAGCGGTGAGGACGACCCCGCCGATACGCTGCTGCCGCGCCTGCTGGCTGCTGGTGCTGATCGGAGCCGCTGCTACTTCATCGAGGGCGCACGCACGCCGGACGGAGAGGTCCAACCCTTCGACCCGGCCCGCGATCTGCAGGGTCTGCTGCAAGCCATCCAGCACATTGGCGGCGTGCGCCTGCTGGTGATTGACCCTGTGGTGTCGGCTGTCACGGGAGACAGCCACAAGAACACAGAGGTGCGCCGCGCGCTGCAGCCCTTGGTGAACCTGGCCACGGCCTGCGACTGCGCTGTGCTGGGCATCACGCACTTTGCCAAGGGTGGCCAGGGAGTGGACCCCGCGCAGCGCGTGGTGGGCAGCGTGGCCTTCACCGCCGTTGCCCGCGTGGTGCTGGTGGCCGCCAAGATCAAGAGCCTGGAGGACGGCCAGGACGCCCGCATTCTGGCGCGCAGCAAGTCCAACATTGGCCCGGACGATGGCGGCTTCACATACCACCTGGAGCAGTGCGAGCCGCTGCCTGGCATACAGGCCTCGCGCATTGGCTGGGGCGTTGCTGTGCAGGGCTCGGCCCGCGAACTGCTGACGGACCCCGAGGAAGAGAGCGAAGAGATCTCCGCAGAGAAGAGCGATCTCCCGATGCTGCTCTGGGCTGAACTGCGAGGGGGTACGACGCCCAGCAAAGCTGTGGAGACATCCCTGGCAAGCATGGGCTACAGCAAAAAGCAGATCCGCACGGCCCGCGAAAAGATGGGGGTCAAGCCGCAAAAAAGCGGCATGGGCGCCGGTTGGTACTGGTCACTGCCCGCCGATTTTCAGCCCAAACCGGAGTGGCTGGTGGCGGTGGGCGAACGCGAAGATGCCCTCGAAGATGCCCAAGGTGCCCAACTTTCAAAACAGGGCATCTTGGGCACCTTCGGGGCATCTTCGGCAGAAATCGCCTGCCCGGCCGCTGGTCCGAGGGAGGCCC
The DNA here is from genome assembly GCF_043104185.1 of Delftia sp. WSY_22. Classification (NCBI taxonomy): domain Bacteria; kingdom Pseudomonadati; phylum Pseudomonadota; class Betaproteobacteria; order Burkholderiales; family Comamonadaceae; genus Delftia; species Delftia sp. WSY_22. The sequence continues at coordinate 362,645 of NZ_JBICKN010000059.1, forward strand.
TATGACCGCACAAGCCATCCTTTCCGACCTGCTGGCATGCGGCATCGATCTGGAGTGCACACCCGACGGCAAGGGGCTCACGGTCCCAGCCAACACCCTGACACCTGAGCAGCGCGCCCGGGTGCTGGCCCACAAGCCCGAGCTGATCCGCCTGGTGCTGCAGTCCAACCGCCTGACCCATCAGCTCCTGCAGGCCGCCATGCGCGCCTGCGACCACTGGAACGACAGCCCAGCCGCGCGCGAGCAGATGCGCCAGGACTGCCTGAACACCCCCCCACACCTTCGCGCCGAGCTGCTGGCGCTGTTGCGCAAGCAGTACGGGAGCAACAAGCCATGACAAACATCCATCTTGCACTGGATAAAAAACCAGCCATTGCCTAGAATTGGTCTAGGCGTCCTCGTGACCCACCGGTGTCTCTACTGTCAATTGCCGTGCGCTGGCAGCGGAACACCGCCCTTTGAAACTGCATGCCGAGCGCTGCAGTTCGACACACCCCGAGAGCATGCCGGGCGCTGCTTGAAACGGATGTGAACCCTTTCCACATTTGTTTTTGCAAAGGCATTTTTATGCGCACCCATACCCAATCGTCCATCCCCCGTGGCATTCGTGCCATCCGAGCAGAAGCCACGCCAGCAGACATGCCCGCCGTGATTGCCGGACTCAAGGGAGCATTTGACGAATTCAAAACCCGCTACGACGCCAAGCTGGATCAGCAGCAGCGCGAAATCGAAGATGCACACACCAAGCTGGCAGGCCAGCAACACTTTGGCAACGACACGCAACCGCAGGCCACCATCGATGGGGTGATTCAGAGCTTCAAGGCCCTGCGCACACCTGCGGAGTTCAAGGCCCACTACGGCAAGGACGCACCAGCAGGCGACAAGATAGGCCTGTCCGACTTCGTGCGCGCCGTGGCCGGAATGCGCTCCAGCGAAGGCGCCATTCAGGCACTGGCCGTAGGCCAAGACACGGCAGGCGGCTATGCAGTGCCCCACACGGTCATGCCTGAGATCCTGGCCGCAATGGCACCTGCAAGCAGCTTGCTGCAAGCTGGCGCCGGCGTGGTGCCCATGGAGAAAGGGGCCAAGTCCGTGACCACGGCCGTGGTGAACAGCCTTCCCCAAGCGGCCTGGCGCAATGAGTCCGCGGCGCTGGCGCAGTCTGAGCCCACGTTCCGCGGCGTGGCGGCTGTGCCCCAGTCCCTGGCCTTCATGTTCAAGGTGAGCCGCGAGCTGCTGGCCGACGCCCCCAACATGGAAGCGGCACTGCGCATCGCCATCGGCCAGGCCTTCGCCAAGGAGCTGGACCGCGTAGGCCTGCGTGGCAGCGGCACGGCGCCGGAGCCCCGGGGACTGCTGAACACCGTTGGCGTCCAAGTGGTGAACTTCGGCGGCACCAATGGCGGTGCCCTGGCCAACTATGGCCCCATCCTGCAAGGCATCGGCGCCGTAATGAATGCAGACGGCCCGCTGCCCAATGCGGTGATCGGTGCACCCCGCAGCGTCATCACCCTGGCCGGACTGGTGGACACCACGGGCCAGCCCATCCGCAAGCCTGAGCTGCTGCAGAACCTGCCCATCCTGCACACGTCCCAGATCCCTATCGACCTGACCGTGGGCACGGGCAAGGACTGCAGCGAGCTGTACCTGGGAGACTTCCGTGGCATGTACTTCCTGCTGCGCGAGAACGTGAGCATCCAGCTCCTGCGCGAGGTCTTCGCCTCGACTGGCGAGATCGGCTTTGCCTGCCACGTCCGCGCTGATGTGGTGATCCCCTACCCGCAGACGTTCGCAGTGGTCAAGGGCGTGCGCGCGTAAGCACGACAGACCCAGACGCAACAAAGCCCCGCATGGTTCGCCCAGCGGGGCTTTTTTCTGCGTCAACCAGGCCCCTCCGACCATCCGAGCTGGCCGAGAACACAGCAATGGAAGGGTGAGCAAAGGACTGTATAGGCACAATGTCTGCATGAATGACCCGTTGCCTCCATCCCACTTCAAAGCTGCACTAGCTCTACTACTTAGCAATAGGCAATACGTCTTAATGGCATACAGGCAGCGCGTGATGGTCGAGTTGCACCATAACAAGCAGGCCAGAGAATTGCACATGACAAGCGAGTGGCCGAGCGCACAGGAGCGAGAGGCATGGGAAGTTGCTGACTCCGGGCTTAGGAAGTCGCTTCGCTCAGATCTATTCAGCAGTCTTTGCTACGCATCTCTATGGGTAGCCATCAGCGCAGCCTTGGTGATGGCCACCGCGAACGTGAAGTGGGATGGAGCCAGGTACACGGCGGTTTGCGCTGCAGTTTTTGCACTGTGGGCAACCCTTTTTCAATTGAGGCCCTCAAATCCCTCCAACAAAGGCAAGAGACTGGATGAGGTGCTGCGAGGCAAGTTGACGCTTGCCCTTGCTGTGCTGGCTGGCTTTGCTGCCTTCAGGGCTGCGCTGGTTGCCTGAGCCTCTCCATGTCCGAGCCCCGGGGGCATGCGAAGTCTGGGGCCCTCGCCGGCCTAGACCGCCCTGTTCCTCACGCGCAAAAAATTTTCCCCGTTTGAATTTTGTTAATCAAACAGAAACGCCCCGAAACCCAGCATCTATGCGGGTTTGCGGGGCGTTTTGATTCTTTGAATCTTTGATTTTTTGTTAAAGCTTTAACATCCAGCCATCGCGTCTGGAGAGGACTCTTGAGCGCCTCGGCAGCCGAGCGATAGAGCAAGAAGTCAGCCGCCCCGCCCCTGAGCTAGGCCAGGCGTCACCGCCCCTGGGGCGCTGACAGCCACCATTGGAGTCACTTTTTCTTTTGTTGGTACTTTTGTTGGTACTTTCCAGATTGGCGCACCTGGAACCCTCTAAAAATGGTGATTTCAACAAGAAATGTGAGCCCCTCCGGGGGGCCATCCTGGCATCCCAAGAAATCCCAATAGATCCAAAGAAGTCCAAGAGCCCGCGCTGGTCTCGGGCTTCAGGTACATCCAGCTTAGGACGTCGTCCATCGGCCAGCGATGAAGATGGAGTTCCAGGTGGTAGCCAGTCAGGCAGGCAGGATTGCTGCCGCGCATTGCCAAGCTGGAAAGGCTGTGGCTGCGGGAGATGCGTTGATGGTGCTCGAAGCGTTACAACCGGCCGGCTCCTGAAGTCCTGTGCGGCATTCAAGGAGACCGACCTTTTCGCCAGCTACGCCTTCAGAAGCGGTGATGCAACGTGATCTCCGCGCGCCGCCCCTCGCCCACCAGCCACTGCGTCGTGGTGTAGTAGGCCGTGGAGAAATAGTGCTTGTCCAGAACGTTGAACCCGCGCAGCGTCAGCGTGGTATCTGCAGTGGCCTTCCATTGCAGTGCCATATCGAAGGTGGTGTACGCCCCCAGCTTCAAGGTATTGGCGTTGTCGGCGTAGCGTTTGCCGACATGGCGCAGACCTCCTGACAGTGTCCAGTTCGAAGCGAGGTTCCAGCCCACCCAGACATTGGCGACACGTTCAGGCACATCGGTGGGCACGCTGCCATTGCGGGACACGGTGACGCCGCCAACCGACTCGCTGAAGTCGTCGTACCGCGCCTTGAGCAAGGCCACGTTGGCATCCAGCCGGACCGTCTTGGCGACCTGCATCGACAGGGTGCTCTCCATGCCTTTGGATGACCTCTGCCCCACCTGGATGCGCAGCGCGGGGTTGGCAGGGTCACGCGTGAGCAGATTGTTCTTGGTGATGGAGTACATCGCCAGCGTCCAGTCGCCCTTGCCTTCCCAGAACGATTGCTTGAGGCCGATTTCGAACTGCCGCCCTGTGGACACGTCGAAAGCGGCGTTGGCGGCAGACAGCATCAGCAGGCCGCTCACCGGATCCGCCGCCTTGGATGCCTGGGCATACAGTGACAGGCCGGGGTGGAGTTGGTAGACCGATCCCAAGCGCCACCCCGCATTGGAGTAGCTGCGCTTGAAGGCCTGCGTACCAGCCACCAGGTCCTGGCGCGAGAGATTTGTATGGTCAAACCGCGCACCTGCCACCAATGACCAGCGGTCCGTCATCTCCAGGCGGTCCTCGGCGAACAGCGCATATTGCTCGGCCTTGTTGCGATAGCGGGGAATGAAGGGAATGGAGCTGGTGTATTGACCGGGATCGGGGTTGTAGGGGTCCACCGAACCGGAGCTGCCCACATAGGTGTTGTTGGAGTGCTGGAAAGCCGCGCGGTTGACATCGAAGCCCAGGGACACCTGGTTCTTGCGACCGAAGAGACTGCCGCTGAAGGTCGCATCCGTGGTGTTGCCGGTCTGCGTCTGGTCATGGGCGATCTCGGTGTTTCCGGATCGGTCGATCAGGCCGGTGGAGGCGTTGTACAGGTAGGTCTCGGCGTTGCGCCAGTAGCGGTCGCTGGCTATGTGATAGAGCTTGCTGCGCACGATCACGTTGCTGGAGGGCGTCCATTGCGCCGCCAGTTCGGTCCAGCGGTCCTTGTACTGGATGCGGCTGTCGGCCACGTTGTAGTTGCGTTCGCGCACCGCCGGATCCTGAACTCCATTGATCAACGGCGTGCCGAAGTAGCGCATGGGCTTTTGCCTGCCCAGTGCGTGGGACAGTTGCACGCTGAAGTCCTGCACCGGATCCCATCGCAAGGCTGCGGAGAGGGTGCGGCTGCTGGAATCACCCCGGTCAACCCATCCGTCGGAGCGGTCGCCACTGGCATCCAGACGGTAGGACCAGTGCTCATTGATTGCGCCGCCGCTGCCAAAGGCCAGGCCGCGTTTTCCGTCGGTGCCCACCGTGGCCTGGACCTCGTTGCGTATCGGACTGCGCGTGGGCTTCTTGGGAATCACATTGATGACCCCGCCAATGGCGCCATCGCCATAGATCACGGAAGCCGGTCCACGCAGCACTTCGATGCGGTCTACGGACCAGGTGTCGAAGGGAAAACTCACGCCCACACCGCCATATTGGCGAGTGCCGTCATACAAGCGCATGACCGACGTGGTGTCGGTGAAGCCCCGTGCCGACAGCGAACTGCCGCTGTTGCCCGGATGCCCCAGGCTGGTGATACCCGTGGAGCGGGTGATTGCATCGACCAGCGAAGTGTCGCCCCTGGCCTGCAGTTGCTCGCGCGTGATCACTTCGACACTGGCGGGCGTATCGCGTGCGCTGAGATCCAGTCGGCTGCCGGTGGCCAGCGGGCGCTCCAGGGCGCTGTCGCCGGATGAGCGCACGGTGACGGTGTCCAGGGTTGTGGAGGCCTGTCCCCAGCTTGCCGAGCAAGCGAACGCCATGGGGAGCAACACCACGGCCCGGGTCTGGCGAGAACGTTGCAAAAAGGTGGACGAAGAAGTGTGAACGATGCCTTCGGGCATCGCGGGGCCAATGGAACGGGTCATGAGCGATTTGCGTGCAAGTGAGACCTGCCGTGCCCCACAAGGCCCGGCGGCGAAGGTGAGGCAGGCATCGGGGCCCGCCGCACAAGGCTTACACGCGCGCCGGCGGACCTCTGGGCGGAAGCGGTGCCCCCACCAGCGCGGCAATGCGCGCCGACTCCACGGGCTGCACCGCCAAACCCAACGGCTGCGGCTGTTCAAACTCCGGCGAAGGATGAAGCAAGGCAGGCGTGACCACCAGGCACAAAGGACAGTCGAGCGAGTGGTGCGTGCCGGCACTCGCCTGTCCTTCGTCATCCAGAACGACCACCTGCATGCTGCCATTGCCCGTGCAAACCACTTCCAGGGAGCGCGGGTGCACGATGGGCGACGCCACGGCCATCGCCAATGCCAGCATGAACCACGCCAAAGCAAGGCGGGGCAGCATCAGGCAGTTGCGCAAGGTTTGCATGCGTACGCATTATGGGGGGCCATCGCCTGTTGAGCGAGGCAACTGCCTGGCAAGCTGTTGTGAGTTCCCTGCAAAACTGCCTTGCCATCCGCCGCCTTCAAGCGGCGGCAGCACCTTGACCAAGATCAACCGGGCCGGATCTGCATCCGCCATTGCGCAAGAAGGTTGCTGTCGGTCCGATATCGCCGCCATAATCGCGGGCTATGCACACCCTTCGCACATCGTCATTCTGGAAGCGCCTCGCCCTGGCGTGGTTCCTGCTGACGCTGGGTGTTGCGGGCGCTTCGCCCTTCGTGAACCCCAAGACCATGGAGCTCATCTGCTCCAGCGGCGGAGCCATCACCATGGTGGTTCTTGACGACGAGGGCCAGGCCCAGGCGCCAGGTCAGCACACGCTCGATTGCTCGATGTGCCTGGCCCCTGCATTGCCTCTGCCTCCCGTCAGCCTGGCGGTGGCACAACCCCATCCTCTGGCGGCAGCCCTGCATCCGTTTGCAGCGGCCCATATCGCAGCCCTGGTCGGCGCGCCGCTTCCGCCCCGCGGGCCTCCCGCACAGGCCTGATTCCCTCGCATCGATAGCGCGGCTGCCTTGGCCGCGACACCATGGCAAGGCCTTGCGCCACGCCAGTTGCGAGGTCATTTCCTGGCCTGCCCCAAGCCCCCAATGCGCCCGCCTGTGACCAGGCCGGCGGTGCGGCGCACGGGCAATGGCCTGCCCTGGATCGTCCAACAATGATTTGCGCAGTTCAGACGGACTGCGTGCACACCCATGCTTGCCCAACGCTTCACCTGCATTCCGGCCGTTTTCCACAGGTCCTCCATCGCCTCGGCGCTTCTCACACTGGCTGCCGGCGCGCATGCCCAGGAGCCTCAGATGGCCCCCGTCACCGTCAATGCCCGCCCCGTGGTGGAAGAGATGGAGCTGGATGCGTTTTCCTCCAACTCGGCCGTGATCACCCAGGACCAATTGCGCGACCAGAACGCGGTGGACCTGGCCTCGGCCCTGCGCCGCACGCCCGGTGTCCAGATCTCGCGCTACAACCCCGTGGGTGCCTTTGGCGGCGATCAGGGCGGCGCCGTCTATATCCGCGGCATGGGTGTGAGCCGACCCGGCAGCGAGATCAAGACCTATGTGGACGGCGTGCCGTTCTACATGGGACTGTGGAGCCATCCCCTGCTGGACCTGCTGCCCGTCAACGGCATGCAGTCCATCACGGTCTACAAGAGCCCGCAGCCCCAGGTCAATGGCAACAACTTCGCCTCCATCGACTTGCTCACGCGCCGCGCCACCGAGGACGGCGTGCACGGGGATGCCAGGATCTCGGCGGGCTCCTACGGCACCCTCACCGAACAGGCCAGTCTGCTGGGCAGAAGCGGCAACCTGGATTGGAGCCTGGCCCAGGGCTTTGCGCGCTCGGACGGCCACCGCGCCAATGCGGATGGCCGGCTCAGCAACCTCATGGGGCGCATTGGCTACAGGCTGGATGCGAACTGGTCGGTGGCGGCCAGCTTCCTGCAGGTGGACAACAAGGCCAGGGACCCTGGCGACGCACGGCTTGCCGCTGCGGCGCAAGCCCCCCAGTACAACACCAAGGCGAGCATGTTCAGCAGCTCCGTGTCCCACGTGCATGGTGACTGGCGGGGCGAGCTCAAGCTGTACAGCAACCATGGCCGGGGCGATTGGCTGGACCAGCCCGCGCCGGACGGCGACAGCATCAACAAATTCCGCATGAGCGGCCTGCGCTGGAAGGAACAGTTCTCGCCCTGGAAGGGGGCCACCGTCACTGCCGGCCTGGACCATGACCGCATTTCGGGCGATGCCGCTTTCAACCGCGTCGCACCAGCGACCCAGGGATTTTTCCAGGCGCCCACCTTCAGGATCACCTCTCCCTATGCGGGACTCAGCCAGGAGATCCCGCTGTCGGCGACATGGAGCCTGGTGCCCTCTGCCGGCCTGCGCATGTACGACCACAGCCAGTTCAGCTCCAAGGCGGCCCCCCATGCGGGCCTGTCGCTGGCCTCGGAGCAGTTCACCGTCTACGCCAACCTGTCGCGCGGCATCAACTACCCCGGACTGGAGACACCGCTGCTGGCATCGCTGATTCCGGCCCTGGGCTCCACGTGGCAGCAGCTGTCTGCCGAGGAGATGGACCACGCCGAACTGGGCTTCAAGTGGACGCTGTCGCAGGCCACACAGCTTGACGCCAGCATCTTCCACGACAAGGTCAAGAACCGCTATGTCTTCGGCTTTCCGCCCAATGTCCCGCCCCCGCCGCAGTTCATCAACCTGGGCGGCTACACCATGCGCGGCATGGAGCTGTCGCTGCGCCAGGCGCTGGGCGGCGGCTGGTCGGGCTTTGCCGGCCTGACGCTGCTGGACCCCAGCATGGACAACCTGCCCTACAGCCCGCGCCGCGCGCTGACGCTGGGCGTCAATGGCAAGGCCGGCCCGGTGCGGGTCGCCTTCGATGCGCAGTACCAGTCGGCAGTCTGGGCGCTGAGCCGCGCGCGGGGCGCCGATGCCGCCAACACCGAGCGCGTGGCCGGCTTTGCCGTGGCCAACCTGCGAGTGGCCTATCCGGTGCCTGCGCTGGGCAGCAAGGGAGAGGTTTTCCTGGCCGTGGAGAACCTGTTCGACCGCAACTACGCCTATCGCCCCGGCTACCCCATGCCCGGCCGCTCGGCACAGATCGGCGTGGCGGCCAGCTTCTGATCCCCCGCCCGCACAGCCCGCACAAGGAGCACGCATGAGACATCTTTCTTTGAGCAGCATCGCCCTGTCGATGGCCCTGGTCCTGGGCCTGCCCGCCATGGCGGCGGCCTCGGGCGCGACGCCCCCCGCCACGGCCGGATCGGCTGATGCGGCGGCCATCCGCAGCGTCATGATGGCCACCTGGGACAAGCCCGAGGCCAGGCTGGAGGTAGCGCCCATTTCCATCGAAGGCGGCCATGCGGTCGCCGGATGGATACAAGGCGATCGCGGTGGCCGGGCCCTGCTGCGGCGCGACGCGCACGGCCAATGGCTGGTGGCCGTCTGTGGCGGCGATGGGCTCAAGGACCCCAAGATGCTGGCAATGGCTGGCCTGTCTGCATCGGCCGCGCGCAGCCTGGCCAGCAAGGTCGTGCAGGCCGAGTCCGCCATGCCCGCCCCGCGCCGCGCCCTGCTGTCCCTGTTCGACGGCATGGTCCATATGGACGCGCAGGGCCAGCATCCCCCATCCGCACATCCGGCCCATTGAGCCGATCGCATCCTCCACACCATCCACCGTCCGCCTCACGTGATGTCTGTCTCCCTCTCCTTCTCGCGCAGCCCCCTGGCCCTGTCCATCACCCTGGCACTGGCCTCGGCGGCCCATGCCCAGGGCCTGGTCGCCCCCCAACCGTTGAGCCAGGACGACTCCGCCCTGACGCTGGGCACTATCAGCATCACCTCCAAGGCCTCCGGCCCGCTGTCCACACGCAGCGTGTTCAGCTCCGTGGACATCGTGGGCGCGGACATCCTCGAGAACGAGCATGTGGACTACAGCTGGGAGCTGCTGTCCAAGGCGCCCGGCGTGCAGGTCACGCAGTTCAAGCAGGGCACGGATGCCGGGCGCTTCTCCTTCCGGGGCTTCAACGGCGAAGGCCGCATCAATGCGGTCAAGCTGCTGATCGATGGCATCCCCAGCAATGACAACGCCGGGGGCATGCCCTTTCTGGACGCTGTCTTCCCGCTGGACATCGAGGCCATCGAGATCGTGCGCGGCACCAATGACGCGCGCTACGGCCTCAACAACATCGCCGGCAATGCCAACGTGATCACCCGCACGGGCGGCAACGAGGGCCGTGCCAGCGTGACCGTGGGCAGCTTCGGCACCAAGGAGTTGCAGGTGTCCAAGGGCATCGAGAGCGGCAACTGGAGCCAGAACTATTTCCTGGCCTGGCGCGATTCGGACGGCTACCGGGACCATGCCGATGCCCGCAAGCTGTCCCTGTCCGGCAAATGGTTCTACACCTCGGACGATGGCCGCTGGCGCACCGGCGTGATCGCGCGCTACTACCGCAACAAGGCGCTGGAGTCGGGCTACCTCAGCTACGAAGAAGCCATCAAGGCGCCGCGCAGCTCCCCGGCCTATGCGGCGGCCGACCGTGGCGAGCGGGAAACCGGCCAGCTCAGCGCCCACCTGGATGGCGAACTGACGCCCGAGCTGTCGCTGTCTGCCAAGGTCTACGCCAACCAGTACGAGAACCAGCGCTGGGTGCGCTTCTCGGCAGCGGGCTCGCAGCAGGAGCGCTACAACGACGAGCAGCAGCAAGGCGCCATCACCACCCTGACCTGGCGCCCCAAGGTGGCCTGGGCGCATGAATTCACGCTCGAAGGCGGTCTGGACGCCCAGCGGCAAAGCAACCTGGGCCAGCGCTACCGCACCACGGAGCGCGTGCGGACCTCGCAGTTCCGCGACTGGGACTTCGACCTCCATACGCAGGGCGCCTACGTGCAGGCCGTGATCCGCCCCATCGAAGCCCTGCGGATCATCCCGGCGCTGCGCATTGACGACGTGGATGGCCACTTCATCGACCGCCTGGCCGGCACGCGCGCCCCCGTGCATGACTACGGCCTGATCAAGCAGCCCAAGATCAGCATCGCCTACACCCTGAGCCAGCAGGCCAGCGTCTACGCGAACTGGGGCCGGACCTTCCAGATCGGCTCGGGCATCGACGCCTACCGCACGCAGGATCGCAACCTCAGGCCCTCCATCAATGATGGCTGGGAAGCGGGCGTCAAGTTCTCTCCCCTGCCCTGGCTCAACGGCCGCGTGGCCTACTGGGAGCAGCGCGCCTCGGGCGAGGTGGCCCGGGTGCTGGGCGTGGACGGCCTGCCCGACCCCGGCGGCCTGGGCAACGTGGGCAAGACGCTGCGCAAGGGCTACGACATACAGCTCAACATGAAGCCCCATGCCCGCACCACCGCCTGGATCGCCTACTCCCATCAGGTGGCGCGCATCACCGCGCCCGACCCCAGCGCTCCCGCCACCCTGGGCAAGGAAATCGAGAACGTGCCGCACTACCTGGTCTCGGCCGGCGTGGACTGGCAGGCCACGGACCGGCTGAAGCTGTCGGCCTGGGGCAATGCCCAGGGTGACTACTACCTGGAGCGCACCAATACCCAGGGCCGCGCAGGCAAGTTCGCCGTGCTGAACCTGGGTGCCAGCTACCGCCTCTCGGACACCATGGACCTGGGCCTGCAGGTCAAGAACGTCACCAACCGCAAGTACGTCTACGCCTGGTATGACAGCGGCTCCTCGGGCTACTCGCCCGCCGACGGGCGCGGCGTCTATGCCAGCATGAACCTGCGCTTCTGACGGACACCTTCCAGCCGTCCACCGCACCAGTCGCGTACCAGTCACGCACCAGGCACGCACCCGACACACACGACATTTTTGCCAACGAAGGAGAAACCCATGAAACGCCACGTCCGTTTGCTTGCCCTCGCCGCCGCCATGATCAGCGGATTCGCCAATGCCCAGGTCAGCGTCAGTGATGCCTGGGTGCGCGCCACCGTGCCGCAGCAAAAGGCCACCGGCGCCTTCCTGAAACTGCAGGCCGCCCAGGACAGCAAGCTCGTCGCAGCGACTTCGCCCCTGACGCCGGTCGTCGAAGTCCATGAGATGGCCATGCAGGACAACGTGATGAAGATGCGCCAGGTGCCGTCCATCGCCCTGCCGGCAGGCAAGACCGTGGAGCTCAAGCCCGGCGGCTACCACGTGATGCTGCTGGACCTCAAGCAGCAGGTGCAGGAAGGCCAGACCGTGCCCCTGACCCTCATCATCGAAGGCAAGGACGGCAAGCGTGAATCCGTACAGGTGCAGGCGCCCGTACGCCCGCTGGCCACCAAGGCGGCGCCCTCGGGCCACGATCACAAGCACTGACACAGGGCCCATGCGCTGCAGCAGCCTCCGCATCAAGCGCTGGGTGGCCTTCGGGCCACCCGCCTGGCCGTGGGCGTTGCCGGGCGCACGACAGCGGCGCGACCAGGGCCGGCGCTTTGCCGCCTGGATGGCTGCGGCGCTGCTGTTCGCCTTTGTGCACCCTGCCCTGGCGATGGTGCTGGCATCGGGCCAGGGCAGTGGCGACCCGCTGGCGCGGCTGGCCATGGAAGTCTGCACGCCCCTGGGCCTGCAGCAGGCGCAACCGGCATCTGCTGCGGGGGAGCCTGAAGCCAAGGAGCAGACCACGGCAGCCGGCCAGGCGCATTGCCCGCTGTGCCGGGTCGTGGGCGATGCCCCTCCTGATGTGTCCCGCGCGGACCTGCGCTTTGCCGCACCGCCGCCTCCCACCCCGCTGCCGCCCCAGGCCCTGCGCCCGCGGGACACCGTGCTGCGCGTGGTGCTGAGCACTCCCCCCAGGGCGCCTCCCCTTCCCTGAAGCCCGAAAGGGCCGCACGGGCGGCATGCCGTCGCCCATTCCCGAATTCCTTTCCCATGCCAAGCCGCGACCCGTGTCGCAGCCTGCAGGGTTACCCACGCCTGCGCGCCGCCATGGCCCCAGCGCAGGCACCAAGAAACCGTTTACCCATGCGTACCACTTACTTTGACAACTCCCGCTTTCCCCTCGCCCTGATCGCCACCGCGCTGCCGCTGCTGCTGGCCGCCTGCGGTGGCGGCGGAGGCGGTGACAACGGCCAGCCCACCACGCCCACCACGCCCACGGGCCCCCAGGCCGTGGCCATCGAGTTCGCCGCCAAGGCCGGCAACCTGCCCGCCAAATGCGGCACGCCCATCGCCGGCGTGGGAACCAGCCAGGCCACGGTGGACCTGCATGACCTGCGCTTTTACGTCAGCGGCGTCTCGCTGATCAATGACAAGGGCGAGGCCGTGGCCGTCACCCTGGACGTCAACGACTGGCAGACCAAGGAAGTGACGCTGATCGACCTGGAGGACGGCACCGGCGCATGCGCCGACGCAGGCACGCAGGCGCAGAACACGCAGGTCCGGGGCACGGTGCCCGCAGGCACGTACAAGGGCATCAGGATGACCGTGGGCGTGCCCTCCTCGGTCAACCACACCGACTATGCCGTCGCGCCCAAGCCGCTCGATGTGCAGGCCCTGGCCTGGTCCTGGCAGGCCGGCCGCAAGTTCGCCCAGATCGAGGTGAACCCCGTGGGCGGCGTGGCCCGCCCCGCGCCGGCCGCCCCCGGCAAGACCTTCTACGTCCACCTGGGCTCCACCGGCTGCACTGGCAACCCCGTGACCGGCGAGACGGTCAGCTGCGCGCGTCCGGACCGCATGGATTTCGGGTTCGGCGATTTCAATGCCGGCACCCAGAAGGTGGTGCTGGACATTGCGCAGCTGCTGCAGGGCTCGAACGTCAAGGAAGACCTGGGCGGCGCCGCCGGCTGCATGTCCGGGGCCACCGATCCGGAATGCGTGCCCATCTTCAGCGCGCTCAAGATCGATCTGACCACGGGCCGCTCCATCAATGAAGGCAGCGGCCAGACCGTGTTCCGTACCGAGGCCAAGTAATGCACAAGCCCCATTCGCTTCGGCGGGTGGCGGCATGGACCGCCGCCCTGTGCGGCCTTGCCGGGGCCATCGCCCTGGCGGGCTGCGGGGGCGGCGACACCGCCGTCCACGATGACTCCGGCAGCAGCACGGGCTGGTCCTGGGCGCTGCCCTCCTTTTTCCCCACCCCCAAGGTGCCCGACACCAATCCCATGACGGCAGAGAAGGCCGAGCTCGGCCGCTTTCTGTTCTATGACAGGCGCCTGTCGGGCAACGGCACGCAGGCCTGCGCGAGCTGCCACATACAGTCCAAGGCCTTCACCGATGGCCTGACGACATCACTGGGCTCCACAGGGCACGCACATCCGCGCAACGCCCAGAGCCTGGCCAACGTGGTCTACAACGCCACGCTGACCTGGGCCAACCCCTCGCTGGTCACGCTTGAAAAGCAGATGGAGACGCCGCTGTTCGGCACGGACCCGGTGGAGATGGGCGTCAACGACAACAACAAGGAGGAAATCCTCGCGCGGCTGGCTGCCGACACCGGCTACGGCCCGCGCTTCGCCAGGGCCTACCCGGGCCAGGCAGCGCCCATCACCTGGGGCAATGTGATCCACGCCATCTCGGCATTCCAGCGCACCATTCTTTCGGGCAACAGCAAATATGACCAGTACCTCAAGGGCAGCACGGCACTGAACCCGGCCGAGCAGCGCGGCATGAACCTGTTCTTCGGCGAAAAGGCCGAATGCTTCCACTGCCACAGCAGCTTCAACTTCAACGACCAGATCGTGCACGCGGGCAGCCGCATCGTCGAGACCCCGTTCCACAACACGGGTCTCTACAACATCGGCGGCACCGGCGCCTTCCCCGAGCCCAACCGGGGCGTCTACGAACTGACCCAGCTCTTCAAGGACATGGGCAAGTTCCGCGCGCCCAGCCTGCGCAATGTGGAGGTCACCGGCCCCTACATGCATGACGGCAGCATCGCGACGCTGGAGGAAGTGCTGCAGTTCTATGCAGCCGGTGGCCGCAACATCACCTCCGGCCCGCATGCCGGCGACGGGCGCGCTAACCCCAACAAGAACGACTTCATCAACCAGATCGCCCTGACGGCCGACGACCGCGCCGACCTGCTGGCCTTTCTCAAAACCCTCACGGACCATGAGCTGCTCACCAACCCCAGGCTCGCCGATCCCTTTGCACAGCAGGCAGGCCAATAGCATGCAACGCACCTTCCTCGCGCAACGCACACCGCTGGCAGCGGCCATCGCCGTCGTCATCGCCTTGGCGGCAGGCAGCGCCGCCGCGCACACCCTGGATGACGGCATACCGCAGACCAACGGCCTGCGCATCGACATGGCGGCGGTGGCCGCCTATCTCCATGGCGATTCCACCTTGCCGGCACCCAGGCTGGCCGGCACGCTGGGCCTGGGCGACACGCCTGACGACCAGCGCGGCTGGCGGCTGGAGCATGGCACCCTGGGCGCCGGCCTGCGCGTATCTCCCCAACTGGGGGCCAACATCGTGATGGGCTGGCACGACAGCGACCCAGCCCACGTGGAGGCCGCCTGGATGGAGGCGCGCAGCGGCTCAGACGCCGAGCTGACCCTGGGCGCAGGCCGCAACCGCGTGCCCATGGGACAGGTGCTCACGCGTGCCGGGCACTTCGACCGCTACGGCCAGATGCCGCTGGCCAAGCGGGCGGCCTTCAACGGCGACTGGATCGAGGATGGCGTCAACGCCGCCTGGCGTCCCCACCTGCAAGGCGCCATGTCCTGGCTGCAGGGCATTGACCTGGGGCTTTGGCGCGCCCGGCGCTTTCCCGGCAGCGACAACGCCGCCTGGGCGCCCGTCGTGCATGCCAGCGCCGCCTGGACATCGGTGCAGGCTGACGCCTTCTACAGCCGGATGCAGCCCAAGGGGCGCGGCGCCTATGTACAGCGCTCCAACAGCGGCCACATCCACACGGCGCCACAGTGCAATGCCAGCCTGCGCGACATCACCTGCTTCGACGGCACCGTGGACCTGGCCGGGGCCAGCGCCACCTGGACCACGCCGTTGCCCGGCGTCCAGCTCACCGCAGCAGGCATCTGGCGGCGCGAAAGCGGAAACCTCTATTCCCAGAACGGCGACACCCGCTACCAGGGCCGCACCCTGGGCGGCTGGCTGGAAGTGCTCTGGCAGCCGCGCGCACGCTGGGAATTCGGCGCCCGCCAGGAATGGCTCAGAAGCACCAATCGCGTCAGCGGGCCGGGCGCCCTGCTGGTGGCCACGGACGCCAACCTGCTGCCCAACAACCCATCACGCCGCTTCACGGCCATGGCCGGCTGGCGCCCCGTCAAAAGCGTTCTGATCGCGCTTGAAGCCGGGCGCGAGCACATCGCCGGCAAAGGCCATACGGTGGCAGGCCTGCGGCTGATCTGGACCCCCGATGCCCTGTTGGAAAGGAACTGGAAATGACCACAATGCTTCGCCGCCAGGCGCTTGGAATGCTGCTGGGCACGGGCTGTGCCCTGACACTGCCGCTGACGGCACGGGCCCATGACTTCCGGGCGGGAGACCTGGTCATAGACCACCCCTACGCCACGCCCTCCATCGCCGGCTCCGGCAACGGGGCGGCGTATTTGCGGGGGATCAGGAACAAGGGAAAGAACGCCGACCGGCTCATCGGGGCCAGCACGCCAGCGGCCGCACGCGTGGAGCTGCATGAGATGAAGATGGAGGGCGACATCATGCGCATGCGCGAAGTGCCCTTCATCGAACTGCCCGCAGGCCAGGAGGTGCAGTTGCGCCATGGCCAGCCACACCACCTCATGCTGATCGGACTCACGCAGCCCCTGCGCGAGGGTGATCGCTTCGATCTGACGCTGCAGTTCGAAAAGGCTGGCGAGTACAAGGTCAAGGTCTGGGTGCAGCAACCCAAGCGCATGCCATCCGGACACCAACACCCGCATTGAACGGACATGCGGCAGGAGCCGCGCCCCACAAGGCGAGATGCAGCCATGAGCTGCTGCAACCGCCACCATGGGGCTTGCCGGCAGCTCAGTCTTCGTCCAGCGCCTCAAACCGCTCTGCCAGGAAATCCAGCAGCGCCCGCACGGCCGGCAGCAGCCCGCGCCGAGAGGCGAACACCGCATGGATGATCTCGCGCCGTGGCGCCCAGCCCGGGATGACGTGGACCAGTTCACCGCGCGCGATCTGCTCGCGCACCATCATCGAGGGCAGTTGCACCACGCCCACCCCCGCCAAGGCCGCCGCGCGCAGCGCCAGCATGCCCCGCGTGACCAGGCGCGGCCGGTGGCGGATGGCCGCCTGCGTGCCGTCCGGGCCGATCAGGTGCCACACATGCTCGTGCTGCGGCAGGCCCAGGTCCATGCTCGGCAGGCCTGCCAGATCGGCGGGCACCTGGGGGATGCCGCCTGTCAGCAGCTGCGGGCAGGCCACCAGGCATTGACCGCGCTCGGCGAGCATGCGCATCACCAGGTCGCTGTCCTCCAGCGGCGGCGGGCGCACGCGGATGGCAACGTCGATTCCCTCGCCCACCACGTCGACGCGGCGGTTGGTTTCCTCGAGGTGGATCTCCACGCGCGGATACGCGGCCATGAAGGCCGCCAGCATGTCGGCGATGCGCGCATCGAGCAGCGCCACCGGGCAGGTCATGCGCACGATGCCACGCGGCTCGGCGTGGGTCAGCGCGATGGCCTCGTCGGCGGCGTCGGCCTCCACCAGCATCGCCTTGCAGTGGCCGTAGTAGGTCTGGCCGGTCTCGGTGACGGCAAATCGCCGCGTGGAGCGCTGGATCAGGCGCGTGCCGAGACGCTCCTCAAGCTGCGCGATGCGCCGGCTCAGCTTGGATTTGGGCATCCCCAGCGCGCGGCCCGCGGGCGCAAAGCCGCCGTGGTCCACCACCTGCACGTAGTAGTAGAGGTCGTTCAGGTCTTTCATTGCACACCGCCTTCATCGTTCCTCAGATAGGACTCTGATGGCAAATATTAACGACTACCGCGTTCATCGTTCAAATCCTATTCTCTATCCGTCAGCCAAGACCTTTGTCTCGGCGACACAAGGAGATCAGCATGAAGAAAATCCTCGGTGTCTACAGCGCCCCCCGCATGCACTGGGTAGGCGACGGTTTTCCGGTGCGCTCGCTGTTCGGCTACGACGGGCTGGGCAAGCACCTGAGCCCGTTCCTGCTGCTTGACCACGCGGCGCCGACGCCCTTTGGGCCGACCGACCGGCCGCGCGGCGTCGGCCAGCACCCGCACCGGGGTTTCGAGACCGTGACCATCGTCTACCAGGGCGAGCTGGAGCACCGCGACTCCACCGGCGCCGGCGGCCTGATCGGCCCCGGTGACGTGCAGTGGATGACCGCTGGCGGCGGCATCCTGCACGAGGAATTCCACTCGCGCGCCTTCACCGAACGCGGCGGAACCATCGAGATGGTGCAGCTCTGGGTCAACTTGCCCGCCAAGGACAAAATGACCGCGCCGGGCTACCAGACGCTGCTGGATGCGCAGATTCCCTGGGCGGACCTGGCGGAAGGCGCGGGCCGTGTGCGGGTGATTGCCGGCGAGTTCGGCGGCCACCGCGGCCCGGCGCAGACCTTCACGGCGATGGACGTGTGGGACATCCGCATCCGCCATGGCGGCGTGGGCCGGTTCGACGCGAAGGACGGCCACACGCTGGCCCTGGTGGTGCTCCACGGCTCGGTGCTGGTCAACGGCGCCATCGCGCGGGAAGGACAACTGGTGCACCTGGAGCGCGCCGGCAGCGGCGTGGAGATCGAGGGCAGCAGCGACGCCACCGTGCTGTGGCTGTCCGGCGAGCCCATCGATGAGCCGGTGGTGGGCTATGGCCCGTTCGTGATGAACAGCGAGGCCGAGATCCGTCAGGCCATGACCGACTTCAACAGCGGACGCTTCGGCCAGATGGCGCACTGAGCGCCGCAGGGCTCCCGCCGGGAGTCCTGCATGTTTCCCCCGACGCGGCTTTGTTCAGCCGGGGCCTGCTGCCCCGGTCGTGCACGGCTGCGCCTGAACCGCCCATCCCGGGCACTTTGCAACCCC
The DNA here is from genome assembly GCF_043104185.1 of Delftia sp. WSY_22. NCBI lineage: Bacteria > Pseudomonadati > Pseudomonadota > Betaproteobacteria > Burkholderiales > Comamonadaceae > Delftia > Delftia sp. WSY_22. The sequence continues at coordinate 380,996 of NZ_JBICKN010000059.1, forward strand.
AAGGAGATTCACCATGACCAAGCCCTACGTCCGCCTGGACAAGGACAACGCCGCCGTGCTGCTGGTAGACCACCAGACCGGCCTGCTCTCCCTTGTACGCGACATCGACCCGGACAAGTTCAAGAACAACGTGCTGGCGCTGGCCGACATCGCCAGCTATTTCAAGCTGCCCACCATCCTGACGACCAGCTTCGAGAACGGCCCCAACGGCCCGCTGGTGCCGGAGCTCAAGAGCCAGTTTCCCCAGGCGCCCTACATCGCCCGGCCCGGCAACATCAACGCCTGGGACAACGAGGACTTCGTCAAGGCCGTGAAGGCCACGGGCAAGAAGCAACTCATCATCGCCGGCGTGGTGACCGAGGTGTGCGTGGCCTTCCCCGCACTGTCGGCCATCGAGGAAGGCTTCGACGTCTTCGTGATCACTGACGCCTCCGGCACCTTCAACTCCATCACCCGCGATGCGGCGTGGAATCGCATGTCGCAGGCCGGCGTGCAACTGATGAGCTGGTTCGGCGCTGCCTGCGAACTGCACCGCGACTGGCGCAACGACGTGCAGGGGCTGGGAACTCTGTTTTCCAACCACATCCCCGACTACCGCAACCTGATCACGAGCCACACCACGTTCACCCAGGGCAATTGAGGAGAAGACCGTGAGCACACCCCAAACCATCGCCAACTTCAACGGCGCCCGCCCGGTCATCGATCCCGACAATGCGGCGATGCTGCTGATCGACCATCAAAGCGGCCTGTTCCAGACCATCAAGGACATGCCCTTCACCGAGGTACGTGCCAATGCCACCACACTCGCCAAGGTAGCGACACTGGCGAAGATCCCGGTCATCACCACCGCATCGGTGCCGCAGGGTCCGAACGGCCCCTTGATCCCCGAGATCCACCAGTACGCCCCGCATGCCCGGTACGTTGCGCGCAAGGGCGAGATCAACGCCTGGGACAACCCGGAGTTCGTCGCTGCCGTCAAGGCCACCGGGCGCAGGCAGCTCATCATCGCGGGGACGATCACCAGCGTCTGCATGGCCTTTCCCAGCATCGCCGCGGTGCACGAGGGCTACCAGGTCTTCGCGGTGATCGACGCCTCGGGGACCTACTCGAAAATGGCGCAGGAAATCACGCTGGCGCGCATCGTGCAGGCTGGTGTCGTGCCGATGGACACGGCGGCGGTGTGCTCGGAGGTGCAGAAGACCTGGAACCGCGAGGACGCGTTGCAGTGGGCGCAGGCCTACAGCGCAGTCTTCCCGCCGTACCAGTTGCTGATCGAAAGCTACTCCAAGGCGCAGGAAGTGGCCAGGAACGGTGAGCAGCTGGATTCGCAACGCACCTGACTGCGGTAGCACGGCAGGGGTACGAGGCCGCTTGCCCAAGGTGTCGGCGGCCATGGTGGAATTTGTGGATGAGGCGCAGGACTGAGACCCCGGCCCCGGTGGCGCTCAGCGCCAGCAGTCCTCCACCGTTCCCAGGGGCGATATGCCTTTCACGCCCAGGGCGTTCAGGGTGTAGTCGCCGCAGCGCCTGTCCGATGCCTGGCGGCCGGTGCGCGTGGCCTTGAGCGTGTAGCCGCCGTCATTGGCGGCCGTGGCCATCGTCAGGGTGTAGTGGCCGTTCTCGGACTTGTCCCCCCAGGGCAGTCTGAGGTTGGCGACGGAGCTTGTGTAGCCGCCGTTCTGCGCCCGCCAGCGCTCCTGCCGGGCGGCGGCCTCGCCCAGCAGGCTTTGCGCTTCCACGCGCCGCGATCGCAGCACGTATTCCTGGTAGGAGGGGTAGGCGATCGCCGAAAGAATGGCGACCACCGCCACCGTGATCATCAGCTCGATCAGCGTGAATCCATGTAGCTTGCTGCGCACGCATTTCTCCTCGGGGGCCCGCAGGGCCAGCCAGACGGCCGGGGCCGGCAGGCCCCTGTGTGTTGTGGATGGCATGGCGGTCACGGGTTCGCGGGCTGGCGGCGCCAGCTCTGTCGCCCCCGGTCCACTCCGCTGTTGATATCGTCGCCCCCGGTCTTGACTGGGTCTCCCGCCCCGCTTGGCTTTCCGCTGGAGTCGAAGATCTTCGCGCCGCTGATGGTGGGCCTGCCCGGCCCCACCTCGCGGCCGTTGACCTGCTGGCCTGCCAGGTTGTCGGAGGCGTTGAAGATGCCGTCGCCGTTCACATCGAAGGCGACATAGTCGGTCTTGCCCCCGGTGTCGGGATCGATGGCGTAGATCGTGCTGGCCAGGCCTGCGGAGCAGGGGTCGCCCAGCGGCGGCCGGATGGAGGTGAACACCAGTCCCCGCCCGTACAGGCTCATGTCGTAGACCAGTCTTTCGCCGTCGCGCGGCAGATCGACGTACCAGCCCCAGCTGTGCACATTGGAGTCGGCGGTGCTGGTGGCGTCCTTGTACCAGGTGACCGGGTTGGCCGACAGGGCGAACTTGCCCGGAAAGCCGCTCACCTGGGTGAACTGCTGGGCCTGCAGATCCCCGCGTCCCTTGCCGGCGGTAGGCAGCGGCTGCGGCGCAGTCGTGGCGGGTGTGCCGTAGCGATCCCAGATACCGAACACCGATTGCCGGCGCATGTCAAGCTTGTCGTCATCCGTCATGAAGCGGCCCGTGCCGAAGGCCACCACATCGCCCTTGCCGCTGGAGTGCCGCACCACGTAGGGGGCGGTGGTGATGGACAGCCGCTTGCCGCCGCTGCGTTCGGACTCGCGTGCCACAAAGAACAGTTGCGCATTCCATGAGCCGCTGGCACCGCTGGCCAGGTCCACGCGCCATACATTGCCCGCAAGATCACCGGCATAGGCCACGTCCACCTTGCCATCGCCGTTGTTGTCCACCACGGCGGCGCGCGACAGGCCGTTCTTCGGCGCAGGCAGCGCGCTCAGCTCTGCGGCCGTCATGCCTGCTGCGAAATCAAAGCGCCGGATGACCTCGCCACTGGAGACATCCAGCACAAACAGGCTGGACTCGCCGGAGGCGCTGTTCGACGCCTGGTAGCCATTGGACAGGAATACCACCCACCTGCCCTTGGACCGGCCGGCGTCGTTGAGCCGCGCAACGACGGGCGTTGGCATCGAGTAACCCATGCGTTCGTCCTGTTCAACGCCGAACTCCCACAGCAACCGGGGGGAGGTGGGGTCCGTGACGTCCAGCGCGAAGACCTGCCGCCCGCCCGCGCCCAGGCTGCCGACCAGCACCCTGTGCCAGGCGTTGCCGAAGTAGACATCGGAGACCACGGGCGTCCCGTCCACGAAGTAGCGGTGGGGAGCGCCGCCCGCGCCATACCGGGACGTCAGGACATTGAGCGAATTCTTCACCCCCGATGGAATGAAGGCGAACTCCTCCTTGCCAGATGCCGCGTCGAAGGCGTGCAGCATGCCGTCGTTGGCGCCCACATACAGCATCTCCTTGGCAGCCTGTTTCGCGGCAAAGGCGGCATAGGTGGTGCTGCCCTCCAGCTTGTCCGCGGCGGAGGCGCGGTACAGGCCGCCCTTGACCCGCACCAGCGAGGAATTGACGATGTCGCCCAGCACATTGGGCTTTCCGCTGGCCAGGGGCTTGCGCACGCGCAAGTCATCGCGCACCTCGCCACGCAGGAACTCGATGCGCTTTTTTGCCTGGCCATCGGCGGAGTTCGTGGCCGGGTCCGTGTTGAGCACGGCCAGCCAGGACGCATCGGCGCGCTGCCCGCTGAGACTGGAGTACGTGAAAGGGCTCAGCGACACGGCACTGCCGGTCCTGCTGGGGTAGTAGATCTTGCGGTCATCGGCGGACCGCTCCGACAGGAGTTCCGCCGCGCTCCACACCAGCGTTCTGTCGCTGGTGGTGAGCTTCTCGCGGATGACATCGCCGCTCCAGTACTGGACCTCGAACGTGGTCCGGTACAGGTCGGCGCCTTCGCCCAGTGTCGCCGTGGGCATGTCCACGCTGACCGCCGTCACGGAACCGATGTTCTGCAGGATGTCGTTGAACGCCTTGGTCAATTGGTCCTTGAGCGTGCCGGCATTGGTCACCAGAAAATAGTTGTCCGGATCTCCCGTGATCTTGGAGGGGTCGCGGTCCGGCACGCCGTACTTGGCGGCATACCACAGCGGTCCCTTCAGGAAGCTGCCCGCATCGGTCGCATTGCCGGGAGTGAAGCTGCGGGTGGCCGTGAGCCCCAGGTTCGAGCATTCCGTGCGCTGTTGGGCCGAGATGCTGCCCCGGCAGTAGCCCGGATCGCGATTGGGGGGCGTGTTGTAGGCGTAGTAGGCCGAGGCGGTGTCCTTGTCACGCACCTCCAGGTACATGCCGTCCTTGGTGGTGCCCGAGATCACATAGCCCATGTGCTGCCCCAGGCCGCCAGCGGCGTACTCGGACACCATGTCGATCTTCACCTTGCCATCGGCCTGCAGCGCGATCGTGTAGCGCGCGATGGCGTCCATGTCATGGTCGGCGCCCTGCTCCACGTCCTCGTAGTTGATGCGGAACTCCGCATAGGGCCGCCCGCCATTGACCGAGGCATCGATGTCCGCCTTGCCCGTGTTGGCAATGTTGACCACGTAGTAGTCGACGATCTGGTTGGTCGGCGTGAAGACCGCATTGTTCACGGTGCTGCCACCGGCACTGCCGGAGACGGTCTTGGCAAACGGCGCAATGGTCACAAAGCGCTTGCCGCCGATCGGAAAGCGTATTTCCGGCAGCGGTGACGCAATGGCCACGGAGTAGGTCCTCAGCGCATTCTTGCCCTGGCTGTTGCCGAAGATGGCATTCCTGGCGCCGAAACGGGCCACGCCTGCGGCATAGTAGGTGCCTTCCTTGCTGGGCTCCTCAGGAGACAGGCCGCGCGCCCATGACAGGTCTGCAATGGTCTTGACCGAAGGAGCCTGGTCGGCATTGGCCGACGTTGACTGGCCGATGAAGAAGTTCTTCCCGTCTATGCGCTCGGCCGAGCCGATGGCCGCCACCTCGTCTGAGACATTGAAGCCATTGAGGGCGCTGGCGCCGACGCTCGCGTAGCGGCTGCCGGGCAGCTTGCCGTCGTAGGAGGGATTGATGTCGCTGAGCACCGTCATGACGGGACGGGAGCAGTACTGGTAGCCGCCCCCGCCTTCGGCCTTGGCCCTGTAGGGCGTTTCCCAGGCGGGCTTGGACAGACCCAGGGACGCATCCTTGGAGGAGCCGCCGGCGTAGTCATAGATGCCGAGGGCCTGGGATGCGCCGCCGAAATAGCGCATGGTCTCGAACATCATCTCGCTGATGGGATTGCCCCACATGGCGCACTTCGAAGGCTTGTCCAGCGAACTGATGGGGCCGGACGTGATCCAGCCGCATTCCACGTATTTGCCGCCGGTGTAGCCGATCAGCCGCTGGCGGTCTATGTTGGCGACCACGCCATTGACACCCGTCTTGAACTGGCCCGTCTGAGGGTCGACTTCCTCTGCGAAATTGCCGATATTGCGACGCAGCACGCCGCCGGCGATGTTTTTCTCGTACGAGCCTGTGAGCAGGCCGAAGTACATCTTCCCGTTCTCCCCGAAGTCGTGCAGCAGCCCCGTGGGCTTGTAGACGGTCTTGCCGCCGTTGGGATAGGCCTTGCAGCTGGCCTCGAGCAACTGGACATTGCTGCTGGAGCAGGCCTCCACAAGCAGGTTGTAGTCGGTGATCCTGCTGCTGGCCCGCGCGCACGAATTGCCGCCTGCACAGTTGCTCTGCCCTGCAAAGCCCTCCTGGGACACCCAGTCCCAGATCTGGAACGAGGAGTCATTGAGCACGCGCAACTGGGTGACGGCGTCAGTGGTCTCCTTCAGCGTGGTGACGGCAAACAGATGGCGCGTGCCGACCGCCGGCGGGCGCAGCGGCGCATAGTCCGAAATGCTGTAGACCTTGGCATCCCGCGCAGGGTCATAGGCCTTGCCCCAGCTGTGCGCATCCCTGGGAATGTAGGCGGTCTGCAAAACGGTGCGCGAAGCCGTGTCCTCCGCACGCATGCCGCCATAGAGCACGCGGCGTATGGCGTCCATGCGCGATGTGCCCAGATAGTTCAGGAAGTCGCCGCTCCAGTGGTTCGAGCACTTTTTCCTGTTGCTTCCGGTCGCTGCCTGCGAGGGCACGAAAACACCCTTGGAATAGCTGTAGCAGACGTTGTTGTTGAAGTAGCCGTAGTAGTCGATCTGGTCCGGCTTGTACCCGACATCGATCACACCGTCGCCGTTGAGGTCGGAGGCATCGTTGTAGGCCTCGTAGTACAGCTTGTGGTCACGCCCCATCACCAGCATGTTCAAGGGCGCCAACGCCTGGTTCACGAACAGCGGCATCTGGGACAGCACGGTGTCCGCGCGCCCCTGGGCATGCGCCGGCGTACTGGCCAGTGCCAATGCGCACGTCCACAGCGCCAGGGCTGGCCACGCGCGTGCCCGGCCCTGGCGCCCCCTCGGACCATGCATGGTCTTCCAACTTGCAATGCGAGCCATTGAAGCTCCCTCCCCCTGCTTACTTTATGAACATGTTGACGCTGGACCGCAGGCACAGCGCATGCGCTCCGCAGGCCTGGGCCTGCTCCTTTTCCGTGGCCTGGGCATTGACCTCATAGAAGTCCGTGCAGCCGGTGGCGGGTGCATCCAGCGCGGACGTCGCACTACCCGACTTGGGACAGGCGGTCGTGATGTATCGGGGATACCAGTACCCATCGGGCTTCTGAAACCCGGCCGCCTTGGCCTTGGTCGTCCGGAAATCCGTACCGAGCCCGATGGAGTCCGTACGCACATCGGATACCGAGCAGGGAATGCCGCTGCCCTCGGCCACCGGAGTGCCGGCGCCATTGCAAGGCTTGAGTGCGACGGCATGCTCCAGCAGCTTGCGCTCGCCTTCTCGCAGCGTGCCATCCGCGGTTTCATACAGCCGCTGGCTATCCACCATGTTGGCGGCGATGCGTGCCTCCAGCGTGGCCACGCGCATGCCGACCACCGCCAGCAGCAACACCAGCAGCAGCATGATCATGGACACCAGCAAGGCATTGCCGCGCTGGCGCCCGTGCAGGACACAGGACATGCAGCGGCGGCTCCGGGCTCCGATCAGCGCGGTCATGGCATCAGATTCCTCAGGGTGAGCGTGCCGGTGGCCAGTTGCAGCAGGGAGCCGGCATTCGCATCGCATCGGGCCCGGGCGCCGCCCAGTTGCGCCCAACGCTCGCAGACGGTGGAGGTCATGCCCTGCGTCACCTTGCCGGAGCTTTCCAGCAAGAGGGCAAGGCGCAGGGAACGGATGGCTTCCTGCTTCCCGGGCAACGTGGCCGTGAAGGCATCGACCCTGCGTATCGCGCCGGGCGCTGTCTGCCGATCGATGCCGAACTCGAAATGCACCGCCCGCACGCCATCGGCGAGCGGCACAACCTCCTGCGCGGCCCGGCAGACCAGCACACCACTTTCGACGGTGTATTTCTCCGCGAACATGCCGGTCGCCGGCGCCGGAGCGTCATAGGGGCCGGCGGCCCCCAGGTTCGCCGGCGTGCCCGCACAGTCGGTTTCCGCAGCGTCCCGGGGCTGGAAGCGAAGGCAGATGGTCTGCGCGTCAGCCGCGTAGAGCGCCTGTCCCTGGGCGAACTGGCAGCCGTTGGGATGGGGCGAGGAATCGGCAGGAAATGCGTCGAACATCGCCTGCGAAGGGTCTCTCCTGTAGCCTGCCTTGGAGAACTCGGAGTCCAGCACGGCCAGCGCCAGCCTGCTGTTGCCGAGGTTCTCGCTCTGCCCCACGCGAAAACCGAAGCTCGACAGCCCCTGCATGTAGATGGTGGTGGCAATCAGCACGAGGAACAGGCCGATGGCCAGCGCCACCAGAATCTCCACCAGGGACAGGCCCGCCTGGGACGGCATGCGCATGCGGCACGCCCGTGCGCCCGGCCCGCGCTCAAAGCCGCGACCGCAGCGTGAATGTGCAAAATTCATTGTCGCTTCCATCCAGACATTGGCCTTTCTTGACCGGCCAGGCCACCGTCACGGACACCAGGCCGTCGGCATCGGCGCTCACGGCGAAGGAGCTGTCGATGCGGTCCTCGGTGAGATCGGGCACCAGCTTGCGGGCCCGCTCGCCCCAGCAGGCCAGGCGCTGCGCCCGCGGCTGGGGCAAAGGCTGGCAGGCCACGGGTGCCGCGGGCATCGCGGCACCCTCCAGCTTCTGGTAGCCGCCCAGTTCCGCCACGGGCACGCCCTTCGCGTCCAGGACCGTGGCCGTGTCCCCCCGCAGGGTCTCCAGCAGCTCGGAAGCCAGCATGGATGCCAACTGGCGCCGCTCGGTATCCACGGTGTATTCAATGGCACGCACATGGATGCGCACGGCGCCCAGGAGCCCCACGGCCACCAGCAGCACGGCGACGAGTACCTCGATAAGGCCTGCGCCGCGTTGCCTGCGAGAAGGAAAAGGAATGGACATGTTGCAGACCCGTTGCACGCGCATCAGCAACTGCCGCCGGCAGGCAGCCGCTGCTGGCGCACAAGCCCGGCGCGGGTCACTCTCAGGCATTGCATGCGCGTGGCATGGCGAGCCGTGACGGTCAGCGTGTACAGCGTGCTGGCGCCGGAGAACTGCCTGGCGGTCCCCGTGGTTTCGAACAGGACACCCTGGGAAGAATCACCGGAGGGCGAGACGGTCACGGCATCAGGCACCCGGGCCTCGCGCACCAGTTGCCCGCCCGACTTGGCGGACCATGTCTGCCCCGCGCCCACGAAGCTGCTTTCCACCCGTTTGTAGACCGCTTCGGAGCGAGCCAGCTGCAGCAACGACTGCAACTCGAGCGCAGCCGAGCTGACGCGCTGGTTGGCTATTTGAGCGATGAAGGAAGGAGCGGCCAGAGCGGCCAGAATCGCGACCAGCGCCACCACCACCATCATCTCGATGAGGGTGAAGCCACGGGGCCATTGCCATGTGCCGCCTGGACAGCCGTTGCGCGTGTAACCGGGGTTTTTCATGCAAGCGTGCTTCTCGTTGCCGGGGAACCATGCGACAGGCCTGCAAGCCCTGCGCCATTGCTCTTGATTGATGTTTGCAATCGTAATGCAAAGGCAATTTGGAACACCTATTGAAACAGGTTATGGGACAAATATAGGACTTGTCTTATAAAAACCTGCGCAAAGCGCAACACCCCATCCAGCAAGCCCGGCCCGCCGTCCGCGCACGCAAGCTCGGCGGGACGGCCCGCGCAACGGGCATGGCATGGCCACGGTGGCGATACGACAGGTCCCGAAGTCAGGCAGGCAGGCCTCGCACCAAGCGCCTGAAAATCCACCGCAGCATGAGCGGCCGCAATCCAGCCGCAGCGCAATTGGCGATGCGAATATCCCGTCTGCTTCCAGCCCGAGGAAGATAAAGTTTGCGCCCAAAGCAAAAATCCCCAGTGCATTTCTGCACTGGGGATTTTCTTGTTTGGGGTGGCTGATGGGGCTCGAACCCACGACAACAGGAATCACAATCCTGGACTCTACCAACTGAGCTACAGCCACCGTTGAAGCATTCGATTATATGCCAAAAACCAGCAGACAAATGCTTTGGAACAGGCGTTGCGTGACGGATCGGGTGCAGCAGGAACAACGGCGCATCGGGGGAAGCGGGCAAAGGGCAGGATGGCGCCATCCTCCATGCAGCCGCAGCCGCAGCCGCAGCCGCAGCCGGCAGGAGCCTTGCCCGGCGTCCCTGGACGCTTTCGGGGGCAACCAGTCCCCCTGCCGCCCAAAGCAAAAATCCCCAGAGCATTTCTGCTCTGGGGATTTTTTTATTTGGGGTGGCTGATGGGGCTCGAACCCACGACAACAGGAATCACAATCCTGGACTCTACCAACTGAGCTACAGCCACCGTAGAAGAACGCTATTCTATTCCAAAAAACCGCTTGATTTCTGAAATTTCTGTTTTTCTAGAAATTTCCCTCATCAGGGGCGCGGGACCTTGATCTGCACCTTGAGCTGTTTCTTGAGAAGCTCGTAGTATGCCATAGCTTCCGCCACGGCCGAGCTTCGCAGGAAGTCCTGCTTCTGCGCGGCAGCCGCCTGCGCATCATCGGCCGGACGCTCGACGATGCGGTTGATCTTGACCACGGCATAGCCTTGCGCGCCCAGGTCAACACCCGTCCACGCAGGCAGCTGGGCCGTGGGCGCACGCAGGGCAGCGTCCACCACTTCGCGCGACTGGCCTTCGGGCTGGTCACGGCTGATCACCTTGGCTGCGGGCAATTGCGCCGCGTCAGGCTTGGCCTTCCATGCGGCGAGCTTGGCTTCGCCATCGGCCTTGGCCAGTTCGGCGGATTTTTGCGCCACATACAGGGTGCGCAGCTTGTCGCCGACCTCGGCCATGGGCAGCGTGCGGGCAGGCGTGTACTCCACCACGCGGCCGGCCACCAACTGGTTGGAACCCAGCTCCACCGCATCGGTGTTGCGCTTGTTGTTGAGCGAATCGCTGGAGAACAGCGCCTCCAGGAAACGGGGATTGGCCAGGGGGCCCTTGACGTTGGGGCCGGGCTGGCGCGTCACATGGTCTGCCTTTTGCACGGTGAGCTTGAACTTCTCGGCCACGGGCTGCAGACTGTCCGACTGCTCGTAGACCGCGTTGGAGAAGCCTTCCGCCAGTTCGGCGAACTTGCGCTGCGCCTGCTGCTGCTTGAGTTCAGCCTCCAGCTTGGGACGCATCTGCTCGAAGCTCGGCGCCTTGGGCTTCTTGATGTCCACCAGCGAGATGATGTGGTAGCCGAAGTCGCTGTGCACCACGTCGCTGATGTCGCCGACCTTCATGCCGAAGGCTGCGTCCTCGAACGGCTTGACCATGGCGCCACGACCGAAGTAGCCCAGGTCGCCACCCGATGCAGCGGAGCCGCCGTCCTGCGAGTTGGCCTTGGCCAGCTCGGCGAAGCGCTTGGGGTCCTTGCGCAGCTCGGCCAGCAGTTCCTCGGCCTTGGCCTTGGCCTTCTCCTGCTCTGCCGCGGGGGCATCCTTGGATGCGTTGATCAGGATGTGGCTGGCGCGGCGCTCCTCGGGACCGGCCAGGCGCTCGGCGTTCTGGTTGTAGTAGGAACGCACATCGTCTTCGCTCAGCGTGATGCCGGCCTCGATGCTGGGCACATCCAGCAGCAGGTATTCCACCTTGGCCTGCTCCAGTTGCTGGAACTGGCTGGTGTGGGCGTCGTAGTAGGCCTTGAGGTCGGCCTCGGTGGGCTGGACCTTGCTGGCGTAGGCGCTGGCTTCGAAGCGTGCCACCTGCACTTCGCGGCGCTGGTACAGCGCATCGATGGCCTGCTTGACCTGGGCGTCGGTCGCAAAGGCCGTGCCCGTGACGCCACCCATCACCTGGTTCATGGACAGTTCGCGGCGCAGATTGGCCTCGAAGCCCTCAGGCGTCAGGCCCTGCGATCCGACCAGGGCGCGGTAGGCTTCGGCATCCATGGAGCCATCCGGCTTCTTGAGCGCGGCAATCGCGGGAATCTCCTGCAGCGTGCGCACCAGCTGTGCATCCGATGCGGCCAGGTGCATCTTCTGCACGGCAGCGGCCAGCACCTGGTCACGCACCATCTTCTCCAGCGTGGCGTAGCGCGCCTGCGGCGAATCCAGCAGCTTGGGGTCGACGTTGGGGTTCTCGGCGCGCAGGCGGTCGCTTTCCATGCGGTGCGCGTTCTCCCAGTCGGCCTGTTTGATCTCATGTCCATCCACACGCGCGACGATCACGCTGGATTCGGTGAAGTAGTTCTGGTTGACCCCCACGAAGATGAACGAGGGAATGATCAGCAAGAACAACAAGATCATCACGAACTTGGAATGCTTGCGGATGGATTCGAACATGGTCTGTCTTTCAGTGGCAGAAATAGAAAAGGCGAACTTTCGTTCGCCTTTTGTTCTTGGTGGGTGCTGACGGGGTCGAACCGCCGACCTACGCCTTGTAAGGGCGCCGCTCTACCAACTGAGCTAAGCACCCCACCTTGACTGGTGTCAGTTCAGGGCATCCTTCAATGCCTTGCCCGGACGGAACTTGGGAACCTTGGCGGCCTTGATCTTGATGGTCTCGCCGGTGCGGGGGTTGCGGCCCGTGCGGGCGGCGCGCTTGCCAACGGCGAATGTACCAAAACCAACGAGCGACACTGTACCACCCTTTTTGAGGGTTTTCTTCACAGCCTCAATCGTGGAATCCAGTGCGCGAGCAGCCGCAGCCTTGGAGATGTCGGCGTTGTTAGCGATGTGCTCAATCAGTTCGGTTTTATTCACAAGATGCCTCTGGAGAAATAAGTGAATGGAATGTCTCTGCGGCCACCAACTTGGCGCGACCAGAAACCCGGCGCGACGGATACGGAATCTGGCTTGCCGTTCGACGCTTGCCTCGGGGCAGGCATCGGTGAATTAAAGCCATCGACCTTCCAGGTGTCAATGCACGCTGTGCATCGCAACGACAGGGCACGATTCTATGCGGTTTTGGCGCCAGCTTTGGCTTTGCGGCCGGTTTTTTGCGCGCAGCGGGTGCTAGCGGCTTCACGAATTGACAAGGGTTGACAATGGACTTGCCCGCCGCAGGCCTTGCCAGTGCTGCAATGCGCCTTGGTGCTGCGCGCCGGCAAGGCTGCAGCAGCTGCCCTGCCTCACTCATATGCTTCCAAAAGAAGAGCACCCCAGACCGCCCCGCATGTCAGGCGCATGGGCTGGGGGAGCGATCCGCAACGCCCTCAGTGCGTGACCCGCGCGCGGATCTCGGGCAGGGCTTTTTGCAGGTAGTACACCATGGACCAGACGGTGAGCACGGCGGCCACCCAGATCAGCACCTGGCCCCAGACGCCGGTGTCGATCATGCCGAACACACGGCCGTCGTACAGCAGGAAGGGGATGGCCACCATCTGCGCCGTGGTCTTGAGCTTGCCCAGCATGTGCACGGCCACGCTCTTGCCCGCGCCCAGGTGGGCCATCCATTCGCGCAGGGCCGAGATGGCGATCTCGCGGCCGATGATGATCAGGGCCACGAACACATCGGTGCGCTGCAGATGCACCAGCACCAGCAGCGAGGCGCAGACCAGGAACTTGTCGGCCACCGGATCGAGGAAGGCGCCGAAGGCCGATGTCTGGTTGAGCTTGCGCGCCAGGTAGCCGTCCAGCCAGTCGGTGGCCGCGAAGACGATGAACATGACCGTGGCGACCAGGTTGCGGGTCGCCACGTCGAAAGGCGCATAGAACACCCCGACGATCAGCGGAATCGCGACGATCCGCGTACAGGTCATCAAGGTGGGGATTGTGAGAAACATGGCCGCCATTGTGTCACGTACCTTGGTGTTTGAGGTTCTGTTTGCGGGCCTGCGGTGCAGCCCGCGGGACAGTCGTTTCAATGCAATGCACGGTAGATATCTTCAGCCAGCGCGGCCGAGATGCCGTCCACGCTGCACAGGTCTTCCACCGTGGCTTCCGACACGCCGCGCACGCCGCCGAAGCGCTGCAGCAGGCGCGCGCGCTTCTTGGGGCCCACGCCCGGAATCTCCTCGAGCTTGCCGCCGCCCACGCGCACCTTGGCGCGCGCCGCGCGCATGCCGGTGATGGCGAAGCGGTGGGCCTCGTCGCGGATCTGGGCCACCAGCATCAGCGCGGCCGAGTCGTAGCCCAGGTAGATCTTCTCGCGCCCGTCGGCAAAGACCAGTTCTTCCAGGCCGACCTTGCGCCCCTCGCCCTTTTCCACGCCCACGATGCGCGAGACATCGAGCCCCAGCTGCTCGAAGACTTCGCGCGCCATGCTGACCTGGCCCTTGCCACCGTCGACCAGTACCAGGTCCGGCAGTTGCGGCTGCTTGCCGGTGAGCTCGGCACCGCCCGCCTCTCTTTGCGCCTCGGCCACGCGGCTGTAGCGGCGCGTCAGCACCTGGCGCATGGCGGCATAGTCGTCGCCGCCCGTGATGCCTTCGATGTTGAAGCGCCGGTATTCGCTGCTTTGCATCTTGTGGTGATGGAAGACCACGCAGGAGGCCTGCGTGGCCTCGCCTGCCGTGTGCGAGATGTCGAAGCATTCGATGGTGAGCTCGTCCAGGTTCTCGCAGGCCAGGTCCAGCGCCTCGACCAGCGCGCGCGTGCGCGCCTGCTGCGAGCCTTCTTCGGCCAGCAGGCGGGCCATCTGGATGTCGGCGTTTTTTTGCGCCATCTCCAGCCAGATGCGCCGCTGCTCGCGCGGCTGCTGCACGGCGGTGATGCGCACGCCGCCTTGCTCGCTCAGCAGCGCCAGCAGTTTCTTGTCCACCGGGTGGCTGACGATGAGCACGGGCGGCACGGCCACGCCGGTGTAGTGCTGGGCGATGAAGGCCTCCAGCACGATCTCCTCGACCGGCCGCGCGGACTCGGCAAGACTGGCCTCTTCCTCGCCGGCGTAGACCGAGGCGGCATCGCCCAGGTTGGCGGGAAAGTACGGCCGGTCGCCCAGGTGGCGGCCGCCGCGCACCATGGCCAGGTTCACGCAGGCGCGGCCGCCCTGCACCTTCACGGCGAGGATGTCCACGTCGCGGTCGTCGGCGGTTTCTATGACCTGCTGGTGCAGCACGCGCGACAGTGCCGTCATTTGGTTGCGCACCTCGGCGGCCTGCTCGTATTCCATGCGCCCGGCGTGCTCCATCATGCGGGCCTCCAGCTGGCGCAGCAGTTCCTGGGTCTCGCCGCGCAGCATGGCCTCGGCATTGCGCACATCCAGCGCATAGGCTTCGGGCGAGATCAGGTCCACGCAGGGGCCGGAGCAGCGCTTGATCTGGTAGAGCAGGCAGGGCCGCGAGCGGTTGGCGAAGACCGTGTCCTCGCAGGTGCGCAGCCTGAAGACCTTTTGCAGCAGCTGGATGCTTTCCTTGACGGCCCAGGCATTGGGATAGGGGCCGAAGTAGCGGTGGCGCTTGTCCACGGCGCCGCGGTAGTAGGCCATGCGGGCAAAGAGCTGGTGGGCCGGCTCGCCATCCCGGCCGTCGCGCGCGGCGACGCCGGTGATCTTCAGATAGGGATAGCTCTTGTCGTCCCTGAACAGGATGTTGTACTTGGGTTGCTGCGTCTTGATCAGATTGTTTTCGAGCAGCAGGGCCTCGGCCTCGGAGCGCACCACCGTGGTCTCCATGCGGGCGATCTTGCTCACCATGTGGCCTATGCGCGTGCCGCCATGGTTCTTGGTGAAGTAGCTGGAGACGCGGCGCTTGAGGTTGATGGCCTTGCCCACGTACAGCAGCGTGCCTGCCGCGTCGAAATAGCGGTAGACGCCGGGCAGGCCCGGCAGCGCTGCCACCTGGGCCAGCAGTTCATCGGAATGGGGTTCGGACATGCGCCTATTGTGGCCGCTGCCCGGGCCCGCCGCAGCGGGCCTGCGGGCCCTCGGGCTCTTACTCGGCCTCGATCTTCGAGGACTTGACCACCTGGGCCCAGTTGGCCCAGTCGGTCTTGACCATGGCGCCGAGCTGCTGCGGGTTCATGTAGTCGGCCGTGGCGCCCTGCTCCTGCGCCTTTTGCTTGAAGGCCGGGTTCTCCACGACCTTCTTGAGGTCTGCCGTGAGCTTGTCGATCACGGGCTTGGGCGTGGCGGCGGGCGCGAACACGGCAAACCAGGAGGTGGCGTTGACGCCTGCGTAGCCGGCCTCGGCCGTGGTGGGCGCATCCGGCAGGCTGGGCAGGCGCTGCGTGCCGGTGACGGCCAGCACGCGCAGCTTGCCGCTTTGCACATGGGGCATGAAGGGCGGCGCCGTGCCGAAGGTCAGGTCCACCTGGCCACCCAGCAGGTCCTGCAGCGCGGGGCCCGTGCCCTTGTAGGGCACGTGGACCATCTTGATGCCGGCCTGCTGCTCCAGCATGGCGCCGGTCACGTGCTGCAGCGATCCGTTGCCGGAAGAGGCGTAGTTCAGCTTGCCCGGGTTGGCCTTGGCATAGGCCACGAGTTCGGCCAGCGTCTTCACGGGCAGCTCGGACCGCACCACGATGATCTGCGGCGCCGACAGCACATTGGCCACGGGCTGGAAGTCGCCCTGCTCCCAGGTGCGGGCCTTGGTCAGGTGGGGCGAGATCACGTGGTAGCCCGAGTACTGCATGAGCAGGGTGTAGCCATCGGCCTCGGCACGCTTGACCAGGCTGGCCGCGATGGAGCCGTTGCCACCGCCCTTGTTGTCCACCACCACCGACTGGCCGATCACCGGCGCCAGGGCCTGGGCCGCCATGCGCGCGGCCAGGTCGGTGGTGCCACCGGCTGCGGCCGGCACGATCATGGTGATGGTCTTGGCGGGGTAGCCGCCCTGCGCCAGTGCGGCTGTGCCGCCCAGGCCCAGTCCTGCGATGGCCATGGCCACGGCTGCGATCTGTCTGCGTTGAATCTTCTTCATCTTTGTCTCCTTGGTTTGCTCGGTTCTTGTGAATGAGAATGCGCGCCGGCCTCAGCCCTTGGCCAAAGCCCGTTCGCGGATGGCTGCAAAGTCGGCCGGTGGCTGGTGCAGGTCCAGCCGCGCGCCGGCCTTGGCGATCTGGCTGGCCGTGTCATGGCCGATCAGCGCGGGCAGGCTGCGCGCGGCCGCGACGATCTGCGCCAGGTCCACGCCGGTGTCGTAGCCCATGAGCTGCAGCGCGTGGACGATGTCCTCCGTGCAGGCATTGCCCGAGGCGCCCGGCGCATAGGGGCAGCCGCCCAGGCCGCCGATGGAGGCATCGAAGCGGTCGCCGCCCGCCTCGATGGAGGCCAGCACATTGGCCAGCGCCATGCCGCGCGTGTTGTGGAAATGCAGGGTCATGCCCAGCTGCGGCCAGCGCTGCCGGAAGGCGGCCACCATGGCGCGCACCTGGGTCGGGAAGGCCATGCCCGTGGTGTCGCACAGCGTGATGCCCTGCACGCCCAGATCGGCAAAGCGCTGCACCCAGCCGAAGACTTCCTGCTGCGGCACATCGCCCTCCATGGGGCAGCCAAAGCAGCACGACAGCGAGACATTGACGGGCACGCCCGCCTGCTGCGCCGTGGCCACGACCTGGGCCAGCGCCGCGAACGACTGGCTGCGCTGCATGCGCAGGTTGCACAGGTTGTGGGTCTCGCTGACCGACATGACGAGGTTGAGTTCGTCCGTGCGCGCCTCGATGGCGCGCTCGGCGCCCCGCGCATTGGGCACCAGGGCGGTGTAGACGGTGCCGGGGCGGCGCTCTATCTCACGCATGACGATTTCGCCGTCGCGCAGCGCGGGAATGGCGGTGGGCGAGACAAAGGCCGTGACCTCGATCTTGGACAGGCCGGCCTGCGACAGTGCATTGACCAGGGCGATCTTGTCCTCGGTGGGGACAAAGGCCTGCTCCATCTGCAGCCCGTCGCGCGTGCCGACCTCGTTGAAGAAAACGCGGCGGCCCGCGCCCTGCCAGACATCCGTGGTGTGGACGGCGTTCATTGGATCACTCCCTTGCTGCGCAGCAGCGCAATCTGTTCGGCCGTGAGGCCGGCCTCGGCCAGCACCGCGTCGGTGTCGTCGCCCACATGGGGGGCGCTGGTGCGCACCGTACCCGGCGTGAGCGAGAGCTTGGGCACGATGCCCGGCACCTCGATGTCGTCGCCGTCGCGCGTGTGCTGGCTGAGGATCATGTCGCGGGCGCGGTAGTGCGGGTCCTCGGCAATGTCCTTGGCGGTGTAGACCTTGCCGGCCGGCACGCGTGCGGCGGCCAGTTGGTCCATCACGGCCTGCACGCTCTGCGTGCGCGTCCAGCCGCCGATGACGGCATCGATCTCGGCAATGCGCGCCACGCGGCCCGCGTTGTCGGCCAGTTGCGGATCGTCAGCCAGGTCCTGGCGGCCGATGGTGGCCATCAGGCGCTTGAAGATGGAGTCGCCATTGCCGGCCACCAGCACCCAGCCGTCCTGGCAGGGATAGGCGTTGGACGGCGCAATGCCCGGCAGCGCGCTGCCTGCGGCCTCGCGCACGGCGCCGAAGGCGCTGTATTCGGGCAGCAGGCTTTCCATGACGTTGAACACGGCCTCATGCAGCGCCACGTCGATGACCTGGCCGGCACCGCCGTTCACCTTGCGGTGGTACAGGGCCATCATCACGCCGATCACGCCATGCAGAGCGGCCAGCGTGTCGCCAATGGACACGCCCACGCGCACCGGTACGCGGCCCGGCTCGGCCGTCAGGTGGCGCAGGCCGCCCATGGCCTCGCCGATCACGCCAAAGCCCGGCAGGTCGCGGTAGGGGCCGGTCTGGCCGTAGCCCGAGATGCGCAGGATGACCAGCCCGGGGTTGAGCGCATGCAGCTGCTCGGGCGACATGCCCCAGCCCTCCAGCGTGCCGGGGCGGAAGTTCTCGACCAGCACATCGGCCTCGGCGATCAGGCGCCGGGCGATGTCCTGGCCCTCCTGCTGGCGCAGGTCCAGCGCCACCGAACGCTTGTTGCGCGACTGCACCTGCCACCAGACCGAGGTGCCGTTCTTGATCAGGCGCCAGTTGCGCAGCGGATCGCCCGCGCCCGGCGCCTCGATCTTGACCACGTCGGCGCCGAACTCGCCCAGCGTCTTGCCGCAGAACGGCCCGGCGATCAATTGCCCCATCTCGACCACGCGCACGCCGCTGAGCGCGCCGGGTGGGGGGGCCTGCCTTGTCTGTTGTGTCATGGGTAAGCGCTTCCTCTTTGTCTCCTGCGGCCGGCCTCCGATGGCATTGCCGCGGCGCCGATCTTGCCGCCGTCCGCGCCGGCCGCAAAACGCTCAAGCGCGACGCTGCCATCGCAAACCGGCATGGCAGAACCCAGCCGGGCGGGCCGGGAGATAATCGCCACCCCATGAAACTCGACCCGATTTCGCTGCGCCTGTTCGTGGCCGTGATGGAGGAAAGCGCCATCGCCCGCGCCGCCGCACGTGAACACATCGCCCCCTCGGCCGCCAGCCGGCGGCTGGCCGAGCTGGAGAGCCAGCTGCAGGTGGAGCTGTTCACCCGCAGCAACCGCGGCAGCGTACCCACGGCCGCCGCCTATGCACTGCTGAACATGGCGCGCGGCGTGCTCAATGACCTGGACGGCATCGGCGAGCAGATGCGCGAGTACGGCAGCGGCCTGCGCGGCCATGTGCGCGTGATGGCCAACATCTCGGCCATCACGCAGTTCCTGCCCTCCCAGCTGCAGCGCTTCCTGGACCAGCACCCGCATGTGGACGTGCGCTTGCAGGAGCGGGTGAGCAGCGACATCGCGCGCGCCGTGGCCGACAACGAGGCCGATATCGGCATCCTCAACCAGGGCAGCTACGGCGAGAAGATCCGCCTGCGCCCGTACCGGCGCGATCGCCTCATCGTCATCGTCCCCCAGGGCCATGCGCTGGCGCGCCGGCGCTCGCTGCGGCTGGCCCAGGTGCTGGACCATGACCTGGTGGGCATGCACGCCGGCAGCGCGCTCAACCACCAGATCACGCGCGCCGCGGCCGACCTGGGTCTGCAGCCCCGGCTGCGCATGAAGGTCACGGGCTATGACGCGCTGTGCCTGATGGTGGCCTCGGGCCTGGGCGTCGGCATCCTGCCCGAAGGCAGTGCCCGCCTGTACCTGGGCGCCCTGCCGCTGCGCTGCATTGCGCTGGACGAGCCCTGGGCCGAGCGCCAGCTGATGCTGTGCGTGCGCTCGCAGGAGGCCCTGCCGCCCGTGGCGCAGTTGCTGGTCGAACACCTGTGCGAACCCTGACTCCCATGCTTGCCTTCAACCCCATCCCCCCGGCCCCTCTGCCAGAACAGGCCGCTGCACGGACCTGGGACATCTTCTGCCAGGTAATAGACAACTTCGGCGACATCGGCGTGTGCTGGCGCGCGGCGGCCGACCTGGCCTCACGCGGCCAGCGCGTGCGGCTGTGGATGGACGACGCCAGCGCCCTGGCCTGGATGGCGCCCCGGCCCCACCCGGCCGGGCTCAGCATGCACGGCTGGCCCACGCAGGCGCAGGACATTCCGCAGGCCGTGGGCGATGTGGTCATCGAGGCCTTCGGCTGCGAGATCCCGCCGCCCTTTCTGGCGGCCATCGCGCGCCGCGCACCGCTGTGGATCAACCTCGAATACCTGTCGGCAGAGGACTATGTGGAGCGCTGCCACCGCCTGCCCTCGCCGCTGATGTCGGGGCCGGCTGCGGGGTTGACGCGCTGGTTCTTCTATCCGGGCTTCACGGCCGCCACGGGCGGCCTGCTGCGCGAGCCGGACCTGGCCGCGCGCCAGGCGGCTTTTGCTTCCGGGGGCCGGCAGGCCTGGCGCACACGCCACGGCATAGGCACCGGCGATTGCGCCATCTCGCTGTTCTGCTACGAGCCCCCTGCCCTGCCGCACTGGCTGTACCAGCTGCATGCAGCGCCCCCTGCGCCGCAGGCCACGCATTTGCTGGTGACCCCGGGGCGCGCAGCCGCCGCCGTGCAACAGGCCATGACCAGCGTGCCCGCCACGGAACAAGGCGCGGTGACCCGGCATGCGCTGCAGCCCTGCCCCCAGCCGCAGTTCGACGAGATGCTCTGGGCCTGCGACCTGAACCTGGTGCGCGGCGAGGATTCGCTGGTACGCGCGCTGTGGGCCGGCCAGCCCCTGGTCTGGCACATCTATCCCCAGCACGACGACGCCCACCACGACAAGCTACACGCCTTCCTGGACTGGCTGCAGGCGCCGGCCAGCCTGCGCGCCTTCCACCATGCCTGGAACGGCATGGCACCGGCAAGCACCCTGCCCGCGATCACGCCTGCGCTGCTGCGGCAATGGCAGGACTGCGCACTGGCCGCGCGCGCGCGGCTGCTGCAACAGACCCCATTGATTGAGCAGCTGCAAGCTTTCGTGACCGAAAAAAGCTAGAATGCACGTTTTGCCTCCCTGGAGGCGCCGTTGCGGGCGACCGCCAGCCGGCCGCCATCGACCAACCAGGGTTGCACCCGCCGCGGAACTGCGGCAGGCGCACCGTCCCAGCGACTTCGCTTGCCTGCCCTGTTGAGCGGCTTCAACCTCAGCCAAGCAAGCTATGAAAATCGCTCAAGAAATCCGCGCCGGCAACGTGATCATGCACGGCAAGGACCCGATGATCGTCCTGAAGACCGAATACGCTCGCGGTGGCCGCGGCGCCGCCACCGTGCGCATGAAGCTCAAGGCCCTGCTGTCGAACATGGGCACCGAAGTCGTGTTCAAGGCCGACGACAAGATCGACAACGTGATCCTGGACAAGAAGGAGTGCACCTACTCCTACTTCGCCGATCCGATGTACGTCTGGATGGATGCCGAATACAACCAGTACGAAGTGGAAGCCGCCAACATGGGCGACGCCATCAACTACCTGGAAGACGGCATGCAGGCCGAAGTCGTGTTCTACGACGGCAAGGCCATCTCCTGCGAACTGCCCACGTCCGTGGAACGCGAAATCACCTGGACCGAACCCGCCGTCAAGGGCGACACATCGGGCAAGGTGCTCAAGCCCGCCAAGATCGCCACCGGCTTTGAAGTGCCCGTGCCCCTGTTCGTGAGCCAGGGCGACAAGATCGAAATCGATACCCGCACGGGCGAGTACCGCAAGCGCGTCTAAACAACGCTTGCAGTTCCCTCTGCGAAGCCCCTGGCAGTCTCTGCCAGGGGCTTTTTCTTTGGGCGCGCGGCATCCATGCAGATATTTACCCGGGTTTAATTGACTTGCATATTTTACCCGGCTAATATCTAGCACATGACTACCGACTCTTGCATGGCGGGCGCCGAGCCCGCACCCAGCTACACCATCTTCCAGGGCCATGGCCGCCTGCTGCAGGGGGACAGGCCTGCCGTCCTGCAGTTCCTGCAAAGCCATGAACAGCAGCCGCAAGGCAGCGGATCGGCGCCGCCGCTGTGGGTTTTCGACGACCACAGCGGCATGCGGCTGGACCTGGACTGGCGCAGCGAACTGGCCGCATCGCCCGCACCCGGACAAGCCGCCGCACCGCGCAGCGTGGGCCGCCCCAAGCTGGGCGTGGTGGCACGCGAAGTCACCTTGCTGCCACGGCACTGGGAATGGCTGAACCGCCAGCCCGGCGGCGCCTCCGGCGCACTGCGCAGACTGGTGGACGAGGCGCGTGGCAAGCATGCCGCACAGGATGCCGTGCGCGCCGCCACCGAGGCCGCCTACCGATTCATGAGCGAGATGGCGGGCGACCTGCCCCATTTCGAGGACGCCAGCCGCGCCCTCTTTGCACACCAGGCCGACGCCTTTGCAAGGCACACCGCCACCTGGCCCGAGGATGTGCGAAGCTATCTGCAGCAACTGAGCAGCGCTGCCTGGTCCTCGCCGCCATCGCCAGGGCAGGACTGAAGCCCCCGCCTTCCATTGCATTTTCTCGTCGCATTAACAGACACAACATGACGAAACCTAACGAACCTCTGCCCCAGGCTGCTGCGCCTGCCGCATCCAGCCCCGCCGGGCCGCCCATCGCCCACGGCACCCAGCCACTGTGGCGCACCTTCCTGGTGTTCCTGGGCCCCATGGTCCTGGCCAATATCCTGCAGTCGCTGTCGGGCACCATCAACAGCGTCTTCATCGGCCAGATGCTGGGCGTGCAGGCCCTGGCGGCCGTCGCGGCCTTTTTTCCGGTGATGTTTCTCTTCATCGCCTTCGTGATCGGCCTGGGCGCAGGCTCCTCGGTGCTGATAGGCCAGGCCTACGGTGCGCGCATGCACGACAAGCTGCGCGCCATCGCAGGCACGGCCATGTGCATAGGGCTGCTGTTCGGCGCCGTCGTGGCCCTGTTCGGCGGACTGTTCACCGAGCCGCTGATGCGTCTGCTGGGCACGCCGCCCGACATCATGGAGCAGGCCACGCTGTATTCGCGCATCGTGCTGCTGGGCATGCCGGGGCTGTTCGTGTTCCTGCTGGCCACCTCGCTGCTGCGCGGCGTGGGCGACACGGTCTCGCCCATGCTGGCCCTGCTGATCTCCACCGGCACGGGCCTGGTCTGCACGCCGGCGCTGATTGCGGGCTGGGGCGGCCTGCCGCGCCTGGGCGTGGCCAGCGCGGGCGTATCCATGATCCTGGGCTTCACCCTGGCCCTGGCCTGGCTGGGCTGGCGGCTGCGCCGCATAGCCAGCCCGCTGGCGCCCAATGCCGCGCTGTGGAAAGCCATGCGCATTGACCGGACCCTGCTCAAGAGCATCCTGCGCGTGGGCATTCCCACGGGCGTGCAGATGATCGCTTCGTCCATGGCCGGGCTGGTCGTCGTGTCGCTGGTCAACGGCTTCGGCTCCAGCGCCACGGCAGCCTACGGTGCGGTCAACCAGATCAACTCGTTTGCGCAGTTCCCGGTCATTTCGGTGGCCATCACGGCCTCCATCCTCGGAGCCCAGGCCATTGGCGCGGGACGCAGCGAGCGCCTGGGCGCCATCACGGCCACGGCCATCCGCATGAACCTGGCATTGGGCGCCGCCCTGGCCCTGATCGGCAGCCTGTTCGCGCGGCCGCTGCTGGGCATGTTCATCACCGACGAGCAGGTGCTGGTGCTGGCCATCGAACTGCTGTACATCGTGCTGTGGAGCGGCCTGCTGCTGGGCTGCTTCATTGCCCTGTCGTCCATCATGCGTGCCAGCGGCGATGTGGTCATTCCCACGGCCATCACCATCACGGTGCTCGCCGTGCTGGAGCTGCCCATGGCATGGTGGCTGAGCCGCAGCTTCGGGCTGATGGGAATCTGGATGGCCTTTCCGCTGTCCTACACCCTGACGCTGTGCCTGCAGACCGCCTACTACAAGCTGGTCTGGAAGAAGCGCCCGATCCGCCGCATGGTGTAAGGCGTGCGCCATGCAAAACAGGCTTCCCGAGGGAAGCCTGTTTTTTTTGGGTGGGCAAAGCGTCAGGCGTTCAGGTCCAGCACCACGCGCCCTTCGATCTTGCCTTCATGCATGCGCGCGAAGATGTCGTTGATGTTCTCCAGCCGGTCGGTGGACACGGTAGCCTTGACCTTGCCCATGGCCGCGAAATCCAGCGACTCCTGCAGGTCCAGCCGCGTGCCCACGATCGAGCCGCGCACCGTCACGCCGCTGAGCACCATGTTGAAGATGGGCAGCGGGAAGCTGCCGGGCGGCAGGCCGTTGAGCGATACCGTGCCGCCGCGCCGCACCATGCCCAGCGCCTGCTCGAAGGCCTTGGGCGAGACCGCCGTGACCAGGGCGCCGTGCGCGCCGCCGATCTCTTTTTTCAGATAGGCCGCCGGGTCCGTGGTCATGGCATTGACCGTGACCTGTGCGCCCAGGCGCCGGGCCAGCGCCAGCTTGTCGTCATCCACGTCCACCGCCGCCACGTTCAGGCCCATGGCCTTGGCATATTGCACGGCCATGTGGCCCAGGCCGCCGATGCCCGAGATCACCACCCAGTTGCCGGGCCTGGTGTCGGTGACCTTCAGGCCCTTGTAGACCGTGACGCCCGCGCACAGCACGGGCGCGATCTCGATCAGGTCCACGCTGCCGGGCAGCAGGCCCACGAAATTGGCATCGGCCAGCGCGTACTGCGCAAAGCCGCCGTTGACGGAGTAGCCGGTGTTCTTTTGCTGCTCGCACAGCGTCTCCCAGCCGCCCAGGCAATGCTCGCAATGGCCGCAGGCCGTGTACAGCCACGGAATGCCCACGCGGTCGCCCTCCTTCACATGGGTGACGCCCGCGCCCACGGCGGCCACATAGCCCACGCCTTCGTGGCCGGGAATGAAAGGCGGATTGGGCTTGACGGGCCAGTCGCCCTTCGCCGCGTGCAGGTCGGTATGGCAGACGCCGCAGGCCTCGATCTTCACCAGCACATGGCCGGGATCGGGCCTGGGCACCTGGACTTCCTCGATGGTGAGCGGCTTGCCAAACTCCCGCACCACGGCGGCCTTCATGGTCCTGTTCATTCGCGCCATCCTTTCTTTGCGTCAAAGTAGGTACAGCATTTCAGCGAAGAGGTCCGGCCGCCTTGATCGATATCAGGCACTGGTCCGGAAAAGACAAAAAAAACGGGCAAGGAGAACCTTGCCCGTTTTCGGGAGATGGCAGAACGGCAGGCTTACACGGGCTGGCCCACCAGGTCATGGCCTTGCGTGCCCACGATGCGCGCCTTGACGAAGTCGCCCACCTTGTAGGTCTTGCTGGCCTTCTCGGGCGGCAGCAGGTGCACCAGGCCGTCGATCTCGGGGGCATCGGCATAGCTGCGGCCCACGCCACCCTTCTTGCCCAGGCCCACGGACTTGTCCACCAGCACCTGCATGGTCTGGCCCACGCGCTTTTGCAGGCGCGCAGTGGAAACCTCCTCGGCCACGGCCATGAAGCGCGCGCGGCGCTCCTCACGCACTTCCAGGGGCAGCATGCCGGGAATCTCGTTGGCGGCAGCGCCTTCGACCGGGCTGTACGCAAAGCAGCCCGCGCGGTCGATCTGCGCCTCGCGCAGGAACTGCAGCAGGTGCTCGAACTCCTGCTCCGTCTCGCCGGGGAAGCCCGCGATGAAGGTGGAGCGGATCACCAGGTCCGGGCAGATTTCGCGCCAGCGCTGCAGGCGCTCCAGGTTCTTTTCACCGTTGGCGGGGCGCTTCATGCGCTTCAAGACATCGGGATGGCTGTGCTGGAAGGGCACGTCCAGATAAGGAAGCACGCGGCCCGTGGCCATGAACGGAATGATCTCGTCCACGCTGGGGTACGGGTAGACATAGTGCAGGCGCACCCAGGCGCCATAGGGCTCGGCGATCTCGGCCAGCGTCTGCACCAGTTCGAGCATGCGCGTCTTCACCGGCTTGCCGTCCCAGAAGCCCGTGCGGTACTTCACGTCCACGCCATAGGCCGAGGTGTCCTGGCTGATCACCAGCAGTTCCTTGACGCCGCCCTCGAACAGTGCGCGCGCCTCCTTGAGCACATCGCCCACCGGACGCGAAACCAGATCGCCGCGCATGGAAGGGATGATGCAGAAGGTGCAGCGGTGGTTACAGCCCTCGGAAATCTTCAGGTAGGCGTAGTGCCTGGGCGTGAGCTTGATGCCCGCCTCGCCAAAGGCGCCCGGCACCAGGTCGATGAAGGGATCGTGCGGCTTGGGCAGATGGGTGTGGACGGCATTCATCACCTCCTGCGTGGCGTGCGGACCGGTCACGGCCAGCACGCTGGGGTGCACTTCCTGGATCAGGTTGCCGCCATCCTTGCCCGCCTTGGCGCCCAGGCAGCCCGTGACGATGACCTTGCCGTTCTCGGCCAGCGCCTCGCCAATGGTGTCCAGGCTCTCGCGCACGGCGTCATCGATGAAGCCGCAGGTGTTGACGATCACCAGGTCAGCGCCCTCGAAGGTCTTGGAGGTCTGGTAGCCCTCGGCGCTGAGCTGGGTAAGGATGAGTTCGGAGTCCGTGAGTGCCTTGGGGCACCCGAGGGAGACGAAGCCCACGCGCGGAGCGGCCGCGCCGGCAGGGGTTGTCATGGTTGTTGCGTCGCTCGTGGGGGTCATAGGGGCGATATTGTCCCAGTTCTGCGCGAACTTGGTAAACCGCCCCCGAACTTATCCCTGCAAGCTCAGCTATTGCGCTTGATCCCGAGCGCGCCCAGCATCTGCTCGGTCTGCTTTTGCATCTGCTCCTGCATCTGGGCGAACATGTTCTGCGACTGCTCCATGTAGCTGCTCATCATGTTCTGCATGGCGGGCGGCTGCATGCGCATGAACTGGCTCCAGGCCTCGGGCGAGGTGCCCTGGGCCTGCTCGGCCAGCTTGTTCTGGAAGTCGGTGAACATCTGCACGTTCTTTTCCAGGTAGGAGCCCATGTAGCCCTGCATGGCGTGGCCGTAGAAACGGATGATGTTGGCCAGCACGGTCTCGGAGAACATGGGGGCGCCGCCCGCCTCTTCTTCCAGAATGATCTGCAGCAGGATGCTGCGCGTGAGGTCTTCGCCCGTCTTGGCGTCCTTGACCACCACGGGCTCGTTGCCCATCACCAGCTGCTTGACTTCCGTCAGCGTGATGTAGGAGGACGTGTTGGTGTCGTAGAGACGGCGGTTGGGGTATTTCTTGATCACGCGCTGTGCGCTGGGGGCGGCGGCTGTTGTCGTCTCTTGCATTGCAATGCTTCTCCTCTTGTACCTGCTGTACCTGTTTGCGCCTGCTTGCACCGGCTCGTGCGGGCAATCGGCTATTGCACTGCAACAGATTCTAGGCAGCGCCTGCAGCACCCGGCGCAGCAGTAACCCTGATGGGGATCAACGCATGCGACACGGCAAATGGCCGCCATGCAACCGTTGGGGCAAAAAAAATCCCGCTTGAAGCGGGATTTCTTTTTTGCAGCCCCTGGTGAGACTGCTTTGTTTGGTAGGCGCGATTGGACTCGAACCAACGACCCCCACCATGTCAAGGTGGTGCTCTAACCAGCTGAGCTACGCGCCTGTCGTTTGTTGAAGCCGCAAGTATAGCAGTGCAAAACAGGGCTTCCGGGCAAGTTGCGCAGTTTTTTGGATCAACCCGCCACCCTGGCCCGTTCCAGCATGGCGTGCATCAGCACATTGCAGCCTGCGGTGATGTCGGCGGGCGTGGCGTCCTCGATCTCGTTGTGGCTGATGCCGTCCTTGCAGGGGATGAAGACCATGCCGGCCGGCGCCAGCCGCGCCATGTAGACCGCGTCATGCCCGGCGCCCGAGACGACGGGCATGTGCGAGTAGCCCAGGGCCTTGGCGGCGCGCGCCACCGCATCCACGCAGTCGGCATGGAAGGGTTGGGCGGGGTAGCTGGACACCAGGTTGATCGCTATGGGCAGGCCCGTCTCCCGGCTGATGCGGTCGGCCACTGCGCGGATGTCGGCGTCCATGGCTTCGCAGTCGGCATCGGTGGCGTTGCGCAGGTCGATGCTGAATTTGACCTGCCCCGGGATCACGTTGCGGCTGTTGGGATGGACCTGCACCATGCCCACGGTGCCGCGCCCGTGGGGCGGATGGCGGTGGGCGCAGGCCACCACTTCCTGCATCAGCTGCGCGGCCACTTGCAGCGCGTCCTTGCGCAGGGCCATGGGCGTGGGGCCGGCATGGGCCTCCATGCCCGTGACCACGCAGTCATACCAGCGGATGCCCAGCACGCCGGTGACCACGCCAATGGTCCTGGCGTTGTCCTCCAGCACCGGGCCCTGTTCGATGTGGGATTCGAAGTAGGCGCCGATCGGGTGGTCGCCCGGCTCCTGGCTGCCCACATAGCCGATGCGCTCGAGCTCGCCCTTGACGGTCTTGCCTTCGAAGTCGGTGGCCGCATAGGCATGCTCCAGCGTGAAGGCCTTGGCGAACACGCCCGAGCCCATCATTACCGGCACGAAGCGCGAGCCTTCCTCGTTCGTCCAGAAGGCCACCTCGATGGGCGCTTCGGTCTCGATGCCGTGGTCGTTGAGCGTGCGCACCACCTCCAGCCCCGCCAGCACGCCGTAGTTGCCGTCGAACTTGCCGCCCGTGGGCTGGGTGTCGATGTGGCTGCCCGTCATGATGGGCGGCAGGCTGTTGTCGCGCCCGGGCCGGCGCATGAAGCCGTTGCCGATCTTGTCGATGGTCACCGTCATGCCCGCCTCGCGAGCCCAGCGGGTCACCAGATCACGGCCCTGGCGGTCCAGGTCGGTCAGCGTCAGGCGGCAGACGCCGCCCTTGGGCGTGGCGCCGATCTGCGCCAGCTCCATGAGTGAATCCCACAGCCGGCTTCCGTTGACGCGCAGCTGCGCGATGTCCTGCTTCACTTGGGTATCTGTATCCATTGCGGTCTCCTTGTCATGCCGGCTTCAGCGCGCCACGGCCGTGGGCTGCAGCGTGGCGGCGCGGCGCTGCACCGCGTCGAAGTTGGGGCCGAAGGCCGGGCGCTTGATATAGCGCCCCTTGCCCTTCTCGGCACGCAGATCGCCCTGCGCATAGGCCACCACGCCCTGGCTGATGGTGTGGCTGGGCATGCCTTGCACGGTGCGCCCCTCGAAGATGTTGTAGTCGCCCTTGGAATGCTGGGTCTTGACCGACAGGGTGTGCGTGGCAGCAGGGTCCCATACGACCAGATCGGCATCGGCGCCCACGCAGACCAGGCCCTTGCGCGGATAGATGTTGAAAAGCTTGGCCGTGTTGGCCGAGGTGATGGCCACGAATTCGCTGGGCGTCAGCCGGCCGGTGTTCACGCCCGCATCCCAGATCACGGCCAGGCGCTCCTCCACGCCGCCGGTGCCGTTGGGGATCTTGGCGAAGTTGTCCCGGCCCATGGCTTTCTGCGCGGCGCAGAAGGTGCAATGGTCGGTGGCCGTGGTGTGCAGTTGGCCCGACTGCAGGCCCTGCCACAAGGCCTCCTGGTGGCCCTTGGCCCGGAAGGGCGGGCTCATCACGTGGGCGGCCGCCTTGGCGAAGTCGGGGTCGCGGTACACGCTTTCGTCGATCACCAGATGGCCGGCCAGCACCTCGCCATACACGCGCTGGCCGCGCGCACGGGCCGCGGCAATGGCCTGCGCCGCCTCGGTGCAGCTGACATGCACAACATAGATGGGCACGCCCAGCACGCCGGCGATGGCGATGGCCCGGTTGGCCGCCTCGGCCTCCACCATGGGCGGGCGGGCCAGCGGATGGCCCTCGGGCCCGGTGATGCCCATCTTGGCCACTTCCTGCTGCAGAAGGTAGACCAGCTCGCCGTTTTCGGCATGCACCGTGGGCATGGCGCCCAGCTCCAGCGCGCGCTTGAAGCTGTTCACCAGGGTTTCGTCGTCGCACATGATGGCGTTCTTGTAGGCCATGAAGTGCTTGAAGCTGTTGATGCCCTCCTCGCGCACCAGCGTGCCCATGTCGGCATGGACGCTGTCGCTCCACCAGGTGACGGCCACATGGAAGGAGTAGTCGGCCGCAGCCTTCTCGGCCCAGCCGCGCCATTTGCGGTAGGCGTCCAGCAGCGGCTCCTGCGGATCGGGAATGACGAAGTCGATGATGCTGGTCGTGCCACCGGCCAGCGCCGCCGCCGTGCCGGTGTAGAAGTCATCGGCCGTGACCGTGCCCATGAAGGGCAGTTGCATGTGGGTGTGCGGATCGATGCCGCCGGGCATGACGAACTGCCCCGAGGCATCGATCACCTGCGCCCCGCCCGGCACCAGGGCCGCCACATCCGGCCCCACGGCCGCGATCGCCCCATCCACACACAGCACATCGGCCTTCTCCTGCCGGTCTGCATTCACCACCGTGCCGCCACGCACCCATACCGAACCCTGTGATTGACCCATAGCGTCATGCCTCCTGTTGGTTGGTCCGGCCTATGCCTTGCTCAGCGCGGGCGCGCCCTTGGTCACCTGGCCTGCCATGCCGATGCGGTAGACCACGCCGGCAATGAACAGGCCGATGAACCATGCGTAGTCATAGGCATGCTTGAAGAAATCACCCACGTTCGGGAATGCAGCGGGGAACGCTGCGTGCAGGAAGCCGGGCAGGTTAGGCGCCACGCCCAGGGCGAAGGCGGCCACGGCCACCCAGTTCCAGCCGTTGGAGTAGCGGTAGACGCCCTCTTCCCTGTACAGGTCTTCCACCACCAGCTGCTTTTTGCGCACCAGGAAGTAGTCCACCATCAGAATGCCCGCGATCGGCCCCAGCAGGGCCGAGTAGCCGATCAGCCAGGTGAAGATGTAGCCCTCGGTCGATTCCAGGATCTTCCAGGGCATCATCACGATGGCAATGGCCACCGTCATGTAGCCGCCCACGCGGTAGCTGATCTTCCTGGGCGCCAGGGCGGAGAAGTCATAGGCCGGCCCCACCAGGTTGGCCGCCAGGTTCACGCTCACGGTATCGATCAGCAGCACGATGAGCGCGATCAGCACGGCCGCGCCCGTCATGCGGCTGGCGACATCCACGGGGTCCCACAGGGCCTTGCCGTAGATCACCACGGTGCCCGATGTCACCACCACCGCCAGCATGGCCAGCAGCCCCATGGGCACGGGCAGGCCGATGGCCTGGCCCACCACCTGGTCCTTCTGCGACTTGGCAAAGCGCGTGAAGTCCGGAATGTTCAAGGCCAGCGTCGCCCAGAAGCCCACCATGGCCGTCAGCGACGGCCAGAACACCGACATGAACTGGCCCGCCTTGGGGCCGCCCGGCGCGTACTGCGAAGGCTGCTCCATGATGGGGCCGAAGCCGCCGGCCTTCTGGTAGACCCATCCCAGCAGCACGAAGCAGATCAGGATCTTGAGCGGCGCTGTCCAGGTCTCGAGCTTGCGGATGGACTCGATGCCATGCACCACGAAGTAGAACTGGATCGCCCAGAACACCAGAAAGCACACCAGTTGCCCCACATTGATGCCCAGGCCAGCGATCTTCTCGCCTTCCAGCGGATGGCCCAGCAGCACGCCCAGCAGGGTGTAGATCATCATGCCGCCGAACCAGGTCTGGATGCCGTACCAGCCACAGGCCACCAGGGCCCGCAGCATGGCCGGCAGCTTGGCGCCGTGGGTGCCGAACGAGGCACGGGCCAGCACAGCGAAAGGAATGCCGTACCTGGCCCCGGCATGGCCGATGAGCAGCATGGGAATCAGTACGATGAGATTGCCCAGGAACACCGTCATCACCGCCTGCGACCACGACATGCCGTTCGTGATCATGCTGGCGGCCAGCGTGTAGGCCGGGATGCACATCACCATGCCTATCCACAGGGCGGCGAAGTGGTACCAGGTCCACGTTCGCTGGCTAGGCAGCGTGGGTGCGAGGTCGTGGTTCCACAGGCTGCCTGCGGACTCACCGGAATGCGGGGCATGCGACATTGCGAAGCTCCTTCTCGAAGAGAGAAATCACCAATCCATTGCTGATCCAGGGTCTGACCGTTTCCATCAAGCGCATTTCGTGCCAGGTCGGCCCGGATGCGGGCCGTGCGCCGACCTGCCGCAATGCCCCCTCTAGCCCTGCGCCGTCACGGCCTGGCGCATGGGGTTGTTCGGGTGCGTGGTCCAGTTCGCATACTCCCCGGTGACCGTCTGGCCGGTGCGGGGGTCCACCTCGCCCGGCTGCAGGCTGCGCATGGTGATGCACTCGGGCACGGGGCAGATGGACACGCACAGGTTGCAGCCCACGCATTCGGTGTCATCCACCTCGAAGCGGCGCACACCGCCCTCCTTGCTGAAAGTGATGGCCTGGTGGGAGGTGTCCTCGCAGGCCACATGGCAGCGCCCGCACTGGATGCAGCTGTCCTGGTTGATGACGGCCTTGTCGATGTGGTTGAGGTTGAGGTCCTTCCAGTCCCTGACCGTGGGCACGGCCCGGCCCTGGAAGTCCTCGATGCGCGCAAAGCCGTGCGCGTCCATGTAGTTGGACAGCCCGTCGCACATGTCCTGCACGATGCGAAAGCCGTAGACCATGGCCGCCGTGCACACCTGGACATTGCCGCATCCCAGCGCGATGTATTCGGCCGCGTCCTTCCAGGTGGTGATGCCGCCGATCCCCGAGATGGGTAGGCCCGCCGTCTGCGGATCGCGCGCGATCTCGGCCACCATGTTCTGGGCGATGGGCTTCACGGCCGGGCCGCAGTAGCCGCCGTGCGAGCCCTGGCCGTCGGTGCTGGGGTGCATGACCAGGGTGTCCAGGTTCACGCCCATCAGCGAGTTGATGGTGTTGATCAGGGACACCGCATCCGCCCCGCCGGCCTTGGCCGCCCGCGCGGGAAAGCGCACGTCGGTGATGTTGGGCGTGAGCTTCACGATCACCGGCAGCCGGCTGTACTGCTTGCACCACTGCGTGACCATCTGGATGTACTCGGGCACCTGGCCCACGGCCGCACCCATGCCGCGCTCGCTCATGCCGTGCGGGCAGCCGAAGTTCAGCTCCAGCCCGTCGGCGCCGGTATCCTCCACCATGGGCAGGATGCGCTTCCAGCTTTCCTCCACGCAGGGCACCATCAGCGAGGCGATCAGCGCGCGGTCAGGCCAGGCCTTTTTCACGCGGGTCATTTCCTCCAGGTTGGTGCGCAGCGGCCGGTCGGTGATCAGCTCGATGTTGTTCAGGCCCATCACGCGCCGGTCCTGCGCCATGAGGGTGGAGTAGCGCGGCCCGTTCACGTTGACCACATGCGGGTCCTCGCCCAGCGTCTTCCACACCACGCCGCCCCAGCCGGCCTCGAATGCGCGGGTGACGTTGATCTCCTTGTCCGTGGGCGGTGCCGAGGCCAGCCAGAACGGATTGGGGCTGGAAATGCCCAGAAAGCGGCTGCTGATGTCTGCCATGTCGATGCTCCTTGAAAAGCGCGGGCACAGCCGCTCAAACCCCGGCCGCCACGGCGCTGGTCAGCGCCTGGTGCATGGCTCGCGCGGCGACCTTGCCGTGCTCCACCGCCTGCACGGTCAGGTCCTGGCCACCGGCGCGGCAGTCGCCGCCGGCCCACACGCGCGGCACGCTGGTGCGGCCTTCGTCGTCGGTGTCGATACGGCCGTCACGCAAGGCAATGGCCGCGCCCGCCGGCGTGGCGACATAGGTCTGGCCAATGGCCTTGAGCACCATGTCGGCCGGCACGTCGAACACCTCCTGCGTCACCTGCAGCCTGTCGCCCTCCATGCGGGTGCTGGCCATGCGCACGCCGCAGACCTTGCCGTCCTGCACCAGGATCTCCTGGGGCGCGGCCCACAGCCGCAGGTTGACGCCATGGGTCTGCGCCCATTCCTGCTCCACCCAGGAGGCGGACAGCGCATCCTTGCCCCGGCGGTAGAACATGGTGACCTCGTCGGCCCCCAGCAGCCGGGCCTGCACGGACGCATCCACCGCCGTCATGCCGCCGCCGATCACCACCACGCGCCGGCCCACCGGCACCGTGGATTTGTCGGCCGCCTGGCGGATGTCGGCAATGAAGTCCACCGCATTGCGCAAGCCTTCGGCCTGCGGCTCGGCCGCGCCCAGCGCATTGACGCCCGCCAGGCCCAGGCCGAGGAATACGGCGTCATGCTCTGCCAGCAGCGAATCCAGCGTGAAATCTCGCCCCAGCCGCTGGTTGTTGCGCGGCGTGATCCCGCCCACGGACAGCAGCCAGTCGATTTCCTTTTGCGCAAAATCACCGGGGGTCTTGTAGCTGGCCAGGCCGTATTCATTGAGCCCGCCCAGCTTGGGCCGGGCGTCGAACAGCACCACCTCATGGCCCTGCAGCGCCAATTGGTGCGCGCATGTCAGGCCGGCAGGGCCAGCTCCGACCACGGCCACCTTGCGGCCCGTGGCGGCGGCACGCTGGAACAGCGGTGCACCACCGGAGGCCATGAAGGCATCGGTCGCATAGCGTTGCAGTGCACCAATTTCGACCGGCTTGTCTTCCTGGGTGTTGCGCACGCAGGCCTGCTCGCACAACTGCTCCGTGGGGCAGACACGGGAGCACATGCCGCCCAGCGGGTTGGCCGTCAGGATCTCGCGCGCCGCGCCACGGACGTTGTCCTGGGCGATGCGGGCGATGAAGGCCGGCACATCGATGCTGGTGGGGCAGGCCGTGGTGCACGGCGCGTCATAGCAGTAGTAGCAGCGCTCGGCCTCAATCAGGGCCTGGGCGCGGTTCAGCGGGGGGTGGGCGTCGGAGAAATTGGCCGCGTAGTCGGCCAGGTTCAGGCGGCCGGCGGCAATGCCGCAGGCGCGTTGCGCGGGGCTATCCATGGTGCATCCTCCAGAGTCAGGATTGAGGGCGTGAAGGGGGACACGGCATGCAGGGCCATGCCGGGCCATCTCGGACAACGCAAGGCGGCCCGCAGGAGGAACTCCTGCAAGGCCCCGGATCCAGCAACACAGTCTTCGGAGGTTTCATCGTGGTCCTCGCATGTGCAAGTGACGCCTCTTGTCGGGCGCACTGGGGGTGGAACGGAATTTACGCGGGTGAAAAAATTTACCAATCAGTAAAATCACCCAGAAAGTCGTCAGCAAGAAAGATGCCAGACAATCGCACCAAAATGGCGCCACTTATCTCCACTTACCATCTGCGCAATGGCAACCCTTTCTGACAATGCGCCCTCCCCCCAGGCCCGATCGGCCACGCGCAAGCCCACCGCTGCACGGCTGCGCAAGGAGCTGAACATCCTGCAGACGGCCGAACTGCACTTTGCGCAATACGGCTTCGAAGGCGCATCGCTGGAACTGATCGCGCACGACGCCGGCCTCAGCCGCCACAACCTGCTGTACTACTTCGCCAGCAAGGAGGAGCTGTACCTGCGCGTGCTGGGCGATGTGCTGACGCAGTGGCTGGCCGGCATGTCCGACCTGCTGCGCGGCGACGACCCGGCGGAGGCCTTGCGCATCTACATCCGGGCCAAGCTGCAGTCCTCGCGCGAGCGGCCCCATGGCTCCCGTGTCTTCACGCGCGAGGTGATGGCCGGCGCGCCCCGCTTCGGACAGGCCATATCGAGCCAGGTAGGCCCGGCGCTGGCAGCCGACGTGCAGGCCTTCGAGCGCTGGGTGGCGCAGGGCAAGATTGCCCGCGTGGATTTCACCCACCTGATGTTCATCCTCTGGTCCGTGACCCAGGCCTACGCCGACCAGCAGGCCCAGTTCGCGCTGCTGCTGGGCCGGCCGGAACTGACCGCCGACGACTACGACACGGCGGCCGATCTGATCTATCGGCTGGTAATCCGTGGCCTGCAGCCGGATACCGCGGCTCTCGCACAATGAGCGCATGAATCACAGCATCCGCCTGAGACCCCTGGAGCGCGAAGATCTGCGCTCCGTGCATCTGCTCAACAACAATGCCGCCATCATGCGCTACTGGTTCGAGGAGCCTTACGAGACCTTCGACGAGCTTTCCGCGCTCTACGACGCCCACGTGCACGACCAGACCGAGCGCCGCTTCATCGTCGAGCACCAGGGCGATCGCGCCGGTCTCGTCGAGCTGGTGGAGATCGACCTGATCCACCGGCGCGCCGAATTCCAGATCATCATCGCCCCCGAGCAGCAGGGCCAGGGCATCGCAGCCCAGGCAACGCGGCTGGCGCTGGACTATGGCTTCAAGACGCTCAACCTGCACAAGATCTTTCTCCATGTGGACCAGGAGAACGAGAAGGCCATCCACATCTACGCGCGCATAGGATTCGTGCAGGAAGGCGTGCTGATCGACGAGTTCTTCGCCAACGGCCAGTACCGCAACGCCATCCGCATGTACCTGCTGCAAAACGACTACCTGCAGGCACAGGCCGGAGTCGGCACCTGACCTCCTGACAGAGGAGCGCGGGCCCTGCCCGCCTCCTTGACCGGCAAGTCTCCCCATCGTGGGCGGGCGCACAAACAAAAAAACCAAACAAAAAAGCCTTCTGAGTGATCAGAAGGCTTTTTGCATTCCATCTGGCAATGGAAAATTGGTAGGCGCGATTGGACTCGAACCAACGACCCCCACCATGTCAAGGTGGTGCTCTAACCAGCTGAGCTACGCGCCTGTGTTTGTTCGAGAAAGTGATTCTAGCACGGGTTTTCCAGGACTCCGGCAAAAATACCCGAACAGGCTCAGCGCCGCCGTGCCGAACGCACGCCCGCCACGGCGGCCACGATACCCAGCACCTTGTTGAGGCGACCGGAATCGGCCACTTCCACGGTGAAGGTCATCCAGGCCGTTCCCTTGACGGATTGGGTCTGCACGCCGATGACATTGGTCTTCTCCCGCGCAAAGACTTCGGAGATATCGCGCAGCAGGCCCTGCCGGTCGGCCGCTTCCACGGACACATCGACCGGGTAGACGGCCGAGGCCACGGCCGCCGCCTTGGGCTGGCCCCAGGCCACGTCGATCACGCGCTCGGAATTGCGCGCTGCCATTTCACGGAAGTTGGAGCAGTCGCAGCGGTGCACGCTCACGCCCTTGCCGCGCGTGACAAAGCCCCGGATGTCGTCCGGCGGCGCAGGCTTGCAGCACTTGGCCAACTGCGTCATCAGCGAATCCACGCCCACGACCAGCACGCCGCCCTTGGGCGAGTCCGTGCCACGTGCCTTGCGCACCGGGGAGAATTCCTCGACTTCCTCCTCCGCCTCGGCCGGTCGCAGCACGGTCTCGATGTTGCGCAGCGAGTATTCATCCTTGCCGACGACTTCGAACAAGGCATCGGCCGATTTGAAGCCGAGCTGAACGGCCAGCTCCTCCAGCTTGACGGCCGTCTTGCCCTCGCGCTGCAGCAGTTTCTCGACCGCCTCGCGGCCGCGCGCCACGGTCTCGTGCGTGGCCTGGGCATTGAACCAGGCACGCACCTTGGCCTTGGCACGGTTGCTGGTCAGGTAGCCGAGGTCGGCGTTGAGCCAGTCGCGCGAGGGGCGCCCCTCCTTGACCGTGGTGATCTCCACGGTCTGGCCGTTTTGCAGCGGCGTGTTCAGCGGCACCATGGCGCCGTCCACGCGCGCACCGCGGCAGCGGTGCCCCAGGCTGGTGTGCACCGAATAGGCGAAATCCACGGGCGTCGCGCCCTGCGGCAGCTCGATGACGGCCGCATCGGGAGTGAGCACGTAGATGCGGTCCTCGAACAGGCCCCGATGGTGGGCGCCCGCCAGGTCGCTGCCCCAGGCCAGCAACTGGCGCAGCACGGCGATCTTGGCGTCGTACTCGCTGCTGGCCGTGACACCCGCGTATCCCTTGGTGCCCGCCTCCTTGTAGGCCCAGTGGGCGGCCACGCCGTGCTCGGCATGGTCGTGCATGGCCTGGGTGCGGATCTGGATCTCGATGGCGCGGCCCGTCTCGTCGCGCACCACGGTGTGCAGCGACTGGTAGCCGTTGGGCTTGGGCTTGGCGATGTAGTCGTCGAATTCCGCCTCGATGGGCGTGAACTGCTCATGCACCCAGGACAGGGTGGCGTAGCAGTCCTTGATCGTGGGCACGACGACACGCATGGCGCGGATGTCGAAGACCTGGTCGAAGTTCAGCGACTTGCCTCGCATCTTCTTGACGATGCTGTAGATGTGCTTGGGCCTGCCTTGCACGGTGGCGCTGATGCTGTGCGCGCGCAGGTCGGCCTCCAGCCGTGCGCGCATCTGCTCCATATAGGCTTCGCGCTCAACGCGCTTTTCATCGAGCAGGCGGGCCACTTCGCGGTAGGTCTCGGGCTCAAGGAAGCGCAGGGACAGATCCTCCAGCTCCCACTTGATCTGCCAGATGCCCAGCCGGTTGGCCAGCGGCGCAAACACCGTCAGCGCCTCGCGCGCAATGCCGGGCGAGACCGGGCGCTTGCTGGCTGCGTAGTAGCGCAGCGTCTGCAGGCGCGACGCCAGCCGCAGCAGCACCACGCGCAGGTCGCGCGAGAAACCCAGCAGCATCTTGCGCACGTTCTCGGTCTGCGTGGCCTCATCGTCCAGGTACTGGCCGCCCAGCTCGGCGCCGCGCGCCTGCTCCTGCACGCGCATGAGCTTGTTGGTTTCCACGGCCAGGGTGGCGAAATTCTCGCCAAAGGCCTTGGCGATCACTTCCTGCGGGCGATTGAGGTGCACGCTGGCATGCACCAGATAGATCGCCGCCTGCATGGTTTCGGAGCCGCCGATGGTCTTGAGGATGGCAGCCACCGCATCGGCATGGGCCATGGTGTTCTCACCGGACTCCATGGTCTCGGTGGCGATCAGCGGCTCGGCAAAGCTGCGCGCGCGCGCCAGCGCGTTGACCTGTTCGGGCAGGGTCTGCGACGTGGCCGTGATCAGGTGCGGCAGCACCGACGGCACCTGGCCCGGCGCGGCTGCGCCGGGCGAAGGCGCCTGCACGGCGGCCTCGCTGCTGGCAGTCTTCATTCGTCACTCTCCCTGGCCTGCTCGGCAAGATTCATGGTGCTTGGCAAGCGCTCTTCTCCCCATAAGAACCGGCACAGCAAGGCCACCTGCCCTGCTGCGACGAAGGTGGGCGCATGCCCCACCCCTTCAAATTCCACGCAATGCGCCTTCGGGCCGCGCTGCGCCATGCCCTGTGCCGTGGCCGCCGTCAGCAGATCGGACTGCGCACCACGAACTAGCAAGACGCGTGCCTTGATCTGGTCATACAGCTGCCACAGCAGCGCTTCGCCGGCCTGGGCCATCTCGCGCGTCATGTGCTGCAGGGGCACCGCAATCTGAGGGTCATAGTGCAGGACAAGGCCGCCACCGGCGGCCGGCCGCATCATAGGTCGCGTCAATCGCAACCATTGCCCTTCGCTATGTGGGCCGAAGCCTTCGGAAATCAAGAGCAGCGCATGGGCTGCCTGCTCAAGATTTTCAAAATGCACGCCCTTGCCCAGGTACTGACCTATGCGCTCCAGGGCAGACCACTCGATGACAGGCCCCACATCGTTGAGCACCAGCCTGCGGATGGGCGCCGGCAGCGGCAGCCCCGGCTGGCCCGCAAGCGCCATGCCGATCAGCCCGCCCATGCTGGTGCCCACCCAATCCAATTGTTCGACAGGCGCCTGCGCATGCACCTGGGCCAGCAAGGCCAGCATGTCGGCTGCATAAAGAGGCACCTGGTAGGCGGCCGGATCCTGCAGCCAGTCGCTTTCGCCACGCCCGACCACGTCGGGGCAGATCACGCGGGCACGTTCGCTGAGCCGCTCGGCCAACGCGTCGAAGTCACGCCCCTGGCGCGAAAGGCCGTGCACGCAGACCACGACATGGGGATGGTGCGGATCGCCGGTGCGATTCCATTCCCAATAAGCCATGTGGTGCGAAGCATTCTCTTGAGCAGCCGGGCTGGCAGTACGGCTCCAGGGTGAGGCACGCCCGGCAACCCCCGGGCAGGATACGTAGTTCAGCGTAGGATGATTCA
The DNA here is from genome assembly GCF_043104185.1 of Delftia sp. WSY_22. NCBI lineage: Bacteria > Pseudomonadati > Pseudomonadota > Betaproteobacteria > Burkholderiales > Comamonadaceae > Delftia > Delftia sp. WSY_22. The sequence continues at coordinate 420,556 of NZ_JBICKN010000059.1, forward strand.
TGGAAACGCATTCGCGGAGCCGGCGCCGATAATGGCTGTGTTGCATCGTACATTCATTCGGAGACTCTCTATGTTGAAAGGCAAGACCGCCCTCGTGACCGGCTCGACCAGCGGCATCGGCCTCGGGATCGCGAAGGCGCTGGCCCGCCAGGGCGCCAATATCGTGCTCAATGGTTTCGGCGATGTGGACGGCCCCCGTGCCGAAGTGCTGGCCGCAGGCCAGGCCGCCGGCGCCCAGGTCGCCTATCACGGCGCCGACATGAGCCGCGTGGCGGACATCGAGGACATGGTCCAGTACAGCGTGCGCAATTTCGGCCAGATCGACATCCTCGTGAACAATGCCGGCATCCAGCACGTGGCGCGCGTGGAAGACTTCCCGCCCGAGCGCTGGGACGCCATCATCGCCATCAACCTGTCCAGCGCCTTCCACACCTCGCGCCTGGTCCTGCCCATGATGCAGGCGGCCGATGGCGGCAAGGGCTGGGGCCGGATCATCAACGTGGCCTCGGTGCACGGCCTGGTGGGTTCGGCGCAGAAGTCTGCCTACGTGGCGGCCAAGCACGGCATTGTCGGGCTGACCAAGGTCACGGCGCTGGAGAACGCCACCTCCGGCATCACCTGCAACGCCATCTGCCCCGGCTGGGTGCTGACGCCACTGGTGCAAAAGCAGGTGGACGCCAAGGCCGAGCAGCACGGCATCAGCAACGAAGAAGCCAAGAAGCTGCTGCTGGGCGAGAAAGAGCCCTCCATGCAGTTCACCACGCCCGAGGAACTGGGCGAACTGGCGGTGTTCTTCTGCTCGCCCGCCGCAGCCAACGTGCGCGGCGTGGCCTGGAACATGGATGGCGGCTGGGCTGCGCAGTAAGCGCGCCAGCACCGGTTCACGTCAAAAAAGGAGCGCCACGGCGCTCCTTTTTTCATGGGCGGCCCACGCCTGCTCAGTACATCTGCACCGAGCCCGACACGTGGACCATCACCTGCGCCTTGCCCGCTTCCACGGACACGGCATCCATTTCCGCGCCAGCGGCCTTGGCGGACATGGCCATCATGCGCGGACGCGGCATGGGCACCGAGGTATCGCTGCTGCTCACGTTGACCTCGCGCAGGCTGTAGTTGGCAAAGCCGAAGCTCTTGGACAGCGTGGAGGCGCGCTGCTTGAACTGTTCGATGGCCTTGGCCTGGGCCTCGCCCTCGACCTTTTCACGGGCCTCGCGCGACAGGCCGAAGCCCACCTGCGACAGCGTCATGTCCTGCACCTGGGCCGCCGTCTGCGTGATGCGCGCGAAGTCGCGGCCCTGCAGAAGAATCTCGGCGCGGCCCTGCCAGCCTTCCACCTTGTTGTCCTTGCCATAGCGCGGATAGATGCCGAAGCTGCCGGTGCTCACATCCATCTGGCCCGGCTGGGCGCTGCGCTTGGTCACGGCCATGGCGGCCTCGACCACCTTCTGCAGCTGGGACTGGACCGCGGCGGCATCACGCCCTTCGCGCGTGGCCGACAAGGTGGCGGTCAGCAGGTCCTGCACCACGTCCACCGAGCCTTCTGCAGACAACTGCACCACGTTGGCAGGCTGTGCCGGCGCCGTGCCGGCGTTCTGCGCCCAGGCACCGCTGGCACAGGCCAGCGCAGTGGCCGCGACCACGGACTTGACCCAGGGGCGGGACAGCTGTTTGGAAAGCTTGCTCATGCGTTCACCCTTTGAAATGAAAGGTAGTTCAGGGATACAACTGCATGCCGCCCTTTCGCTACGGCATGCCGCCAGATGGTGACAGGTGTGGAGCCAAGCAGGCCTGCCGGCTCCTCCATTGACAACATTATTGCAACGATAAATGCATCAGGATGGAAAACCCATAGTTAAATATTCTAAAGACACATTTTCCGTTCTAAATTTAAACGCAACATCTGTAACACACGGCAATATTTCGGGGGTTTGTCCAGACTTTTCGGCGCAAGCTGGTAACAATGGCGGCTGTTACAAATGACCGACCGAGGATGAACATGGCCACTACGACCAACCGCACCGACAAGATCCTGGTGGTGGATGACGATGCGCGCATCCGCGACCTGCTGCGCCGCTACCTGACGCAGGAAGGCTTCGAGATCATGATTGCCGAAGATGGCAAGGCGCTGAACCGCATCCTGCTGCGCGAAACGGTGGATCTGATCGTGCTTGACCTGATGATGCCCGGCGAAGATGGCCTGTCCATCTGCCGCCGCCTGCGCTCGGCCAACGACCGCACGCCCATCATCATGCTGACCGCCAAGGGCGAGGATGTGGACCGCATCGTGGGCCTGGAAGTGGGCGCCGACGACTACCTGGGCAAGCCCTTCAACCCGCGCGAACTGCTGGCCCGCATCCATGCCGTGCTGCGCCGCCGGCCGCCGCAGGAAGCGCCGGGCGCGCCTTCCGGCGACAACGAGGTGGTGAGCTTCGGCCCCTTCACCTTCGACCTGGGCACGCGCGTGCTGCAAAAGAACGGCGAGGAACTGCCGCTGACCACGGGCGAATTCGCCATGCTCAAGGCCCTGGTGCGCCACCCGCGCCAGCCGCTGTCGCGCGAGAAGCTGGCCCTGCTGGCGCGCGGCCGCGAGTTCGAGCCCTTCGACCGCAGCCTGGACGTGCAGGTCTCGCGCCTGCGCAAGCTGATCGAGGAAGATGCCGCCGCTCCGCGCTACATCCAGACGGTCTGGGGCGTCGGCTATGTGTTCGTACCGGACGGCGCGAACTGAAATGCATCACCCCCTGAGGCGCTGCGCGCCTTCCCCCTCTCTCGCTCCGCGGGAGGGGGACGACGCCCTCGCCGCGAGGCGGCTCTTGCTCGGCGTCCCTGGGTTGGGGCCGTAACGTTTTATGTGCCGTTGACAATGCGCAGCGCCAAAACCTCACCCTGTCGCCCGAGACAACCGGTAACGCAGGCTGGCCGGCACAGGCGTAATCTCGCAGCCGGCCCCTAGAATGACGAACCGCATTCCATGAGTTCCTTCACCGTCCCGCCCCACGACGCCACCAGCCCTGCGCCCCTCGACTACGAGCGGCGCATGACTGCGCGCTCTCCGCTGGGACTCAACCTTTTTTGGCGTACCTTCTGCCTGCTGGCCCTGCTGTTGGTGGGCAGCATCCTGGCGTGGCTGCAGACGCTGCGCGCCTTCGAGTTCGAGCCGCGCACGCTGCACACCGCCCAGCAGATCGCCTCGCTGGTCAACCTCAGCCGCGCGGCCCTGGTGCATTCGGATGCCATCAACCGCGTCTCGCTGATCAAGACCATGGCCGACCAGGAAGGCGTGCGCATTCTGCCGCGCGAGCCTGGCGACAGCTTCGAGCTGCTGGACCAGAGCACGCTGGGCAAGCGCCTGACCGAGGAGCTCACGCGCCGCCTGGGCTACGGCACCATCGTGGCGCGCAGCGTCAATGGCGAGCCGGGGCTGTGGGTGGGCTTCACCATCAATGGCGACCGCACCTGGCTGCTGATGGACCGCTCGCGCTTCACGCCGGCCAGCGGGCGCACCTGGCTGATCTGGCTGATCACGGCCGGCCTGCTGTCCCTGGCGGGGGCGGCAGCCATCGCGCGCCTGATCAACCGGCCGCTCAAGCAGTTGAGCTATGCGGCCAACCGCGTGCGAGATGGCGACTTCGACGCCAGCCAGCTCGACGAGGAAGCCGTCACCAGCGAGATCCGCGAGGTCAACATCGGCTTCAACCGCATGGCGCAGAAACTCGCCCAGCTGGAGCAGGACCGCGCGGTGATGCTGGCCGGCATCTCCCACGACCTGCGCACGCCGCTGGCGCGCCTGCGGCTGGAGACCGAGATGAGCGTGGTGGACGACGTGGCGCGCGAGCACATGGTGGCCGACATCGTGCAGCTCGACGCCACCATCGACAAATTCCTGGACTACGCCCGCCCCGACCATGTCACCCTCAACCCGGTGAACCTGCATGCCGTGGTGTCCTCCTGCGTCTATGCGGTGCAGGACCACCGCGAGCTGCAGATCAGCATGGCCGTGCCCGAAGGCGTCTATGTGCTGGCCGACGAGGTGGAACTGGCGCGCGTGATCTCCAACCTGTTCGAGAACGCACGCCGCTACGGCAAGACGCCCGAGACCGAAACCACCCACGTGGATGTGACGGCATCGGAACGCGAAAGCTGGGTGGTGATCCGCATCCGCGACCATGGCCGTGGCGTGCCGCCCGAGCAGCTCGCCAGCCTGACCCAGCCCTTCTTCCGTGGCGACTCCGCGCGCACGGCCGCAGCGGGCGCGGGCCTGGGCCTGTCCATCGTGGACAAGACGGTGCAGCGCATGGGCGGCGTGTTTGCGCTGTCCAACTCCTCCACGGGCGGGCTGGTTGCCCATGTGCAGTTGCAGCGTGCCTCGGGCGTGGCCAAGGGTGCCGAGCCCGAGCAGCGTCTGCAGCGCCCGCAGATCAAGCGCCAGCTGCCCCCGCGTGCGCAGGACGGCGCCCTGGACGGAGAAGACTGAGCCCGCAGCGCGCGTTCGTCAGATACGTTCGGCAGATACAAAGGCCCCGGCGATCATTGACCGATCGCCGGGGCCTTTTGCCATGGGGATGGCCACCTCCGGTCAGGCGCGGAACAGCAAGGCGGCGGCGCGCGCCTCCATGGCCTGCTGCTGGCCCACGGGGCCAAGCTTTTCGGCCGTCTTGGCCTTGACGTTGACCTGGTCCAGCGCCAGCCCCAGCGCCGTGGCGATGCGCTCGCGCATGGCAGGAATGTGCGGCGCCAGCTTGGGGGCCTGGGCAATGATGGTGCTGTCGATGTTGCCGATCTCCAGCCCCGTGGCGCGCACGCGGCGCGCCGCTTCCACCAGCAGCACCAGCGAATCGGCGCCACGGAATTCGGGGTCGGTGTCGGGGAAATGCCGGCCGATGTCGCCCAGCGCCGCGCCGCCCAGCAGCGCGTCGGTGATGGCGTGCAGCAGCACGTCGGCATCGGAATGGCCCAGCAGCCCCAGTTCGTGCGGCACCTCGATGCCGCCCAGGATCAGCTTGCGCCCGGGCACCAGGGCATGCACGTCCCAGCCCTCGCCAATACGAAAATTCATGTGAAACATTCCAGGTTCAGAAAAATGGATTGCCCGACGCCTGCGGATGGTCGCGCTGGCCCCGGTATCGCTCCAGCGTGGTGCTGCGCTCGCGCTGCGACAGCACGGCGGCGGCCAGCGCGAAATCGTCCGGATAGGTGACCTTGAAGTTCTGCGCGCCGCCGGGCACCAGGCGCGGGCGCTGGCCCACGGCCTCCATGGCGCTGGCCTCGTCGGTCACGGCCGAGCCGGCGTGCTGCAGCGCATCGAGCAGCGGCGCGATGCGGAACATCTGCGGCGTCTGCGCCAGCCATTTGTCGCTGCGGTCCACCGTGCCCGCCACGCGCACCCCGCTGGGCCCGGCCACGGCCGTCTTGAGTGTGTCGGGCAGCTTGTGCGCCAGCAGGCCGCCCACGGCATCGTGCTCGCAGGCGTCGATCAGGGCATCGATGAGCGCGGGCGTCACCAGGCAGCGCGCGGCGTCGTGCACCAGCACCCAGTCATGCGCGCCCGCACCGCGCGCCAGCAGCTCCTTCAGGCCGTTGGTCACGGATTCGGCCCGCGTGGCGCCTCCGCATGCCGCCGTGGAGTAGCGCGTGGGCGACGGGCCCGGCAGGCCCTGGCGCCAGAAATCATCGCCGGGCGCGATCACCACCAGCGTGTGGTGTACGCGCGTTGCACCCGCAAAGGCGGCCAGCGTGTGCGCCACCATGGGCGCACCGGCCACCAGGTGGTATTGCTTGGGCAGTTCAGGCGCAGGCGCATCGGGCGCGATGGCGCGCGAGCCCGTGCCCGCGCAGGGGATCAAGGCCCACAGGCGGGCCGGCTCCAGGGACGCGGGCGCAGCCGCCGCAAGCAGATCTGTCATGGTGGCGCATTGTAGTGACGGCCATGCGCCACCATGGACATGCGGGCATGCCTGCATGGCCGCCATGCGTGCTGGCTAAAATGGTTCGATACCCCTCTGCGCGTGCCGAGGGGTTTTGTCGTTACTTCGCCCAGGCGCTGCGGCGCCCACGTCCAAGCACCATGGAACTGCCCAAGCTCACTCCCGGAAAACGCTTCACCCTGCCCCGCCCCGTGGGCAGCGCCGACGCCCTGCTGCTGGCCCGCCTGGGCGAGCGCGAGAAGGCGGCAGGCCGGGTGACGGCCATCGTCACGGCCGACGCCTCGGATGCCCAGCGGCTGATCGACGAGATGGCCTTCTTCGCCCCGGGCCTGCGCTGCGCGCTGTTCCCCGACTGGGAGACCCTGCCCTACGACAGCTTCTCTCCCCACCAGGACCTGATCAGCGAGCGCCTGGCCACGCTGTGGCGCATCAACCAGCGCGACAAGGAGCATGGCGCCGACGTGGTGCTGGTGCCCGCCACCACGGCGCTGTACCGGCTGGCGCCACCCTCCTTCCTGGCCGGCTACACCTTCGAGTTCAAGAGCGGCCAGAAGCTGGACGAGGCCAAACTCAAGGCCCAGCTGACGCTGGCCGGCTACCAGCATGTCTCCCAGGTGGTCAGCCATGGAGAGTACGCGGTGCGGGGCGGCCTGATCGACCTGTTTCCCATGGGCTCGCTGCAGCCCTACCGGGTGGACCTGTTCGACGATGAGATCGACTCCATCCGCACCTTCGACCCCGACACCCAGCGCAGCCTCTACCCCGTGCCCGAGGTGCGCCTGCTGCCCGGCCGCGAGTTCCCAATGGACGAGGACGCGCGCGCCAAGTTCCGCCAGCGCTGGCGCGAGCTGCTGGAGGGCGATCCCACGCGCAGCCGCATCTACAAGGACATGGGCCAGGGCATTGCCACGGCCGGCATCGAGTACTACCTGCCGCTGTTCTTCGACGAAACGGCCACCGTGTTCGACTACCTGGGCGCCGATGCCACCGTGGTGATGCATGGCGACCTGGAGCCGGCCTTCCAGCGCTTTTGGCAGGACACCAAGGAGCGCTTCCGCCTGGTGCAGGGCGACCCCGAGCGCCCGGCCCTGCCGCCCGAGGTGCTGTTCCTGTCCGCCGACCAGTTCTACACGCGCGCCAAGGAGCACGCCCAGCTCGCGCTGCGCCCAGGCACCGAGGACGTGGCAGACAGCGCCATCTTCCAGAAGCTGGAGGACCTGTCCGTGGTGCGCGGCGCGGAAGACCCTCTGGCGCGCCTGCAAAGGCACATTGCCGCCAGCGCCCACCGCATCCTGCTGCTGGCCGAGTCCGATGGCCGCCGAGAAAGCCTGCTGGACTTCTTCCGCGCCTCGGGCGTGAACCCGCCGGTCTTCGACTCGCTGGCCGAGTTCCAGGGCGATGCGGGCGAGAAGGTGGGCATTGCCACGGCCGGGCTGATGAACGGCTTCGCCTGGGTGGAGGAAGGCCTGGACTTCGTCACCGAGACGGAGCTGTTCGCCACCAGCCCCACGGGCCGCAGGCGCAGGCGCCAGGAGCAGGTCAGCGATGTCGAGGCACTGATCAAGGACCTGTCCGAACTCAAGGTGGGCGACCCCGTGGTGCACTCGGACCACGGCATCGGCCGCTACCAGGGCCTGGTCCACATGGACATGGGCCAGAAGAACCCCGACGGCACGCCGGCCGTGCAGGAATTCCTGCACCTGGAGTACGCGGGCAACGCCGTGCTCTACGTGCCCGTCAGCCAGTTGCAGCTGATCAGCCGCTACACCGGCGTCTCGCCCGAGGACGCGCCGCTGCACAAGCTCGGCGGCACGCAGTGGGAAAAGGCCAAGCGCAAGGCGGCCGAGCAGGTGCGCGACTCCGCGGCCGAGCTGCTGAACATCTACGCGCGCCGCGCCGCACGCCAGGGCCATGCCTTCCGCTACTCGCCCCAGGACTACGAGCAGTTCGCCAACGACTTCGGCTTCGAGGAAACGGCGGACCAGCGCGCCGCCATCCACGCCGTGATCCAGGACATGATCAGCCCCCAGCCCATGGACCGCCTGGTCTGCGGCGACGTGGGCTTCGGCAAGACCGAGGTGGCGCTTCGCGCGGCCTTCGTGGCCATCACGGGCGGCAAGCAGGTGGCCTTCCTCGCGCCCACCACGCTGCTGGCCGAGCAGCACTACCAGACCCTGGTGGACCGCTTCTCCAAGTGGCCGATCAAGGTGGCCGAAGTCTCGCGCTTTCGCTCGGGCAAGGAGATCACGGCGGCCGTCAAGGGCATTGCCGACGGCTCGGTGGACATCGTCGTGGGCACGCACAAGCTGCTGTCCGAGTCCACGCAGTTCAAGAACCTGGGCCTGCTGATCATCGACGAGGAGCACCGCTTCGGCGTGCGCCACAAGGAAGCCATGAAGGCCATGCGCGCCGAGGTGGACGTGCTCACGCTGACGGCCACGCCCATCCCGCGCACCATGGGCATGGCGCTGGAAGGCCTGCGCGACCTGTCCGTCATCGCCACCGCGCCCCAGCGGCGCCTGGCCATCAAGACCTTTGTGCGCAACGAGGGCACGGGCGTGATCCGCGAGGCCGTGCTGCGCGAGCTCAAGCGCGGCGGCCAGTGCTACTTCCTGCACAACGAGGTCGAGACCATCGAGAACCGCAAGCAAAAGCTCGAGGAAATCCTGCCCGAGGCACGCATTGCCGTGGCCCACGGCCAGATGCCCGAGCGCGAGCTCGAACGCGTGATGCGCGACTTCGTGGCCCAGCGCTACAACATATTGCTGTGCTCGACCATCATCGAGACCGGCATCGACGTGCCCAGCGCCAACACCATCCTCATCAGCCGCGCCGACAAGTTCGGCCTGGCCCAGCTGCACCAGCTGCGCGGCCGCGTGGGCCGCAGCCACCACCAGGCCTATGCCTACCTGATGGTGCCCGACCTGGACAGCCTGACCAAGCAGGCCCAGCAGCGGCTGGAGGCCATCCAGCAGATGGAGGAACTGGGCTCGGGCTTCTACCTGGCCATGCACGACCTGGAAATCCGCGGCGCCGGCGAGGTGCTGGGCGAGAACCAGAGCGGCAACATGATGGAGGTGGGCTTCCAGCTCTACAACGAGATGCTGTCCGAGGCCGTGCGCAGCCTCAAGGCCGGCAAGGAGCCCGACCTGCTCAGCCCGCTGTCGGCCTCCACCGACATCAACCTGCACGCGCCGGCCCTGCTGCCGGGCGACTACTGCGGCGACGTGCACCTGCGCCTGTCCTTCTACAAGAAACTGGCGACGGCCCGCACCAGCGACCAGATCGACACCCTGCTCGAAGAAATCGTGGACCGCTTCGGCAAGCTGCCGCCCCAGGCGCAGACGCTGATCGACGTGCACCGCCTGCGCGTGCTGTCCCAGCCCTACGGCGTGGTCAAGGTCGATGCGGCGCCCGGCGTGATCAACATCACCTTCAAGCCCCAGCCGCCGGTGGACCCGATGGCCATCATCCACCTCATCCAGAAGAACAAGCACATCAAGCTGGCCGGCAACGAGAAGCTGCGCATCGAGCGTGCCCTGGACAATCCCAAGGACCGCGCCCAGATGGTGCGCGACGTGCTGCGCAGCCTGGGCCAGCCGCTGGTGGAGGCGAAGGCGGCCCAGCCCGCATAGAACGCGTCGTTCCAGCCATGTTCCTCGAAGCGAGCATCGCCCTGCTGGCCCTGGCCACCGCGCTGTGGCTGCGCCCCTGGCGCATGCTGGCCGGCCGCCCGGGTCCGGGCGGCCCGCAGGACCGCATGGCCTCGCCCCTGGTCACGCCGCTGCTGGGCGTGCTCGTGCTGCTGCCCTGGATCTGGGCCCTGCCCACGCTGCACCGCATGCCGCTGCAATTGCAGTGGTCCTCGGCGCCGCTGGTGGTGCTCATGCTGGGCTGGCCGCTGTCCGTGCCGCTGCTGCTCGTCGTGGGCGGGCTGGCGGCCCTGCTGTCGCCGGCCCTGGGCTGGGGAGATGCGCTGGGCATCTCGGTCTGGCAGGGCATCGTGCCCGCCACGCTGGCCATGCTCTGGGGTGCGGCGCTGCGGCGCTGGCTGCCGCACCAGATCTTTGTCTTCATTCTCGCGCGCGGCTTTGCGGGCACGGTGCTGTGCGTCTTCATCTCGGCCCTGCTGGCCCAGGCCGCAGGCCACTCGCTTCCCGGTGTCAACGAGGACCTGTCGCGCATTGCGCGCTGGCTCATGGCCTGGGGCGATGCCGTGATCACCGGCATGGTGACGGCCATCTTCGTGGTGTTCCGTCCCCAATGGCTGGCCACCTGGTCGGATGCCATCTACCTGCGCCGCCCGCCTGCGCCCTGAGGGCGCATCCAGGCACAAGCCGTGGCGCGCCGCAGTGCCAAGGCCAGTGACTGCGCCGCGCGGCCCTGGCTCTAGATATGATTCGCGCCTGATACCCGCCAGCCCGGCGGCCCGTCCCTTTTTGCTGCCCCACCCATGACCGATGTCACCGAATTCGCGCCCGGACTGCTGATCCGCGGCATCCAGCCGCCACTGAAGCTGGCCGACTACAAGCTCATCGCGTTCGACATGGACTCGACGCTGATCACCATCGAATGCATCGACGAGATCGCCGACGCCACCGGCAAGAAGGCCGAGGTCGCGGCCATCACCGAAGCCACCATGCGCGGCGAGATCACCGACTTCAAGGACAGCCTGCGCCAGCGCGTGGGCAAGCTCGTCGGCGTGACCGAGGCCGACATGGCCCGCGTGCTGGCCGAGCGCCTGAAGCTCTCCCCGGGCGCCGAAACCCTGGTGCGCGCAGCCCAGGCTGCGGGCCTGAAGGTGCTGCTGGTCTCGGGCGGCTTCACCTACTTTGCCGAGCACGTGCGCGGCATGCTGGGCATCGACTTCGTGCGTGCCAACGTGCTGGAGATGCGCGACGGCGCGCTGACCGGCGGCCTGATCGAGCAGCCCTGGGGCGACATCTGCGACGGCGCCGAAAAGCGCCGCACGCTGCTGGAAGTCGCCTCGCTGCTGGGCATTCGCCCCGACCAGTGCATCGCCGTGGGCGACGGCAGCAACGACATTCCCATGATGCAGGTCGCAGGCCTGTCCGTGGCCTACCACGCCAAGCCGCGCGTGCGCAACGAGGCCAAGGTCTCCATCACCGAAGGCGGCCTGGACCGCCTGCTGGAAGTGCTGCGCTGAAAACCGGCGGCGGGGGCTGGCGCAGGCCGCTGCACTGCTCCGCAATCAATAGCTGAGAATGTTTTGTGGGCTTGCTTTTCCGGCAGGCCCCGGTCTTTTCTACAATGCTTGACGCAGCCCCATAGGCCACCGCCTCAGCGCCGGTGGCTCTCCTACAACAGCAGGCTGCACACCGGCGTATCCGCATGCCGGTGCTTGGAATCTCCTGCCCCAACCCCATGTGACACCCAAGGCCGCAGGCCTGCCCGCAGACGGGCGGCCTGTGGCGCTCCGACCGGCGCAGGCCCGCCTGCGCCGACCGTGCACATGACCACCATGATTGGAAAAACCTTCGTGAAGACTTCGTTCCGCACCACTGCCTCCGTGATCGCCCTGGCCATTGCATCGCTGACCGTGCCCACGCTGGCCCAGGCCAAGCGCATGGGCAGCGGCGGCAAGTCCGTGCGCCCGGCGTCGATCGGCAAGGCCCCTGCCCAGCCCGCAGCGCCTGCGGCGCCCACCGCCAGCAAGGCGGCAACGCCTGCCAGCCCGGCAGCTCCTGCCACGCCAGCAACGCCGGCCGCGCCCGCCGCAGCCGCCGCTCCGGCAGCGGCACCTGCCACTGCAGGTGCTGCAGGCCCGGGCATGATGGGCACGCTGGGCGCCGCCGCAGTGGGCGCCGTTGCCGGCTCCATGGCCGGCAATGCGCTGGCCGGCGCCATGACCCCTGAAAAGGACGCTGCCGCCAAGGAGGCCGAAGCCAAGGCCAAGGCCGCCGAAACCGAGGCAGCAGAGCTGCAGCGCAAGGCCGATGAAGCCAAGGCCAAGGCAGAAGCCGCCCGCGCCGCCGCCAAGTAAACCGCCTGCTCCTTGCAAAAGGCCGCGCCTGTCGCGGCCTTTCTGTTTTGTCCAGCGGCTGCTTCAACGGCCTTGCGCATGCTCTCCACGCAGCGTCATCACGGCGCTGGCGATGCTCGCAACGGCCTTGCCATCATCACGCTCGATTTCACAGCGGTAGTGGCTGATCGTGCGTCCACGGTGCTCGGCCCACGCCCGCGCGCACAGCCTGGAGCGCCAGACCGGGCGCAGGAAGGCCGCCTTCAGGTCGATGCTGGTGAAACTCTGGCCTGGCTCCATCAAAGTGGAATGCGCCGTGCCTATGGCAGCATCGGCCAGTTCGCACAGCATCCCGCCATGGACCGTGCCCTGCTGGTTGCCATGGCGCTGCGCATCGGCGTCGAACTCCACGACGGCCATGGCTTCGCCGACGGCCACTATGCGAAACCCCAGCATCTGCGAGATCGCGGTCGGATAGCGCATGTGCGTGGCCTCGTCTGCGGCAAGCCGCCCTTCGATCTGCCGCTGCAGATAGTCGAGCACGGGGAGATAAGTGCTGGGAAGATGCATGGATTTCCTGTCTGGAGCGGGAGGGCAAGGCCCGGGAATGCCCGTCTCGCCAGTGTGATGACCTAGACTGGAACAATCAAAAAATTGTCCTAACTACACTCCATGGCTGCCTCTCGCGTTGCTCTGCTGACTGAACGGCTGGCCGAAGACATCCGCGCCGGCCGGCTCGCCCCCGGCACGCTGATGCCCACGCACCGCGACCTCGCGGCCCGCCATGGCATGGCCGTGGCGTCCGCCAGCAAGGTGTATGCGCGGCTGGCCTCCCTCGGCCTGGTCATCGGCGAAACCGGGCGCGGCACCTTTGTGCGGGATCGGCCGCAGCAGCGCGAATGGGATGGCGGCGACGAATCCCGCCTGAGTTCGGACACGGCCGACCTGTCCTTCAACCATCCCACCTGGCCGGGGCAGGCCGGGCTGTTGCGCTCCATGCTGCGCGAGCTGGCTGCTTCGGGCGACCTGGCTGCGCTCATGCACCAGCAGCCGCCCGGCGGCCGGCTGCACGAGCGGCGCATCGTGGCCGACTTCCTTGCCCGCGAACGCGGCCTGGCTGCCGAGCCGGAACGCATCTTCCTGGTCAACGGCGCGCAGCAAGGACTGGACATTGCCGTGCGTTCGCTGCTGCGGCCCGGCGATGCGGTGGCCGTGGACGCGCTGACCTACCCGGGCTTCAGGATGCTGGCCGAGCTCCAGGACCTGGACCTACAGCCGGTCCCTGCCCTTGACGAGGGTCCCGACCTCGATGCATTGGAGCGGCTGTGCGCGCGCCGGCGCATACGCGCCATCCATGCCATGCCCACGCTGCACAACCCCCTGGGATGGGTGATGCCGCTGGCGCAGCGCCAGCGCCTGGTGGAGATCGCAAGGCGCCACGATTGCCTGCTGATCGAGGATGCTGCCTATGCCTTTCTGGCAGGCAAGGCGCCCGCAGCCCTCGCAACGCTGGCGCCAGAGCGCTGCATTCACGTCTCCAGCCTCTCGAAAAGCGTGGCCAGCGGGTTGCGCTTCGGCTTCATGGTGGTGCCCCAGGCATGGGCAGGCCGCGTCAAGGCCGTGGTGCGCGCCAGCCACTGGAGCATGCCGGGCCTGGTCACGGCCATGGCCACGCGCTGGATGGCCAGCGGCTCCGTGCGGCAGCAGGAACAACGCATGCGGCAGGAGGCACGGCGCCGGCAGGCGATTGCGCGCAAGGCGCTGGCAGGAATGCAGATGCTGGCCCACCCCTGCTCGCTCTTCCTCTGGCTGCGCCTGCCCGGGGAGCTGCGGATGGACCGGGTGGCCACGGCGCTGGCCCAGTGCGGCATCGCCGTATCGCAGGCCCACGCCTACGCAACGACTCCCCATGCCCCGCATGCGCTGCGCCTGGGACTGGGTTCAGTGCCTCTGCCGCAACTGGAGGCCGTACTCGTTCAGTTGCGGGATACCGTGGAAGGCTTTCCGCCCTGAGCCTGTGCCGGGCCAGGGCCCGGTTCAGGGGCCTTGCGCTTCAGCGCCGCCCGTCGCGCAGCGGCTGCAGCAGGTGCGAAAGGCCGTTGTGGTCCAGCTCCTGCATCAGCGCCAGCAATTGGCCCAGCTCTCCCTTGGGAAAGCCCTCGCGTGCGAACCAGTTCAGATAGTTGCCGGGAAGATCGGCGATCAGCCGGCCCTTGTACTTGCCATAGGGCATTTGCACCTGCACCAGCTTTTGCAGCATTTCGGAGTCCATGGCGGCGATGGTACGCGCTGCGCCATCGCAAGAATCCGCATAAAAAACCACAGCCTTATAACCAAATATCAAAAATGTTCAACGCGGCCCCTGGCGCAGCACTAGACTATGCGCCTGCCTGCCGCCAAGCCCGACGCGGAGCCGTTCTCCCGGGCCGGCGGCGTTTTATCGCAACCCGTTGAAGAAAGTCCTCCGGTCATGTTGAAGAAAGCCCTCTCCGCAATCGCGATTGCCACGCTGGCACTGACAGCCCAGGCCGCCGACGTGCTCAAGGTCGGTGCCACGGCCGTGCCGCATGCAGAAATCCTCAATCACATCAAGCCCGCGCTGAAGGCCCAGGGCATCGATCTGCAGATCAAGGAATTCAGCGACTACGTGCAGCCCAATGCGGCCGTCGAGGACAAGCAGCTGGACGTGAACTTCTTCCAGCACCAGCCCTACCTGGACAGCTACAACAAGGACCGCAAGACCTCGCTGGTGGCCGTGCCCAATGGCAAGGTCCATGTGGAGCCCTTCGGCGGCTACTCGCAGAAGATCAAGAACGTCAAGGACCTGAAGGACGGCGCCACCATTGCCATCCCCAACGACCCCTCCAACGGCGGCCGCGCCCTGATCCTGCTGGCCAAGCAGGGCCTGATTGAGCTCAAGGACCCCAAGAGCCTGACGCCCACGCCGCTGGATGTGGCCAAGAACCCCAAGAAGCTCAAGTTCAAGGAACTCGAAGCCCCGCTGCTGCCGCGCGCACTGGGCGATGTGGACCTGGCGCTGATCAACACCAACTACGCCATCGAGGCCAAGCTCAATCCCACCAAGGATGCGCTGTTCATCGAAGGTGCCGACTCGCCCTACACCAACATCGTGGTGTCGCGCCAGGACCGCGCCAACGATCCCAACATCGCCAAGCTGATGAACGCACTGCACACGCCTGATGTGAAGAAGTTCATCGTCGAGAAGTACAAGGGCGCCGTCGTTCCCGCGTTCTGAATGCGAGGTGGCCGCAGCCTTGCCGGCTGCGACCGTTGCGAAAAAAAAAGCGCTGCCGGGGCAGCGCTTTTTTTGTGGCTGGCATTCCTTGCCTCAGCCTGCGGAGGCCACCTCCGCCGGCGCCTTGGCCGCAGCAGCCGGCCGCGTGATGGCGCTGCCCATGGCCGCGCCCATGATGCAGGCAATGGCCAGCCACTGCGTTCCCACCAGTTGCTCATGCAGCAGCAGCATGCCCATGAGGGCGGCTATCGCGGGCTCCGTTGCCAGCGCGATGCCGAAGGTGGCGGGCGGCAGGCGGCGCAGCGCCATCATCTCCAGCGTGTAGGGCAAGGCGCTGGAGATGGCCGCAACCATCAACCCGAAAAGAAGTATGGATGGCTGCAGCAGCTTGGCCCCCGCCTCGGCCACGCCGAAGGGCACCACCACCATGGCGGCGAACACCAGGCCCAGCGACACGGCCTGGCCGCTGGGAATGCTGCCCAGCCGCTGGCCCAGCAGGATGTACAGCGCCCAGCAGATGGCCGCGCCCACGGCGCAGGCAATGCCCACGGGCTCCAGCACCAGGGCGCCGGCGCTGGCACCGCCTATGGGCAGGATCAGGGCCAGCCCCGCCACCGCCAGCGCCAGCCAGACAAAATCCACGGGCCGGCGCGAGTGGTAGATGGCCACGGCCAGCGGCCCCGAGAACTCGATGGCCACGGCCAGGCCGAAGGGAATGGTGCGCAGCGCCATGTAGAACAGCAGGTTCATGGCGCCCAGCGCCACGCCGAAACGCAGCAGCGCCCAGGCCTGAGGCCGCGCCAGCGTCCAGCGCCAGGGCCGCCAGATGGCCACCAGGATCAGCGCGGCAAAGCCCACGCGCAATGCCGAGGTGCCCTGGGCTCCCAGCACCGGAAAAAGCTGCTTGGCCAGTGACGTTCCCACGCCCAGCGCCGTCACCGAGCCCAGCACGGCCAGCAGCGGCCAAGCGCGGTTCCATGTGATGTTTGTTGTCATGGCGCGTACGATATTGCAAGCGCACCGCGCAAACAGCTCGTTTTTGAGCCGCTTCACGCAATATTCGCTCTTTTCCTCTTCTCGCTGCCAGCCGCCCATGCCCGCCATCGCCCTGGACTCCTTCGACCGCGCCATTCTCGACGTGATGCAGCGCGACAACCTCACGCCACAGCGCCTCATCGCCGAGCGCGTGCACCTTTCCGCGCCGGCCGTGCAGCGGCGCATCAAGCGGCTGCAGGAGCTGGGCGTGATCGCGGCCAACGTGGCCGTGGTCGATCCGGCGCGCATAGGCCGGCCGCTGACCGTACTCATCAACGTGCAGCTGGTCAACGAGCGCCCCGATCTGTCGCAGGCCTTTCGCGCACGCGTGGATCGGGAGGACGCGGTACAGCAGTGTTATTACGTGACCGGTGAAGCCGACTATTCATTGATCGTCACGGCTGCCGATATGGAGGAGTACCAGGCGCTGGCGGCTCGGCTGTTTGCGGGGGACGACAACATCCGGCGCTACACCACCTCGATAGCGCTGGAACGCGTCAAGACCGGGCTGCAGCTACCGCTGCAGCCGCAAGCCACGGATGCCTGACCACCGTCATCAGATCGTTTTGAACATAGAACGCCATCACAGGCAGGGAGACTTCAATGAGCGCACCGCATCCGGACAGCATGGCCAATCTGGTGGCCATCCGCACCCTCGACAAGTACGAGAACGACTATTTCCCCAAGCGCGACCGCATCACCATCGCCTTTCGCGGCGATCTGGCAGAGCAGTTCAAGTACGACAAGATCCGTCCGCTGTCGCCGGCCCAGCGCCATGGTCACCGCGTGGTGATCGAGGCCGAGAGCCAGAAGACCGGCACCACCGGCCACTACTGCATCGAGTGCAACAGCTGGAACCTCATCGAGGCCGTGGGCACCTGGGCACCGGAGCCGGAGCCGGAGCAGGCGGCGGGCTGAGCCTGCCGCTTCTGGCCGGCCCAGGCCCCGGCCGGCGCCCAGACGCTGCCGGCCACCCACCAGGCCAGCGCCAGCATCATCACCCCCGTCAGGCCATCGAGAATCCGCCAGGCACGCGGCTTCTCGAACAGGCGCCTGAGGCGGCGGCCTGCAAAGGCCAGCAGCACGAACCATGACAGGCTGGCCGAAGCGGCGCCAATCACATACACCCATTTGAGCGCGCCTTCCTGGCGCGCGCCGATGGAGCCCATCAGCAGCACCGTGTCCAGATAGACATGGGGGTTGAACAAGGTGATCACGGCCAGCGTGGAGACCACGCCCAGCAGGCCGCGCGGCGCCAGCTGCCCGCCCGAGGCGGCCAGCTGCGCATCGGGCGCCATGGCCATGCGCCACAGCGCCATCAGGCCGTAGGCCAGCAGGAACAGGGCGCCGCCCAGGGTCAGGTAGCGGGCCAGATCGGGGTTGTCGCCCAGCAGCCGGGCCATGCCCGCCACGCCCAGGCCGATGAGCACCACGTCGCTGACCACGCACCATGCCACGCAGGCGCGTACATGCTGGCCGTGCACGGCCTGGCGCAGCACATACAGGTTCTGGGCTCCGATGGAGACGATGAGCGACAGGCAGACCGTGAAGCCCGCCAGCCAGGAAGAAGAAACATTTGCAGTCCACATGGGCAGGGATTGTCTGGCTCGCAAATGGTTAAGTAAAATTACATTTACTCAATCAAATGAAGAATATCTAAATGCTCGACTACGCCGGACTCGAAGCCCTGGCAGCCGTGGTGCGCGAAGGCAGCTTCGAACGCGCGGCGCGCAAGCTGCACGTCACGCCCTCGGCCGTCTCCCAGCGCATCAAGCTGCTGGAAGAGCGCGTGGGCCAGGTGCTGGTGCTGCGCGGCCAGCCCTGTTCAGGCACGGAGGCAGGCCGCCGCCTGTGCCTGCATGTGGAGCAGGTCGCCCTGCTGGAAAACGACCTGCGCCGCAAGAACCCCGAACTGGTGCCCGAGGGCCAGACGGCCCTGCCCACGCTCAAGCTGGCCGTCAATGCCGACTCGCTGTCCACCTGGTTCATGGACGCCATGTCCGCCTTCACGCGCGACGGCAACGAGCTGCTGGACATCAGCATCGACGACCAGGACCACACGGCCAAGCGCATCCGCGAGGGCGAGGTGCTGGCCGCCGTCACGGCCACGTCCTCGGCCATTCCGGGCTGCAACACCTGGCCGCTGGGACGCATGCGCTACGTGGCGGCCGCCAGTCCCGATTTCATCCGCCGCTACCTGAAGGACGGCATCACGCCCGAGGCCATGGCACGCACGCCCATGATGAGCTACGGCCGCAAGGACAGCCTGCAGGACCAGTGGCTGCAGCGCCTGGGCGCGGAAGGCCGGCGCAGCACGCCGCGCCACTTTCTGCCGTCCAACCAGGGCTATACGCGGGCCTGCGAGCTGGGCATGGGCTGGGGCATGCACCCGCCGCTGATGATCGGCGCGCAACTGGCCGAAGGCAGCCTGGTGGAGCTGCTGCCCGGCAACGATCTGGACATTCCCATGTACTGGGCCCATGCGCGCAATGCGCAGGCCAGCCTGCAGCGGCTGACGGACTGCGTGATCCAGGCCGCGGCGGCCTGCCTGGATCCGATGGAGTGAATGGGCGACGGCGGCGCCGTCCGCGCCCGGCTCAGGGCTGGCGGCCGGTGTCGCCTGCCGGGGTGGACGGCTCAGCCTGGGCCTGGTCGTTGCGTTCCGGCCGCTGTATGGTGCGCACGGCCGCGCGCACGCGGGTCAGGGTGTGGAAGTCCAGCAGACTGGTGGCCATGATGGTTTCCCAGAGAAAGCAGGCCAGGGCCGAGAGAAACATCAGCACGCCGAACAGAAAGCCCAGCACCGCATAGCCATGGCCGTTGATGCCGTAGGCCTCGCCCAGGAACAGCAGGGCAATGGTCAGGCCGATGCAAAAGCCGCAGACGGTCAGCAGCCCTATGCAGACATTGGCCAGCCGGCCGCGCTTGCGCAGAAAGTGCAGCTCGGTCAGGCTGCGCGCGATGAATTCCTCCTCCTGCGGCGTGCGCAGCAGTTCCTCCAGCTTGCGCGCGCGGTCGATGATGCGGGCCAGCCGCCCGGCCACGGCGCCTATCATGCCGGCCACGGCCGTCAGGAAGAACACCGGCGCCAGCGCCAGCTGGATGCTGTGGGTGACGGTATCGGCGTCTAGCGACCAATTGATCATGCGGTCCTCTGCGTGCTTTCTGTTGTCTGGTCCGGCCGTGCTGCCGTGTTTTTGCGCGGACAGTATTGTGGCCGCAACCGGGGGCCGCAAGAAGCCATGCCGCCCGCTTTCAGCGCGCCGGGGGTGACGGCAGAACCTGCGCGCACAGCGAAAGCATCTGGTCCAGCAGGGCGGGCGCCCGGTCGCGGCGGCGGACCACGCCCAGCGGCGCCAGCCGGCCCGTCAGCTGCACGTCGAGCCGGCACACGCGCGCATGGGTCTGCAGGCCCGGCGCGATGCTCAACGGCACCAGGGCCACGGCGCCGGGCTGGCTCAACAGGCCTTCCAGTATCGGCAGGGAAACGGTGGAAACAGGAAACCAGGGCGCATCGGGCAGCGCCTGGAGCACCTCGGCCTCGAAAATCCCGCGCACGGCGATGTTGGCCGTGGGCAGTACCCAGCGCGCGCCGGTCAAGGCCTGCAGCGGCACGCCACGGCGCCCGGCCAGTGCATGCGAGCGTGCGGCCACCACCACGGCCGTGTCGGCCAGCAGCGGCTCGAAGACGAAGGGGCCGGGCAGCAGCGCCGGCTCGCGGCAGAACACCGCGTCCAGCCCGCCGCCCAGCAGCTGGGACAGCAGCCGGGTGCTGGCGTCTTCGTGCACATCGACATGCACCTCGGGGTGTTCGGCATAGAACCGCGCCAGCAGGGGCGAAAGAATGGCCAGGGCCGCCGCCGGAATGGCGCCCAGGCGCAGCGCGGCCGCGGCGCCCCGGCGAATGGCGGCCAGCGATTCCGCCACCTCCTCCAGCGCGGCCAGCACGCCGCGCACCGTGTCCACCAGGGTCTGGCCGGCCAGCGTGGGGCGTATGCCGCGCGCATGCCGCTCGAACAGGCGGATGTCCAGCACGCGCTCCATCTCGGCCAGCGCCTGGGTGGCTGCCGACTGGCTCATGTGCAGCGTGGCGGCGGCCTGCACCACCGAGCCGCATTGCTGCAGCGCCACCAACAGCTGCAGCTGGCGCAGGCGCACATGCTTGGTCAGGCGCGAGAACAGCAGCCGGCCCTGGGGCGTGGCCGCATCGTCCAGGCCTTCGCGGTCGTCAAAATCGTGGCTCATGGGAATCTTGGTGTTTTCCCCAGGCAGGCCCTGGCGCGCCACAGGCGGCGAAGGGCAAGCTATCGGAACGGCTTATAGCTTGGCACAAATACCGTGGCCCACGCGGGCGGCAGGATTTCTATAGTCGCCTGCATCGGGAGCCGGCACGGCCCAGGCCGCGGCTCCCTCCCCGTCGATGGAGTCCATGCCATGCAAGCCAAGCCCCTCTTACAGCCTCTCTCTCACCTGCCGCGCCGCACCCTGCTTTCCCTGGGCGCGGGCCTTTGCGCCGCGCTGTGCGGCCTCACCCTGGCCCGCACGGCCCATGCGGCCGACGCCTATCCGAGCAAGCCCGTCAAGCTCATCGTGCCCTTTGCGGCCGGCGGCTCCACCGACATCGTCGCGCGCGTGATCGCCGAAGGCCTGCGCAGCACGCTGGGCCAGCCCGTGGTGGTGGACAACAAGGCCGGCGCGGGCGGCCTGATCGGTACCGAAAGCATTGCCCAGGCGGCGCCAGACGGATACACCATCGGCATGGCCACGGTGAGCACGGCCACCATCAACCCCTCGCTGTACACGCGCGCCGCCAGGCTGGAAGGCAGGCTCCTGCCCGTGGCCAACCTGGTGACCATGCCATCGGTCTACATGGTCCATCCCAAGATGGGCGTCAAGGATTTCGCGGGGTTCCTGGCCAGGCTGCGCGCCCAGCCCGGCGCCTACAGTGCGGGCGTGCCGGGCCTGGGCACGCTGGGCCATCTGATGGTGGCGTCCTTCAACGAGACCATGAAGACCCAGATCCAGATCGTGCCCTATCGCGGCAACGGCCCAGCGCTCAACGACGCCCTGGCGGGCATGGTGCAGGTGATGACCGATCAGCTGCCTTCGGCCATGCCCCAGATCAAGGGTGGCAAGCTCATCCCCGTGGCGCTGTCGGGCGACAGCCGCTCGCCCGATCTGCCCGATGTACCCACCTTCAAGGAGCTGGGCTATGCGCAGCTCAACGAGCTGGGCATCAGCTGGTTCGGCCTGGTCGTGCCGGCCGGCACGCCGCCCGCCATCGTCCGGCAGTTGCAGGAAGCGTCCACGAAGGCCGTGCGCCTGCCCGAGGTGCAAAAGCACCTGAAGCTGCTGGGCGCATCGGTCACCGAGATGGACCAGAGCCGCTTCCCTGCCCAGATCGCCAGCGAACTGCAGCGCAACAAGGCGCTGCTGGACAAGGCAGGAGTGAAGCCGGAATGAGCGCGGTCGATCATCTTCAGGATTTCTTCCAGCAGCAGTCCGCGCGCATGGCGGCCCTGGCCGACAGCATCTGGTCGCTGGCCGAGCTGCGCTATGCCGAGACGGCTTCGGCCCAGCTGCACATCGATGCGCTGGAGCAGGCCGGGTTTCGCATCACACGCGCCCTGGCCGACATTCCCACCGCCTTTCTGGCCGAATGGGGCGACGAGGGCCCGGTGCTGGCGTTCCTGGGCGAGTACGACGCACTGTCGGGCCTGAACCAGCAAAGCGGCGCCCTGGTCTGCACGCCGTCCACCGACAGCCCGGGCCTGGCTGGCCACGGCTGCGGCCACCACCTGCTGGGCACCTCGGCGCATTTCGCGGCCATCGCGCTGCAGGAGCACCTGCGCCGCAGCGGCGCCAAGGCGCGCGTGCGCTACTACGGCTGCCCGGCAGAAGAAGGCGGATCGGGCAAGACCTTCATGGCGCGCGCCGGGGTCTTCGACGATGTGGACACGGCGCTGACCTGGCACCCGGCCAGCTTCTCCGGCGTGTTCAGCCAGAGCACGCTGGCCAATATCCAGGCGAAGTTCGTCTTCCACGGCAAGGCCTCGCATGCCGCGCACTCCCCCCACCTGGGCCGCAGCGCGCTCGACGCCGTGGAGCTGATGAACGTGGGCGTGAACTACCTGCGCGAGCACATGCCCACCGATGCGCGCGTGCACTACGCCATCACCGACTCGGGCGGCCTGTCGCCCAACGTGGTGCAGGCGCGCGCCGAGGTGCTGTACCTGGTGAGGGCCGCGCGCAACCATGAGGCGGCCGCACTGTACGAGCGCGTGCAGAACGTGGCGCGCGGCGCCGCGCTGATGACGGATTGCCGGCTGGAGATCGTCTTCGACAAGGCCTGCTCCAACCTGCTGCAGAACCGCACGCTGAACCAGGTCATGTACGAACAGATGCAGGCCCTGGGCTCGCTGCGCGTGGACCCCGGACTGCACAGCCTGGCCGGAGACTTCCAGGCTACGCTGGACAGCAATGACGTCGACCAGGTCAGCCGCCCGCTGGCCAGCGTGCTGCGCGGCAAGGTGCCGGCCGTGTTCGAGGGCCTGGCGCCCTACGATCCCGCTGTGGAGGGCACCCTGTTCGGCTCCACCGACGTGGCCGATGTGAGCTGGATCACGCCCACCGTCCAGGCCTGGGTGGCCTGCTACGCCTTCGGCACGCCGCTGCACTCCTGGCAGATGGTCTCGCAGGGCCAGTCCGGCCTGGCCCACGCCGGCATGGTGCGCGCCGCCCAGGTGATGGCCGCCACCGCCATCGCCCTGCTGCAGCGGCCCGAGCGCATGGCCGAGGCCAAGGCGGAGCTGCTTGAGCGCCGCGGCGGCCGACCCTATGCGTGCCCGATTCCTGCGGAGGTGCCCCTGCCGTTCATGCGGGGGTGATGGGCTTGGCTCGCCCTGGATGATCGACTCCTACCCCATGCCCAGTTCCCGGGCTTGCAGGGGCTTGCAGGGGCTTGCCCCTTTGCGCTGCCGCAAACCCGCCCCGCCGCCGCGTTGACCCATCACAAGCCCTCCACGCCATGCCACGGCGATAGTCGGATCGGGACCCCACCGATACCTACAAACCACAGGAGGACTTGTGAAGCTGATGATCGATCTCTTTTCCACCGACTACGGGCTGATGAGCCTGGGCGTCATCGTCTTCATCCTGATCATGGCGGGCTTTTTCCTGCGCCTGTTCCTGGGCAAGATGAAGCACGTGGCCAACAAGCCGCTTGAATGAAAAGATGCCCAGGCAGGGCCTGGCCTGGGCATTCGCATGCAGCCCTGCGCACTCAATAGTGCGGGGGCAGCTCGTCGCGCAGATGGGTCGCACCGCCAGCAGGCCCGCCCTCCGGCACCCGTCGGCGCAGGTCGCGCAGTTCGTCCAGGAGCCGGTCGATCTGCTGCTGCTGGCGGTAGATGGTCAGGTTCAGTTGCTCCAGCAGGTCGTCGGTGTAGCTGGCCTTGATCTCCAGCTCCATCACGCGCGCCTGCAGGGCCTGGGCCTCGTCGCGTTCGCCGCTGCGCTCGTTGTCCCCAACCACGCTCACGCCTTGAGCGCCTGGGCCAGGCGGGCGATGCCTTCGCGGATCTTGTCCTCGTCGGCCGTGGCGAACGAGAGGCGGAAGCTGGTGGCATCGGGGTTTTGCGCGAAGAACGGCGCGCCCGGCACAAAGGCCACGCCCTGGGCGATGGCCCGCTTGGCCAGCTCGCCGGCATCGGCCAGCGCGCCGCCCTTGCCGGTCAGGCGCACCCACAGGAACAGGCCGCCCTGGGGCTGCAGGAATTCCACGGCATCGCCGAGGTGCTCGCGCAGCGCATCGCCCATGGCCTTGGCGCGGCGCGCATAGACCTCGCGCACATGGGCCAGCGTGGCGGGCATGGCGCCGGACTTCAGGTACTGCGCGGCCGTGGCCTGGGCAAAGGTGCTGGTGTGGGCGTCGCTGAACTGCTTGCACATCACGGCGCGGGCCAGCAGCTCGGGCGGGGCCACCAGCCAGCCGATGCGCAGGCCGGGGCTGAGCACCTTGCTCAGCGAGCCGCAGTGCGCCAGCCAATCGCGGCTGCCGGGCACCTGGCTGGACAGGGCCAGCAGGCTGGGAGGTGGCGCCTCGCCAAAATACAGGTCGCCGTAGGGATCGTCTTCCACCACCAGGGTCTGGTACTTGACGGCCAGCTCCAGCACTTTCTTGCGGCGCTCCAGGCTCAGCATGGCGCCGCTGGGATTGCCGAAGGTGGGGATCAGGTAGACCAGCTTGGGGCGGTGCTCGGCAATGAGCTTTTCCAGCGCATCGACCTGGGCGCCTTCGGCATCGATGGGCGCGCTGATGACTTGCGCGCCGTACAGGCGAAAGCACTGGATGGTGGCCAGGAAGGTCGGGCCTTCCACGATGACCTTGTCGCCGGGGTTGATCATGGTCTTGCCCAGCAGGTCCAGCGCCTGCTGGCTGCCCGTGGTGACCACCAGTTGCTCGGGGACCAGCTCACGCACGCCCTTGCCGGCCATGAAGGCGGCGATCTGCTCGCGCAGCGGCTGGTAGCCCTCGGTGGCGCCGTACTGCAGCGCGGCGCCCGGCTCCTGCTGCAGCGCTGCCTGGGAGGCGGCGCTGATGCCGGCCACGTCGAACATGGCGCTGTCCGGAAAACCACCCGCGAAGCTGATGATGCCGGGCTTGCCCAGCAGCTTGAACAGCTCGCGGATGGCGGAGGTTTCTACGTTGTTCAGACGGTCGGCGAATTGCATGGGCAGGATTCTCGTTGTCGATGCGATGAAAAGGCGAAGCCTGCATTGTCGCCAATCCTGCCGCAGCTTTCCTGCACGATTAGAAGTCCCCTGAGTCGCTTCGCGCCTTCCCGTTGCACGGCGCCCCCCCAAGGGGGACGACGCCATCTCTGCCCCCTCTCTCCCGGAAGGCAGCTGCGTTCAATCCACCTTGATGTCGGCCCTGGCGGCCACGGCGCGCATCTGCGGCAGTTCGCGCTCTATGCGCTCCTGCAGCGCGCTGCCCGGACCCCATGCGGGCGACAGGCCGATGTCCACCAGCTTCTTCTTCATGGCCGGCTCGGCCATGGTGTCAGCCAGCGCCTTTTCCAGCTTCCTCTGGATGGGAGCGGGCAGGCCGGCCGGTGCGAGGAAGGCAAACCAGGTGTCCATGGCAAAGCCGGGGTAGCCGCTTTCGGCCACGGTGGGCACCTGGGGCAGCAGGGGCAGGCGCTGCGGGCCCAGGGCCGCGATGGGGCGGATCTTGCCGGCCTTGATCAGCGGCGTGGTAGCCACCACCGTGTCCACGGCCACCTGCACCTGGCCGCCCATCAGCGCGGTCAGGCTGGGCGAGCTGCCGTTGAAGGGCACATGCACCATGCGCATGCCCGTGGCGGTCTTGAGCATTTCGCCACCGAAGTGCACCGACGACCCCGTGCCGAAGGAGCCGTAGGACAGCTTGTCCGGATCGGCCTTGGCCAGGGCCACGAGTTCAGGCAGGGTGCGTGCAGGCGTTTCGTTGTGCGCCACCAGCACCAGCCCCATGTCGGCCACCAGGCCCAGCGGCGTGAAGCTGCGCAGCGGATCGTAGGGCAGCGGGTTGCGGATCACGGGGTTCAGCGTCAGCGTGGTGCTGGCGCCCAGCAGCAGCGTGTAGCCATCGGGCGGCGCCTTGGCCACCAGCGCGCCCGCCACCACGGTGCCCGCGCCGGGACGGTTTTCCACCACCACGGGCTGGCCCAGGCGCTCTCCCAGCGATGTGGCCAGCAGGCGGCCCAGGATGTCGGTGGCGCCGCCGGGCGCAAAGGGCACGACCAGCTTGATCGGGCGATCCGGGTAGGACTGGGCCTGGGCATGCGCAAAGGGCAAGGCAAGCGTAGCGGCGCCGGCCATCAGGCACGACAGAAAACGGGAACGGGACAAGGCCATGGCACGGATCTCCTGGGGAACGAGGGAACGGGAACCTGGGAACAAGCTCAATGCGGCAATTCAGTCGTCAGTCTTCAGTCGAGCAGCGGGCTGCGCACGCGCGACAAGCCGCTGGCCTGGTCATAGGCATGGCCGATCTGCAGCACGGCCAGGTCGGCCTGCGCCGGGCCGATGATCTGCAGCCCGGCAGGCAAGCCCTGCGGCCCGAAGCCCGCAGGCGCGGCCAGGGCCGGAAGGCCGGCCATGGTGGCAGGCACCACGGTCTGCATCCAGCGGTGGTAGGTGTCCATCTCGCGGCCGTCCACGGCGTGAGGCCAGTCCAGCGCTGCGTCGAAGGGAAAGACCTGGGCGGAGGGCAGCACCAGAAAGTCGTAGCTGTCGAACAGGCGGCGCAATGTTTCATACCAGGCCGAGCGCACGCGCGCCGCGTCATAGACGGCCATGGCCGGCAGCGCCAGGCCGCGCTCGATTTCCCAGACGGCCTCGGGCTTGAGCAGGGCGCGTTTGGCCGGATCGTTGTACAAGGCGGCGTTGGCGCCGGCCACGCTGAAGCTGCGCAGGTCGATCCAGGCGCGCCACAGGCGCTCGAAATCGAACTGCGGCACGGCCTCCTCCACCGTGCAGCCTGCGGCCGTGAAATGCCGCAGCGCCGCCCGGCAGGTCTGCAGCAGGCCAGGCTCGGTGGGCAGGTGCCCGCCCAGGTCCCCCAGCCAGCCGATGCGCAGGCCCTTGCAGTCGCGCTGCAGCTGCGCGGTCCAGTCCTGGGGCGGCTCGCTGCGGCGGGTCAGCGGCAGGCGCGCATCAAAGCCTGCCTGCACGGACAGCAGCAGGGCCAGGTCGGGGATGTCGCGCGCCATGGGGCCGGCCACGCTGAACTGCTGGAAGAACACCTCTTCCGAGGGGCCATGCGGCACGCAGCCCACCGAGGTGCGCAGTCCATAGACATGGTTGAAGGCGGCCGGCGTGCGCAGCGAGCCCATCATGTCCGAGCCATCGGCCACGGGCAGCATGCGCAGCGCCACGGCCACGCCCGCCCCGCCGCTGCTGCCGCCTGCCGATCGCGAAGGATCGAAGGCATTGCGCGTGGTCCCGTAGACCGGGTTGTAGGTATGCCCGCCCAGGCCGAACTCGGGCGAATTGCTGCGTGCCACGAAGAGCGCACCGCCTGCGCGCATGCGCTCGAACACCACGCAATCGGCCTGCGACAGCTGGTTCGCGAAGATCGGCGATCCCTTGGTAGTGACCATGCCTGCGGCCGGCATGATGTCCTTGGGCGCCTGCGGAAAGCCGTGCAGCGGCCCCAGGCTCTGGCCGCGCGCCAGCAGCGTATCCAGCTCGCGGGAGCGGCCGCGCAGCCAGTCCCGGTCCAGCGGAGCCACCAGCGCATTGACCACGGGGTTGAGCCGGTCGATCTGGGCGCAGTAGGCATCCAGCACTTCCAGGCAGGACAGCTCGCGGCCGTGGATGGCCTTGGACAGCGCGACGGCCGACATCTCCACCACGGCACCGCCCCCGGTGGCCAGACCCGGCTGCAGCGCAGCGGCGCTTGTGCTTGACTCCATGGATTTCCTCGTTTTTGTGACAGAACGAAGTCAGCATAAGCAGGCGCAAATATTTCGACAATCGCCATTTTCTCGGCTTATCGTTGCGTTTTCCGCAAACCATAAATGGGAGCCACATGCTTTCCAACCGCCTTCAGGACACGGCCCTGCGCTACTTTCTCGAAGTGGTGCGCAGCGGCTCGGTCAGCGATGCCGCCGCGCGGCTCAACGTCTCGCCCTCGGCCGTGAGCCGCCAGGTCGCCGGTCTGGAAGAGATGCTGGGCGTGCCGCTGTTCGAGCGCCGCCCGCGCGGCATGGCGCCCAGCCCGGCAGGCGAGCTGCTGGCCGCCCACGCGCGCCGCGGTGCGCTGGAGGCCGACCGCGTGGTCTCGGATATCGAGGCCCTGCAGGGCCTGCGCCGGGGCGTGGTGCGCGTGTGCAGCTCGGGCGGCTTTGCCATCGAATTCCTGCCGCGCGCCATGGCGCTGTTTCGTGAACAGTACCCGGGCATGCAGTTCCACCTGCGCGTGGAAGCACCTGCCGCCGTGACCCAGGCCGTGCTGGGCGGCGAGGCCGATGTCGGCCTGACCTACAGCCGTGCGGCGGCACGCGATATCGAGGTCTGGCACCGCCAGGTCTCGCCCGTGGTCGCCATCATGCGGCCCGACCACGCACTGGCCCGGCATGCCAGCATCACCCTGGCCCAGATGCATCCCCATGCCATTGCCCTGCCCGAGGACGCCAACACCGCGCGCCAGCTGTTCGACATTGCCTGCAGCCACCGGCGCCTGGTGTTCGAGCCTGCCCTGGTCAGCGGCCAGTTCGAGACCCTGGTGCACTTCGTGCTGCATGGCGGCGGCCTGTCATTGGGTGGTGAGGTCACCATGCGCGAGCGTGTGCGCCGTGGCGAACTGCATGCGGTGCCCATACGCGAACGCGGCATGAATGCACGCGCCATCGAACTGCAGACCCTGGCAGGCCGCACGCTGTCCAAGGGAGTGCGGGCCTTCGTGGAGCATCTGCGGGAGCTGCTGCCTCCCGGGTAAGAAGACGAAGTAGAAGAAGCAGAGAAAGACGGAAGGGATGGACTGCAGGCCGGCGCCCGTGCTCAGCCCTGCCCGACTTCCAGGTGGCACTGTGCCCAGTGCCACTGCGCCCGGCGCGTGGCCTCCCGCAGCCGCTGGGCCAGCACATGGCGAGCAGGCAGGCCGGGCAGATACTCGGCCATCTGGACGCCGCCGCGGCCCAGCTCCAGCAGTTCGATCTGCTCCGAGCTGTTGCCCGAGCACAGCATGATGCCCAGCGGCGCATCCTCGCCCGGCTCATGCTCATGCCGATCCAGCCAGCGCAGGTAGTGCTCCATCCGATCCTTGTCCTCGGCCGCGAATTCGCCCACCTTCAGCTCCACCGCCACCAGCCGCCGCAGCCTGCGGTGGTAGAACAGCAGGTCAAGCTGGAAATCCTGGTCATCCATCTGCATGTGCCTTTGCCGCGCCACCAGGCTGAAGCCCATGCCCGACTTCAGGAAAAAGGCTTCCATCTCGCGGATGACGGCCGCCTGCAGGTCGCCCTCCTGCCAGGCATCGTGCAGCCCCAGGAAGTCGAGGATGTAGGGGTCTCGCATGAACAGCGCTGGCGACATGCGCTCGGTGGCTCGCTGCGTGGGCTCCTGCGCGACCAGCGTGTCCGCATCGAAGGACAGCACGGTGCGCTCGTACAGCCGGGAATCGATGCGGCTGCGCAGCGTGCGGGCGCTCCAGCGCTCAATGCTCGCCATGCTGGCGTAGTACTCGCGCTGCAGGGCGTCCTTGAGCGGAATCAGCGCGATGAAATGCGCCCAGCTCAACTGCCGCGTGGGCGAGATGACCAGGGGCTCATCAGGAAAGGTGGTGGAGAACTGCACCATGCGCCACAGGTTCTTTTCCGAGAAACTGCCGCCATAGCCCTGGACCAGATGCCCGGCCAGGGAGGGCAGGACCTTGTCGCTGCAGCCGGCCTGCCGCACCTCGGATTCGCAGTCATGGATGTGCTGGCCGATATGCCAGTACAGCAGGGTCATTTCGCTGTTGATGGTGGAAGCCACCCGAAGCCGCGCGGCCTCGATCAGGTCGCGGACATCACCCAGCAGGGTCTGCGCCGCCGCGATCGCGGGAGAAACGGATATCTTGCGAGTGGCCATGCGGTCGCCCCCTCCTGGTGGCGTGTTGTCTGTATGTGTGGTGTCGGCGGAATCGATCCGGCCCACTATTGCCATGCGGCCCCAGCACGTCAACGCCGCAACGGCATAACCAGACGATCTGGCCCTCGCAGACATCAAAAACCAGAACAGTCCTAGAAATCACACTTGCACGACAATGCTCGCCACATCGATGGACACGCGCTTCCCACAATGAAAACCACCAGCATCGAACCCTTCTTCGCCACACTCAAGGCCGCCAACCCCTCGCCCCAGACCGAGCTGGAATACACCAACGTGTTCGAGCTGCTGTCTGCCGTGCTGCTCTCGGCCCAGGCCACGGACGTGGGCGTGAACAAGGCCACGCGCAAGCTGTTTCCCGTGGCCAATACGCCCCAAGCCATCCTGGACCTGGGACTTGAAGGGCTGGAGGGCTACATCAAGACCATCGGCCTGTACCGCAGCAAGGCCAAACACCTGATGCAGACCTGCCAGATCCTGGTCGAGCGCCACGGCGGCCAGGTGCCGCGCACGCGCGAGGAACTGGAAGCCCTGCCCGGCGTGGGCCGCAAGACCGCCAACGTGGTGCTCAACGTGGCCTTTGGCCAGCCCACCATGGCCGTGGACACGCACATCTTCCGCGTAGGCAACCGCACGGGCCTGGCGCCGGGCAAGACGCCGCTGGCCGTGGAAATGCAGCTCATGAAGCGCGTGCCGGCGGCCTACGCCGTGGACTCGCACCACTGGCTCATCCTGCTGGGCCGCTACGTCTGCCAGGCCCGCAAGCCGCGCTGCTGGGAGTGCGTGGTGGCGCCGTACTGCGACTACTCGCCCAAGACGCCTGCGCCGGCTGCGGGCAAGCGCTGAGCTTCAATCGGCCTTGAAGCCCGTGGCCGCCACGGCCTTGCCCCAGGTGACCGTGTCGGCGCGCATGATGCGGGCGAGTTCGTCGCCCGTGGTGCCCGTCACGCGGAAACCGGCCTCTTCCAGCCGGCTGCGGCTGTCGGGCTGCTGCAGGGCGCGCACGATGTCGGCCTGCAGCTTGGCCACGATCTCGGGCGGTGTCTTGGCGGGCGCGACCACGCCGAACCAGGAATTGAACTCCAGCGACGGATAGCCCTGCTCCCGGATGGTCGGCAGATCGGGCATGGACGGGGTGCGCGTGGCGCCCGTGCTGCCCAGGGCTGCGAGCTTGCCGGCCTTGACCTGGGGCGCGGCCAGGGCTGCCGTGGCAAAGACGGCCTGCACGTCGCCGCTGAACAGGCCGCCCAGGGCATCGTTGGTGTTCTTGTAGTGCACGGGCTCGGGCTTGAGCTGCACGGCGCTGCCGAACATGAAGGCGCCGAAGTGGCCGGGTGTGCCGGCGCCGAAGGTGGCGATGAACAGCTCCTTGCGCTGGCGCGCCCAGGCCACGAAGTCGGGCACATTGCGGGCCGGCACTTTCTGCGGATTGACCAGCAGCACGAAGTCGGAGGTGACGACCTGGCTGACGGGCACAAAGTCCTTTTGCGGGTCGTAGGGCAGGCGCTGGTAGGTGTTGGGCGCAATGCTGAGCTGGCCGGTCTCGCCCAGCATCAGCGTGTAGCCGTCAGGCACGGCGCGTGCCGCCTCGCTGGCGGCGATGAGGCCGCCAGCGCCCGGCTTGTTGTCCACGACCACGCCCAGGTTGCCCCATTGCTCGGAGAGTTTCTGCGCGAGCAGGCGCGCCACGATGTCCGGCCCGGTTCCCGCAGGAAAGCCGACGAGCAGGCGCACGGGCTTGCTCGGAAAAGCAGGCTGGGCGCTGGCCGCGGCCCAGGGAGCCAGGCCGGTGGCCAGCACAGCGGCAAGAGTGCAGGCCACGGCGGCGCGGCGCGCCTTGGATGCAGGGTTGTTCATGTGTTGTGTCTCCTGTGTTGTAGGTATCGAAGCGGGGAAGGCCCCCTCAGAGCAGCTCGTGAAAGCGCATCTGCACGCGGTCGGGATGGCGCGCGCCGGTGCCGAAGAACAGGCGCTCGTTGATCCAGGCCAGCGCCCGGCTGGCCGTCTCCATGCGGGGCGCGCAGCGGAAATAGATGTGCGCGGGGTCCACGGGCTCGCCGCGCGCCAGCTTTGCCATGTGCGCCGGGTCGCCGCTGCGCAGCGCCTGGTTGCAGACATAGATCAGGTCGCCGGCATCGGTCTCCAGCACATAGCGCGCATCGAGCTCGGCCAGCCCGCCGTGCACGATGCGCTGGAAGTCCGCGCCTCCGGGCAGCACGCGCGCGCTCCAGCCGTCGCCCCGGGCCGTGCCGCCCAGGATGGGGATCAGCCGGCGTCCCCCGTGGACGGTGGCACCGACCTCCTGCGGCGGGCCCACCTGCACGCTCAGGTCGGCGAAGAAGCGAAAGCGCGGATCGGGCAGGGCCGCAGGGTGCGGCACGTTGTCTGGCATGGTTCTGGGGCTCCGGTGAATGGGATCGGGACCTAGCATAAGCACCATTGCCCGTGCAGGCCGTCATCCCGGAAGATGACAGCGCCCTGCCCGCCCCTGCCTTCCCCCTTGAGACACTGGACCTGCCCCTCCCCCGCCCTTGACGCCAGCGCCTTGCCCGGCCAGGCGTCCAGCCATGCGCTGGGCCAGATGGTGTCCAGCCTGGGTGGGCCGGGCTTCGCCCTGCAGGTGCTGCAGGCCATGAACGCGCTGCTGCCTGTCGCCTCCTGGTCGGTCTACCGCACGGGGCAGCGCAGCCGGCCGCAGCTGTTCCTGTCGGCCAGCAGCGAGGCGCGCGACACCACGCGCGAGTGCTGGCGCGCCTATCTCTCAGGCCCCCATCTGCGCGACAGCACGTGGAAGCACGGCGGCACAGCGCCGGCACGCAGCACGGCGCTGTGCCACATCACGGCCCAGGAGGTGGAAGGCGAGCACCGCGCCCTGGTCTACGACGCGCACGGCATGGCCGAGCGGGTGTCCATCGTCGAGCATCAGGACGACGGCGGTGTGTTTGCCGTCAATTTCTATCGCCACCAGCACCAGAGGGCACTGGGCGATGCGCAGATCGGCTGCTTCGAGAGCATGGCGCCCGTGCTGCTGGCCCTGGCGCACAAGCACATTGCGCTGACACAGGCGCAGCCTGCCGTGGCTGCGGCATCGGCATCCCCAGCCCCCCAGCCCAGACAGCGCCAGACATTGCCCGCCCTGCGCATGCGCCTGCTGCAGGCACAGCCCGGCCTCACGCCGCGCGAACTCGATGTCTGCGCCCGGCTGCTGCAGGGCATGACGCACGAGGGCATTGCCTGCGACCTGTGCCTGAGCCTGCCCACCGTCAAGACCTACCGCAACCGCGCCTTTGCACGGCTGGGCATCCACTTTCGCAGCGAACTGTTCGCGCTGGCCATGGAGCCGCAGGGCTGAAGGGGCCGGGGCTCAGTCCAGCGAGGCGCCGGAGTCCTTCACAATGCGCGCCCACTTGGCGATGTCCTCGCGCAGCAGGGCCGCCATCCGGTCCGGTGACACGGGCTTGTCGGCCGGGCCGGCCAGCTCCACGCCGGAGGCTTCGAGCTTGCCGCGCAGATCGCCGGCCGCCAGCGCGCGGGCCATGCCGTCCTGCAACTGCGCCAGCACCGGCGCGGGCACGCCTTCAGGAGCAAACAGGCCCACCCACAGCGTGCCGTTGTAGCCGGGCACGGTCTCGCCAATGGTGGGCACATCGGGCAGCAGCGGCGAGCGCGCCGCGCCGCTCACGGCCAGTGCGCGCAGCCGGCCGGCCTGGATATGGGGCAGGGTCGATGGCAGGCTGCCGAACAGCAGCGGCACCTGCCCGCCCAGCACATCGTTGAGCGCGGGCGCCACGCCCTTGTAGGGCACATGCTGCAGCTGGATGCCCGCCATGCTGTTGAGCATCTCGCCCAGCAGATGGTTGAGCGTGCCGTTGCCGGCCGAGGCATAGCGGAACTCGTCGGGCCGGCCCCGGGCCATGGTGATCAGCTCGGGCACGGATTTGGCCGCAAAGCCGGGATGGGCCAGCAGCACATTGGGCACGGAGCCGATCAGGCCGATGGGCCGGAAGTCCTTCACCGGATCGAAGCCCGGCTTGCGGTACAGCGCCGGGTTGATGGCCTGGCTGCTGCTGATGGTCATCAGCAGGGTATGCCCGTCGCGCGGCGCCTTGGCCACGGCCTGGGTGCCGATGTTGCCGCCCGCACCGGGCCGGTTCTCGACCACCACGCTGGCGCCCAGCACCTCGGCCAGCTTCTGGCTGACCAGCCGGCCCACGATGTCGTTGGTGCCGCCCGGCGCCTGCGGGACGATCATCACGATGGGCCGCGCAGGCCAGGCCTGGGCATGGCCCAGCAGGGGCAAGGCGAGTGCGGCGGCCAGCAGGCTTCGGCGGTGCAAAAGGCTCGACGGCAGGGGAAAGGAAGAATCCGGCATGGTCATGTCTCCATTTGTTCTTGTCGCAAGCCCGCATGGTTGCCCGTGCCGGGCCAGCGCACAATCGCGCATTTCCTGACCCGGCCTTCGGAATTGACAAAGCCTTGACCCCGCCCATGCCCTCTTCGCCCTTCATGCCCCTCATTCACTTCGACCTGACGGACCTGCGCCTGTTCGTGCATGCCGCCGAACTGGGCAGCCTCACGCGCGCCTCGCAAAGGCAGCACCTGTCCCTGGCCGCAGCCAGCCTGCGCATCAAGGCGCTGGAGGAGCAGGCGGGCATGCCCCTGCTGTACCGCGAGGCGCGCGGCGTGCGGCCCACGCCGGCCGGCGAAGCCTTCCTGCACCATGCGCGCGGCATGCTGCTGCAGTCCGAGCAGTTGCGCCACGACCTGCAGGAGTACGGCGCCGGCCTGCGCGGCCATGTGCGGGTGTTTGCCAACACCACGGCCGTGACCGATTTCCTGCCCGAGATACTGCCGGCCTTTCTTGCCGACCACCCGCGCGTGAACGTGGACCTGCAGGAGCGGCCCAACGCCGAGATCGCGCGCGGCGTGCTCGACGGCCGGGCGGACCTGGGCATCGTGGCCGGCCAGGTGGACACGCTGGGCCTGCAGACCATCCACTTCAGCACCGACCGGCTGGTGCTGGCCACGCCGCGCGGCCACCGCTTTGCGCGGCGCAAGCGCATTGCGTTTGCCGAGACGCTGGACGAGGACGCCATCGGCATGCAGCAGGGCAGCACGCTGCAGACCTTTCTGGCGGGTGTGACCGAGCGCCTGGGCAAGCCCATGAAGCTGCGCATACAGCTGTCCAGCTTCGACGCCATGTGCCGCATGATCGGCGCCGGCGTGGGAATCGGCATCGTTCCCGAGAGCGCCGCACGGCGCAACAGCGACAGCATGCGGCTGGCACTGATCGAGCTGACCGATGCCTGGAGCGTGCGCGAGCGCCGCATCCTCGTGCGCGATCAGGGCCGGCTGCCGCGCCATGCGCAGGCCCTGATCGAGGTGCTGCAGGCCTACTACGCCACGCCGGCAGGCTCCTGAGCCGGCTGCGCTCCCGGCTCCATCAGGCTGGACAGCGAACGCAGCTGCCCGCCCTGCGCATCGAAGTTGCCGGGCTCCAGCCAGCGCTGGTAGGCCGCGCGCAGCGCCGGCCATTCGCTGTCGATGATGGAGAACCAGGCCGTGTCGCGGCTGCGGCCCTTGTAGACCACGGCCTGGCGGAACACCCCCTCGAACCGGAAGCCCAGGCGCGCCGCTGCGGCACGCGACGGCGTATTCAGGCTGTCGCACTTCCACTCGTAGCGGCGGTAGCCCAGCTCGTCGAAGGCGCGCTGCATCAGCAGGAACTGCGCCTCGGTGGCCGCACGCGTGCGCTTGAGCTGGCGCGAGTAGCAGACAAAGCCCACTTCCATCACGCCGCTGGCCGTGTCCACGCGCATCAGCGCCAGCGAGCCGATGGCACGGCCCGTGGCCAGGTCGATGACGGCGTGGTGCAGCGGGTCATCGCTGGCCTGGGCGGCCTCGGCAAAGCGCAGATAGGCCTGGGCATCCGCGAAGGGGCCTACCGACATGTAGGTCCAGTCGCTGGCATCCGGCGCCTGGCTGAAGGCATCGAACAGATCGGCTGCATGGCGCGCGGCGGACAGCGGCTCCAGCCGGCAGTAGCGGCCTTGCATGGGCGTGCGCGGCGGGCGCTGGCGTGGGGTCCAGTTGGGAAGGTCGTGGCCTACGGGTTGGGAGTGGGCGTTGAGTGCGGGGGGCATGGGAGATTCCTGGTCAGGTCATTTGGCAGGGCCACGATAGCGCTGGCGTGGCATCATTGAAAGCGCCATATCCCCCTTATTTCATGGTGCCACGCTGTCCATTGCATGCACGCCCCCGACCTGCTGACCAGTCCCTTGCAATCCGGCCCTGGAGCGGCTCCCCGCCAGCACCAGCTGATCCAGCGCCTGAAGCAGGCCATCCTGGCGGGCCGGCTGCCGGCCGGTGACCGCCTGCCGGCCTCGCGCTCGCTGGCGGAGGATCTGGGAGTCTCGCGCAACACCGTGCTCATCGCCTACGAGCAACTGGCGGCCGAAGGCTATGTGGTCGCCGACCGGCAGGGCACGCGCGTGGCGGCTGTGTCCACCCATTCCATGGCAGCCGCCGAGGCCGCCGCCCCGCCCCCCTGCGCACCCCGCACGGCACGGCGCCTGGACCGCATCGCGCCCACACGCCACGCCTTGGACCGCAGCCTGCCCCTGACGCCGGGCACGCCCGCCCTGGACAGGTTCCCCCTGCCCGCCTGGCGCCGATCGCAGGACCGCGCATTGCGCCTTCCCGCCAGCGCCACGCTGGACTATGGCGATCCTGCAGGCGAGCCCGCACTGCGCCAGGCCATTGCGCAGCACCTGCGCATCTCGCGCGGCGTGCGCTGCGATGCCTCGCGCATCATCGTCACCGAAGGCGCCCAGGGTGCGCTGGACCTGTGCGTGCAACTGCTCACCAACCCGGGCGACCATGCCTGGCTGGAGGAGCCCGGCTACCGGGGCGCCAAGTCGGCCTTTGCGGGGGGAGACCTGTGCGTCAGCACACTGCGCGTGGATGCGGATGGCGCAGCCATCGCGCCCGGCCTGTGGGACAGCCATCCTCCACGGCTGATCCAGATCACGCCGTCGCACCAATATCCCACGGGCGCCGTGCTGTCGGTGGCGCGCCGGCTGGACCTGCTGGAGCGCGCGCGCCGCGCGGGGGCCTGGATCATCGAGGACGACTACGACAGCGAATTCCGCCACCAGGGCACGCCCATCGCCGCCATGCAGGGCCAGGTGCCGGACGCGCCCGTGCTCTATGTGGGCACCTTCAGCAAGACCATGTTCCCGGCACTGCGCCTGGGCTTTGTGGTGCTGCCGCAGGCCCTGGCCACCAGCGCGGCATCCGCCGTGCAGGAGATGCTGCGCGGCGGCCATCGACTGGAGCAGCTGGCCATGGCGGACTTCATGGAAAGCGGCCAGTTCTCGCGCCACCTGGGCCGCATGCGGCGCCTGTACCGCGAGCGCCAGGCGGCCCTGCGCGAGGCGCTTGCCACGCAACTGGGCGTGGAGCATGAGGTGCTGGGCGGCCACGGCGGCCTGCATCTGACCGTGCGGCTGCCGCCGGACCTGTCCGACCGCGCCATCGTGGAGCAGGCACGGCGCGCCGGCATGAACCCGGGCGCCCTGTCGTCCTTCGCCCTGGCACCGCTGCCCCAGGACAACGGCTTGGTGATCGGCTATGGCAACACCGATGCCGCGCGCTTTGGCGCGCTGGTCAGGCGGCTGGGCAAGCTGGCAGCGGCTGCATTGCAGCGCTAGCCGCAGCGCAGCCCCGGCGGCTATGCCTATTCCGAGCGCGTGCTCACCCCGGCCTGCGCAAAGCTGGCCATCTCGCCCAGCATGGCGCAGGCCGACACCAGCAGCGGCCAGGCCAGGGCCGCGCCCGAGCCTTCGCCCAGGCGCAGTTGCCAGTCCAGAAGCGGCTCGGCACCCAGGTGGGCCAGCATGCGCACATGGCCGGGCTCGCCCGAGCGGTGCGAGAAAACGCAGCGCTCCAGCACGGCCGGCTGCAGGCGGCTGGCCACCAGCACGGCGGCCGTGGTGATGAAGCCATCGACCACGATGACGCGCCGCTCGGCGGCGGCCTGCAGCACGGCGCCCACCATGGCGGCGACCTCGAAGCCGCCCATGGCCGCCAGCGCGTCCAGCGGTTGCGTGGCCTGGGCGTGCAGCTGCAGCACCTCCTGCAGCACCCCGATCTTGCGGGCCAGCCCGGCTGCATCCAGGCCGGTGCCCGCACCCGTGACCTCGGCCAGCGGTTCGCCGCACAGCCGCGCCAGCAGCAAGGATGCGCTGGAGGTATTGCCAATGCCCATCTCGCCCAGCAGCAGCGCATTGCCCGGCAGCTGGCGCACCAGGGCCGCGCCGTTGCGCAGGGCCATGGCACATTCGGTGGCCGTCATGGCCGGGCCCTGGCTGCAGTCGCGCGTGCCGTAGCCCAGCTTGCGGCGCCACAGGCGCGGCTGGCCGGGCTGGGGAAGC
The DNA here is from genome assembly GCF_043104185.1 of Delftia sp. WSY_22. Taxonomy (NCBI): domain Bacteria; kingdom Pseudomonadati; phylum Pseudomonadota; class Betaproteobacteria; order Burkholderiales; family Comamonadaceae; genus Delftia; species Delftia sp. WSY_22. The sequence goes on from NZ_JBICKN010000059.1 coordinate 458,827, forward strand.
TTGTCGTCGGGGTCCTGCTCGCGCGCGGGAAAGTCGCGCGCCACGCCGCAGTCCACCACGTTCAGCGCCAGCCCATGCTGGCGTGCCAGCACGCTGACGGCGGCGCCGCCGGCCATGAAGTTCTCGACCATCTGCCAGGTCACATCCACCGGATAGGCCGACACGCCGCGCGCAGCCAGCCCATGGTCGGCCGCAAACACCAGCATCTGCGGCTGCTGAAGCACCGGCCTGTCCTGACCCAGGATGCAGGCAATGCGCAGCGCCAGCTGCTCCAGCCGCCCCAGCGCGCCCAAAGGCTTGGTCTTGTGGTCTATGGCGTGCTGCACGCGCTGGGTGAAGGCGGCATCGGCCAGCGAGGCGATGGCGGGCACGGCGGCCGCAGAGTCGGTAGTGGGGGTTCGCATGGAAAAAGGGCTCGGCCCGGTAAGGCAGATGGCAAAAGCGCAAGTATCGCGCGCCGCGCAGGCCCGCAAGAATCCTGCAGACGCGGCTTGCAACAGCAGCAAACCTGCATTGCGCCCATGCAAGCAGCAACGGACCATTGCCAAGCTGAACTGGAAAACCACAGTCCTGGCAAATAGTCAATTTCAATTTACCAAGTTTCAGTGATTTTGCAAAAATCCACAATTTCGCAGAATCGGTACCAATCCAGCCACCTTACCCATTACCTTGCCCTGGACCTGCGCAACATCAGGCCAAGTCACCTCGCACACCCGGACAGCCCTGGCAGCGCCGCCAAGTACCGCGCCCCTGCCGGAGGCCTAGCCGACAGGAGCCATCCGTCAAATGCCTTCCCCTCTTTTTGTCCGTCGGCCACTGCCCCCCACTTCGGCCGGTCCGGTGGCCCTTGCCACCACCGCCGTCCTCGCCCTGCTTGCCGGTCCTGCCGGGGCAGCAGACATCAGCCTCACGCCCCCCGCGGGTGGCGGCGTGATCATCTACTCCACACCCAACACCCCGGCGCTGCGCGTACAGCCCACGGGAGAGGTGCAACTGCCCGGGCTGCCAGGCACACCCGCCACATCCACCAGCCACGTATGCCATGACGCCAGCGGCAGTCTGGGCCGTTGCGATCCCGCCTCCACGCAGGGCGCGCAAGGACCCAGAGGCGACGCAGGCCCTACCGGCGCTACAGGACCGGCAGGTGCTACCGGTGCCACAGGCCCCGCCGGTGCCACAGGCTCTGCGGGGCCCACCGGTGCCACAGGGCTTGCCGGAGTAACGGGGCCGGCAGGCGCTGCCGGAGCCACGGGCTCCGTCGGTGCCACCGGACCGGCCGGCGCTACGGGAGCCACGGGCGCTACCGGCCCTGCCGGTGCCACCGGACCTGCCGGCACTACAGGCGCGCCAGGTAGCCCGGGAGCAGTCGGCGCGGCGGGCACCGATGGCCGGGAATCCCTGATGGTGACCCAGGTAGAAGCTGCTGGCGCCACCTGCGCCACGGGCGGTCAGCGCATCAGCCAGGGCCTGGATACCAACCGCAACGGCGTACTGGATGCAGCAGAGATCACCAGCACCAGCTATGTATGCAACGGCCTCCAAGGCTCGGTGGGCCCGCAGGGTCCCATGGGACCGACGGGCATGGGTGGTGTCACAGGTCTGGCCGAAGTGCGCCACGGCTGCGTTGCACCCGATCCGGGCGACGCCACCAAGGCCGTTATCCGCAGTGGTGCAGGCTATGCAGCAGCACGCAATGGCGCGAGCGGCCCCTTCACGATCGCCTTCAACCCCGCCGTAGCCCCGGGCAGCTACACCCTGCTGCTGGACAGTCGCACCAACAAGGGCCGGGCCGTGGCCATCGCGGCAACGGGGGACCCCGTTGCCGGCATCGCTCTGGCGCCTGGCTGGGTGGACCCGGAGAAAGAGACGCTGGATCGCATCTGCTTCATGCTCGCCCGTTGATACAAGCTACGCCCCTATAGCCTCCCAGGATTCCGCCATGTCCCAGAACTCAACCTCTTTGCCGCGCAAAACCGCTCTCGCGCTGGCCGTCACGCTGTCAGCGTCCTTCATGCCTTCAGCCCACGCAGGATCAGAATCTTACGTCGGTGAACTTTTTCTCTTCGCGGGCAACTTCTGCCCTCGAAGCACGTTGCCGGCCGCAGGGCAGACGCTCGTAATCAGCCAAAATACCCCTTTGTTCTCGCTACTTGGCACGACGTATGGAGGCGACGGCCAGATCACCTTCAGACTCCCCGATCTGCAAGGACGTGTTCCCGTGGGCACAGGCAGCGGCCCGGGGCTGTACCCCACCAGCCTGGGCCAGATCGGCGGCACTGAGACCCAGACGCTGACGCAGACCCAGATGCCCGCGCATACGCACGCGGCCGTTGTCACCTCAAGCGTTACCGCCAGTACCCAGGAAGCGACCCATGCCACACCCGCTCCCGGCAGAATGCTGGCCCAGGCGCAGAATGCAGGCATCTATCGGGAAACTGCGACAGCCGACGTGACTCTTGGCAATTCAGCGAACGTCAGCGTAGGAGTTGCAGGGGGCAGTCAGCCTTTTTCCATACGCGACCCCTACCTGAGTATGCAGTGGTGCATTGTGGTGGACGGGATCTATCCACCCCGGCCTTGACTGCCGGGCGCGAGGGCCTGAGTGCCGCACCGTTCTGAGACAATCACTGCCACACGTGTCTCCCCAGCCCCCACCTCCATGACGGTTTCCTTCTCTGCCATCCAGCCCGGTCTCAAGCTCGCGGACCAGGTTGCCCGGCAGCTGGAGGCGCGCATCCGCGCCGGCAACCTGCAGCCGGGGCAGAAGCTGCCGACCGAGGCCGAGCTCGTGCAGCAGCTCGAGGTCAGCCGCACCGTCGTGCGCGAGGCGGTGTCCCAGCTCAAGTCGCGCAACCTGGTGGAATCGCGCCAGGGCAGCGGCGTGTTCGTGAAGGCGGCAGGCATAGAGCCACTGGACTTCGAAGGCCTGCCGGCGGCTGGCAGGAATGCGCTGATCCAGATCACCGAGGTGCGCCGCGCACTGGAGACCGAGGTGGCCGAACTCGCGGCGCGGCGGCGCAGCGAAGAGGATATGCAGCGCATCCACGATGCGGAGAGCGCCCTGGCCGAGGCCGTGCGGCTGGGCCGTGACGGCGTGGAGGAAGACATGGCGTTTCACCGCGCCATCGCCCAGGCTTCGGGCAATCCCTTCCTGATCAGCACGCTGGACTACCTGTCGCAGTTCCTGCGCGGCGCCATGCGCATCACGCGCGCCAACGAGGCGCGGCGCGAGGACTTCGGCAAGGCCGTGGAACGCGAGCACCACAGCATCGTGCTGGCCATCGAGGCCGGCGACCCCAAGGCCGCGCGCAAGGCCGCCGCCACGCACATGGGCAACGCCATAGACCGCATCCACCGCGCCGACGCCAGCTTCTGGCAGCAGGACGGCGAACGCCTGGCCCGCGACATCCTGGCCGCCAAGCCCTGAACCTCCGAAACCACCCCTTGGCGCATGGCCAAGGGTTTTCACCTTGTTTGGGTTATTGCGCAAAATTTGTATGATGACCTGATGACAATATCAGTCACATCTCTTTTTGCACCAGGCACACCCGGCCTTTGCCTGGGCGTTCACCCATGAGCGACGAATCCCGCATCCGCGAGCAGATCTGCGCCACCGGCGCCAGCCTCTACCAGCGCGGCTACACCGTTGGCGCTGCCGGCAACATCAGCGCCCGCCTGCATGACGGCTGGCTGATCACCCCCACCGACGCCTGCCTGGGCCGGCTCGACCCGGCCGAGCTGTCCAAGGTCGATGCCGGCGGGCAGTGGGTCAGCGGCGCCAAGCCTTCCAAGACCCTGGTCCTGCATCGGGGCATCTACGGCAATGACGGCGAGGCGCGTGCCGTCATCCACACGCATTCCACGCATCTGGTGGCGCTGACGCTGTCCGGCGTCTGGCGCGAGGACGAGGTGCTGCCGCCCATCACCCCCTACCAGGTCATGAAGGTGGGCCGCATCCCGCTGATCCGCTACCGCCGGCCCGGCGATCCGCAGGCCGCCGCCGAGGTGGCCGCGCTGGCCGGCCAGGTGCGCGGCGCCTTGTTCGAGCGCCTGGGCCCCGTGGTCTGGGAACGCTCGGTGGAGCAGGCCAGCCATGTGCTGGAAGAGCTGGAGGAAACCGCAAGGCTCTGGCTCATGACCCATCCCCGGCCGCAGCCCCTGGACGCGGCCGCCATCGACGAGCTGCGCACCACCTTCGGGGCGCGCTACTGATTTGCACAGCGGCGCCCACGGCCGCATTCCACCACCCAGCCCATCCACAGCCGCGCAGCCGCAAGGCGGCGCATCAAGCGGCGAATCAAGCGGCGAACCCAAGGGAGACTTGAAATGACGACAACGGATATCGCATCCGGCCAGGCCGGGGCCCACCCTGCCCAGGCCGACTCTCCGGAGACGGCGCGCGCCTACGCCAAGGTGTTCTGGCGCCTCGTGCCGTTCCTGATGCTGTGCTATGTGATCGCCTACCTGGACCGCGTGAACGTGGGCTTTGCCAAGCTGCAGATGTCCCAGGACCTGGGCTTCAGCGAGACCGTGTTCGGCCTGGGCGCAGGCGTGTTCTTCATCGGCTACTTCCTCTTCGAGGTGCCCAGCAACCTGCTCATGCACCGCCTGGGCGCGCGCGTCTGGATCGCCCGCATCATGATCACGTGGGGCATTCTGTCGGCCATGTTCATGTATGTGGAAACGCCCACGGGCTTCTACATCCTGCGCTTTCTGCTGGGCCTGGCCGAGGCGGGCTTCTACCCCGGCGTGATCCTGTACCTGACCTACTGGTACCCGGCCCACCGGCGCGCCAAGATCGTGGCGCTGTTCATGTCGGCCATCCCCGTGGCCGGCATCTTCGGCAACCCGCTGTCGGGCTGGATCATGCAGGCCTTCCACGGCGACCATGGCCTGCACGGCTGGCAGTGGATGTTCCTGATCGAGGCCATCCCCGCCCTGGTGATCGGCGTGGTGACCATCTTCTATCTGGACAACGGCATCTCCAGCGCCAAGTGGCTGACGGCCTCCGAAAAGCAGCTGCTGGCGCGCGAGATCGAGCTGGACCAGCAGCACTCAGGTGCCCAGAAGCATTCGCTCAAGGCCGTTTTCGCCGACCGCCGCGTCTGGTGGATGTGCCTGATCTACTTCGCCTTCGTCGCCGGCCAGTACGGGCTGACCTTCTGGATGCCCACGCTGATCAAGTCCACGGGCGTCACGGGCGCGCTGAACATCGGCCTGCTCAGTGCCATCCCCTTCCTGTGCGCCATCGTGGTGATGAACCTCATGGGCCACAGCGCCGACAGGCGCCGCGAGCGCCGCTGGCACCTGATCGTGCCCGCGCTGATGGGCGCCGTGGGCTTTGCGATGACGGCCTTCTTTGCCGACAACACCGTTCTTTCCCTGATCTTCCTGTCGCTGGCCGCAGCCGGCGTGCTGACCTGCGCGCCGCTGTTCTGGTCGCTGCCCACGGCCTTCCTGTCGGGTACGGCGGCGGCGGCGGGCATTGCCATCGTCAACTCGGTCGGCAACCTCGCGGGCTTCGCCAGCCCTTACATGATCGGCTACCTCAAGGACCTGACCCAGTCCACGCAGGCCGGCATGTTCGTGCTGGCGGGAGTGCTCGTGGTGGGCGCCATCGCAGTCTGGCTCACCCCCGCAAAGATGGTCAACCGCTGACCGGCCCTTCTTCCCATCCTTCAAGCTCCAAGCCCCAAGACACATGAAAGTACTGATCACCGGCGGCGCCGGATTCCTGGGCCAGCGCCTGGCCCGCAAGCTGCTCGAACAGGGTGCGCTGACGCTGGCCGGCATTCGCTGGCCCATCCACCAGATCGACCTGCTCGACGTGGTGGCCCCCCACGCCATTGACGACACGCGCGTGCGCTCCCTGGTGGGCGACATTGCCGACCCGCAGGTGCTGCGCGGCGCCATAGACCAGGACACAGCCGTGATCTTCCATCTGGCCGCCGTGGTCAGCGGCCAGGCCGAGGCCGACTTCGACCTGGGCATGCGCATCAACCTCGATGCCTCGCGCGCCCTGCTGGAGACTTGCCGCACCGTGGGCCACATGCCGCGCGTGGTCTTCACCAGCTCGGTGGCCGTCTACGGGGGCGACCTGCCCGACACCGTGCTGGACGGCACGGCCCTGAACCCGCAGTCCTCCTACGGCACGCAAAAAGCCATTGCCGAGCTGCTGCTGGCCGACTACACGCGGCGCGGCTTTGTCGACGGCCGCGTGCTGCGCCTGCCCACGATCAGCGTGCGCCCGGGCCGGCCCAATGCGGCCGCCTCGTCGTTTGCCAGCGGCATCATCCGCGAGCCCCTCAACGGCGAGGCGGCCAACTGCCCCGTGGGTGCCACCACGCGCCTGTGGCTGCTGTCGCCACGCCGCGCCGTCGAGGCCCTGGTCGCAGGCTGCGAACTCGATGCCAGCGCCGTCGCCGACCGCCGCCCCATCAACCTGCCTGGCGTGTCCGTCAGCGCAGGCGACATGGTGCGCGCGCTGCGCGAAGTGGCTGGCGACGAAGTGGCCAACCGCGTGAGCTGGCAGCCCGACGACAAGGTCGAGCGCATCGTCGGCAGCTGGCCCGGCCGCTGGGATACCACGCGCGCCGACCGGCTGGGCCTGCGCGGCGACGAGAACTTTGCGGCCATCGTGCGCGCCTACATCGCCGATGACCTGACACCCCGACGCCAGCCATGAACCACACCACCGCCACACCCCGCGCCGTCGGCGTGATCGGCCTGGGCGCCATGGGCGCCGGCATGGCGCAAAGCCTGCGCCGCGCCGGCCACCACGTGCATGTCCACGACATCCGCCCCGAGACCGCAGCCGCCTTCGCCGCCGAAGGTGGCACGGCCTGCGCCACGCTGGCCGACATGGCCGCCGCTTGCCGCATCATCGTCAGCGTGGTCGTCAACGCCCGGCAGACCGAGGCCGTGCTGTTCGGCGAAGGCGGCATCGCCCCCGCGCTGCAGCCCGGCTCCGTTTTCGTCATGTGCTCCACCGTGGACCCCAACTGGTCCGTGGCGCTGGAGGCCAGGCTGCAGGCGCAGGGCGTGCACTACATTGACGCGCCCATCTCCGGCGGCGCGGCCAAGGCCGCGTCGGGCCAGATGACCATGATGACGGCAGGCCGCCCTGAGGCCTATGCCGCCTGCGAAGGCGTGCTCGACGCCATGGCCGCCAAGGTCTACCGCCTGGGCCACAGCGCGGGCGCGGGCAGCAAGGTCAAGATCATCAACCAGCTGCTGGCCGGCGTGCACATTGCCGCAGCGGCCGAGGCCATGGCCCTGGGCCTGCGCGAAGGCGTCGATGCCGCCGCGCTCTACGAGGTCATCACCCACAGCGCCGGCAACAGCTGGATGTTCGAGAACCGCATGGCCCACGTGCTGGCCGGCGACTACACCCCGCTGTCGGCCGTGGACATCTTCGTCAAGGACCTGGGCCTGGTGCTGGACACCGCGCGCCACAGCAAATTCCCGCTGCCCCTGGCCTCCACGGCCCACCAGATGTTCATGCAGGCATCCACCGCCGGCCATGGCCGCGAGGACGACAGCGCCGTCATCAAGATATTCCCGGGCATCACCCTGCCCCAGGCTCCATCGGAATCCCCATGACCCTTCTTCTGGGCTGCATAGCCGACGACTTCACGGGCGCCACCGATCTGGCGAACAACCTGGTGCGCGCAGGCATGCGCGTGGTGCAAAGCATTGGCGTACCCGCCGGCCCGGTGGACGAGGGCGTGGACGCCGTCGTGGTCGCGCTCAAGTCGCGCACCATCGCGCCGGCCGACGCCGTCGCCCAGTCGCTGCAGGCACTGCAGTGGCTGCGAGGCCAGGGCCCCGATGGCCGGGCTCCGCAGATCTACTTCAAATACTGCTCCACCTTCGACAGCACGCCGCAGGGCAATATCGGCCCCGTGGCCGATGCGCTGATGGACGCGCTGGGTTGCGAATTCACCATTGCCACGCCGGCCTTCCCCGACAACCAGCGCACCGTCTTCAAGGGCCACCTGTTCGTGGGCGATGTGCTGCTCAGCGACAGCGGCATGCGCAACCATCCTCTCACGCCCATGACCGATGCCAACCTGGTGCGCGTGCTGCAGGCGCAGACGCGGCGCAAGGTGGGCCTGATCGACCATGTGGCCGTCGCGCAGGGCGAGGCCGCCATCCGCGCGCGCATCGCCGCACTCCAGGCCGAGGGCGTGGGCATGGCCGTGGTCGATGCCGTCTCCAACGACGACCTGCTGCGCCTGGGCCCGGCGCTGGCCGGCATGCCGCTTGTCACGGCCGGCTCGGGCGTGGCCATCGGCCTGCCCGCGAACTTCGGCATACAGCCCTCGGCCCAGGCCGCTGCCCTGCCAACCGCCACCGGCCTGCAGGCGGTCGTCTCGGGCAGTTGCTCGGTGGCCACCAATGCACAGGTGGCGCACTTCATCGCCTCGGGGCGCCCTGCCCTGGCGCTGGAGCCCCTGCGCATCGCCGCCGGCGAGGACGAAGCCGGCAAGGCCCTGGCCTGGGCCCGCCAGCACATCGCCAGCGGCCCGGTGCTGATCTACTCCACGGCCGAATCCGCGGCCGTCAAGGCCGTGCAGGGCCGCCTGGGCGTGGAGCAGGCCGGCGCACTGGTCGAACAGACCATCGCCGCCATCGCCCGGGGGCTGGTCGAGATGGGCGTGCGCCAGCTCGTCGTGGCCGGTGGCGAAACCTCGGGCGCCTGCGTGCAGGCGCTGGGCATCGAGCAAATGCGCATAGGGCCGCAGATCGACCCTGGCGTACCCTGGTGCCATGCCGCCTCGCCCCTGGCGCCGCAGGGGCTGCACCTCACGCTCAAGTCCGGCAACTTCGGCACCACGGACTTCTTCACCAAGGCCTTCGGCGCGTTGCAGCGCGCCTGATGCCACACTCAGCATCCGTTTTCAGGAAAGCCTTCATGCCCCGCTTCGCCGCCAACCTGTCCATGCTCTACAACGACCTGGATTTTCTTGACCGCTTCGAGGCCGCCGCGCGCGACGGCTTCCAGGCTGTCGAATACCTGTTTCCCTACGACTTCGCGCCCGAGCAACTGGCCCGCCGCCTGCAGGACAACGGCCTGCAGCAGGTGCTGTTCAACGCCCCGCCCGGCGACTGGAACGCGGGCGAGCGCGGCCTGGCCTGCATCCCCGGGCGCGAGGCGGAATTCGCCCAGGGCATGGAACGCGCCATTGCCTATGCCCGCGCGCTGGGCTGCCCGCGCATCCACGTCATGGCCGGCCTCAAGCCGGAAGGCGCCAGCGACGATGCCCTGCGCGCCACCTACATCGCCAACGTGCGCCACGCCGCACGGCTGGCCGCGCCCCACGGCATCGCCATCCTGCTGGAGCCCATCAACGGCCGCGACATGCCCGGCTTCTTCCTGAGCCGCCAGGACCAGGCCCATGCGCTGCTGGCCGACATTGCCGAGCCCAATGTCCAGGTCCAGATGGATCTCTACCACTGCCAGATCGTCGAGGGAGACCTCGCCATGAAGATCCGCCAGTACCTGCCCACGGGCCGCGTGGGCCACCTGCAGATCGCAGGCGTGCCCGAACGCCACGAACCCGACGTGGGAGAGGTCAACTACCCCTACCTGTTCCGCCTGCTGGACCAGCTGGGCTACGACGGCTGGATAGGCTGCGAATACCGCCCCGCGCGCGGCGCGGCCGCGCACGCTACCAGCGAGGGGCTGGGGTGGATGAAGGAGTGGCTGTAGCTGTAGCGCCTGCTGCGGCAGCCCGTCATCCGCCAGGCACGGGAGGACGGGGCGGATAGCTGTCCTGCCTATCCGCCGCCTGCGTTCAGGAATACTCCAGATCGCTGTGCTTGCTGGTCACCAGCCGGCCGGCCGACAGCGACATCATCAGCAGCGCAATCGCCTCATGCATGATCAGCGTGTGCGTGTTGCCGGTCTCCACCATCTTGCTGCGCAACGACTCGCGCACCTGGGGGGAGCCGGTCACGTCGATGATGATGTCCACCGCTGCGTCCACCAGTTCCATGAACCGGGTAGTGACCGGCACGCCGCGCGCGCGTGCCAGTGCGATGCCGGGCTGGTTCAAATCCAGGTCGGCCACCCCGAGCAACTGCACGAAGGGCGCGTCCAGCAATTGCTGCAGCAAGGGAGTGCCGGTCTGCCCCGCACCAATGACCACGATCCGGAAGGCTTGCATGGGTTGAATCCTTTTCCATATGGGAAGTACGGCGCCATCATAGAAATGCCTTGCCGGTGCGCGCCGGTCCGGGGCGGGTGGAATGGGTTTGTATGACCCAGGTCAAATCCGGTGGACAGGGGCGTGGTGGCGGGCCAGGTCTCTGCGGTCGAGGTTCGATACCGGCTGCCTGCAGCACGGACCACACCACAGGCTGCTGACGCGGGAGCCTGCATTCGCCCACAAAAAAACCCGCCGGCTTCGTGGCCCGGCGGGTTTTCTCAGGTGAATAACAGCAGACGCTGTTATTGCCTTACAGGAACCTGCTCCGTGTACTCGCGCAGCACGCCGCCGCCTTCGACGGAGCCGCTGACCTGGCCGTCCTTGACGCGCTCCACGCAGGAGCGGCGGTCGCCTTCGTTCTTGAAGACATCGCAGCGGGCCACGGCATTGCGCTGGAAGTTGTCGCCCGACTGGACGCCGCCTCGGCGCGATTGCTCCTGGACGGCGGCGGCCTCGTGCTGGGCAGGGTCGCGGCGGTCATAGCCGCGCTTGGCGGGCCCCTTGTGCTCGGCGTGCTTCTTGTGGTGGTGATGGGGCTTGGCCTTTTCCGCGGCGGGGGGCGGAGGCGGCGTGCCATCAGGCCCGGGGCCGGGCTGGGCGGTGGCCAGGCCGGCCATGCCCAGGACGGCAGCGCCAATACACAGCTGCATGGGACGGATCCATGGATTCTTCATAGCTTCACTCCATTCCTCGTGAAAAAGTCAAGGCCCAAGCATGCGTGTTTTCCAGCTCCCCATTTATCGGTACAGCACGGCTGCGCATGCAGTCCATGGCCTACATGTTGCCGCGCAACGCGCAAGCGGTCGCCGACCTGGGTCAAGCCTGGGTGGCAAACCAGCGCTGAACGCCGTCGGCCATGCGCGCGAAGACGCTGTCCAGCGTGGGAACCTCGGCACCCCACAGGGCGCGCAGCACGTCCGCGTTCTCGAACAGGCCGTGCCAATAGCAGCCGGCGATGCGGCCGTCAGGGCTGTGCCACAGCAGGCCCGGCACAGGCTCGGCCACGGCGCTGCCGGCGGCCACCATGTCGGGGCGCACGCTGGTCTGGCCATGGTGGATTTCATAGACCCGGGCCTGCACGCCGGACAGCGCCGCCAAAGCCCCTGGCAGCGGCGGCAGCTGCACGCTGGCGGGCAGCACAGTCTTGTCGGGCGCGAACAGGGTCGTCAGCGGCAGCAGGCCCAGGCCGGCTGCGTTGCCGTCCACGCCGTGCAGGTCGATCAGCGCCTCGCCCAGCATTTGCAGGCCGCCGCAGATGCCCAGCACCTGCCGGCCTGCCGCCGCATGGGCGGCGACGGCAGCATCCAGGCCCTGGGACCGCATCCAGGCCAGATCGGCAGCCGTGGCCTTGGAGCCCGGCAGGATGATCCAGTCCGCGCCGGCCAGCTGGGCCGGCGTGCGCGCCCAGACCACGCGCAGGCCCGGCACCTGCAGCAGGGGCTGGAATTCGTCGAGGTTGCTGATGCGCGGGTAGGCGACGATGGCGATGGTGGTGTGCACGGCGCGCCCCACGCCTCCTCCAGAGCCACGGTCGTCAAAGACGCCATCCTCCTCCGGCAGGCCATGCTGGAACTGCATGGGGATGGTGGCCACGGTGGGCACGCCGGTGCGCTCCTGCAGCATCTGCGGGGCGGGCGCCAGCAGGCTGGCGTCGCCCCGGAATTTGTTGAGCACGAAGCCGCGGATCAGCGCCTGTTCTTCCGGAGGCAGCAGGGCCCAGGTGCCGTAGAGGTGGGCGAAGGCGCCGCCGCGGTCGATGTCGGATACCAGCAGGCAATGCGCGCCGCAGTGGCGCGCCACGCGCATGTTGACGACGTCGCTGGCATGCAGGTTGATCTCGGCCGGCGAGCCTGCGCCCTCGATGACGACCACGTCGTTGTCGGCACGCAGGCTGTCCAGCGCCTCGGCGATCTGCGGCCACACGCGGGCGCTGCGGCCGCGCCAGGGCAAGGCCGAGAGTTCCTCGCTGACCCGGCCCAGCAGCACGACCTGGCTGCGCATGTCGGCCTCGGGCTTGAGCAGCAGCGGGTTCATGCGCACATCGGGCGCGCAGCCTGCGGCCAGGGCCTGCAGGTACTGTGCCGTGCCGATCTCGCCCCAGGCACCGCCCGGCGCGCAGACCACGCGCGCGTTGTTGCTCATGTTCTGCGCCTTGAAGGGCGCCACCTTGTAGCCCTGGGCGCGGTACCAGGCGCACAGCGCGGTGGCCACCCAGCTCTTGCCGGCACCGCTGCTGGTGCCCAGCACCATCACGCACAGCGCGGGGCGCTGGCCGGGCTCGGGCAAGGGCAGGTTCACGGCGGCGGGTTCACTCGATTGCATGGTGTTTCTCCATTGGCTGCCAGGCAGCCAGCAAGGCGTTCTGGGATGCAGGCGCCAGCACGCCCATGCGCACGCAGCCGGGCAAGCCGAAGCTGTCGCAGTCGCGCAGCTTGATGCCCTGCGCGCGCAGTTGGGCCAGACGCGTCTGCATGGCGTCGCCCTGCCGTGCCTGCGGCCAGCGCGCCACAAAGTAATTGGCCTGCGAGCCGGGCAGCACCTGCCAGCCCAGGCGCTGCACCAGATCGATCTGTTGCGCCTTCCAATCGCGCAGCCGTTGCAGGCTTTGCGCCAGCCATTGCCGGGTGGCCGGAGCGGTCCAGGCCGTGAGCATGGCCTCGCCATGGGCGCCCACGGGCCAGGAGGGTGACAGGGCACGCAAGGCATCGATCTCGTCGTGCGGCACGGCTTCGGGCGCAATGGCGTAGGCCGCGCGCACGCCGGTCATGCCAAGGGCCTTGTTGGGAGTCCACATCTGCCAGGCATCGCGCACCGGGAAGGGCACGGCGGGTTCCATGCCCGGCTCCATTCTGAGGGGCGCATAGGCGCAGTCGATCACGCGCCAGGTGCCGGGCGGTGCGGGCTCGCTCCACAGGGGCCAGACATCTTCGGGCTGGCCCAGCGGGCTCGATGGCGCGCAGGCCCAGTGCAGGCCGGGGCCGGCCTCGGTGATACCGTCGCGCACGGCCTGGCGCAGGCGCCAGACCTGGGCCGCGTGGGCGTAGTCGCCGTAATGGTGTGCCGGCAGGCTGGCGACGGCCGCGCCCTCGCGCGCTGCATGCATGGTGATGCGGTGGATGAAGTCGCTGGCACTGGCCGCGATGACGATGCGCTCGGCCTGCACGCCATGAAGGTCCGCCAGCCGTGCGCGCAACGCAGTGTAATGCGGGTCAGGGTACTGGGCCGCGTGGGCCTGGGACAGCGCATCCAGCGCCTGCGGGCAAGGTCCGCAGGCATTGCGGTTGGTGGAGAAATCGTGCGCGGGCACGCCCAGCGCATCCGTGCCCCCGTGGGTGACTGGGATCGGTTTCATGGTGTCTTTCCTGCCATCGCCCATGCAATGACCAGGGCGGCGGCCAGCCCTGCAGCCACCAGCATGGCGACCACGCGGCCCGCATGCGCCACGGCCTGCTGCAGCTCGGCCGCCTGCGGCACGCGGCCTGCGGGGTTGAGCACGTAGACGCCGGGCTTGCCCAGGCGCACACCCAGCAGCCTTGCCATGGCGCCCATGGGCCAGCCGCCGTTGGGCGACGGGGTGATGCGCGCGTCCTGGCGCAGCGCACCCCAGCCCGGACGTCGGCCAGCGGCCAGGCCGGACAAGGCCAGCAGCAAGGCGGTCAGGCGCGCCGGTATCCAGTTGAGCAGGTCATCCGCACGCGCCGTCCATTTGCCGGCCCATTGCCAGTGGCGCCGGTCATCGCCCTGCCCGCGCCAGCCCGGGTAGCCCCACATGGCATCGGCCGTGTTGGCAAAGCGGTAGAGGGCCGCGCCCGGTAGGCCGGCCACGGCAAACCAGAACAGCGGCGCCAGCACGGAGTCGCTGAGGTTCTCGGCCAGGGTTTCGATGGCGCTTTCGCGCACCTGGCCTGCGTCGAGCTGCGCCGTGTCCCGGCTGACCAGCCAGGTCAGGCGCTCGCGGCCTGCAGGCAGGGATTGCTGCAGTGCGGCTTCCACGGCCAGCACCTCGTCGCGCAGCATGCGCCAGGACAGCAAGGGCTTGAGCAGCACCCCCAGCACCAGCGCCCCCAGCCACCAGGGCATGGGCGGCAGCAGCCACTGGATGAACGCGTAGATGGCGAAGAACAGCAGCGCCAGCAGGCACCAGGCGACTGCGCCCAGCGCAAAGCGTGGCCAGTCGCGCACATGTTCTTCGCGTGGGGCAATTCTTCGCCCAACCGCAGCCAGCAGCCGGCCCATGGCGACCACGGGGTGCATCCACACGGGCGGCTCGCCCCAGAGCCGGTCGATCAGCAGGGCCACGGGCACGGCCAGCGCGGCGGCCAGGGCGTGGCGGGCCCAGGGGTCGGGCACAGGCTGCGACAGCGCCTGCCAGCTCCACCACAGCGGACTGAACGCGGCGCCCGACAGTTGCCAGAAATGGCTGTCGTTCATGCCTGCGGCGGCGCCCCGGCGGCGCGCTGGCCCCACAGGTCGTCGTAGAGCATGTCCTGCAGCGGCGCACGGCTGGCCCATTTCTGCTGCTGTAGCATGGGCTCTGCGTAATAGGCGGACACGGGGCCCAGGCACAGCACGGCCAGCGGCCGGCTGCCCACGGGCATTTGCAGCAGCGCGGCCAGCACCTCGGGATCGAACAGCGAGACCCAGCCCAGCCCCAGCCCCTCGGCGCGCGCGGCCAGCCACATGTTCTGGATGGCACAGGCGGCCGAGGCCACATCCATCTCGGGCAGGGTGCGGCGGCCGAAGACATGGGCCTCGCGCCCTGGCGGCATGGCCACGACCAGCACCTCGGCCGCATCCAGCACGCCCTGGACCTTGAGCTGCATGAAGTCTTCCTCGCGCTCGCCCAGGGCACGCGCGGTCTGCAGGCGTTCCTGCTCAATCACGGCATGGATCTCCTGGCGCAATTGCGCATCGCGCACGCGGATGAAGCGCCAGGGCTGCATGAAGCCGACGCTGGGCGCATGGTGGGCGGCGCGCAGCAGGCGCAGCAGCACCTCGGGCGCGACTTCGCCGCCGCAGAAGTGGCGCATGTCGCGCCGCTCATGGATGGCTCGGTAGACGGCTGCCCGCTCGGCCTCGGCAAAGGGTTGGGCGGGAATGGTCTCTGGCGCCCGGGATTGCGTTTCGCTGCTCATGCCGCCATTGTCCGCCGCAGGCCGGGCCTGCGGGCGGCATCAGTCCTCAATACCACGCTGGGCGGGAATGCCGGCCTGGAAGGCGTGCTTGACCAGTTCCATGCGCGTGACGGTATCGGCCACGGCAATGATTTCCTCGGGGCAGCGGCGGCCCGTGAGCATGACGTGCACATGGCGCGGGCGGTCGGCCAGGGCCTGCAGCACAGGCTCCAGCGGCAGCCAGCCATAGATCAGCGGATAGGTGATTTCGTCGAGCACGACCAGGAAGTGATCACCCGAGAGGATGGCGGTGCGCGCACGCTCCCAGCCCTCGCGCGCGATCTGGGCCGACCGCTCATGGTCCTGGCTCTTCCAGCTGAAGCCGTCGCCCAGTCCCTCGATGGGCATGCCCAGCTGCTCGAACATGCGGTGCTCGCCAAAGCGCGCGGTGGGCACCTTCATGAACTGGAAGATCTTGACGGACTTGCCCCGGCCATGCGCGCGCAGGGCCAGGCCGAAGGCCGCCGTGCTCTTGCCCTTGCCGTCGCCGGTGTTCACCAGCACCAGGCCACGGCGTTCGCCTTCGGGCTTTTCATAGGGCTTTTCCGTCGGGGCCTGTTCGATCTGCATGGGTCTGTCATCCTCAAAAGTTGCACGCGCTGCGGCGGGCATGCGCCGCAGCGGAGCGCCACTTTAACCGAGGCGCACGCCCAGCCGGCGCTGCAGGGCACGCACGGCGCTGTCCACCGTGGTGAGCACGGGCAGGCCCGTGGCGGCCTCGCAGGCGGCGCGGGCACGCGCCATGCTGAACTGGGCCAGTGCAATGCGCGTGCAGCCACGCGCAGCCAGGGCCTTGGCCTGCTCGACCACCAGGCGGTCATGCGTGGCGGTGTCGCCGCGGTTGAGCGCGTCCATGGCGCCATCGGCCAGGGCAGGCACCAATTCGATGCTGGCCGGGAACTCCGGCGGCATGGACTGCAGCGTGGGCGCGAAGCTGGAGATCAAACCCAAGGCCCCCTGCTGGCCCTGCACGGCCTGCACCGCCTCTTCGATCATGGCCTCGTTGGGCTTGAGCACGGGCAGCGGCGCATGGCGCGCGGCCACGGCCTCGATGCAAGGGCCAAAGGCCGAGCAGGTGAACAAGATCCCCTGCGCGCCCGTGTCCACGGCGTACTGCGCCAGGCGCTGGAAGCGCTCGTGCATGGCGGCGTCCAGCCCGCGCCCGTTGCGCGCCAGGTCGGCCGAGAGGCTGTCGTCCAGCAGGTTCATGCGTACCGCCTCGGGCCAGTCGCGCGCAAAGGCTTCGTTGATGGGAGCGACGGAATGGCTGAGGGCGTGGATGAGGGCGATGCGGGTCATGGATTGGGGGAATCTGAAAAGGAAAGGAAAGGAATTATTGGGGCGCCAGCCGGGTGAACTGGGAGCGCGGCAGCAGGCGCTTGAAATCGGCATCGAAGCTGACCACATGCTCGCCCTGGTGGATGGCGGCAGCGGCCAGCCAAGCGTCCGGTACGTCATTGGCGGAAAGCGCCTTGTCGGCGCACAGTTGCCTTAACGCCGGCCATTCGGCACCCAGCACGGCCTGCTCGACGCCGGGCGATGCCAGCAATGCGTCAACGAAGCGCAAAGCCTCGACCATGGGAGTCGGGTTGACGAAGATCTTCGGATGCGTGACCAGGCGCAGAAAGTTCGCCACCACCATGGGCTGCAATTTCAGCAGCACGCCCTAGCTGGCATCGGCCATGGCCTGCTCCAGCCAGTCGCGGGCCACCGAATGATGGGGGTGGTCGCTGCGCGATGCCGCAACCAGCAGGTTGACATCGGGCGTCATGGTTGATCCTGCTGACCGGCGGCATCCAGCAGCGCGCGGTTGCTCAGTGCGTCCAGCCCCGGTGCCAGTCCGCCCTTGCCGTGGTAGACGGGAAGGCGCACGCGCCGGGCAGGCGCCTGGGCCTTGCGCAAGCGCAATTGCAGGCCCTCCTCGATCAGGCGCGTCAGGCTGGTGTGCTGCTGTGCCGCATAGGTCTTTGCTTCGGTCAGCAATGCATCGTTGAGGTCAAGCGTGGTCTTCATGACGGCCCCCAGAGCAGGAATTTCGTACAGATTTCTCGCACAGATCCTTTGCAAAGATTTTTCGTACAGATTTCTGTATGTTAGAAAAATTCCGCTGGCAGGACAACCAGGCCGGCCTGCGCCCTTCAGATGCCCTTGGACGAGGGATGAGCGAAGGATGGGCGAAGGCATCATGCCCCTCACCACGCGGTCCACGATGGCCTTGGCCTCGTCCCCGATACGCCTTCAGCGATTCAGGTGTTCCCTGCAGCCTTTCGCGCCGATGACGATGCCGGTCAGAGATTCTTCGGCGTGTGTCATGGGCTCTGCACCCAGAGTGCCAATCTGCAGGATGACGTTGCGCCGCATTCCAGAGCCGGTATTCATGCCTCCGCCATGAAGCACCTTCGGGTGGATCGCCACGATCTGGCCTGGGTCACACTGCACGGTGACGATGTCGGCCGGATCGGGAGCGGGCCAGTTGCCACTCACCTTCTGCTGCTGCGCCTCCTGGTCGGAGATGCGATGAGTGCCCGCATCGAAGCAGGTGGCACCGCTCTCCACCGACATGCCATCCAAGCAGATCATCAGACGGATAAAGCTGGAATCCCTGGTGCAGAAATACCCATTGGGGTAATCGCGGTGCCAGGAGATTGACCGTCCGAATCCGGGATTTTTGATGGTCACGTTCATGAAATGGACCACCGCCTCGTCCACGCCAAGAAGCGTCGTTGCCGCCGAGACAAGCGCGGCATCGTGAAGTGTCTCTGCGAAGACTTCATCAAAGCGGGCGGGATCTCCAACAATGAAGATCGAGTTTCCGGTAAGGGCACCATCCAAGCCGGCGCGCTTGCTGGCCGACAGATCTTTCTCATACACCAACAGCTCGTCCAGCGCCGGATCCAGTGTCCTGGCCTGCGCATGGCGCTGGATGGCTTCAACAGATGCCACCAAGCTGTCGAGAAGGCCCTTCTCCATGGGTCTTGGCCAGATGACAAATCCCTGCTGTTCAAACATCCCCAGTGCATCGGCAAGCATCGAAAAATTCCTCCACCCTCTTTTTCTGTGAAGCGCCATTTCACCCTGTTGGGGAAGAAAAAGAGATGTATCGCAGTCTGAAAATCAGCATGCCAAGGCCGAAGCCGCCATTTGCGCCACAGCCATCGCAGCGCCAGGATCGTCACCGTCTTCCATGCTCCAGACGGCAGACAGTCCCGACCAGGCCAGCACCCATTGCAACAGGCGCCTGTGCTCTATGCCCGAGACTTCGGCAATGGTGGCCATGCGGCGCGCAAAGCGCCCCGGCGCCAGTGCGCTGGCGGGGTCGGGATTGCTCAGGATGTTGGCGTAGTCGAAGCCGCGCTCGCCGTGCAGGCCCTTGGGGTCGATGGCCAACCAGCCCAGAGGGCCGAAGTCCAGCACATTGCCGTGGTGAAGGTCGCCATGCAGCACGGCCACGTCGCGCGGTGCGGCCAGCAGCTCGCGTGCCGTGGTGGCGCACAGGCCGAGCAGGCTGGCGGTTCCATGGCCTTGTGCAAGCAATGCATGGAACCACTGCGTCAGAGGCACCAGGGGTGGCAACGCCTTGGCGCGCGGCAGGTGCAGGCGCTTGGCAGCGGTGCACAGGATGCGCGTGGCCTCCTCATCGCGCGCGCCACGGGCCATCTCCACCAGCGATTCGGGTCCTGTGGCGCGCAGCATCAGCAGGGCCGGCCCTTCCTGGGCCAGCACAGGTGCAGCGCCGTCGCCATTCCACCAGGCCATCAAGCGAGCGCCGGCCATCTCTTCGGGCTCCAGCGCAATCTTGAGCATGGCGGGCGTGCCGCCCTGGCGCACGGGCAGCAGCACGCCGCGCGGCGTGGACAGGGGCTGGCCATCGATGGTCAGAGCCCAGCGACTCAGATACGGCGCATGGAGAGACATTTTTTCCGACAGGCAATCAGGGAGCTGCGGCTTGCCCCCGCAGCCGTGGCAGGGCCAGCCACTGCCCGTCGATGGCGCGGATGCGCAGCCGGTGCTCGAACACGGCCTCCAGCGCCGCATGCGTGGCCGCGTCGGCGCAGGCCCCCTGGTGCACCACTTGCCCCTTGTCGAGAATGACCAGGTCCTGGGCCTGCAAGGCCATCGATATCTCATGCAGCACGCTGACCACGGTGCAGCCCTGGGCGACCAGGGCCTGCACGCATTCCAGCCAGTCGGCCTGGTGCGGCGGGTCGAGGTTGGCCAGGGGTTCGTCCATCAGCAGCACACGGGCCTGCACGGCCAGGGCGCGCGCCAGCAGCACGCGCTGGCGCTCCCCGCCCGAGAGACTGCCCACGCTGCGCATGCGCCAGTCCCAGCCCTGGGTCTGGCGCAGCGCCTGCTCCACGGCGGCATGGTCTGCCTGGCTGGGCGCCGCCAGCCAGCCCTGGTGCGGCAGGCGGCCCAGCATGACCACGTCCTGGACCCGCATGTCGCCGGCCACGGGCTGGTTTTGGCCCAGCCAGGCGAGCGAGCAGGCCCGTTCGCGCGCACTCCATTGCCGCAGCGGGCGGCCCAGGAGCTCCACCTCGCCTTGCACGCCAGCGCCGGATTCCATGCCTGCCAGGGCGCGCAGCAGCGTGGATTTGCCTGCGCCATTGGGGCCGACGATGGCGGTCCAGCGGCCGGCGGGCAGGGCCAGGCTCAGGCCGCCCAGGACCTGTCGATCGCCCAGGCGAACCTTCAGGGCGCGCGCTTGCAGGGCGGGGGCCAGTGCCGTCATGCGCCCTCCCCGCAACGCAGGGCGTGGCGGCGGTGCATGAGCCACAGCAGGTAGCTGCCGCCCAGCAAGGCCGTGAGCGCGCCCACGGGCAGCTCCTGGGGGGCGATGAGCCAGCGCGCCAGCAGGTCGGCGGCCAGCAGCAGCACGGCGCCCATGCCCGCGCTGAGCACCAGCAGCCAGCGGTGCATGGACCGCACCATGGAGCGCACCAGATGCGGCGCGGCCAGGCCGACGAAGGCGATGAGCCCGGTCTGCGCCACGGCCGTGCCCGTGGCCAGCGCCAGCAGCAAGATAAGCACCATGCGCAGCGGCGCCAGCGGCAGGCCCAGGCTGTGGGCCGTGGCCTCGCCCAGGGACAGGCCGTCGAGCACGCGGCCCAGGCACCAGGCGCCCAGGGCGGTGGCCAGCAGCACGGCCAGCATCAGCGCGCAGGCGCCCCAGCCGATGAAGGAGGTGCTGCCCAGCATGAAGGCCTGCATGGCCTGCATGATGTCCGGGTTCATCAGCAGCACCAGGGACGCGGCTGCGCCCAGCACCACCCCCACCACCACCCCGGCCAGCAGCAGGCGCATGGTGTTGTGCACGCCCTGGGCCAGCACCAGGGTCAGCAGCACGGCCAGGGCCGCGCCCGCAAAGGCCGCACCCGTGACACCCAGGCGTGCCAGGCCCGCCAGTGCGAAGGGCGAGGCGCCCAGCGCCGCCATGCTCAGCGCCACGCCAAGCGAGGCGCCGGAGGCACTGCCCAGCAGATAGGGATCGGCCAGCGGATTGCGGAACACGCCCTGGGCAATGGCCCCGGCCAGCCCCAGCAGGCCGCCGGCCAGCCAGGCGCCCGCCGTGCGCGGCAGCCGGATCTCGGTGACGATCTGCCAGGACAGCGGATCGCTGCGCGCCGCCCACACGCTTTCCCAGCCCGTGCTGCCCACGCCCGCGCCCAGCAGCATGAGCAGGGCACTCACGGCCAGCAGGGCCAGTGCCATCCACGGCGCAGCCAGGCCGCTGTGGTGCCTGCGGGCCTGCCTCACCGTGCGGCCCCGTTCAGGCAGCGCGCCATCAGCGCGGCGCCCTCGGCCATGCGTGGTCCGGCGCGCACCAGCACGTCCAGCTCGGCCGGTTCAAAGCGGCAGACGCGCCCGGCCTGCATGGCGCGCATGCGGCCCCAGCCCGGATAGGGCTCGCCCGAAGTACCCAGGCTGCGGTCGCCGCCCAGGATGAAGTCCGGGTCGGCGCGCACCACGAATTCAGGGTTGATGCGCGGGAACGGCCCCAGCTGCGCGCGCACGATGTTGCGCATGCCCAGGCGCGCCAGGGTCTCGCCGATGAACGAGGACTCGCCTGCGGCAAAGGGGCCGCGGTTGACCTCGAAGTACACGGTCTGCCCGCGCAGCGCGGGGGCCATGCTGCGCTCCACCTCCTGCATGCGCGCCTCGATGGCGGCCCAGACCCGGTCGGCTCCCTGCGCGGGCGGCGGGTCCAGCAACTGGCCCACGGTGCGCAGCACGGCCTGCGCATCGGCATGGGTGCGCGGCTCCAGCGCCACGACCTTGAGGCCCAAGGCCTGCAGCCGCGCCACCGAGCGCGAGGCCATGGACACCAGAACCAGATCGGGCTTGAGCGCGACGATGGCCTCGATGTTGGGATCGATTCCGCCGCCCACCACAGGCAGGGTCTTCACATGGGCCGGCCAGTTCGAATAGCGGTCCACGCCGACCAGACGCTGGCAGCCGCCCAGTTCGCACACGGTCTCGGTCAGCGAGGGCAGCAGGCTGACGATGCGCTGCGGCGGCTGTGGCAGCTCCACCGGAACGCCCCGCCCGTCCGTGACCCGGATGGCAGCCTGCGCCGCAGACAGCGCCAGTGCCAACGCCAGGCCCCACAGGGCGGGACGCCATGGCCTCACGGCTGCGGGCCCTTGAGCGCCAGCGGCAGGCCGGCGCACATCAGCGTGACGGTTTCGCAGCTTTGCGCCGCACGCTGGTTGAGCACACCCAGCGCATCGACGAAGGCACGCACCTGCGATCCCAGCGGAATCACGCCCAGGCCGATCTCGTTGCCGACCAGGATCACCGGGCCGGGCGCAGCTTGCAAGGCGGCCAGAAAGGCCGTGCATTGGCCCTCCCATCCACGCGCCAGTTCCTCGGAAGGCTGGGCCGGCATCATCCAGTTGGTCAGCCACAGCGTCAGGCAGTCCACCACCAGCAGGCGCTGCGGCGTGCTGTGCCGCGCAAGCATGGCGGCCAGGTCCAGCGGCTCCTCAAGCGTGGCCATGCCGGGCACGCGCTCGGCGCGGTCGCGCCGGTGGCGGGCGATGCGCTCGCGCATTTCGTCGTCCCAGGGCTGGCCGGTGGCGATCAGCGCGGCCTCGCGGTCCGGTGCGCCATCGAGCCAGGCGCGCGCCAGCAATTCGGCGCGGCGCGACTTGCCGCTTTTTTGGCCGCCCACAATGAGCTGGCTGCGGGGAAGCGAAACGGTGGAGATGGGCTCGGTCATCACGCGGTCCCCGGGGGAATGTCGGCGCCCAGCAGCGCGGCCACGGCACGCGGCTGCGAGGCAAACCAGGCATGGAAATAGCTGGCATGCACGCTGCCGTGGCGGTACAGCGCCTCGCCCCGGTCGGGATGGGCGTCCTGTCCCGGACGGCTGCTGCGCCCGGCCTCGGTCATGGAAGTCTCCAGCCGGCTGTAGTGAAAGGTGTGGCCGCGCAGCAGGCCCCAGGGCGTGGGCAGCTGCAGCATGCCCAGTCCCGCCAGGCGCGGCTGCATGCAGGCATGGCCAGGCAACAGGCCCCAGAGGTCCGTGCTCCGGCCCGCAGTGTCGGTCAGTCGCTCGCACAGCGCCAGCATACCGCCGCACTCGGCCCAGACCGGGCGGCCGGCAGCCACATGGCCGGCGATGTCGCCGCGCAGCGCGGCATTGGCAGCCAGAGCATCCAGGTGCAGCTCGGGATAGCCCCCGGGCAGCCACAGCGCATCGCAATCCGGCAGGCGCTCGCCGGCCAGCGGCGAGAAAAACGCCAGCCGCGCGCCCATGGCACGCAGGCAGTCGAGGTTGGCCGCATAGATGAAGCTGAAGGCCGCGTCGCGCGCCACGGCCACGGTGCGGCCCGCCAGCCAGGGCTGCACCTGCTCGGTGCGTTCGGCAGGCAGCTCAAAATCCACGGACCAGTCCTGCCAGCTGGCGCCCTGCCCCGGCCCGGCCTGCCAGGGCAACTGGCCCAGCGGCGTGGCCTGCAGCGCGTCGGCGGCCACGTCCAGGCGCACCAGCGCATCGTCCAGTTCATGTGCGGCGACCAGGCCCAGGTGTCTTTCGGGCAGCAGCGAGGCGGCGCCTTTGCCCTGCACGCGCGCCAGCGCGCCCAGCCACAGCGAGGGATCGCGCAGGCCGGCACGCAGCAGATCGGCATGGTGGGCGCTGCCCACGCGGTTGGCCAGCAGGCCGGCCCAGCGCAGGCCCGGCCGATAGTGCTGCAGGCCATGGGCCAGCGCGCCAAAGGTGCCGGCCATGCCCGAGGCGTCGATGACGGCCAGTACCGGCAGGCCCAGCCGCTCGGCCACATCGGCCGCGCAGGGCGTGCCGTCGAACAGCCCCATGACGCCTTCCACCAGGATGAGATCGGCCTCGCAGGCGGCTGCGTGCAGGCGTGCAAGCATGTCGGACTCGCCCGTCATCCACAGGTCTACGCTGTGCACGGGCGCGCCGCTGGCCAGTTCATGCCAGTGCGGATCCAGGAAGTCGGGGCCGCACTTGAACACGCGCACGCGCCGGCCCTGGCGCGCATGCAGCCGCGCCAGCGCAGCCGTCAGCGTGGTCTTGCCCTGGCCCGAAGCCGTGGAAGTGATCAGCAGCGCCGGGCAGCGTGCCCCGCCCTGGCCAAGGTCAATGTTCATGTGTTCGCTCCGCGCGGCGCATTGTAGTGCGCGCCCGCACCGCGGCCGCAACCAATGCTTACGCAATACATCCCGCCGAAGCAGACGAGTCCTACAGATGGCGCTACGATTTTGTGAGACAGTCTGGCGCTCGCTCTCCAATACCCGAGCAAGGCGCTGACGTCAAGCCGTGTACGCCTGCCTGTTACCAGGTTTCCTCGGATACTTCCACGGAATGTGCTCACTTCGTTCGCACGTCCTACAATCTCAGTGTCTATGACCCCCCAGACTTCCCTCGACCACATTGCAGAGCGCGTGGAGCGCCTGCTGGTTCGCCACGAGGAACTGCAACGCACCAATGCGCTGCTCGCCGAGCAGGTGGCGGCCCTGACCCAGGAGCGTGATTCGCTGCGCTCGCGGCTCAACGCCGCCCGGGCCCGCGTCGATGCCCTGATCGAGCGCCTGCCCTCCAACCAGGGGGCCTGACCCCTTCGCAACCGCCGACGCCCCGAACGCCCATGAAGCAGATCGAAGTGCAAATCCTGCAGCAAAGCTATGTGCTGACCTGCCCCGATGGCCAGGAAGAGCGTCTGCTCGAAGCCGTGCGCCGTGTGGACACGGCCATGACCCGCATCCGCGACAGCGGCAAGGTCCGCTCCCGCGAGCGCGTGGCCGTGCTGTCCGCGCTGAACATGGCCTTCGACGTGCTGGACCGCGAAGCCCAGGAAAGCGCCATGGCCACGGCCCAGGCCGAGATGCAGTCCCTGCATGACGAGGCCGCTTCCCAGCACAACGCCCCATCCCAGCCGCCCGAGCCCAGCCCCGAGGAACTGGCCGAGCGTGCGCGCCAGCAGGCCCTTGCCGAGCAACTGGTGCTGCGCCTGGACCAGGCCCTGGAGGGCGATGCGCGGCTGATCTGAGCCTGGGCCGCCGTTGCCTTTCCTTGCCCCGCACGACAGCCTCTTCGGAGGCTGTTTTCATTGCATCGCCCATGTCAATGAAAAGCCCATGCCGTTCAAAGAACTTGATCGCGGGCCTGATCAACGGCCTTAGAATGGAGGCGTCTGCAAACCCGCCGGGCTTTATAGTTCCTTGGACCAATGCTCTATGAGCCCGGGCTTGGTACATTGCCATTCGAGCGTGATCGTCTCGCGTCAGATGAACCCAACGTCTGGCTGCCCTTGCCCCCCTGAACCCCGGTTCAGGATGACGGCCCGGTGGTCTTTGCAGACACCTGATTCCAACCCGGCGCACCTCCACGGTGCGCCGGGTTTTTTGTTGCCCGCCCCTCCACTACCGATCTGCCGCCGCATGCCTGATCTGCTGTTTCTCGAACTGGCCCTGCTGGGCCTGTGCTCCGGTTTCCTGGCCGGCCTGCTGGGAGTGGGCGGCGGCATGGTGCTTGTGCCGTTTCTGACCTACTTTCTCGACAAGCGCGGGGTCGGCCCGGACCTGTCCGTGAAGATGGCGATCGCCACGGCCATGGCCACCATCGTGTTCACCTCGATCTCCAGCCTGCGCGCCCACCACGGTCGCGGCGCCGTACGCTGGGACATCGTGCGCAGCCTGGCGCCGGGCATCATCACGGGCGGGCTGCTGGCCAGCCTGGGAGTCTTCGCACTGCTGCGTGGCAAGTACCTGGCGCTGTTCTTTGGCGTGTTCATCGGCTACATGGCGCTGCGCATGCTGCGCAGCAACAGCCAGCCCACGGCCACGCGCGCCCTGCCGGGGCCGCTGGGGCTGTACGGTGCGGGTACGGGCCTGGGTTTCATCTCGGGGCTGGTGGGAGCAGGCGGGGCCTTCATCAGCGTACCCTTCATGATGCGCTGCTCGGTGCCCATGCACATGGCCGTGGGCACCAGCGCGGCGCTGGGGTTTCCGATTGCCGTGGTGAATGCGGCGGGCCTGATCTTCACCGGCGCGGGTGACGCGGGGCGCCCCGAATACTCGCTGGGCTACCTGTGGCTGCCGGCCCTGCTGGCACTGGCCTGCTGCAGCGTGCTGACCGCACCGCTGGGCGCGCGGGCCGCGCACCGGCTGCCCGTGGCCCAGCTCAAGCGGATCTTCGCCACGCTGCTGTTCGGCCTGGCGGCCTACATGCTCTGGAAAGGCTTGAGCGCGGGCAGCTGAGCGCTTGCCACCTGGGCCATTCTCTGCCGGTAGGCGATGGCGCCAATGCCGGCGCGCTGGGCTTGCAGGCATTCGCCGAATTGCTCGCGCGGCAGGCCCGGCGCGCACAGAAAGCCCTGGAAGTAGTGGCCCTGCATGCGGTGGATGGCCGTCAGCTGCTCGTGCGTTTCCACGCCCTCGGCCACGATCTCCACGCCCAGCGCCAGCCCCAGGCTGATGATGGCGCCGACGATGGCCTGGTCGCCCTCGTCGCTGGGCAGGCCGCGCACGAAGCTCTGGTCGATCTTGATCTTGGAGATGGGCAGCTTCTTCAGATAGGCCAGGTTGGAGTAGCCGGTGCCGAAGTCGTCGATGACCATGCCCACGCCCAGATCGGCGATCTGGCATACGCGCAGCGCCATGTCCTGTGCATCTTGCAGCAGGATGCTTTCGGTCAGCTCCAGCTCCAGCAGATGGGGCTCCAGGCCATAGCGGCGCAGCAGCTCGGTCACGCGCTCGACAAAGCCCGACTGGCGAAATTCCAGCGCCGAGACATTGACCGACACCTTGATCGGCATGCCCTGCTTCTGCCAGCGCGCAGCCTCCTGCACCGCCTGCTCCATGACCCAGGCGCCCAGCGTGACGATGTAGCCCGACTCCTCGGCAAGCGGAATGAAGACACCGGGCGAGACCACGCCGAATTCGGGGTCGGTCCAGCGCAGCAGCGCCTCGGCCGCGACGATGCGGTCGCTGTCGATGTGCACCTGGGGCTGGAAGTACACGGCCATGCGGCCATGCTCCAGCGCCTGGCGCATGGCATGCTCCAGCTTCATGCGCGACAGCAGGCCCGCGCTCATTTGCGGCTGGTAGAAGCTGAAATGGCCCCGGCCCCGCTCCTTGACGCGGTACATGGCCGTGTCGGCCTGGCGGATCAGCTCGTCCAGCGTGAGGCCGTCGGCCGGGTACTGGGCCACGCCGATGCTGCACTGCACGGAAAAACCCAGGCCGTCGAGCAGGAAGGGTCGCTCCATCTCCTGCAGGATGCGCCTGGCCACCGCGGCAGCCAGCTCGGCGTTGCAGCCGTGCAGGTAGAGCACGAACTCGTCGCCGCCCAGGCGGCACAGGATGTCTACCGGCCGCATGCAGTCGCTCAGGCGCTGTGCGACCAGCTTGAGCACTCGGTCGCCGAACTGGTGGCCCAGCGAGTCGTTGATGATCTTGAAGCGGTCCAGGTCGATGAACAGGATGCTGAACACCGTGCCGCCTGCGCGTGCGGCCTCGATGGCCGCATCCACGCGCTCCGTGAGATTGAGCCGGTTGGGCAGGCCGGTGAGCGCGTCGCTGTAGGCCAGCTGTTCGATGCGCTGCTGTGCCACGCGCTGCTGGGTGAGGTCGCGCATGAAGCCGATGCTCTGCACCACGTCGCCCTGCGCATTGCGCAGCGGCACCCAGGACAGGCGCACGGCGCAGCGCGCACCGCCGGCCTGGCGCAGCCACAGGTCGCCCTCCCAGAAGCCGCCTTGATGCCACTGTATGCGGGCCAGGTCGCCCAGCGTGTCGGATGGGTCTTCGGTGGCTTCGAACAGCGATTCCACCGTGCGGCCCTGCACGGGCATGCCGCCCAGCAAGCGTTCGCAGGCCGGGTTGGTGCGTGCCACGTCCATGTGGTCATCGGCGATGAAGATGCCGTCCAGGCTGGACTCGAAGACCCGCGCAGCCAGCTCCAGGCCCGCCTGGGTCTGGGCCTCGGCCGTGATGTCGCGGAAGGAGAAAATGCGCCCCATGGGCAGGCCCCGGCGCAGCTGGGGCACGGCGCGGCGCTCCAGAATGCGGCCGTCGCGCAGGTCCAGTACGTCGGACGCTTCCATCAGGGGCTGGGCCGACAGCAGCTTCAACTGCTGCGCGTAGGACTCGGCATCGCGCACCTGGCCGGCCAGGTGATCGAGGATGGCCGCGTCGTTGCGGCGCACCAGCAACGCCTCGGGAATGCCCCAGAGCGTGGCGAATCGGTGGTTGAAGGCGCGGATGCGGCCATCGGGATCGCACACCAGGATGGCGTCGGCGGCCGACTCCAGCGTGGCGCGCAACTCGCCCAGCAGGCTTTCGAATTCGGCCTCGTGCAGCGCCTGCTCGCGCCGGTCCAGCATGCTGACCAGGAGCACCTCGCCGTCGAGCGCGCGCACGCGCATCTCCACGGGCGCCAGCTGGCCGTCGGCACGGCGCACCTCGGAAATGAACTGGGCGCCGGCCTGCCAGTTGAAAGGGTCGCTCCAGAACGCCTGCTGCTGCGGCGTGGCGGCCAGCACCTGCACGGGCAGTCCCACGGCGGCATCGGTCTCATAGCCGGTGACGGATTCGCTGGCGGCGTTGGCGCGCAGCACCTTCAGGCTGCGGGCATCGATCAGCCACAGCGCCTCCTGCAGTGCATCGAGCAGGCGGGGCCAGGCGCGGTTGAGCGCTTGCTTGTTCAAGACGCCACCTTCGGCGGATCCAATTCCACCGCCCGTTCAAAGTAATAGCAGACACGCCGGCGCGGCGACAGATAGTCCAGCGCGTCGCGCGGCAACTGCGCAGGAGCCACGCCCCGGCGTATGCCCAGCGCGGGAAACAGCTCCAGCGCCAGCACGGGCGCCTGGGCGGCCGGCACGCTGGCGTCATGGACCATCACCGAAGGCTTGAGCGGCCGCGATGCATTGACGGACATGACCATGGCATGGCGCCCATCGGTCAGCTCCACCACCGAGCCCGGCGGGAACACGCCCATCATGCGGATGAAGCCATTGAGCACGGGCGCGGCGAACTTGTCGCGCAGCCGGCTGAACAGCATGGACAGCGCCTCGTGCGGCGTGTGCGGCGTCTGCGCATCGCCGGGATTGCACAGGCGGTCATAGGTGTTGACCAGGGCCAGGATCTGGCCCGTGAGCTCCATGTCCTCGGCCACCAGGCTCAGCGGGAATCCCGTGCCGTCGGCCCATTCATGGTGCTGTGCGATGGCGGTGGTGACCTGGGCCGACAGGCCCATGCGCATGGCGATGGCCACCGATTCACCCACATGGCGCTCGTAGCGGTCGCGCAGCGCGTCGGGCACGGAAGACTCCAGGGCCAGGCCGTGCATGCCCTCGGCGCCGGCCACCGGCTTGCCGGCATCGTGCAGCAGCGCCGCCAGGCCCAGGTCGCGCAGCAGCGCAGCCTCCAGGCCCAGGGCCCGGCCCAGCAGCAGGCCGAGCACGGTCACGTTGACGGCATGCACGCTCTGGTTGCTGCCCACGCCATCGGACAGGAGGTGAATCGCCACGTCCTGCGGGCCGGCCAGTTCGGCCAGGCAGCCGTCGACCAGGGCTTCGGTGGGCATGCGCGCCTGCTCGGGCGCGCTGGCAAGGGTGGTTTCGATGGCCACATAGCCACGCTCCACCTTCTGAAAGCGCGCATTGCAGTCCTCCAGCCGGCCACGCCAGTTGGGCACGGACAGCAGCAGCGGCGCTGCGGGTGCAGGTTCCTCGGCGGGCTCGGCTGCAGCGGCCGCCACAGCGGGCAGCGGCTGCGGCGGAGGAGTGCGCACCTCGGCCGGCCAGGCGTCGCTTTTGTGCGGAACGCAGCGCACCGCCTCCAGGCCCAGGGATTTCAGGGTCTGGATCTGTGCGCTGGAGGTGATCTTGAAGCTGCTGACCGGAAAGGGATGGTTCAGCCATCCAACATCGAGCTGGACAAACATGCCCGGACGGAGGTCTCGGATATCGATGAGGACGGAATGGTTCACGCGCGGCAACGGCCCCGAGGCTGAAGGAATCGGCAAATGTAAGCCGATGATTCGGGCATTATCTCCAGTTCTGAGGGCCTTGCAGGCAATCCGCGACCCTCAGGACCAAGTCTGTCCCCCGCTGTTGTTCATCGGCACCAGAGACTGGGCTTGTAGATCAGGTCCATCCACAGCGCCCACACGGCTACGCCCACCAGCATCAGGCCGGCCAGCCGCGTGCCCCATTCGGCACGCAGGCCGTTCAGGCGCTGGCGGCCCAGCCGCCACAGCCAGGGGCCGGCCACCAGCCACAGCCCGCTGCCCACGCCAAAGGCCGCCATGGCCGATGCGCCCTGCAAGGGGCCACCGCTGAGCGCGGCGACCAGCACGGCCGAATACAGCAGTCCGCAGGGCATGAGCGCCCAGGCATAGCCCGCCGCCAGCGTGCCGCCAGGGGCGGACACCCAGGGCTGCACGCGCCGCCAGGCGGCGCGGCCCGCAGACTCCAGCCAGGCGGGCTGGCGGGCCTGCACCATCATGGCCAGGCCCCAGGCCATCACGGCGACATGGGTCAGCGTCCAGAACGGCTGCAGCGCCGTGGTCTGGCTGGTGAGCCAGGACAGGCTTTCCATGGCCAGCGCCGAGGCGGCGCCCAGGCTGGCATAGCCGGCCAGCCGCCCGCCATGGAACAGCGCCGTGCGCAGCCACAGCCGGCTTTGCAGTCCATGGACGGCGACCACCTGCTCCCCACCCTGTACCGTGCCCTGCCCCGCCCCGCCCGTGACCACGCCGCAGGGCGCGGCGCACATGGCAAGGCAATGGGGCCCGCCGACGAGCCCCATGATCAAAGCGGTCCAGAGCAGCGACAACAGCATGGGGCCTAGATGATCCTCGAAAACCGCGCCCGGTTCTTGTCGGCCTGCAGATATCGGTCAAACAGCATGGCCACGCCACGCACGAAGTACCAGCCCATGGGCGTGACCTGGAATCCCTCGTCGCTGATCTGCACCAGCCCCTTGGCCTGCAGGTCCTGAAGCGCCGCCAGCTCGGGGGCGAAGTACTCGCGAAAGCCCAGCAGCCAGGCCTGCTCCATGGGCTCGAACAGCACGGCGCCCTGGCACATGATGGCCATGATGACGGCGCGCCGCACCAGATCATCGCGCGACAGTGCCAGGCCGCGCACCACGGGCAGGTGGCCGGCGTCGATGGCGTCGTAGTACTCCTCCAGCGTCTTGGCGTTCTGGCTGTAGCTGGCCCCCACCTTGCCGATGGCCGACACGCCCAGCGCAATCAGGTCGCAGTCGGGCTGGGTGCTGTAGCCCTGGAAGTTGCGATGCAGCCGGCCCTGGCGCTTGGCCACGGCCAGCGCGTCCTCGGGCAAGGCGAAGTGGTCCATGCCCACGTAGACATAGCCGCCCTCCATGAAGGCCGCGATGGAGCGCGAGAGCATGGCCAGCTTGTCGGCGCCCTGGGGCAGGTCCTCGGCCGCGATGCGCCGCTGCGGCTTGAAGCGCTCGGGCAGGTG
Source organism: Delftia sp. WSY_22 (assembly GCF_043104185.1). Lineage (NCBI taxonomy): Bacteria > Pseudomonadati > Pseudomonadota > Betaproteobacteria > Burkholderiales > Comamonadaceae > Delftia > Delftia sp. WSY_22. The sequence continues at coordinate 490,186 of NZ_JBICKN010000059.1, forward strand.
GGCATAGGCATAGAGCGCGATGCGGTCGGGCCGCAGCGCATTGACCTGGGCCAGCGTGCGCTCGAAGGACTCGGGCGTCTGCTTGGGCAGGCCGTAGATCAGGTCCACGTTGATGGAGGCAAAGCCCAGCTGCCGTGCGGCCGCTACCAGCGCGAACACCTGCTCGGCCGGCTGCACGCGGTGCACGGCGATCTGCACCTGTTCGTCGAAGTCCTGCACGCCGAAGCTCAGGCGGTTGAAGCCCAGCTCCTTGAGCACGGCCAGGCGTTCGACGCTGACGGTGCGCGGATCGACCTCGATGGAGTATTCGCCGCCCGGCTCCAGCTTGAAATGCTCGCGCAGCAGGGCCATCAGCGTGCGCAGCTCATCGTCCGAGAAGAAGGTGGGCGTGCCGCCGCCCAGGTGCAACTGGCTGACGGCCTGGCCCTTGCCGCAATGGGCCGTGTGCAAGGCCATCTCGCGCGCCAGGTAGTCCAGGTAGACGGCAGCGCGATCGTGGTGGCGCGTCACGATCTTGTTGCAGGCGCAGTAGTAGCACAGCGACTCGCAGAACGGCACATGCACATACAGCGACAAAGGCATGGCCCGCGCTGCGGTACTCGATTTGCGGTGCTCAAGTGCCAGGATATAGTCTTCAGCACCGAAAGCCTCCACGAAACGATCGGCCGTGGGGAACGAGGTGTATCGGGGCCCCGGTACGTCGAAGCGACGCAGCAGCTCTGGGGTGACAGCGGTCATGGGTTTTTTCCTCTAATGTCGTCCACTGTGCCGCAGCCCATTGGCCGCGTCCTTGACTCATATCAAGAGTTGTTCGCGGCAGTGCTGCGACAATTTGATCCAACTCATCGCCATCCACGAGGTCACCGCCGGCGCACTGCTGCGCCGCTGATGTTTACTCCATGAACCTTCAGACCATCAAAGCATCCTGTTCCAATTGCAACCTGCGCGAGCTGTGCATGCCCATGGGCCTGGATGCCGAGCAGATGCAGCGCATCGACGACATCGTGGCCACGCGCCGCAAGGTCAAGCGCGGCGGCCTGCTGTTTCGCAACGGTGAGTCCTTCACCTCGCTGTACGCCATCCGCACGGGCTTCTTCAAGACCTGCGTGGCCACCGAGGACGGGCGCGACCAGGTCACGGGCTTTCAGATGGCCGGCGAGATCATCGGCCTGGATGGCATCGTCAACGACCACCACACCTGCGATGCGGTCGCGCTGGAAGACGCCGAGGTCTGCGTCATGCCCTTCGACAAGCTGGAGGACCTGTCGCGCGAGGTCACGGCCCTGCAAAACCATGTGCACAAGGTCATGAGCCGCGAGATCGTGCGCGAGCATGGCGTGATGCTGCTGCTGGGCAGCATGCGTGCCGAGGAGCGCCTGGCCGCCTTCGTGCTCAACCTGGTGCAGCGCCTGCACGCCCGGGGCTTTTCCAAGTCGGAACTGGTGCTGCGCATGACGCGCGAGGAAATCGGCAGCTACCTGGGCCTGAAGCTGGAGACGGTGAGCCGCACCTTCTCGAAGTTTGCCGAGGAAAACATCATCGAGGTGCGCCAGCGCCATCTGCGCATCCTGGACACGGACGCGCTCAAGCGCATCGTCAACAGCCAGCAGTGCCAGTGAGGCCGCAAGGCCCCGCCCCCCGGCAATGAACAAGGCCCGCGATCGCGGGCCTTGTTCATTGCCATTGCAGTGCACGCAGGTTCAATCGCGCCCCAGGCCCTGCATGGCCAGATTTGGGTCCGGCTCGGAGACCACGCCGTCGTTGAGATCGTGCGTGGAGCGTCCCAGCATGGTGGTCATGAGGCTGGACAGCATGGTCACGCCCCAGAAGGCGAAGAAGGCCAGGGTGTAGATTCCCTGCCGCGACCAGCCCAGGTCGCCGAGCCAGTGCAGCTCCAGCGGGTCCACGAAGGCGAATACCAGCATCTCCATCACGGCGGCGGCCAGAAAGGCCGGCCAGGCAATCCACATCCAGCGTTGGGCCAACATCAGCGATCTCCTTGAGCTGTCGAGGGGTGGCTTTCATTGTGCGCGCCGCCCGCGCACCGTGCCAAGCCCTGCGCACCCTGCACTGCCTGTAGGAAACCCTTGGCCCTCGCGCATGCTGGAGATGCCATCCACCATGCAAAAAAGGCCGCGACTGCGGCCTTGTGCACGGCATTTTCCTGCGTTCAGCGGTCCGTGGGATGGTCCTGCGCGGGCGTGGCCGCGTGGTTGCGGCCGGTGACCGCGGGCGCCAGGCTCTTGGGCACTTCGCGCACGCCATCGGCACGCTCGTTGATGGTGATGCCATTTCGGTAATAGTCAGGATCGATCACGGGATCGGCGCCATTGATCGCAATGACGGCCGTGACCACGCCGGCCACCACGACGGCGGCCGGGCCGGCCACCACGAGCCAGACATGGGCGAACTTCCACCAGGGCTTGCCGGCGTCCGGATGCGAAGGGGCCGTGGCGGGCGCGGAGACTGCGGGACTGGAAGACATGGATAACCTCTTTCTTTCAAACAGCCGGCGCAGCCTGGGCGGCGCCGGCCAGACATATCACCGGGGCACCAGGAAGACGGCCTTTTCGGACGCGCGTCCCGCGCCTGAATGCACGGCATCGATATCGAAGAATACGGTGTGCGAGCCCGGCTCGGCGGAACCGTAGGGAATCTGCAGCCGCGCCGCAATGCCGCGCGTCTCGGCCGGGCCGACCTCGACCTCCTGCTCGGACGCCAGCTCCAGCCCGTCGAGGCCATGGGCGCTGATGCGGTAGCGCTGGGCCTGCTCGGTGGCATTCATGATCTGCAGGCGGTAGACATTTTCCAGCTTGCCGCCCGCGACGATGCGCGACAGCGATGCCCGGTCGCGTATCACGTCGACCTTGACCGACTGGCGCAGCGCCAGGCTCACGATCATGGCCATGCTCAGGCCGATCAGCACGGCCGAGTAGACCAGTACGCGCGGACGGAAGATGCGGCGCAGCACCTGGGCCCGCCGCCACAGGCCGGCCATGGCGTTCTGCGTGGTCAGCCGGATGAGGCCGCGCGGATACTCCATCTTGTCCATGATGGAATTGCAGGCGTCTATGCACAGACCGCAGCCTATGCATTCGTACTGCAGGCCGTTGCGGATGTCGATGCCCACGGGGCAGACCTGCACGCACATCTTGCAGTCGATGCAGTCGCCCAGGCCCTGGGCCTTGTAGTCCACCTTCTTGGTGCGCGGCGCGCGCGGCTCGCCCCGGCCCGTGTCGTAGCTGACGATCATGGTGTCGCGGTCGAACATGGCGCTCTGAAAGCGCGCATAGGGGCACATGTACTTGCAGACCTGCTCGCGCATGTAGCCGGCGTTGCCATAGGTGGCGAAGCCGTAGAACAGCACCCAGAAGACCTGCCAGCTGCCCTGCAGCGCCAGCAGCTCGCCGCCCAGCTCGCGGATGGGCACGAAGTAGCCCACGAAGGTGAAGCCGGTCCACAGGGCAATGGCAATCCACAGCAACTGCTTGAGCGACTTCTTCCAGAGCTTTTCAAAAGTCCAGCCGTTCTTGTCCAGGCGCATGCGCGCGCTGCGGTCGCCCTCGACCTTGCGCTCCACCCACATGAAGATTTCGGTGTAGACCGTCTGCGGGCAGGAAAAGCCGCACCACAGGCGACCGGCCACGGCCGTGAACAGGAACAGCGCCAGCGCCGAGATGATCAGCAGGCCCGCCAGGTAGATGAAATCCTGCGGGTACAGCACCAGCCCGAACAGGTAAAAGCGCCGCGCACCCAGGTCGAACAGCACCATCTGGCGCTGCCCCCATTCCAGCCAGGGCAGGCCATAGAAAACCAGTTGGGTGAGAAACACCAGAGCCCATCGCCAGCGTGCGAAGACACCGCTGATGGAGCGCGGGTAGACCTTCTTCTCGGACTCGAACATCGACACCAGCTGGCCCGGGTCCGGGTCGGCAGGCGTGATCGGAATGACTTTGCGGGGAGGCTTCCCGGCATCATCCCCGTTCTCGGGCTTCATGGTGGGTTCCTTGGTTTTTTGGAATATCTGAAAACTCAAAAGGCAAAAAGGCGGCGCCGCAGCGCCGCCCCCTGTCCTTATTGACGGACTGCGCCGTCTTTGTGCGACATGCCCCAGACATAGGAGGCAAGCACCGCGATCTGCGCCTCGGTCAGCTTGTCCTTCTGGGCAGGCATCTCGTTGTGCTTGCCGTTGTTGATCATGGCCGTGATGGCGGCCTCGCCCCAGCCGTGCAGCCAGATGTCATCGGTCAGGTTGGGCGCGCCCAGGGCCTGGTTGCCCTTGCCGTCCATGCCATGGCAGGCGGCGCAGGCCGTGAACTTGGACTTGCCCAGCGAAGCCTTGAGCGAGTCGTGCGGGCTGCCCGACAGGCTCAGCACATAGTGCGAGAGGTTGCGCACATCGTCGGGCGTGCCGACGGCAGCGGCCATGGGCGGCATGATGCCGATGCGGCCCGCCGTGATGGTTTCCCTGATCTTGTCGGGCGTGCCGCCATGCAGCCAGTCGCCATCGGTCAGGTTGGGGAAGCTCTTGCCGCCGCGTGCATCCGAGCCGTGGCACTGCGCGCAGTTGTTCATGAACAGGCGCTCGCCGATGGCCATGGCCTGGGGGTCCTTGGCCATGTCTTCGGTGCTCATGCTCGTGAACTTGGCGTACAGCGGCTCCAGGTCCGCGCGGGCCTTGGCCATCTCGTTTTCATAGGCGCCCAGCTGCGTCCAGCCCAGCTTGCCCGCGAACGAGCCCAGGCCCGGATAGGCCGCCAGGTAGGCGAAGCCGAACACCGAGGTGATGATGAACAGCCACATCCACCACTTGGGCATGGGGTTGTTCAGCTCGCGCAGGTCCTCGTCCCAGACGTGGCCCGTGGTGTTGTCGGCCGAGGGGACCACCTTCTTGCGTGCGGTGAGATACAGCAGCAGCAGGCAGCCGATGATGCCGCCCAGCGTGATCGCCGTGACATAGATCGACCAGAAGTTGTTTACGAAATCGCTCATGGGAAGTTCTCGTTCTGGTGGAGGGACTCAGTCTTGCTCGAACGGCAGCTGGGCGGCCTCTTCGAAACGGGCCTGGTTGCGGCGGGCGAACGCCCACCACCAGATACCGATGAAGCAGGCCAGAGAGGCCAGCGTGGCCACGATGCGCATGGTGGTGATGTCCATGTCGCTCTCCTTTACTTGACCGAACGGCCCAGCACCTGCAGGTAGGCGATGACGGCGTCCATTTCCGTCTTGCCCTTGACCTGCTCGGCGGCGCCGCTGATTTCCTCGTCGCTGTAGGGCACGCCCACCTTGCGCAGCGCGCTCATGTGCTGGGCGACCACGGTGTCATCCACCTTGTTCTTCTCCAGCCAGGAGTAGGCAGGCATGTTGGACTCGGGCACCACGTCGCGCGGGTTGTTCAGGTGGATGCGGTGCCATTCGTCGCTGTACTTGCCGCCCACGCGGTGCAGGTCGGGACCCGTGCGCTTGGAACCCCACTGGAAGGGGTGGTCGTAGACGAACTCGCCCGCCACCGAGTAGTGGCCGTAGCGCATGGTCTCGGCGCGGAAGGGGCGGATCATCTGCGAGTGGCAGTTGTAGCAGCCCTCGCGCAGATAGACGTCGCGGCCCATCAGCTGCAGCGGCGTGTAGGGCTTGAGGCCCGCCACCGCTTCCGTGGTCGACTTCTGGAAGAACAGCGGAACGATTTCCACCAGGCCGCCGACGGCGACCACCAGCAGGGTCAGCACGATCAGCAGGAAATTGTTGGTTTCCACCTTCTCGTGGGAAAAGCTCTTGGGAGCGCTATGGTTGTGATCGGACATGAGTAATGCTCCTAGACGCTCAGGCGTGGGCCACGACGGCAGGCACGGCCACCTTCACGGAACGGCCGGAGATCGCGGTCTTCCAGGTGTTCCACAGCATGACCAGCATGCCGCCCAGGTACAGCAGGCCACCGGCCACGCGGATCACGTAGAACGGATAGCTGGCCTTGACGCTTTCGACGAAGGTGTAGGTCAGCGTGCCATCGGGATTGACGGCGCGCCACATCAGGCCCTGCATCACACCGGCGATCCACATCGCGGCGATGTACAGCACGATGCCGATGGTGGCCATCCAGAAGTGCAGTTCGATGGCGCCCACCGAGTGCATCTTGGTCTTGCCGAACAGGCGCGGGATCAGGTAGTACAGCGAGCCCATGGTGATCAGGCCCACCCATCCGAGGGCGCCCGAGTGAACGTGGCCCACGGTCCAGTCCGTGTAGTGCGACAGCGCGTTGACGGTCTTGATGGACATCATCGGACCCTCGAACGTGGACATGCCGTAGAACGACAGCGACACGATCAGGAAGCGCAGGATGGGATCGTCGCGCAGCTTGTGCCATGCGCCCGACAGCGTCATCACGCCGTTGATCATGCCGCCCCAGCTGGGAGCCAGCAGGATCAGCGAGAACACCATGCCCACGGACTGCGTCCAGTCGGGCAGCGCGGTGTAGTGCAGGTGGTGAGGACCCGCCCACATGTAGGTGAAGATCAGCGCCCAGAAGTGGACGATGGACAGGCGGTAGCTGTAGACCGGACGGCCAGCCTGCTTGGGAATGAAGTAATACATCATGCCCAGGAAGCCTGCGGTCAGGAAGAAGCCCACGGCGTTATGGCCGTACCACCACTGCACCATGGCGTCCTGCACGCCGGCGTAGGCGGAGTAGCTCTTCATCCAGCCGGCCGGAATGGCCGCGCTGTTGACGATGTGCAGCAGCGCCACGGCGATGATGAAGGCGCCGAAGAACCAGTTGGCCACATAGATGTGACGGACCTTGCGGATGCCGATGGTTCCGAAGAACACGATGGCATACGAGACCCAGGTCACGGCGATCAGCAGGTCGATCGGCCACTCCAGCTCGGCGTACTCCTTGCCCTGGGTGTAGCCCAGCGGCAGGCTGATCGCGGCGGCGAGAATGACGATCTGCCAGCCCCAGAAGGTCAGGCTGGCCAGCTTGGGCATGAACAGCCGCGTCTGGCAGGTGCGCTGCACCACGTAGTAGCTGGTTGCGAACAGCGCCGATCCGCCAAAGGCAAAGATCACGGCGTTCGTGTGCAGCGGACGCAGGCGTCCGTAGCTCAGCCATGGAATGCCGAAGTTGAGTTCCGGCCAGGCCAGCTGCGAGGCGATCAACACCCCGACAGCCATGCCCACCACTCCCCAGACGACGGCCATGATAGAGAACTGCCTTACGACGGTATCGTCGTAATAGACAGCGTTGTTATTTGAACTATCCATCGTGCACCCCTTAGATTGCTATCAAAGTGTTACTTTCTTCGCTGTCGGGCGTGTTGACCCACGTCAATCGTCCCGAAGAATGCGTTCGCCCTCTTGTTCCACGCTCTCGAATTGCCCGCGATAGACGGCCCACCACAGGGCCGCGAGGATGGCGAGCACAAGCACCACCGACAGCGGGATCAGTAAATAGAGAATGTCCATAGTCAGAACCTCCCCACCGTTGCGGTGGAGCCCGTCGGCATGGTGACGGACGCTGCGGGCGCAGCAGGCGTGCCCGTGTGATTCGTCAAGGCCAGTGGAAGGCTGCGCGCAAGGCGCGCGGCGTTGAGCACCACCAGCAGCGAACTCAGTGCCATTCCCAGGCCGGCCACCCAGGCAGGCATGAAGCCCGCCAGGGCCAGTGGAATCGACACCGCGTTGTAAGCGGCAGCCCAGGCCATGTTCTGGCGCACCACCTGCAGTGTGCGGCGCGACAACAGACATGCCTGGAGCACCAGTTCCAGGCTGTCGCCCAGAACAACGAAATCTGCGCGCGATTGTGCCAGCGGCACTGCTCTACCAAAAGCAAAAGAGACATGCGCTCCAGCTAAAACTGGGCCGTCGTTGAGGCCGTCGCCCACCATGGCCACATGGTGGCCGGCTGCCTGCGCCTGCTGCAGCCGCTCCAGCTTGTCCTGCGGGCTGCAGCCGCCGTGGGCCTGGGTGATGCCCACGCGCGCCGCCATGGCGCGTGCGGCGTCCTCGCGGTCGCCGGACAGCAGCATCACGGCGATGCCCTGCTTCCCGAGCGCCTGCACGACGGCGGCGGCCTCGGGCCGCACGTCCTCGCTGAGTACAAAACGCGCCAGCGTATGCCAGCCCTGTTCGGTCTGCTCGGCCAGCAACACGCCCTGCACGGGCTGCTCGCCCGCCACGCCCGCATGCAGGGCCGATCCCAGGCGCAGATGGCGGCGTTCGCCCGGGCCCTGCACCCAGGCGTCCAGGCCCAGGCCTGCCACTTCCTGCATGGTGTCCAGCTTCCAGTGCGTCGCGGCATGGGCGCCAGCCTGCGCGATGGCGCGCGAGGCCGGGTGCATGGACTGGCGCGCCAGCAGCGCCGCCAGCGCCAGCACCTCGTCGGCATCCTCGCCGCGCGCAGGCTCGAACGAGGACAGCGCCAGGCCGTCGCGTGTGAGCGTGCCGGTCTTGTCGAACACCAGGGTGTCCACGGCGGCCAGCGCTTCCAGGCCCTGCAGGTTGCGCACCAGCACGCCGCTGCGCGCCAGCGTGCCGGCGGCCGTGAGCATGGCCACGGGCGTGGCCAGCGACAGCGCGCAGGGGCAGGTGACGATGAGCACGGCCACGGCCACCATCATGGCCTTGCCGGGATCGGTGGGCCACCACCAGATGGCAGCGCCCAGCGCGGCCAGCAGCACCACGACCAGGAAGGGCCGCGCCACCTTGTCGGCCAGCTGGGCCAGGCGCGGCTTTTGCAGCGAGGCGCTTTCCATCAGGCCCACGATCTGGGCAAAGCGCGTGTCGGCCCCCACGCCGTCCACGCGCACATCGACCACGGCGTCCAGGTTGTAGCTGCCGGCCGTGACGCTGTCGCCCTCGGCACGCAGCACGGGCGTGGACTCGCCCGTGAGCAGGGCCTCGTCGGCATGGGTGCGGCCGCGCACGATGGTGCCGTCGGCCGGGAAGGCCTCGCCGCTGAGCACGCGCACCAGGTCGCCGGCACGCAGGCGGCGCGTGGCCACGCGCTCGAAGTGGCCGGCCGCGTTCTCGCGCAGCACGGCATCGGGCAGGCGGTTCATCACGGCTTCCAGCGCGCCGGCCGTGCGGTCGCGCAGCCGCAGCTCCAGCCAGCGGCCGGACAGCAGGAAGAAGACGAACATGGTCAGCGAGTCGTAGAAGACTTCCTCGCCGAAGGGCCCCGAAGGATCGAAGGTGCCCAGCGAGCTGATCACGAAGGTGATCAGCATGCCCAGCGCCACGGGCAGGTCCATGCTCACGCGGCGCTGGCGTATGTCGCGCAGCGCGCTGGAGAAGAAGGGGCCGCAGCAAAACAGCACCACGGGCAGCGAGATGACCCAGGAGGCCCAGCGCAGCAGCGTCTCCATCTCCTGCGACAGGTCGCCGGGGCGGGCCACGTAGGCGGGCCACGCATACATCATCACCTGCATCATGCAAAAGCCGGCCACCAGCCAGCGCCACAGCGCACGGCGGCTTTCGGCCTGGCGGCGCTCGCGCGCAAAGGCATCGCGCGCAGGAAGCGCCTGGTAGCCGGCGCGCCGCACGGCCTCCATCCACTGGGATGGAAGCACCTGCTCGTGGCGCCAGGTGACTCGCGCGCGGCGGGTGGCTGCGCTGACTTCGGCCTTCTCCACCCCGGGCACGGCCCGCAGCGCATCCTCGATGGTCAGCGCGCATGCGGCACAGTGCATGCCCTCCAGAACGACGTGCGAATCCCAGGCAGGGAAATCGGTGGGTTCTTTGGAAGGGTCGGCGGGAGTTGCGGGGCCTGCGGGCCGTCCGAACGAACTCCACTCCTGCGGATCATCCAGCAGCCGGGCCGTGGCCTGCTGCGAGGGCGAGAGACCTGAATCAGGCGCCGCCACCGCCGCCTCGCTGGATGGGGCTGCAATGGTGTGGGGCATGGTTCTTAGCGTAATCGGGGGGCATGATAAGCGTATTGACATTAATCAACCGTTAACTCATGGTTGGGTCTATGCTGACTTCGTCCCACCCATCAGCACACACGAAAGGAGCACGCATGTACAACCGCATCCTGATCGCCACCGACGGTTCCGAGCTTTCCGACAAGGCCGTGGACAGCGGCCTGGGCCTTGCCGCCTTGTGCGGCGCCAGCGTGATCGTCGTCAAGGTGGTCCAGCACTATCCGCGCAGCTACTTCGAAGGCGGCGAAACCGTGGATCTCAAGCAGATCGAACGCATCGAAGGCCAGTGGACGGCCAACGCGCAGACCGTGCTGGATGCCATCCACGCCAAGGGCCAGGCGCTCAAGGTCCACGTGACCACGGAGATCGTCAAGTCCGACCTGGTGGCCGAAAGCGTGATCGACGTGGCCAAGCGCCGCGACTGCGACCTCATCGTCATGGCCTCGCACGGCCGCAAGGGCCTGCAGCGCCTGCTGCTGGGCAGCGAGACGCAGCACGTGCTCACGCACACCCACATTCCCGTGCTGGTACTGCGCTGAAGGGTAGCGGCAGCTTCGGCTTTCGCTGCACAAAAAAAGGCATCGGCGGCGCCGATGCCTTTTGCTTTTTCAATCAGGCCAGGGCGCGACCCGCGCCTTGGCGACCACTCAGGCGAACAACTGCTTGTGCTGGTCGCGCAGGAGATTCTTCTGCACCTTGCCCATGGTGTTGCGCGGCAGCTCCTGCACCACGAAGCAGCGCTTGGGAATCTTGAAATTGGCCAGCTGGCCCTTGAGCGCATCGACCACCGCCTGGGGCTCGAGCGAAGCGCCGGGACGCGGCACCACCACCACCACGCCCACCTCGCCGAAGTCGGGGTGCGGCACGCCGACCAGGGCGCTTTCGGCCACGCCGGGCAGCTCGTTGATGAAGCCTTCGATCTCGGCCGGATAGACGTTGTAGCCGCCCGAGATGATCAGGTCCTTGCTGCGGCCCACGATGCTGACATAGCCCCGCTCGTCGAGCTTGCCCACGTCGCCCGTGCGGAACCAGCCATCGGCCGTGAACTCCTCGGCCGTCTTCTCGGGCATGCGCCAGTAGCCCTTGAACACATTGGGGCCGCGCACCTGGATGTTGCCGATCTCGCCCACGGCCACGGGCTGGCCTGCGTCGTCCACGATGCGCACGCCCACGCCGGGCAGCGCAAAGCCCACGGTGCCGGCGCGGCGCTCGGACTGGCCGCCGTTGCGGTCATCGGCACGGTAGGGGTTGGAGGTCAGCATGATGGTCTCGCTCATGCCGTAGCGCTCCAGGATGACGTGGCCGGTGCGCTCCTGCCAGTCGCGGTGCGTCTCCACCAGCATGGGTGCCGAGCCCGAGATGAACAGCCGCATGTGGGCCGCCGCCTCGCGCGTGAGCCGCGCATCGGCCAGCATGCGCACGTAGAGCGTGGGCACGCCCATGAAGACGGTGGCGTCACGCATGCGCGAGATCACCGTGCCGGGTTCGAACCTGGCCAGCCAGATCATGGGACTGCCGTTGAGCAGCGCACCATGGATGGCCACGAACAGGCCGTGCACATGGAAGATGGGCAGCGCGTGGATGAGCACGTCGCCGTCCTGCCAGCCCCAGTAGTCCTTGAGCGTCTCGGCGTTGGACAGCATGTTGCCGTGCGTGAGCATCGCCCCCTTGCTGCGGCCCGTGGTGCCGCTGGTGTAGAGGATGGCGGCCAGGTCGTCCTCGCCGCGCTCCACCACCTCTTGCTCGTCGCCATGGTGGGCGGCGCGCTCCAGCAGCGTGCCGCTGCGGTCGTCGCCCAGGGTGTAGACATGGGCCACGCCCGAGGTGAAGGCGATCTTGGACACCCAGCCGAAATTGGCCGGCGTGCAGACCACGACGGCGGGCTCGGCATTGCCCACGAAGTACTCGATCTCGGCGGCCTGGTAGGCGGTGTTCAGCGGCAGAAAGACATGGCCGCTGCGCAGCGTGGCCAGGTAGAGCATCAGCGCTTCCACCGATTTGTCCACTTGCACGGCGATGCGGCTGGCGGGCGGCAGCTGCAGCGACTGCAGCAGGTTGGCCATGCGCGCGCTGCCACGGTCCAGGTCGGCCCAGCTGTAGAACAGGCTGGCGCCGTCAGCGCCTATGGCCTCTACGGCCCACTTTTGCAGATCCTGGGGAAAGGCGGCGCGCAAGGCAGCGAACAGATTGCGGTTGGTCATGGCTGTGAAGAAGAAGGAAGAATCCGCTGGGGACCGGGAAATCTCAGGCACGTTCATGGATTGGCGAAGGCGGCGCCACGGACAGCTCGCGCAGGATGCGCTCGCGGTCCGCGTCCAGCGCGGGCGGCTGCCTGCGCACCAGGGGCTGGCCGAGCGAGGCCTGCAAGGGATTGCCCGCCACGCGCAGCGTCTGGCCGCTGGGGGTCTGCACCTGGGCCAGCATGCCGCGCTCGCGCACCTGGGGGTGCTCGACGATGTCGGCCACGCTGTTGTACTCCCCCGCCGGGATGCCATTATCAGTGAGCAACCCCAGCCAATGCGCCCTGGGACTGTCCCGCAGGCGCGCCTGCAGCGCGGCCTTGAGCTCGGCCTGGTGCTCGCAGCGCAGGGCATTGCCGGCAAAGCGCGCGTCCTCGGCCAGTTCGGGCAATTGCAGCAGGCCGCAGAGCTTGCGAAACAGCGCATCGCTGCCCACGGCGATGACGAACCAGCCGTCCTGCGCCGCGAACACATCGAAGGGCGCCATGGAGGGATGCCGCGTGCCGATAGGCCCCGGCACGCTGCCCAGCGCGCCCAGGCGGGCCACGGGGTTTTCCAGCAAGGCCACCTGGCAGTCGAGCATGGAGACATCGACGCGCTCGCCCTGCCCCGTGCGCGAGCGGCGCATCAAGGCCGCCTGTGTGCCGATGACCGCGTACAGGCCCGCGCCCAGGTCGCCGATGGACACGCCCACGCGGCAGGGCCCGGCGTCCGGGTGGCCGGTCACGCTCATCATGCCGCTCATGGCCTGCACCACCATGTCGTAGGCGGGAAAGCCGCTGTAGGGCCCCGTCTGGCCAAAGCCAGAGACCGAGGTCATCACCAGCCGGGGATGGCGTGCATGCAGGGTCTCCCAGCCATAGCCGAGCTTGTCCATGGTGCCGGGGCGAAAGTTCTCGACCAGCACATCGGCGCCTTGCAGCAGGCGCTCGAAGACCTCGCGGTCCTGGGGCTGCTTGAGGTCCAGCGCAATCGACTCCTTGTTGCGATTGACCGAGAGGAAATAGGCCGAGCCCCCGTCCACGAACGGCCCGATGCCGCGCGCATCGTCGCCCGTGCCGGGCTGCTCCACCTTGATCACGCGCGCGCCCAGGTCGGCCAGCATCTGCGTGCACATGGGACCGGCCAGCACGCGCGTGAGGTCGATGACGGTAAGGCCTTGCAGCGGCAGGCCCGTGGCTTGTTCATTCATGGCTTGATCATTCATATTCACTGCAATCCGGCTCCGGAACGCTGGGTCAGGGCCTTCGATTCCTGACCTTCCTTCAGGGCCCAGGTACGGAATTCCTCAAGGGATGCCGAGGGCGCGGCCAGATTGCCCTGCTTGGCCAGCCTGGCCTTCACATCGGGGTCTTCCAGCGCCTTGGTGCTGGCATCGAACAGCTTCTTCGCCACGTCCTCGGGCAGACCCGCCGGGGCGAACAGGCCGAACCAGAACGTGTAGTCAAAGCCCGGCACGCCGGACTCCTTCATGCCCGGCAGCTCGGGGAAAAGCGGCGAGCGCTCGGCCGTGCTCACGGCCAGCATTCGCAGCTTGCCCGCCTGGGCCAGCGGCAGCACGGAGGGCGGCGTGCCGAAGGTCAGGTCCACATCGCCAGCGGCCACGGCCTGTATCGATGGCGCCCCGCCCTTGAACGGCACATGCAGCATGCGCAGGCCGCCGCTGGCGCCCGCAAACGACAGCGTGGCCAGGTGCGTGATCACGCCTGCGCCCGAGGAGGAATAGCTGAGCTTGTCGGGCTGGCTGCGCGCCAGCGCCACCAGATCGCCCACGCTCTGGCCCGGAAAATCCTTGCGCACGGCCAGCAGCATGGGGGCCGAACTCCAGCGCGTGATGCCCGTGAAATTGCGCGCGCCCTCATAGCGAGCGCTCTTGTAGAGCAGCTGGTCCGAGCCATAGATGTTGGCGCTGCCCAGCAGCAGCGTGTAGCCGTCGGGCGCTGCACGCGCCACATGCTCGGACGCCAGCGTGGTGCCGGCGCCCGGGCGGTTGTCCACCAGCAGGGGCTGGCCCAGGATCTTGCCGACCTTGTCGGCCACGATGCGCGCCACCGCGTCGGCACCGCCGCCGGGCGGAAATCCCACGACCAGCGTGACGGGCCGGGCGGGATAGGACTGGGCCATCGCGCCACCGGCCAATCCGGCCAGCAGCAACGACAGTGCAAAACGCTTGAACATGGCTTGTCTCCTGTTTATTGATACCCCCTGAGTCGCTGCGCGCCTTCCCCCAAAGGGGGACGACACCCTCGGTGCGGGAGCGGCCCTTCCTCGGTGTCCCCGAGTTGGGCCGCGCCGGTTCCGTGGGCTGTGGGCGGTAGGCAGCACCACGGGCAATCTGCGTGTATGCGGGAGGATGCTGCTCAGCGCCCCTTGAACTCCGGGCTGCGTTTCTCGCGCCAGGCCCGGCCGCCCTCCTGCAGGTCTTCGGAGGCGATGCTGCGCTGCACCTCGCGCGTGATCTCGGCCACGTCATGGTGGCCGCGCGCGATCAGGTTCAGGTGCTTTTTCATGCCGAACAAAGGGATGGGCGCCATGGCGTCCAGCGTGCCGGTGAGCTGGGCCACGGCCGCGTCGAAGGCGGCGGGTTCGGCCAGATGGGTGAGGAATCCGCAGGCCTTCATCTCCGGGGCCTGGATGCGCTCGCAGGTCAGGAAGAGCCGCTTGGCCGTGTCCAGGCCCAGGCGCGAGACATAGCGCTCCAGCCCGCCCGCGTAGAAATGCAGGCCCAGGCGCGCGGCCGGCATGAACATTTCGGCCGCCGTGCTGCCCACGCGAAAGTCGCAGGCCAGGGCCATGTCGGTGGCACCGCCGTAGACGCCGCCGTGGATGGCGGCCACGGTCACGGCGCGGCATTGCTCGATGGCGTCCACCATCTCGCCGAAGCTGCTGCCCTCGGTCTGGCTGCCTTGGATCTCTGATATATCATAGCCACTGCAAAAGTACTTGCCCTCGCTGCGCAGCACCACCACGCGCACATCGTCGCGGCGGTTGATAAGCTCCACATGCGCGACCAGCGTGCCCAGGTCTTCGGGGGCCAGCTTGTTGGCCGCTTCGGGGCGCTGCAGCGTGATGGTGGCCAGGTGATCCTGGATGTCGAGTCTGGGTGTCATATGTATCAGTCAGTCAATCAGATATATTTGAATTAGAAAATGCTTCCAGCCAAGCAGCCATTGGAGAAAACCCCGGCCACGTCCAGCCTGCAGGAGCGTATACGGCAATCGCTGGAAGACGAGCTGCGCTCAGGCGCCATGCAGCCCGGCGATGCCATCGACGAGCCGGCCCTGTGCGAGCGCTTCGGCGCCTCGCGCACGCCCGTGCGCGAGGCGCTGCTGCTGCTGGTGGCCAAGGGGCTGGTGGAGATCGTTCCGCGCTCGGGCATCTATGTGCGGCGCCTGGATGCGCGCGAGCTGGTGGCCATGATGGAAGGCCTGGCCGAGCTGGAAGGCGTGCTGGCCCGGCTGGCCGCCACGCGCATCCATGCGCAGCTGCGCGAGCGGCTGCAGGCGGCGCTGGCGCACACCGCCGCCTGCGCCCAGGCGCAGGACGCCCAAGGCTATGTGCAGGCCAACATGCAGTTGCACGAACTGATATACGAGGCCAGCGGCAACGACTTCATCGTGGAACAGACCCGGCTGCTGCGGCTGCGCATCACGCCCTACCGGGGCCGGATGTTCGAGAAGCCGGGCCGCCTGGCGCGCTCGCAGCAGGAGCACGTGGCCGTGGTGTCTGCGATCTGCGCGGGCCAGGCGGAGCTGGCCGCCGAGGCCATGCGCCAGCACATCTGCGCAGGCGGCAGCGCCTTCACCGACATGGTGCTGGGCGCGCCCGCAAGCGCAGGCTATGAACGCCCGCGCAAGCCGAGATAGCCCGAAGAGGGCTCAGGGCCGCACTTCGAAGGCCAGGAACTGCGTGACCTGGTTGTCCGCGAAGTTGTTGTCGGCCACCAGCACCAGGGTGCGGTTGCCGTTGGCCAGGCGCGGGCCCCAGGAGATGCCTTCGATGTTGTCCAGCTTGACGCCCTGGTAGGTCACGGGCATCTCCAGCAGCAGCTCGCGCTTCATGGGCTTGTAGCTGGCGCCCACCAGGCTCTTGAAGCTGCGCACATCGGTGGTGTCCGGCTCGATGGTGGCGCGCGTCAGGCGGATGGTGTTGCCTACGCCGTCGGCAAAGGCGCGCTCGATGGCGATGAACTCGTGGTTGGAGACCGCCAGCAGCTCGGGCAGGCCGTTGTCCGGCGGAAAGCTGCCGCTGGCGGCCTTGTCCAGCGGAATCTTCGGCAGCTGGTAGACGTACTGCGCGCCGGACTTGCCCGTGGCCGGATCGAGCTTGAGGACGCGGACCACGCTGCCCGCCGCCAGCGTGGTGAGGGGGCCGTCTTGCACCAGCGCATCCTCGTTGGCCGTGAACACGCTGCCGTCGGGCGTGACGGCCAGGGCCTCGAACAGCTTGTTGTTGCGCCCTCCGCTGGTGGTGTTGTCCACGTAGTTGAAGGCCGCAGGCGTCTCGAAGTCGCGCACGAAGCTGCCGTCCACCCTGATCTCGCGCACGAAGGGCTGGAACAGGCTGGCGGGGTCGGTGCTGAAGTTGCCCTCGCTGGACACGTAGAGGTTGCCGTTGGGCGCCACGCGGATGCCTTCGGGGTCCACGGTGCGGCGCGTGCCGGGCAGGGGCTGGCCGTCGCGGCCCTTGAGCGTGACCATCTTGCGGATGGTCACGGCCTGGATGGCCTTGTCATCGAACTGAATGCCCAGGTTGTAGAAGCGCGGCGTGCCGCGCTCGCCGCCGCGCTCATCGGAGATGGCCCAGTAGCTGCCATCGGGCGCGCGGTCCAGGCCGGAGATGCCGCCGAACTCCACGCCGTCGAACAGTGTCTTGGTCTTGATGCTGTAGTCGCCGATCAGCCGCAGCGAGCCGATGGTCTCGGGGCCGTCGTCGCTGCCGCCGCAGCCTGCCAGGCCCGTGGCCGTGCCGAAAGCCAGGACCAGCGCGAGCAGCATGGATGCGGGCGAGCGGACCTTGTCTGCCTTGTTCATATTCCCTCCCAGGATGGATCTCAGAAGGGATGGACCGTAGCCAAGGCCCGTGACAGGGTGGTGACATGCACGCGCATGCCGCCGCCCTGCCCCCGCCCTGACCGGCCCCTCGTCCGCTACTCCAGCTTGGCGCCCGAGGCCTTGACCACCTGGGCCCAGCGCGCGATCTCGCCATGCACCATGGCCGCGAACTGCTGCTGGTTCATGCCGCCGTAGTCGGCGCCGTTGCGCGCCCAGATGGACTTGATCTCTTCGGCCGAGCCTATGCGCTGCACCTGGTCGATGACCTGGGCCTGCACCGCCTGCGGCGTGCCCTTGGGCGCCCACAGGCCGTACCAGGTGGTGACCGTGTAGTCGGGCAGGCCGGACTCGGCCGCGCAGGGCACGTCCGGGAAGGCGGGGTTGCGCTTGTCGCCCGAGACCATCAGCGCACGGATGCGTCCGCTCTTGATGTGCTGGGCCGAGGAGCCCAGGCCGTCGAACATCATGTCCACATTGCCGGCAATCAGGTCCTGCAGCGCCGGGCCTGCGCCCCGATAGGGAATGTGGGTGATGAAGGTATTGGTCTGCAGCTTGAACAGCTCTCCGGCCAGATGGTGCGATGTGCCCGCGCCCGCCGATGCGTAGTTGAGCTTGCCCGGCTGCTTGCTCAGGTCGGCCAGCAGATCCTGCACGGTCTTGCCCGGCACGTTGCGCGGGTTGACCACCAGCACCTGGGGCACGCTGGCCAGCAGGGCCAGCGCGACGAAGTCGCGCTCCAGGTCATAGTCCAGGCGGGGGTACATGGACGGCGCAATTACATGGTGGGTGCCGCCCATGAAGAAGTTGTAGCCGTCCGGCGCCAGCTTGGCCGCGTAGCTGGCGCCCAGGGTGCCGCCTGCGCCGCCACGGTTGTCGATCACCAGGGTCTTGCCCGCGCTCTTGGCGAACTGGGCCGAGAACGGGCGGGCAAAGGCATCGGTGCCCCCGCCGGCCGGAAACGGCACGACCAGGTTCACGGGTTTGGACGGCCAGTCCGTCGCGGCGCGGGCTGCCATGGGCAGGGCCAGCGCGGCCATCGAGGCCCCGGCCGCGCGCAACACCGCGCGCCGCCCCGTGGGGTGGGAAGCTTGCATGACTTGTCTCCTTGTCGCCTCTTTGAGGCTGTCTTCGTTGTCAGGCGCAGCAATCCCTGTGCAAGAAAAGGAGCACGGCCTGCGCCGCGCCCCTTTTCATTTGCACAGGGCTTCGATGTCCGAGGACACCGGTATGCGGCCCTGCGCCAGCAGGCCGCGATGCTTGTCCAGGCGCTTGAGGTCGTAGAGATAGTTGACCATCAGGCCCAGCGACTGCTTGAGTCCCTTGGCCGACAGGTCGGCCGCCCAGTTGAGCCGCTCCACGCGCGCGCCGTTGCCCAGGTGAAAGCGCGCCACCGGGTCCAGCGGCCGGCCCTTGGCCGTCTCGCGCCCCAGATAGTGGGCAGCGCAGAACAGCAGGGCGCGGCGCACGGGCGCGTCGGGCTTGAGATCCTGCGGCGCATCCAGCGCCGCCAGCAGGTGCTCGGCGCCCATGCCGCCCGCCTTGAGCTCGAAGGCCTTGCGCTGGCGCTCGTCCATCTTCTCCAGGATGGCGTCGCCGTGCTTGGCGATCCAGGCGCGCAGGCCCGGAATGGGCGACAGCGTGGCGAAATGGCGCAGCCGGGGGAATTCGCCCGTCAGCGTCTCCACCACATGCTTGATCAGCGAGTCGCCGAAGCTCACGCCACGCAGGCCGGTCTGGGTGTTGCTGATGGAGTAGAAGATGGCCGTGGTGGCGCGGCCCAGGTCGGAGGCTGCGGCGGTCTCGTCCAGCAGTGGGGCAATGCTGTCGGACATCTTGTCCACCAGCGCCACCTCCACGAAGATCAGCGGCACGGTGGGCATGCGGGGGTGAAAGAAGCCGTAGCAGCGGCGGTCACTGTCCAGGCGGTTCTTGAGATCGGCCCAGCTGCGGATGTCATGCACGGCCTCGTACTGGATGAGCTTTTCGATCAGCGAGGCCGGCGAGTCCCAGCTCAGGCGGCGCAGCTCCAGCAGGGCCACGTCGAACCAGGTGGAAAACAGATGCTCCAGCTCGGCATCCAGCGCGGAAAAGCGCTGCTGCTCCGCCTTGGGCAGGGCCAGCAGTTCGGCACGCAGGTCCACCAGAAAGCCCATGCCGCCCTGGGGCTGGGCAAACCGCTGCAGCAGCCGCGTGCGCGGCGACATCAGCGCGCGGCGCAGATCCATTTCGGCATGGCCGCGCTCGGCGTCGCTGGTGGCCGTGTCATAGCGCTTGCGTGCGGTCATCAAGGCGTCGGTGTCGGGGCCGAACTGCTCGACGATCAGCGCCCAGAAATCCTGGCGCGCCGGCAGTTCGGCCTGGGCATACCAGTCCATCAGCTGCTGCGCGTGGCGGCCACCCTCGACATCGCTGAGCGCTGCGTCGGCGGCAGCCTGCAGGTCTTCCATGAGCTTGCGCAGCTCGCGCGGGGACAGCACTTCCTGGCCTCGGCGCAGGGTGGCCTGCAGGCGCTGGGCCGTGCCACGCGGCGCGGGAGCCTTGGCGGCATCGCCTTCGGCCTTTTTTTTAGGCGCAGCGGCCTCGGTGCTGCGAAAGCGGGACACATTGCGGGCAATCCAGTCGGTAGCCAGACCCATTCAGACACTCCTCCATATCAAGCGGTCACGGGACTGTCATGCCGCCAACGGGCCAATGACAATCCCTTGCTGCTCACATTATGGGAGTCTGTACGCCAGCGCGTGTACGCCGATGTCGCGTTCTTGTCTTCGGGCAATCCCCAGCACGCGCGCGCCACGCCAAAAAGAAAGCGGGCCCAGGGCCCGCTTCGCATTGTGTCCAGCCAGGTTCAGGCCGGCTTGCCCGCATGGGCCGGATAGGCCGGACGCCCCGCCGCCCAGAGCCACATGGCAATGCCGCCGATCACCATGGGCACGCACAGCCACTGGCCCATGCTCATTCCCAGCGACAGCAGGCCCAGGAAGTCGTCAGGCTCGCGGAAGTACTCGGCAATGAAGCGGAAGGCACCATAGCCGGTCAGGAAGAACGCCGCCACCTGGCCCGGCTTGTGCTCCTTGCGTGCATACAGCCACAGCAGCACGAACAGCAGCAGGCCTTCGAGCAGGAACTGGTAGACCTGCGAAGGATGGCGCGGCAGCATGGAGCCGCTTTGCGGGAAGACCATGGCCCAGGGCAGTTCGGGGCTGGCAAAGCGGCCCCACAGTTCGCCATTGATGAAGTTGCCGACACGGCCCGCCGCCAGGCCCGTGGGCACGCAGGGCGCGACGAAGTCGGCCACCTCCAGCCACGAGCGTGCGCGCGAGCGCGCGAACCAGACCATGGAGCCGATGACGCCGATCAGCCCGCCATGAAAGCTCATGCCGCCCTGCCAGACGTAGAAGATTTCCAGCGGATGGCTGAGGTAGTAGCCGGGCTTGTAGAACAGGCAATAGCCGAGCCGCCCGCCGACGACCACGCCGAGCACGCCCAGGAAAAGAATGTCTTCCACGTCCTTGCGCGTCCAGGCGCGGTCGCCCTGCATGCGCACGAAGGGCGGGTGGCGCAGCCTGCGCGTGCCCAGCCAGAGGAAGAGGCCGAAGGCGGCCAGATAGGTCAGGCCGTACCAGTGCACGGCGAGGGGCCCGATCTGCAGGGCCACGGGATCGATCTGCGGGTACATCAGCATGGTCGGCATTGTGCCGCAGCGCCGCATGGCCGGCGCCGGCCAGGGGTTGGAAAGATGGCGTCCCGCCCGCTCAGCCTTGCGGGCCTTCCTGGATGGCCGTGAGTTTGTCCAGGGCAGACAGCAGATGGCGCTGCTCGGTGGCGGTGAGCAATTGCTCCAGTTCGTCTTCCAGCTGCACCACCACGCCTTCGGCCCGCGCCTGCAGTGCGCTGCCGTCGTCCGTCAGGTGCAGCTGCTGCAGCCGGCGGTCGCGCGGATCGGGCTGGCGCCCGATGAGGCCGCGCTGCACCAGGCGCTCGACCACGGGCACCAGGTTGGAGGGCGAGATGTCCAGCGCCTCGCCCAGCTGGCGCAGGTAGATGCCGGGATTGGAGTGGATCAGCACCAGGATGGAGAACTCGCTGGGCTTGAGGTCCAGTTCGGCCACGCGCCGCGCAAACAGCTTGTGGATGTGGATTTCCGCGCGCGTGAGGCGGTAGCCCAGAAAGCGCTGCAGGCGCGACTGGTCGACGGCGGGTTCGAAGGAGCTGTCCATGGACACGGATCCGGAAGAGGAAGAAGGCGCAACGAGGCAAGGCCGCACCGGCGCCTGCGGTTCTGCAGGGCCGGTGCGGCGTTCCATCATAAAAGCCCCGGCAGCCCGCTCAAGCCACGGCGGCTGGCAGCGGCGTACGGGCAGCGGCCTCGGTACGGCGCAGCCAGTGCTCCGCATCCAGCAGGCCATGCGCAAGGAACCAGGCCGCGCTGTCCGCCTTGGAGCGGCGCAGCGCCGGATCGGCCAGCGGCAGGCTGACGCGCGCCGCGCGTGCCCAGGCAAAGGCCATGCACAGCGTGCCGACCAGTCGCAAGTAGTCCTCGGCACAACGCGCCAGCAATTGCCTGTCGCCGGCAGCGCCGGTACACAGCTCGCCCGTCAGCGCTTGCATGCGCTCGGCCCAGCTGCGCAGCGCGCCTGCAAAGCCGGTCTCCATGCCCGCGGCGTCGCAGGCATCGGCCTCTTCACGCAGCACCTTCAGCAGCTGCGCCAGCGCGGCACCGCCGCTGGAGGCCACCTTGCGCTGCAGCAGGTCCAGCGCCTGGATCTGGTTCGTGCCTTCGTAGATCATGGCGATGCGGGCATCGCGCAGCGTCTGCTCGATACGGTACTCGTGCACATAGCCGTAGCCGCCGAAGACCTGCAGCGCCTCGCTGGCCAGCGCAAAGCCCCGCTCGGTGAAAAAGGACTTGACCACGGGCGTGAGCAGCGAGGCCAGCGCATGGGCCTGGGCGCGCTCCTCGGCATCCGGCGCCTGTTCGGCCAGGTCCAGCTGGTGCGCCACCCAGCCTGCAATGGCGCGCATGCCTTCGGTCCAGACGCGCAGGTCGGCCAGCATGCGCTGCACGGCCGGCTGCAGGGCGATGGGGTCGGCGGGGCCCTGCGCATCGGCAGGCCGGGGCTGGGCGCGCATCTGGCGTCGCTCGGCCGCATAGGCGCGCGCCAGCTGCCAGGCCATCTCGGCATGGCCCAGGCCCTGCAGGCCCACGTGCAGGCGGGCCGAGTTCATCATCACGAACATGGCAGCCAGGCCCTGGTGGGGCTGGCCCACCAGCCAGGCCTGCGCGCCCTCGAAGCGCATGGCGCAGGTGGCGCTGCCCTTGATGCCCATCTTCTTTTCGATGCCGTCGCAGTAGATGGCGTTGGGCAGAAAGCTGCCGTCGTCCCGGGGAATGCCGCGCGGCGCCAGGAACAGCGACAGGCCGCGCGTTCCCTCAGGCGCATCGGGCAGGCGCGCCAGCACCAGGTGGACGATGTTCTCGCTCATGTCCTGGTCGCCGCCCGAGATGAAGATCTTGCTGCCGTCCAGGCTGTAGCTGCCATCGCCCCGGGGCCTGGCCTGGCTGCGCAGCAGGCCCAGGTCGGAGCCGGCCTGGGGCTCGGTCAGGCACATGGTGGCCAGCCAGCGGCCGCTGACGATGTGGGGCAGGTAGGTGGCGCGCAGGTGCTCGTCGCCATGCGCGTGCAGGCAGGCATAGGCGCCGTGCAGGATGCCCGGATACATGGTCCAGCCATGGTTGGCCGAGGCCAGCATTTCGTGCAGCGCGGCGTCCAGCAGCTGGGGCAGGCCCTGGCCGCCAGCGTCGGGGGCGCAGGCCAGTGCGGGCCAGCCTGCCTCCACGAAGGCTGCATAGGCGGCGGGAAAGCCGTCGGGCGTGCGCACCCTGCCCTGCTCCAGGCGGCAGCCTTGCAGGTCGGCCGGGCCGTTGAGCGGGGCCAGCACGTCGGCGCAAAAGCGCCCGGCCGCCTCGACCACCATGTCGGCCGTCTCCTGGTCCAGGGCTTCATGGGCCGGCATGCGGCGCCAGTCGCCCTCGGCGCCCAGCCAGTGCTGCTGGACGAAGCGGATGTCCTGCAGCGGCGGCTGGTAGTGCGAGCAATGTGATGCCTGCGCGCTCATGCCCGGCCCTCCGTGGCCGCGACCAGGCGGCGGTAGGGACCGATGGCGCTGGCCAGGCACAGCACGGACAGCAGCGCGGCCAGTGCGGACACCAGGCCCAGCGACAGGCCCACGAGCTTTTCGTCATGGAAGACGAAGTCCGTGAAAAAGGCCACGAGGAAGGGACCGAGGCCCAGCCCGATCAGGTTGATCAGCAGCAGGTAGATGGAAGTCACCTGGCCGCGCAGCTGGTTGGGCGTGACCGCCTGCAGGATGGGCGGGGCCAGCGCCACCGGCATGCCCAGAAAGAAGGTGGTGGCCGCCACGGCCACCAGGGCCACCGTGGGCGTGGGCGCAAAGGCCAGCACCAGGCCGGTGATGACGAGCACGCCGGTGGCCACCAGCGAGATGACGATCGACCCCACCTGCTTGCCGCGCGCCGTGAGGTAGTCGGCCAGGAAGCCGCTGAGCAGCATGCCGCCAATGCCGAAGGTCAGGATGATGACGCCGTAGGCCGGGCCGATCTCGCCGGGCGTCCAGCCCCACTGGCGGATGAAGGTGGCCGGCAGCCAGGCCGTGACGCCGAAGGTGATCATGGCCGTGATGCCCGGCGCCAGCAGCAGCGGCAGGAAGGCGCGCTTGTTGCGCAACACATGGGACAGGTCGGGCGCCGGTCCCGCGGGCGCGGCCACTTTGGCGGATGCGGCCCGGGCCTGCAGGCCCCGGCGCACCGGCTCGCGCACGGTGTACATCAGCGCCACCAGCGGAATGCCGGGCAGGGCCACGAAGATGAAGGCCGCCTGCCAGGGCTTGAAGCTGCCCAGCAGCGGGAACACCACCTCGCCGGCCTGGCTGGTGGCCTGGATGACCAGGCCGCCCACGATGAAGGCCGTGGCCGAGCCGATGTACACGCCC
Organism: Delftia sp. WSY_22; assembly: GCF_043104185.1. Classification (NCBI taxonomy): domain Bacteria; kingdom Pseudomonadati; phylum Pseudomonadota; class Betaproteobacteria; order Burkholderiales; family Comamonadaceae; genus Delftia; species Delftia sp. WSY_22. The sequence goes on from NZ_JBICKN010000059.1 coordinate 514,408, forward strand.
GAGGTGTAGATGCTCATGGCGCGTGCGCGGCGCTCGGGCGGGAAATAGTCGGCCAGCATGGAATAGGCCGCCGGCGACAGTGCCGCCTCGCCCACGCCCACGAACATGCGCGCCACGAACAGCGAGACGAAGCCCGTGACATAGCCGCCCGCCGCCGTGGCCACCACCCAGATCGCCATGCCGATGACGATGAGGTTGCGGCGGTTCCAGCGGTCGGCCAGGCGCCCCAGGAAGATGCCGACGAAGGTGTAGAAGATGGCGAAGGCAAAGCCGTGGACGATGCTGAAGACCCAGTCCGACAGCTGCAGATCCTTCTTGATGGGCTGCACCAGCAGGCCCAGGATCTGGCGGTCCACGAAGGACAGGGTGTAGGCCAGCAGCAGGATGATGGTGACGTAGTAGGCATAGCCGAGTCCGTTCGACTCGGCCGGCGCGGGCGTGGACACGCGGCCCGGCGGGTAAGGCAGGCTCATGGAGACCTCCTGTGGAGGAAGGGAAAGCGGAAAAAAGAAAGCGGGAAAGCGAGACAGGGCTGCGCATGAAAAGGGCCGGCGCGCCGCGCCAGCCCTTGCGCGGGCATCAGCCGGCGCTGTGCTCGACCAGCATCAGCGCATCGAGCGCCACCACGCCCTGCCCTTCGGGCAGCACGATGACCGGGTTGAGGTCGATCTCGCGGATGGCCGGCGTGCCGCGCAGCACCTGGCCCAGGCGCACGATGAGTTCGGCCAGCGCCTGGCGGTCCAGCGCCGGGGCGCCACGGTAGCCGTGCAGCAGCGGCGCGCCCTGCAGGCGGTCCAGCTCGCGCAGCACCTCGCTGGTGGACAGGTCGGCGTCCAGCAGGCGCGCGTCGCGCATGATCTCGGCCGTCACGCCGCCCAGGCCCGCCAGGATCACGGGACCCCACTGCGGATCGTTGCGCGCGCCGATGATCATCTCCAGGCCACGCCGGCCCATGGCCTCGACCAGCACGCCGTCCAGCGCAATGGCGCTGTCATAGGCGGCCACATTCGCATGCAGCCGGCTCCAGGCCTCGCCCATGGCCTGCGCATCGGCAATGTTCAGGATCACGCCGCCTGCATCGCTCTTGTGGCTGAGGTCGGCCGACTGCGCCTTGAGCGCCACGGGCCAGCCGATCTCCGCCGCAATCGCCACGGCCTGCTCGGCCGAGGTGGCCAGGCGGCCCTTCGCAAACGGCACGCCGGCCTGGGCCAGCACGGCCTTGGATTCGTACTCGGGCACCACCGTGCGGCCTGCGGGCAGGGCCAGCGCGACGGGCTGGGCATCGGTGCACTCGAAACTGCGCTCGCTGAAGGCGGTCAGGCGCTGCACGGCGCGCAGGGCACGCTCGGTGCTGGGGAAATACGGCACGCCCAGCGCACGCATCTCGGCGATGAACTCGGCAGGCACGGCCGCGCCCTCGTCCAGGCCCGCCACGACGACGGGCTTGGCCGGCCGCAGCTCGCGCACGGCGCGCAGCACGGGCGGCATCTTGATGCCGCAGGTCACCGGGTCGCCCTGGATCAGGCCGACCAGGACGGTGGAAAAGCGCGCATCGCCAAACAGCGCATCCAGCGTGCGGAAATACAGGTCCGGCTCGACCAGGCCCTGGGCCGTGAGGTCCAGCGGGTTGCTCACGCCCACGAACTCGGGCAGCGCAGCCCGCAGCGCGGGCGAGTCATCGTCGCCGATGGCCGGCAGTGCCAGGCCCAGCTCCTCGGCCCAGTCCAGCGTCAGCGCCTTGAAGGCGCCGGACTCGCCCAGCACGGCAACTCCCGCTGCAGCTGCTGCACCGGCTGCACCAGCCGATGGCAGCACCGGGCAGCGGATGGCGATCTCGGCGATGTCGCCCAGCTCCTCCAGCGTCTCGGCAAACACCGCGCCTGCGCGTTCCAGCTTGGTGCGCATCAGCGCATAGTCGCCGGCCATGGCGCCGGTGTGCGTGGCGGCCGAGGCGCGCGCCGCGCTGCTCTTGCCCGGATGCAGCAGCACCACCGACTTGCCCAGGCTGCGCGCACGGGCCACGGCGGCCAGAATGCGCCCGGGCTGGCGGAACTGCTCGACGATCATGGCGACCACGCGCGTGGAAGGCTGCTCCAGCAGGAAGTCCACATAGTCCTCGGCATGGCTGGCGGCCTCGTTGCCCGTGGAGATGGCGTGCGACAGCGGCAGCGCGCGGCTGGCCAGCGTGGTGCACAGCACGGTCATCATGGCGCCGCTTTGCGAGACCACGCCAATGGCGGGCCGCGCGGCATCGACCTGCTGCGCGTCGATATTCACCTCGACAAAGGTCAGCGGCACGCGCTGCAGGTAGTTGATGCAGCCCAGGCAGTTGGGGCCCTCCACCACCATGCCGGCCTCGGCGGCGATGCGTGCGATCTCGCGCTGCTCGGCCATGCCGCGCTCGCCTGCCTCGGCAAAGCCGGCCGAGAAGATCACCACCGCGCCCACGCGCCGCGCCGCCAGCGCGCGCACCGTGTCCAGCACAAAGGGCTGGGGGATGGCCAGCACGGCCACGTCAACGCCCTCGGGCAGCTGGTCCACCGAAGCCAGGCAGGCCCGGCCGGCGATCTCGCTGCGCTTGGGATTGATCAGGTGGATGTCGCCAGCGAAGCCGTTGCGCTCCAGATTGCCCAGCACCGATGCGCCCAGCGCACCCGGCGTGGCCGAGGCGCCGACGATGGCGATGGAACGCGGCCTCAGCAGCCTGCCGATGTCGGGCCGCACGGCGGCCGCCATCTCTGTCGTTGTCATTCTTGTCTCCAATGATTAAAGCTGGGAGGCCTACCGCGCGTGGTGGACGCTGCCCAAGCGAGGGACACCGAGGAAGGGCCTAAGCCGGCCGCGCCGCCCCGCACTGAGGGTGTCGTCCCCCTCCCTCGCGAAGCGAGTTAGAGAGGGGGAAGGCGCGAAGCGCCTCAGGGGGTGACTTGCTTGCTCAAGTCGTAGGTTCCGAGACCTGGCTTGTAGGTCTTGTCGTCCAGGAACTGGCGCATGCCTTCCTTGCGGCCTTCGTTGTCGAAGCTGTTGGCCGCCTCCTGCGCGCGCACCAGATAGTCCTCGGCGTTGTCGTAGCTCATGTCGCGCACGCGGCGGATGGCGTCCTTGGTGGCCTTCAGGGCGATGGGGTTCTTCTGCAGCAGGGCCTCGGCCACTTCGGTGACGCGGGCCTGCAGGCGGTCGGCCGGCAGGGATTCGTTGACCAGGCCCCACTCGGCCGCCGTGCGGCCGTCGATGTTCTCGCCGAGCATGGCGTGGTACATGGCGCGGCGAAAGGACAGCAGCTCCACCGCCACCTTGGAGGCGCCGCCGCCGGGCAGGATGCCCCAGTTGATTTCGGACAGGCCGAACTTGGCGTCATCCGAGGCAAAGGCCAGGTCGCAGGCGAACAGCGGGCCGTAGCCACCGCCGAAGCACCAGCCGTTGACCATGGCGATGGTCGGCTTCTGGAACCAGCGCAGGCGGCGCCACCAGCCATAGCTCTCGCGCTGGGCCTTGCGGGTGCCGGCCAGGCCCGTGGCCTCGGTCTCGCGGAAGTACTCCTTCAGGTCCATGCCGGCAGTCCAGGCCGTGCCCTCACCGGCCAGAACGACCACGCCCACGTCGTCACGGAACTCCAGGTCGTCGAGCACGCGCATCATCTGGCGGTTGAGCTGGGGGCTCATGGCATTGCGCTTTTCGGGGCGGTTGAATTTCACCCAGGCCACGCGGCCTTCGACGGTGCAGGACACGGTCTGTTCTTCGGTACGTTCGGTGCTCATTGCGCTTCCTTGTGCAAAAGGGAAATGGGAGGTTGGACACCGATGCTTCGGATCCATAATCGTTATGATAAATAACTATTATTCGACATAGCAATACAGCGTTTACCCTAGGCCCCACCTCCACCCAGACCGGCGGCGATGCGAATGCTTCTGCGTCGCGCATGCATGCAATGCGCGGCCTGCGGGGAATTGCGGCAGGCGTTTTGGCCGATCCGGGGGTTCACGCGATACTTGCGGTGTTCAACACAGTCAGGAGAAGAAGAACATGCAAGGCCAGCCAGAAGTCATCGAATGCCTCATAGAGCTGCTGCGCGGAGAACTTTCCGCCCGCGACCAGTACTTCATCCACTCGCGCCAGTACGAGGACCAGGGCCTGCTGCGCCTGTTCGAGCGCATCGGCCATGAGATGGAAGAGGAAACCCAGCACGCCGACGCCATCCTGCGCCGCATCCTGTTCCTGGGCGGCCGCCCCGACATGCGCCCGCATGAGTTCACGCCCGGCGAGACCGTCGAAGAGATGCTGCGCAAGGACCTGGCCACCGAATACCGCGTGCGCGACAGCCTGCGCTCGGCCATGGCCCTGTGCGAGCGCCACGGCGACTACAACAGCCGCGACCTGCTGCTGGCCCAGCTGCGCGACACCGAGGAAGACCACGCCTACTGGCTGGAGAAGCAATTGGGCCTGATCGAGAAGATCGGTCTGCCCAACTACCTGCAAAGCAAGATGGGCGAACCGGCCTGAATGAAGTTCCCCCTGAGGCGCTTCGCGCCTTCCCCCTCTCTCGCTTCGCGGGAGGGGGACGACAGCCTCGCGGCGGGGCGGCCCTTGCTCGCTGTCCCTTGTTTTGGCCGCGCCAGTTTTTCAGGCACTTCCCATAAATGAGAGTGGGCTGTTTGCTCCACGATGAAACGGCAAGCCGGTCGCCCCACGATGAAACAAGAGCCCTCAAGGGCCTGAGAGAAGAGAAAAGAAAAAGGGATGGAAAGCCGCAAGGCCTTCCATCCCTTTTCATTTCCATCGGGTGCGCACCGCCGGGCGGCGGTGCAGCCCGGTGTCAGTCGTCCAGCAGCGACAGGTCGCGCACGGCGCCCTTGTCGGCCGACATCACCAGCTTGGCATAGGCCTTGAGCGCGGCCGAGACCTTGCGCGGGCGCGGCTGGGCGGGCTTCCAGCCCTTGGCATCCTGCTCGGCGCGGCGGCGGGCCAGTTCCTCGTCGGAGACCAGCACGTTGATGCTGCGGTTGGGAATGTCGATGCGGATGCGGTCGCCGTTCTTCACCAGACCGATGGCGCCGCCAGCGGCAGCTTCAGGAGAGCAGTGGCCGATGGACAGGCCCGAGGTGCCGCCCGAGAAGCGCCCGTCCGTCAGCAGCGCGCAGGCCTTGCCCAGGCCCTTGGACTTGATGTAGCTGGTCGGGTACAGCATTTCCTGCATGCCGGGGCCGCCCTTGGGGCCTTCGTAGCGCACGATGACGATGTCACCGGCCTTGACCTTGTCGTCCAGGATGTTCTGCACGGCCTCGTCCTGCGACTCGGTCACGTGGGCCGTGCCCTCGAACACATGGATGCTTTCGTCCACGCCGGCCGACTTGACCACGCAGCCGTCCAGGGCGATGTTGCCCGTCAGCACGGCCAGGCCGCCCTCCTTGGAGAAGGCGTGCTCGTAGGAGCGGATGCAGCCTTCTGCACGGTCCAGGTCCAGGCTGGGCCAGCGCGTGTTCTGGCTGAAGGCCACCTGGGTAGGGATGCCGGCCGGTCCTGCCAGGTAGAAATGCCGCACGGCTTCGTCCTGGGTGGTGGTGATGTCCCACTGCGCCAGGCCTTCGCCCAGGGTCTTGGCGTGCACGGTGGGCACGTCGGTGTGCAGCTTTCCGGCGCGAGCCAGCTCGCCCAGGATGGCGAAGATGCCGCCGGCGCGGTGCACATCCTCGATGTGGTACTTCTGCGTGTTGGGCGCGACCTTGCACAGCTGGGGCACCTGGCGCGAGAGGCGGTCGATGTCGGCCATGGTGAAGTCGATCTCGGCTTCACGGGCAATGGCCAGCAGGTGCAGGATGGTGTTGGTGGAGCCGCCCATGGCGATGTCCAGCGTCATCGCGTTCTCGAAGGCCTTGAAGCCCACCGAGCGCGGCAGCACGGATGCGTCTTCCTGCTCGTAGTACTCGCGGGCCAGCTCGACGATGCGGCGGCCGGCGCGCTTGAACAGTTCCTCGCGGTCGGCATGCGTGGCCAGCACCGTGCCGTTGCCGGGCAGGGACAGGCCCAGGGCCTCGGTCAGGCAGTTCATGGAGTTGGCGGTGAACATGCCCGAGCACGAACCGCAGGTGGGGCAGGCCGAGCGCTCGACCTGGGCGACCTGCTCGTCGGTGTAGTTGGAGTCGGCCGCGATCACCATGGCATCGACCAGGTCCAGCTTCTTGAACTCCAGCGTGTGCGTGGTGGGATTGGCCAGCTTGGTCTTGCCCGCTTCCATGGGGCCGCCCGAGACGAAGATCACGGGAATGTTCAGCCGCATGGCAGCCATCAGCATGCCGGGGGTGATCTTGTCGCAGTTGGAGATGCACACCAGCGCGTCGGCACAGTGGGCGTTGACCATGTACTCCACCGAGTCCGCGATGATGTCGCGGCTGGGCAGCGAATACAGCATGCCGTCGTGGCCCATGGCGATGCCGTCGTCCACGGCGATGGTGTTGAATTCCTTGGCCACGCCGCCTGCGGCCTCGATCTCGCGCGCCACCAGCTGGCCCAGGTCCTTGAGGTGGACGTGGCCGGGCACGAACTGCGTGAAGGAATTGGCGATGGCGATGATGGGCTTGTCGAAGTCGCCATCCTTCATGCCGGTGGCACGCCACAGGGCGCGCGCACCAGCCATGTTGCGGCCGCCGGTGGAAGTCTTGGAACGGTATGCGGGCATGGGCAATCCAGTTGTCTGTCGTCTCGGTCCGTCCCTGGTCCTGTGGGGAAGGCCAGGGTCTGGGCGAAGATTATGGCGCAGCACCCGCCGCACCGCTGGGGCGCAGGAATGCCCCGGCCGGCGTGGACCGCCCCTTTGCAGACCCCAGGCATCGCCTGCGACGAAGCCTGCTGCGCAATTCAGATCCGATCAGCGGCGCGAACGCGTGCCCGTACCCATGGCTTCCTTGTTCTTTTCGATGCGCTTCAGGCGCCGCTGCTCGATCTTGTCGGCCGCGCGCCGCTTGGTGTAGCCCGACATGTCCGCCCAGGCCCACCAGGCCGCCGTCAAGCCATAGGCGCCCAGGATGACGTACCACGACCAGGTGGCGACAGGTTCGATATCGGCCAGCTTGAGCAGGGTGAGCAGGACCGCAATTCCCAACAGATACATCACTTCTCCTTCGCCACAAAGCGCTTCACACGAGGTAACGCATCACGCATGCGCGCCCACTACAATGGTTCGCATAATTATTCCCGACAACACCCCAGGAACTCATGATGAAGCAGACATTGATTGCATTTGCCCTGACCGTCGCCGCCGTGGCCCCCGCCATGGCCGACCAGGCACTTGCCACCTCCAAGAACTGCATGGCATGCCACGCAGTGGACAAGAAGCTGGTGGGCCCCTCCTACAAGGATGTGGCCGCCAAGTACGCCGGCCAGAAGGACGCCGTGGACAAGCTGGCAGGCAAGATCATGAAGGGCGGCAGCGGCGTCTGGGGCCCGGTTCCCATGCCCGCCAACCCCCAGGTCAACGAAGCCGATGCCAAGAAGCTGGCCGCCTGGGTGATGTCGCTGAAGTAGGCTCCGCCTTTCCTTCGGGGCCCCGCCTCAGGGCCCGCAAAAAAACCGCGCAACGCAAGTCGCGCGGTTTTTTCATGGTCCGCCGGTGAATCCGGGCCCGGCCCCCTTACCTGTAGTCCGCAGCGCCCGTGCCGGGCTGCTGGTGCAGGCGTACCTGCTGCTCCAGCTGCCCCACATAGGCGGCCGTGCTGTTGTCCGACTCCTGGGCGCGCTGCACCAGATGGGCCTCCAGCGCATCCAGCCGCGCCATCAGCACCTCCTTGTCACGCGCATGCAGGTCTTCCAGCACGGTGCGCAGCTCGGTGAAGCGCGAGGCCTCGGCCTTGTCGGCCAGGTCGCGCTGGGCCTGCATTTCCTTGGCGTGTCGGCGCGCCTCCATCAGCACCGAGCCCTGCAGCCACAGCACATAGGCGACGAAGAACACGCCCAGCAGGCAGGTCAGCGCCAGCATCAGCACGCCCAGCGGCGCCTGGACATCGGTGACGCCCAGCGACACGACGGATGGCGCGGCCAGCGTGTTCCAGTTGAATGCCGCCAGCAGCGCAATCAGGGCCACGGTGATCAGCAGCGACAGGGTTCTCAGATTCATGGTGAAAGGCCTCCCTCGGCAGTGGTGAAAGCAACAGCTTCGGTTGTACCGCAACCATCATGCCTGAGCTGTCGGCCCACACAAAATAGGACTGCAAGACAGGGCGCCGCCCGCAGTCCGGCCAAGAAAAAACCGGAGCCAGGGCTCCGGTTCTTCATGGCGGTCGTGTCGGACCTCAGTTCGTCTCGGCCAGCTGGTCGAGGATGGCCGGGTTCTCCAGCGTGCTCGTGTCCTGGGTGATGGCCTCGCCCTTGGCAATCGAGCGCAGCAGGCGGCGCATGATCTTGCCGCTGCGCGTCTTGGGCAGGTTGTCGCCAAAGCGGATGTCCTTGGGCTTGGCGATGGGGCCGATTTCCTTGGCCACCCAGTCGCGCAGCTCCTTGGCGATCTGCTTGGCTTCCTCGCCCGTGGGGCGTGCCCGCTTCAGTACCACGAAGGCGCAGATGGCCTCGCCGGTCAGGTCGTCGGGGCGGCCCACGACGGCGGCCTCGGCCACCAGATCCGTCTTGGCGACCAGGGCCGATTCGATCTCCATCGTGCCCATGCGGTGGCCGGAGACATTGAGCACGTCGTCGATGCGGCCGGTGATGCGGAAGTAGCCCCGGTCCTCGCTGCGCACGGCGCCGTCGCCTGCCAGATAGGTCTGCCCGCCGAGTTCGGCCGGGAAATAGCTCTTCTTGAAGCGCTCGGGGTCGCCCCAGATGGTGCGGATCATGCTGGGCCAGGGCTTGGTGACCACCAGCAGGCCGCCTGCGCCGTTGGGCAGTTCGTGGCCGGTCTCGTCGACGATGGCGGCCATGATGCCCGGCAGCGGCAGCGTGCACGAACCCGGCACCAGCGGCGTGGCGCCAGGCATGGGGGCGATCACGTGGCCGCCGTTCTCGGTCTGCCAGAAGGTGTCCACGATGGGGCAGCGCTCGCCGCCCACATGCTTGTGGTACCACATCCAGGCCTCGGGATTGATGGGCTCGCCCACGCTGCCCAGCAGGCGCAGGCTGGACAGGTTCCAGTTCTTCGGATGCACGGCGGCATCGCTGTCGGCGGCCTTGATCAGCGAGCGGATGGCCGTGGGAGCCGTGTAGAAGATGGTGCAGCCGTGGCGCTCGATCATCTGCCAGAAGCGGCCCGCATTGGGGAAGGTGGGCACGCCCTCGAACACGATCTGCGTGGCGCCAGCGGCCAGCGGGCCGTAGGCCACGTAGGTGTGGCCCGTGATCCAGCCGATGTCGGCCGTGCACCAGAACACGTCGCTGGGCTTGAGGTCGAAGGTCCACTCCATGGTCTGCTTGGCCCACAGCACGTAGCCGCCCGTGCAGTGCTGCACGCCCTTGGGCTTGCCGGTGGAGCCGCTGGTGTAGAGGATGAACAGCGGGTGCTCGGAATCCACGGCCACGGGCGCGCACTCCGTGCTCTGGCCGGCCAGGATCTCGCCGAAGGTCTTGTCGCGGCCCGCCGTCATGGCACAGGCCGTGGCCGTGCGCTCGTAGACGAAGACATGGCGCACGGCCTCGCAGCCGCCCAGCGCCAGCGCGTCGTCCACGATGGCCTTGAGCGGCAGTTCCTTGCCGCCGCGCATCTGGTAGTTGGCGGTGATCACGGCCACGGCGCCCACGTCGACGATGCGTTCCTGCACCGCCTTGGCCGAGAAGCCGCCGAACACCACGCTGTGCGTGGCGCCGATGCGCGCGCAGGCCTGCATGGCCACCACGCCCTCGATGGTCATGGGCATGTAGATCAGGACACGGTCACCCTTTTGCACGCCCTGGGCCTTGAGCGCGTTGGCGAACTGCGAGACGCGCTCCAGCAGCTCGCGGTAGCTGACCTTGGTGACCTCGCCGCCATCGGCCTCGAAGATGATGGCCGTCTTGTGCTCGACGGCCGTGCCCATGTGCTTGTCCAGGCAATTAGCGCTGGCGTTGAGTTCGCCGTCGGCGAACCAGCGGAAGAAGGGGGGATTGCTGTCGTCCAGCACCTGGGTGAAGGGCTTGGACCAGACCACGTTCTCGCGCGCCAGGCGGGCCCAGAAGCCCTGGTAGTCGTTCTCTGCCTCGGCGCACAGCGCCTTGTACTGCTCCATGCCGGAGATGCGGGCCTTGGCGGCAAAGTCTGCCGGCGGCGGGAAGACCCGGTTCTCCACCAGTACCGATTCAATGGGGGATGCTGTTGCGGTGCTCATGCTTGCTTGTCTCCTGGGCTGGCCAAATAAAAATTGTGGTGTGACTGTCGGGGGCCGGTCTTACATGCCACTGACTGAAACACCCTTGGGCGCGTCTACCTGGGGATTCCCCGCAGTTCCTGGCTGTCACCGGCAATGGCCTGTTTCGCCGCTAAAATCGCGCGCCCGTTTTTCCACGGCCATTGTCCCCTCCCATCCACGCCCCCACGCAAGACAAGCGCGACCGACCACCATGGCCCGCCAGCAAAACTCCAACCGAGCCCCCGGCTCCCCCCTGCGTCCCCTGCCCTCCCTGATCTTCGCCAGCCGCTGGCTGCAGCTGCCGCTGTACCTGGGCCTGATCGCCGCCCAGGGCGTCTATGTCTGGCACTTCCTGCTGGAGCTGTGGCACCTGATCGAGGCCGCCTTCGGCAACCAGGAAGCGCTGCAGGCGCTGATCACCAGCATCGGCTACAAGCACGATGCGCCCATCGGCGCGCTCAACGAAACCATCATCATGCTGGTGGTGCTGGCGCTGATCGACGTGGTGATGATCTCCAACCTGCTGATCATGGTCATCGTGGGCGGCTACGAAACCTTCGTCAGCCGCCTGGGCCTGGACAGCCACCCCGACCAGCCCGAGTGGCTGGGCCACGTGAACGCCTCCATCCTCAAGGTCAAGCTGGCCCTGTCCATCATCGGCATCAGCTCCATCCACCTGCTCAAGACCTTCATCAACGCAGGCAGCTACGACGTGAAAGTGCTGATGTGGCAGACCATCATCCACGTCACCTTCCTGGCCAGCGCCCTGGCCATCGCCTATACCGACAAGCTGATCAACAGCACGGCTGGCAACCACTGAGCCGGCGGCATCCCACACCGAAGCCCCGCAGCGCCAGCCGCTGCGGGGCTTTTTCCATGGGCGGGCGCCGGGCACGCTTTTTGCCGCAGATCGGGCCTGAAGCTTTCCTCAAGCTGACGCTTGACCGATTTTATTCATCGATGACAGCATACGCCTTGTGAATCATGGCCTCAATGCTCTCATTAATAGAGCAAATAATGGCCGGATTGCAACCCCCAAGGGCTTGAAACAGCCCAAAACAGGCCTTCTTCGGCTCATGCGTTTTGACGCAGTAAAACCTGTTTTATATAATTTCGGCTTCTTTACAACCTGCCAAGCAGGTCATCGGCACCGTCTTCACGGCCTGCCGATCCCTCCGGCGGATCGTTGTGCTCCCGGCACAGCCCCGTCAACCGGGCCGAAACTCGGTCCTGATGTTGTGGGGCATCGCGCTGGCTGATCTTCAGCCACGATGCCCGCCTGAGACACCGCGCGCGCTTGCCGCCGGCTGCTCTCGACCTCTGGCTCTTGCGCACCGCTTCGCGTGCCATCCGAGCCGTCTCGGGTGCTTTCGCACCTGTTTGAATTCCAGCAACGGGGGACGGCCGTCCCCTGCAGCGAACGGCATCAGGGCTTCATTTTTGGCTTGCGCGCCAGCGTCTTCGCCCGTCGAGGACGCTGGACTGTGTTCCATCTCACCCAAAAGGAGAACGCCACAGTGGCCAAGCAGATCATCATCGATCATGTGTTCAAGGTTTTCGGGGACGACCCCAGGACCGCACTCGAGCTCGTCCAACAAGGCCTGAGCAAACAGGAGATCCTGGAGCGCACGGGCCAGTCCATCGGCGTGTTCGACGCCGACTTCACCATCGAGGCCGGCGAGATCTTCGTCGTCATGGGCCTGTCGGGCTCGGGCAAGTCCACCCTGGTGCGCATGCTCAACCGCCTGATCGAGCCCACGGCCGGGCGCATCGTGGTCGATGGCCAGGACATCAATGCCCTGAGCGAGCGCGATCTGCGCGCGCTGCGCCGCAAGGACATCTCCATGGTGTTCCAGTCCTTTGCGCTGATGCCGCACATGACGGTGCTGGACAACACGGCCTTCGGCCTGGAGCTGGCCGGCGCCGACAAGGCCGAGCGCCAGAAGCAGGCCCAGGCCGCGCTGGAGCAGGTGGGCCTGGGCGCCTGGGGCGCCAGCTATCCCGACGAGCTGTCGGGCGGCATGCAGCAGCGCGTGGGCCTGGCCCGGGCGCTGGCGTCCGATCCGTCCATCCTGCTGATGGACGAGGCCTTCTCGGCCCTGGACCCCATCATCCGCACGGAGATGCAGTCCGAGCTGCTGCGCCTGCAGCAGATCCAGCGCCGCACCATCGTCTTCATCTCGCATGACTTGGACGAGGCCATGCGCATCGGCGACCGCATCGCCATCATGAAGGACGGCCAGGTGATCCAGGTCGGCACGCCCGACGAGATCCTGCGCAGCCCCGCCGACGACTATGTGCGCAGCTTCGTGCGTGGCGTGGACGCGGCCTCGGTCTTCAAGGCCGGGGACATTGCGCGCCAGGCCCTGACCGTTGTGTCGGAGCACAGCGACCGCGGCTGCCGCGCCGCCCAGCGCCTGCTGGAAGACTCCGACCGCGACTACGCCTATGTGGTCAACGCGCGCCGCCGCTTCCTGGGCGTGGTGTCCTCGCAATCGCTGCGCGACGCACTGCATGGCCGCCCGGGCATGCTGGGCCTGAGCCACGCCTTCCTGCCCAACGTCGAGCCGCTGTCCGCAGGCACGCCGGTGGCCGAGCTGTTCGGGCCCGTGGCCGCTGCGCCCTGCGCGCTGCCGGTGACCAGCGACGACGGCCAGTTCATGGGCGTGGTCAGCCGCACCACCATGCTGCGCTTCCTGGACCGCGACACGCCGCCCGTGCCGCCGCCGCAGGAGATCGTGCCGCCCGTCACGCTCAACCCGCATTTCCCGGCCTCCAACGCCCCAACCGTCGCCCCCACCGTCGCGCCGACCGTGGAGCCGATCGAACAACGACAAGGAGATGCCGCATGAGCGATGCCAACAACAGCCTGAGCCCGAACACCGCCGCTGCCGCCACCGATCCCTGGGCCGATGCGAGCGCAGCCCCTGCTTCCACCGATTCCCCAGCCTCTGCAGCCTCTGCAAGCGCCGATCCCTGGGCCACCGCCGCCACGCCGGCACCCGATGCCCCGGCCGATCCCTGGGGCGCCGCCAGCGGCGGTGATGCTGCAGGCGGTGACTGGCTGGGCGCCTCGGCCGGCTCGGGCGTTCCCGAAGACGCCCATGCCAGCCTCTGGCACCAATTGACCACCAACGGCCTGCCCGTGCAGGGCTGGATCAACAGCGGCCTGGAATGGGTGGTCCACCATTTCCGCCCCTTCTTCCAGGCCGTGCGCACGCCCATCGACGGCACGCTGTCGGGCATCACCGACGCCATGCTGGCCCTGCCCTGGCCGCTGCTGATCCTGATCCTGACCCTGGTGGCCTGGCAGTTCGCGGGCCGCGCCATGGCCATTGGCGCCGCCGTTTCGCTGGTGGTGGTCGCCATGCTGGGCATCTGGCCCGAGGCCATGGTGACGCTGTCGCTGGTGCTGACCTCGCTGGTGTTCTGCATGGTCATCGGGCTGCCCGTGGGCATCCTGCTGGCCTCCAGCGACCGTGCCCAGCGCTGGACGCGGCCGCTGCTCGACGCCATGCAGACCACGCCGGCCTTCGTCTACCTGGTGCCCGTGGTGATGCTGTTCGGCATCGGCAACGTGCCCGGCGTGATCGTGACCATCATCTTCGCGCTGCCGCCGCTGATCCGCCTGACCAACCTGGGTATCCGCCAGGTGCGCCCCGACCTGATCGAGGCCAGCCGCGCGTACGGCGCCTCGCCCTGGCAGCTGCTGTGGAAGGTGCAGCTGCCGCTGGCCATGCCGTCCATCATGGCCGGCGTGAACCAGGCGCTGATGCTGTCGCTGTCGATGGTGGTGATCGCCTCCATGATCGCCGTGGGCGGCCTGGGCCAGATGGTGCTGCGCGGCATCGGCCGCCTGGACATGGGCCTGGCCACCGTGGGCGGCCTGGGCATCGTGCTGCTGGCCATCGTGCTGGACCGCATTACCCAGGCCATGGGACAGACCACCCGTGGCGGCGCGCGCTGGTGGCACAGCGGCCCCGCCGGCTGCATTGCCCGCCTGCTGGGCGCCGGCAGCAAGCCAGTTCATCGCGGCAGCACCAGCTGAACGCCTTGCCTGCGGCGCGGACGGGCCTTCTGCCGCGCCGCCTTCCCGAAAAACGGCCAGCCCCGCTGGCCGCCCGCTCCCCTTTCATCACACAACGGAGGAACCCGAGGATGATCCAAGCCCTGAACCCCAACCGACTGCAGGCCAACGCACTGCGCCACTGGCTGCGCGCCGGCGCCATCGCCACAGGCATTGCGCTGGCCAGCGCCAGCGCATGGTCGGCCGACGAACAGCCCGGAAAGGGCGTGAAGGTGTTGCCACTGAAGAGCTCCATCGCCGAAGAGAGCTTCCAGACCCTCATCGTCATGAAGGCCCTGGAGAAGCTGGGCTACGACGTGCAGCCCTTCCAGGAGGTCGAGTACCCCACGGCCCACGTGGCGATTGCCAATGGCGATGCCACTTTCCTGGCCACGCATTGGAACCCGCTGCACGCCGACTACTACAAGAACGCGGGCGGCGACGCCAAGCTGTTCCGCAAGGGCGTGTACTCGGACAACGCCGCCCAGGGCTACCTGATGGACAAGAAGACGGCCGACCAATACAAGATCACCAACCTCGGCCAGCTCAAGGACCCCAAGATCGCCAAGCTGTTCGACTCGGACGGTGACGGCAAGGCCGACCTCACCGGCTGCACGCCGGGCTGGGGCTGCGAGGCCGTGATCGAGCACCACCTGACGGCCTACAAGCTTCGCGACACCGTGACCCACAAGCAGGGCACCTACTCGGCGCTGATCGCCGACACCATCTCGCGCTACAAGGCCGGCAAGCCCATCCTCTACTACACCTGGACGCCCTACTGGGTGAGCAACGTGCTCAAGCCCGGCAAGGACGTGGTATGGCTGGAGGTGCCGTTCTCCTCGCTGCCCGGCGAGCAGGCCAAGCTGGACACCAAGCTGCCCAACGGCAAGAACTACGGCTTCGTGGTGAACAAGCAGCAGATCATCGCCAACAAGGCCTTCACCGACAAGCATCCCGATGCCGCCAAGTTGTTCGAGCTGATGCAGGTCCCCGTGGGTGACATCAGCGCACAGAACCACATGATGAGCCAGGGCCAGAGCAAGCCTTCGGACATCAACCGCCATGTGGACGGCTGGATCAAGGCCCACCAGAAGACCTTCGACGGCTGGCTGGAACAGGCCCGCGCCGCAGCCCGCTGAACGCTGCGGGGGAGCCGCGCCAGGCGCTCCCCCGGCTTCCTGCTTCAAAGGCCCGCTTCGGCGGGCCTTTTGAACATGCGCAGGGCGATGGCCGTGACCACCACGCCCGCCACCAGCGCCACCGCATACATGGCCACGTGGGTCACGGCGTTGGGAATGGGCGCGACGAAGATGCCGCCATGCGGCACCTTCAGCTCCACACCCGCCAGCATGGACACGGCGCCGGCCACGGCCGAGCCCAGTACCAGGGCCGGAATCGTACGCAGCGGATCGCGCGCCGCATAGGGAATGGCCCCCTCGGTGACAAAGGCCAGGCCCAGCACGCCGGCCGAGGCGGCGCTGCCGCGCTCCTCGCGCGTGAAGCGGTCGGCAAACAGGCGCGTGGCCAGGGCCAGCCCCAGCGGCGGCGTCATGCCGGCGATCATGGCTGCGGCCATGGGCGTGTAGACCTGGCTCGCGATCATTCCCGTGGAAAACGCATAGGCGGCCTTGTTCACCGGCCCGCCCATGTCAAAGGCCATCATCGCGCCCAGCAACAGGCCCAGCAGCAAGGCACTGGCGCCCTGCATGCCGCGCAGCCAGGCGCTCAGCCACTGCAGCAGCTCGGCCACGGGCGCACCGACCAGATAGAACATCAGCAGCCCCGTGAACAGGCTGCCCAGCACGGGCAGAATGAGCATGGGCAGCAGGCCCTTGAGCGCCTGCGGCAGCCGGATGTGCGCCGCCATGAAGGCCACGCCGTAGCCGGCGATGAAGCCGGCCGCGATGCCGCCGATGAACCCCGCGCCCATGCTGGACGCGATCATCCCGCCGATCATGCCCGGCGCAATGCCGGGCCGGTCGGCAATGGAATAGGCGATATAGCCGGCCAGCGCCGGCACCATCAGCGCAAAGCCGCCCTTGGCGCCGATCTGGAACAGCGTCCATCCCAGCGTGCCCTGGTGCGCATCGTCATGGACATAGATGCCGCCCAGCGCAAAGGCCATCGCGATCAGAATGCCGCCCGCCGTGACGAAGGGCAGCATGAAGGACACGCCGGTCATCAGGTGGCGATAGGCACCGCCCTGGGTCCGGGCCGGCGTGGGCGCGGCGCCACCTGCAGCAGCGCCCACGGCGGCACCATGCACGGTGGCTTCGGCCAGCGCCTTGGCGATCAGCCCCGAGCCGTCGCGTATGGCCGGCTTGGTGCCGCTGCGCAGCAACGGCTTGCCCGCGAAGCGCGAAAGATCGACCTCGCGGTCGGCGGCGATGATGACCAGGTCGGCCTCAGCAATCTCCTGCGGCGTCAGCGCATCGAGCGCGCCCACCGAGCCTTGCGTCTCCACGCGCATGGCGTGGCCCAGCGCCGCCGCGCCGCGCTGCAGGCCCTCGGCCGCCATGAAGGTATGGGCGATGCCCGTGGGGCAGGAGGTGACGGCAACAATGCGCTTGCCCATGTTCTCGCCCATGCGCTCGCCAGCGGGACTGGCGGCAGCGCAGCGTGCAAGCACGCCGGCCGGATCATCAAGCGCCTCGCGCAGGCTGCAGCGCTCGACGGTGGCGTGCACGAAGCGGGAGGCATCGGCGGCGGTATCTGCATCGTCATGGGTGCCGGCATCCCCCACGATCAGCAATTGCCCGGCCTGCGCGGCGGCATCGGCCGCATGCAGCCCGATCACACCGCCGCTGGCGCGCACTTCCACGGCCAAGGGACGCTGTCCGGCCGCATGGCGCAGGGCTTCGGCGGCCAGCAGCGCTTCGGCGTCGTGCCCGGCCGCTGCGATCACCACAAAAAGAGGGTTCATGAAAGCTCCTGAAGAATGGGGGATCACGGCCACTGGCATGGCTCCAGCAGCACGCTGGCAGCCAGTGCCTGGACGCGGTTGGCATCGACTTCGCGCGCGGGCGCGGCCTGCAGCCAGGCCAGTGCGCTGGCCGTGGACAGGCGCGCGGTGTCCGCCAGATCCAGTCCGCGCAGCCGCGCGGCCACCATGCCCGCGACCATGGCATCGCCCGCACCCACGGAGCTGCCGCGCGCGCGCTGCGGCGGCCGCGCAATCACCGCGCCTTGCGCGCTGGCAAACAGCGCGCCCTCCTCGCCCATGGACACCACGGCCAGCCCCAGCCCCCTGTCCAGCAGGCGGCGCGCGGCGCTCAGCAGCGCGTCGCGGCCGTCCAGGCGCAGGCCGGTGGCGGCCTGCAACTCCTCCCGGTTGGGCTTGATGGCCCAGGGCATGGCCGCATGGGGTGCCGCCAGGGCAGCAGCCAGGGGGGCCTCGCTGGTGTCCAGCAGCACGTCGGCACCGGCGGCCACGGCCTGGGCCTGGAGCCGGGCCCAGCTGTCCGCAGGCAGGCCGGCAGGCAGGCTGCCCGACAGCACCACGGCCAGGCCGGGCCGCAGATACCGGGCCAGCGTGGACATGACGGCGTCCAGATGCGCTTCGGCCAAGGCCAGGCCCGGCAGGTTGATGTCCGTGGTCTGGCGTCCGCCGTCGGCCACCAGCTTGATGTTGGTGCGCGTCTGGCCCGGCACGCGCAGGCAGGCGTCGGCAATGCCGCGCTGGGCGAACAAGGCCTCGAACATGCCGGCGTTGTCACTGCCCAGCACGCCCAGCGCGGCCGTGGAAATGCCCAGGCCCGCCAAGGCGGCGGCAACATTGATGCCCTTGCCGCCCGGCGCCTGCACGCTGCCCAGCGCGCGCTGCACCTGGCCGGGCAGCAGCGCGTCCAGGGTCACAAGCTGGTCTATGGCCGGGTTCAGGGTCACGGTAATGGCTTGCGGGGCGTTCATGCCGTCACCTCCTTGGCCAGTGCCCGCACCTGCGCGGCATCCTCGCAGCCGAGCGCCCTGTCTGCGAGCGCCTGCAGCTGCCGCAGGCTGGCCGCGCGCAGGCAGGCCTTGACACCGGCGATGTCGTTGGGCGTCATCGACAGCTCGCCCACCCCCAGCCCGGCCAGCAGCAGCGCACCGAACGGGTCGCCGGCCAGTCCGCCGCAGACGCCCACGGGGCGCGCGCAGGTGGCAGCGCCCTGCACGGTGGCACGCACCATCCGCAGCACGGCCGGATGCAGGCTGTCGGCCTCGGCCGCCAGTTGCGGGTTCTGGCGGTCCATGGCCAGCACGTACTGGGTCAGGTCGTTGGTGCCTATGGAGAAGAAATCGGCATGGCGGGCCAGTGCGTCGGCCTGCACGGCGGCGGCGGGCACCTCGATCATGATGCCCAGCGGCAGGACCGGAGCGTCCAGTTCGGCGCGCAGCCGTTCGCAGGCCGCGCGCAGCGCCAGCAGTTCCTGCACGCTGGTGACCATGGGAAACATCACCGACAGCCTTGCGCCATCGCGGGCCGCCCGGTACAGGGCGCGCATCTGGGGCTCCAGCAGGTCGGGGCGGCGCAGCAGCAGCCGCGCGCCGCGCACTCCCAGGAAGGGGTTGTCCTCGCGCGGCAGCTCCAGGTGGGCGACCTGCTTGTCGCCGCCGATGTCCAGCGCGCGAACGATCAGCGGCCGGCCCTCCAGCGCCTGCGCCATGGCGCGGTAGGTTTCGTACTGCTCGTCCTCGCCGGGCGTGCTGCCGCGCTCCAGGAACAGGAATTCCGTGCGCATCAGGCCCACGCCCTCGGCGCCCTGGGACAGGGCCAGCGGCACCTGCCCGGGCAGGTTGACGTTGGCGCAGACTTCGATGCGCACGCCATCGGTGGTGATGGCAGGCAGGCTGCGCTGCGCGGCCACGCGTTCCTGCAGTGCCTGCTGCTCGGCCATGTGGGCACGCGCCGAAGCCAGGTCCTGCTCCGAGGGATCAAGGTAGATGCGGCCGTTGGCGCCATCGACGATGGCCAGGGCCCCATCGGCCATGCCCAGCACGCCGCCGCCTGCCGCCACGGCGGCCGGCAGCCCCAGCGTGCGCGCGAGTATGGCCGTGTGCGAGGTGGGGCTGCCCTGCGCCGTGACCAGCGCGGCCACGCGCGCCGTGTCCAGCTGGGCGGTTTCCGAGGGCGAAAGATCGGCCGCGACCAGGATGCAGCCGCCTTCCGGCAGGCCATCCGGCCCCGCCGCTGCCAGCGAGGGCTGCAGTTGCACCAGCACGCGCCGGCCCACGTCGCGCAGGTCGGCGGCACGCGCGGCCAGCGCGGGGTTGTCCAGCGCCTGGAGACGGGCAGCGCCCTCCTCCACGGCCTGGTCCCAGGCCCAGGCCACGCCGTGGCCCTGGACCATGAACTGGCAGGCGCGCGTGAGGAGACCGGTGTCGCCCAGCCACTCGGCCTGCGCGCTGAAGATGGCCGCATCGCCTTCGCCCAGGCGGCGGCGGGTGTCGTCATGCAGGGCGCGCAGCTGGCCCTGTGTCTCGGCCAGCGCCGCATGCAGCCGCGCACCGCCCACGCTGAGCGGCTCGGGCAGGTCGGGGATCTCGGCGGCCTCCACACGCCACTGGTGGATGCGGGCCACGGCCAGCCCCGGGCTGGCGCCCAGGCCCACAAAGGCAGGCCGCGCCAGCGGCGGCAGCCAGCCCGTGGCGGGCGATTCGGCCGACTTGCGCGCAGCGGCGTCGGCATCGGCACGTTCCTGGGCCACCAGGGCCTGGGCCACGGCGCACAGGCGCTGGACCGCGGCCCTGGCGTCGGGGCCCTCTGCCGAGATGGTGACCTTGTCGCCTTCGCGCAGTCCCAGCTGCAGCAGGCTGGCCATCTGCCGCGCATCGGCCACCTCGCCGCCATGGCGCACCTGCATGCGCGAGGCAAAGCCGCGCGCCGCCTCCGCCCAGCGCGTGGCAGGCCGTGCATGCAGGCCGTTGGGATAGGCAATGGTCCATTCGCACGCCTCGGCCAGGTCCACTGCTGCCGGGCGGGCGGCAGGCGGCGCCGGGTCCGCCTGCCCCTGGAGTGCATCGATGACCTGCTGCGCATCGCCGGTGGTGAACAGCGCCTGCAGCCGGGGTGTCTGCAGCAGGCCGGCCAGGCGGCGCAGCAAGGTGATGTGGGCATCGGAGCGTGCCGCCACCGCCACGACCAGATGCACGTTCTGGCCGGCATTCCAATCCAGGCCCTCGCGCACCTGGAGCACGGCCACCGCGTCGCGCAGCACCAGGGCCCGGTCTTCGGCGCGGCCGTGGGGAATGGCCACGCCGTGGCCCAGAAAGGTTTCGGCCTGGGCCTCGCGCGCCTGCATGCCGGCGGCATAGCCAGGGGCCACGCAGCCGCTGTCCTGGAGCAGCCGGGCGGCCTGGTCAATGGCGTCGGCCTTGTCGCGCACCCTGGCGCCCAGGCGCACGGCGATCTGCAGGCCCGCAGGAGCGGTGGGTGCAACCGCCGGGAGGGATGAATGGGCATTGTTCATGGCGCGGATTGTGGGAACGTTCCCAACCATCAGTCAATCTGCACTGCAACATAACCTGGCCACAATCCGGCCATACCCCGGCATTTCTTTGGAGTTATCCTCTGCGGCACATCACAACCAACGGGAACGATTGCATTGAGCATCAGCATCAACGATGTGGCCCGTGCGGCCGGGGTTTCCAAATCGACGGTGTCGCGCGCGCTGGCGGGCGGCTCGGTCAGCGAAGAAGTCCGGGCGCGAGTCGCGGCCGCCGTGCAGGCCACGGGCTACCGGCCCAATCTGATGGCACGCCGGCTGCGCGCGCGCGACGCAGGGCCCATGGGCGTGCTGGTGGCCGACATACGCAACCCGTTTTTCACGGCCCTGATCCGCGCGGTCGAGGCCGAGGCCTATCGCCAGGGCCGGCGCGTGCTGTTGTGCAATACCGACGAAGACCCGCAGCGCGAAGCCATGTACCTGCAGCTCATGCAGGAAGAGCGCATCGCGGGGCTGATCTTTGCGCCCACCCAGGCCAGCCTGCACAAGCTCGAGCGCATGCAGCTGGAGTTTCCCGTCGTCCTGGTGGACCGGGCGGGCGCCCCGGCCTTCCATGACAGCGTGGTGCTGGACAACGCCCAGGCCTGCGCCACCCTGGTCAGGCATCTGGTGGAACAGGGCCGCCGCCGCATTGCAGGCGTCTTCGGCAGCACCAGCAGCACGGCGCGCGAGCGCTGCGACGGCTATCTGGCCGCCATGCGCGATGCAGGCCTGGAGCCCGACTTGCGCCAATTGCCCCCGACCAGCGATGCCGCCGAGGCCGAAGTCACGCAATGGCTGCGCCAGCCGCAGCGGCCCGACGCCTTCGTGGCCAGCAACGGCCTGCTGCTGGAAGGCTGCCTGCGCGCGATACGCGCAGCCGGCCTGCGCATACCTGCCGATGTGGCGCTCGCCGGTTTCGACAACGAGCGCTGGACAGAACTGGTGGCCCCCGCCATCACCGTGATCGAGCAGCCGATCGACGCCATGGGCCGAACGGCCTTCAGCCTGCTGATGGAGCGGCTGCATGCGCCCGAGCTGCCCGTGCGCAAGGTGGTCATGCAGGGGCGCTGCATTGTGCGCGAGTCCACGCAGGCAATTCGCTGAGCGCGGCTTTCAGGGCCGCCTGCCAAGCCCCGCCCCAGGAGGGGGCACATTGGACTTTCAATGTTACAAACAGTCGCAAACAACGGACTTGCACCCATAATTGCTCACAATTTTGTCCCGTTGACCTCATGAACCAGCCCCAACATCCCATCGTCCATGGCACGGAAGACGTGCTGATCAGCCTCTGCAACTCCGTCTCGCGCGTGCTCCAGGTGGCCACGCAGTGCCAGATCCAGTATTCGGGCATGGTGCAGCGCATCACCAAGACCAGCCTCAAGCCCGACATCGGCTGCTTTGTCCTGGTGGACGGCGGCTTTTCGGGCCTGGTGATCATCAACTTCTCGGCCGCCGCCGCCATGGAGCTGTACCGCAGCTACATGCTGAGCATGGGCATGGGTGAAGAGGACCTTGCCAGCTCCTACACCTCCGACGATGTCAGCAACGTCATGGGCGAGCTGATGAACCAGGTGGTGGGCGACTTCACCAGCAAGGTCCAGCGCGAGCTTCAGACCTACATCACGCAAAGCCAGCCAAAGATGATCCGCCTGAACAAGCAGGTCAACCTCAGCGTGGATGCCAACCTCGACTCTCCCGAGGCGCGCCGCGTGACCTTCTACACGGGCAACAACAACATCTTCTATCTCGAGCTGGCCATGGACCGCACGGAGTTCATCAAGGTGGTGGATTTCGAACCGCAGGAGCGCCCCGACCCGGACGCCCTCATGGCGCAGGCCAACGCCAGCGCCCCCGCCGCAGCGCCTGAACCGGCCGGCAGCACGGACACCGACGAACTGCTCAAGTCCCTGGGCATGTAGGCCCCGCCTCCCCTGCGGGGGCCAAAACCCTGACGCCTGCGGATGTATCAGGCGGCTCCGGGAAACGATATCGTTGACATGCAGATAATTGGAATGCCAACTATTTGAATGCCACGATGTCTTCCCTTCCCGACCAGTCCCCGCCCGCGCAAGCCGATGCCGCCAGCGTGCAGCGGCATTTCATGTTCACGCTGGGCCAAGTCAACAAGCAATGGCGCCGCACGCTGGACAGGCTGCTGGCGCCCATGGGCCTGACCCAGGCGCTGTGGATGCCGCTGATGCATCTGGCGCGTTCGCCTGAAGCCATGCGCCAGAAGGATCTGGCCCATTCCCTGGCGCTGGACAGCTCCTCGGTCGTGCGCCTGGTGGACGGCCTGGCCGCCCAGGGCTGGATAGAGCGCGTGGACGACAGCGACCGCCGCGTCAGGAAAATCCAGCTCACGCCAGCCGGCCATGCCCAGGTCGAAGCCGTGCAGGGCCTGCTGCAGCAGGCCCGCGCCCAGGTGCTGGGCGCCGTGCCGCCCGAGGAACTGGACGCGGCCTACGCCACGCTGCAGCGCCTGCTGGAGGCCATGGCCGCCGAGCCCGCCTGCGACACGGACCTGCCCGACGAGCAGGCTGCCTGAGATGGCTACCGAGCACTCTTCGCTGCCACCCGCCCAGGACCATACAGCGGCCAGCCGCAAGGCGCCGCTGTGGCTGCTGGTGGTCGTGACCATCGTCGGCACGCTGGCCATGCACATGTTCCTGCCCGCCCTGCCCGATGCGGCACGCCAGCTCCAGGCCGGCGCCAGCCAGATGCAGCTGACCATCACGGTCTACATCCTGGGCCTGGGCGTGGGCCAGCTGATCTATGGCCCGCTGTCGGACAGCCTGGGGCGCCGCCCCATGCTGCTGGCAGGGCTCATCCTCTATGCGCTGGCCAGCCTGGCGGCCTTTCTCGCCCCGTCCGCCCCCTGGCTGATCGGCGCGCGGCTGCTCCAGGCGCTGGGCGGCTGCGCGGGCCTGGCCCTGGGCCGCGCCATTGCGCGCGATTCGAGCACGCCCGAGAACGCCGTGGGCAGCCTGGCGCTGCTCAACCTGATGATGATGATCGGCCCCGGCATCGCGCCGGCCATCGGCTCGGCCATCGACGACGCCCTGGGCTGGCGTGCCATCTTCGGCACGCTGGCCGTGGTCGGCGGCGTGACGGCCTTCGCCATCTGGAAGCTGCTGCCCGAAACCGGCCAGCCCACGGGCCGCCTGCACCTGGGCACCATCCGCGACGACTACCGCAGCCTGCTGCGCTCGCCGGCCTTCGTGGGCTTTGCCGTGGGCGGCGGCTGCGCCACCACGTCCATCTATGCATTCCTGGCGGCAGCGCCCTTCGTCTTCATCGAGCAGCTGCATTCCACCAAGCATGAGGTGGCCATCTACCTGGGCCTGCTCATGGGCGGCATGGCCGTGGGCAATGCGCTGGCCCGCCAGCTGATACGCCACTGGCCCCTGGAGCGGCTGATGCTCAACGGCAATCTGCTGAGCCTGGCCAGCGCGGCCATGCTGCTGTTGCTGGCCCTGTTCAACCAGCTCACGCCGGCCATCGTGGTGGGGCTGATGGTGCTGTTCGCGCTGGGTTCGGGCCTGACCAGCCCTGCGGCGCTGGCCAGCGCGCTGAGCGTGCATCCGCGCCTCACGGGCTCGGCCGCCGGTGTCTACGGCAGCACTCAAATGGCCGTGGGCGGCCTGTGCACCTTGGGCGCCAGCCTGGGCAGCAACCCGGCGCTGTCGGCGGCGCTGGCCCTGGTGGTGGCCTGCGTGCTGGGGCAACTGGGCTTTCGCAGCGCGCTGCGCCACGCGCAACGGGCGCCCGGCTGAGGGCCGCCCCGGCTGAGGGCCGCCCCGGCGAGGGCCGCCCCGGCTGAGGACCACAGTCCCCCAGGCGACGGTCCGGCCGAATGCGGGTGCGAGGCGCACAGGCCCTCGATTACATTGGCGCAGCCGTGGCCAGCCGCCACGGCCCACCGGAGACAAAAAACCATGCGCCAACTTTCCTTTTCCATCGTCCTGCGCCAGGCTGCCACCGGCACGCTGGCAGCCGCCGCGCTGCTGGCCGGTACAGCCGCCCAGGCCGGCTCCATCGAGGCCGCCGAGTTCAAGAGCGCCACGCTGCAGCGCAGCTGGACCTACAACGTCTACCTGCCCACGGGCTACGACGCCCAGTCCAGGCTGCGCTACCCCGTCATGTACCTGCTGCACGGCAACGACGGCCAGCGCAACGACTGGCCCGTCAAGGGCAATCTGCTGCGCACGGTGGACCAGCTGATCCAGAACGGGGAGATCCCGCCCGCCATCATCGTCATGCCCGACGCGGGAACGACCTGGTACGTGGACCTCAAGGAGCCCATGGAGACGGCCTTCTTCCAGGACCTCGTCCCCCATGTCGAGAAGAAGTACCGCACCCTCACCAGCCGCGATGGCCGCGTCATCGGCGGCCTGTCCATGGGCGGCTACGGCGCGCTGCGCTACGTGCTCAAGTACCCCGAGAAATTCCAGGCCGCCGCCCTGCTGAGCCCCGCCATCTACAACCCCGAGCCGCCCGCCGATTCCTCGGCACGCTCGGTCAAGGTCTTTGCCGAACCCAATACCGGCGGCCAGTACAGCACCACGGTCTGGAAGAGCTACAACTACCCTGTGCTGTGGGACAGCTTTCTCGCCCGCAAGATCAGCGTGCCCATGTACATCAATTCGGGCGACGACGATGAATTCATGATCGAGTCCGACGCCGCCCAGCTCTACGCCCAGCTGCGCAGGAACAAGCAGCCTGCCGAGCTGCGCATCGTCAACGGCAAGCATGAATGGCCGGTCTGGGAAAGCACCATAGGCGACGCGCTCAAGTACGTGTTCCGCACCGTGCGCCGCCCGCAGGCGGACAACTGAGCCAGGCCATGAAGCAAAAAAAGGGGAGCCGGCCGGCTCCCCTTTTTGATGGCATCAGCAGGTCCTACAGATTGCCGACCATCTTGGCAGGGATCACCCACGCGTCGAACTGTTCGCCGGTCAGGTGGCCGGAAGCCACGGCGGCTTCGCGCAAGCTGGAGCCTTCCTTGTGCGCCTTCTTGGCGATGTAGGCCGCCTTGTCGTAGCCGATGTGCGGGTTCAGCGCCGTCACCAGCATCAGCGAGCGCTGCACCAGCTCGGTGATGCGCTCGCGGTTGGGTTCGATGCCAACGGCGCAGTGGTCGTTGAAGCTCTTCATGCCATCGGCCAGCAGGCGCACGCTCTGCAGGAAGTTGTGCGAGACCATGGGGCGGAACACGTTCAGCTCGAAGTTGCCCGAGGCGCCGCCGAAGTTGATCGCCACGTCGTTGCCGAAGACCTGGGCCGCCAGCATGGTCACGGCTTCGCTCTGCGTGGGGTTGACCTTGCCGGGCATGATGGACGAGCCGGGCTCGTTCTCGGGGATGGAGATCTCGCCCAGGCCGCTGCGCGGGCCGGAGGCCAGCCAGCGCACGTCGTTGGCGATCTTCATCATGCTGGCGGCCAGCGTCTTGAGCGCGCCGTGGGCGTGGACCAGCCCATCGCACGAGGCCAGGGCCTCGAACTTGCTGGGCGCCGTCACGAACGGGTAGCCGGTGAGCTGGGACAGCTCGGCGGCCACGCCCTCGGCATAGCCCTTGGGTGCATTCAGGCCCGTGCCCACGGCCGTGCCGCCCAGCGCCAGCTCGTACAGATGCGGCAGCGCGGCGCGCACATGCTTTTCGCCATGGGCCAGCTGGGCCACCCAGCCCGAGATTTCCTGGCCCAGCGTCAGCGGCGTGGCGTCCTGCAGATGGGTGCGGCCGATCTTGACGATGTCGGCATAGGCCTCGCTCTTGGCCTGCAGCGTGTTGCGCAGCAGGGCAATGGCGGGCAGCAGCTTTTGCTCGATGGCCGTGACGGCAGCCACGTGCATGGCGGTCGGGAACACGTCGTTGCTCGACTGGCTCTTGTTCACGTCGTCATTGGGGTGGACCAGGCGCGACTCGCCCCGCTCGCCACCGAGGATTTCGCTGGCGCGGTTGGCCAGCACCTCGTTGACGTTCATGTTGGTCTGCGTGCCCGAGCCGGTCTGCCAGACTACCAGCGGGAACTCGTCCGGGTGCTTGCCGGCGATCACCTCGTCGGCGGCGGCCAGGATGGCCCGGGTCTTCTTCTCGTCGAGCAGGCCCAGCTTGTGGTTGACGGTGGCCGAGGCCTTCTTGACCTGGGCCAGCGCGTGGATGATCTCGCGCGGCTGCTGCTCGCCGCTGATGTCGAAGTTCTGCAGCGAACGCTGCGTCTGCGCACCCCAAAGCTTGTCTGCGGGGACGGCTATGGGTCCGAAAGTGTCTTTTTCCTGGCGGGTCGCGGTCATTGGTGTGGACTCCTTGGTGAAAACAACGCGGCGCAGTTGGCTGGAGGCAGGTCGGCGGGCCGCGCGCTGCGTGGCTCGGGGATGTCTGGCTGGCGGGGCCGCAATGGCAAAAACCCGCCCATGGTAACTCCGCAAATGGGAACCTCTCGCATCCATCCCCCACTGAGGTGTCGCCGAGGCGGGCTTGTCCAGGCAAACCCCTCGACTCTTGTACAAGACTGCACCCCTTGCGTGCACTTTCCGCCGCGCAGCGCCGATAATCGCCCCCGGGATTCCCCTCCCCTGTTCCCCCGATCAAAAAGACACCCCACCGATGACCACCACGATCCGCCAGCAGGACCTGATCGATTCGATCGCAGGCGCCCTGCAGTACATCAGCTACTACCACCCCGCCGACTACATCGCCCACCTGGCCCGCGCCTACGAGCGCGAGCAGAGCCCGGCGGCCAAGGACGCGATGGCCCAGATCCTGACCAACTCCAAGATGTCGGCCACCGGCCACCGCCCGATCTGCCAGGACACCGGCATCGTCAACGTGTTCCTGAAGGTGGGCATGGACGTGCGCTGGGAAGGCTTCACGGGCGGTCTGGAAGACGCCATCAACGAAGGCGTGCGCCGCGGCTACAACCACCCCGACAACACGCTGCGCGCCTCCGTCGTGGCCGATCCGCTGTTCGCGCGCAAGAACACCAAGGACAACACGCCTGCCGTCATCAACGTGCAGATCGTTCCCGGCGACAAGCTGGACGTGACCGTGGCGGCCAAGGGCGGCGGCTCGGAGAACAAGTCCAAGATGATCATGATGAACCCCAGCGACAACCTGGTGGACTGGGTTCTCAAGACCGTTCCGACCATGGGCGCGGGCTGGTGCCCGCCGGGCATGCTGGGCATCGGCATCGGCGGCACCGCCGAGAAGGCCGTGCTGCTGGCCAAGGAAAGCCTGATGGAAGACCTGGACATGTATGAGCTGCAGACCAAGGCCGCGCGCGGCGAGAAGCTCGACCAGGTCGAGGAACTGCGCCTGGAGCTGTACGAGAAGGTCAACGCCCTGGGCATTGGCGCGCAAGGCCTGGGCGGCCTGGCCACCGTGCTGGACATCAAGATCAAGATGTACCCCACGCATGCGGCCTCCAAGCCCGTGGCCATGATCCCCAACTGCGCGGCCACGCGCCACGCGCACTTCGTGATGGACGGCTCCGGCGCGGTCTACATGGACGCCCCCTCGCTGGACCTGTGGCCCAAGATCGACTGGGAGCCCGACTACAACAAGTCGCGCCGCGTGGACCTCAACGCCCTGACCAAGGAAGAAGTGGCCAGCTGGAAGCCCGGCGACACCCTGCTGCTCAACGGCAAGATGCTCACGGGCCGCGATGCCGCCCACAAGCGCATCCAGGACATGCTGGCCAAGGGCGAGAAGCTGCCCGTGGACTTCACCAACCGCGTGATCTACTACGTCGGCCCGGTGGACCCGGTCAAGGACGAAGCCGTGGGCCCCGCAGGCCCGACCACGGCCACCCGCATGGACAAGTTCACCAACATGATGCTGGAGCAGACCGGCCTGATCGCCATGATCGGCAAGGCCGAGCGCGGCCCGGTGGCCATCGAGTCCATCAAGAACCACAAGTCGGCCTACCTGATGGCCGTGGGCGGCGCCGCCTACCTGGTGTCCAAGGCCATCAAGAACGCCAAGGTCGTGGGCTTCGAGGACCTGGGCATGGAAGCCATCTACGAATTCGACGTGGTGGACATGCCCGTGACCGTGGCCGTGGATGCCGGCGGCACCAGCGCCCACATCACCGGCCCTGCCGAATGGCAAAAGCGCATCGCATCCGGCGAGTTCAAGACCATTGAGATCGCCTCGGCCTGAAGCCGGCGCCAAGCGCAAAGAGGCCGCCTTCGGGCGGTCTTTTCATTGGCGCGGGCATTTGTGACAGACTGCCCGCTGCCTGCAACACTGCCCATTCAACATGACCATCGCGCTCGTCCTCATCGCCCTGCTGGCCGCGACCAGCCTGGCGTGGCGCCTGTCCTCCCGCCGCCATGTCCTGCCCTGCCCGTCCTGGCTGCGCTGGATGGTCGAGCTCGACAATCCCTTCGCGGCCAGCAACAAGGCCGCCTTCATCGTCGGGCAACTGCAGATCCAGCCAGGCATGAAGGTACTGGACGCGGGCTGCGGCCCGGGCCGCGTCACCCTGCCGTTGGCACGTGCCATCGGTGCGCAGGGACAGGTGCTGGCCGTGGACCTGCAGCCGGCCATGCTCGAACAGGTGGCGGCCAAGGCGTGCGCGCAGGGGCTGGAGAATGTGCGCACCCAGGCGGCGGCGCTGGGCCAGGGGCAGCTGGCAGCCGAGCAGCACGACCGCGCCGTGATGGCCGCCGTGCTGGGAGAGATCCCGGACCGCCAGGCCGCGCTGGCCGACGTGTTCCAGAGCCTGCGCCCCGGCGGCCTGCTGGCCGTGGCCGAGCTGGTCTTCGACCCGCATTTCCAGCGCCGCACCAGCGTGGAAAAGCTGGCAGGCAAGGCAGGCTTCATCCCCCACTCCTTCCACGGCCATGCAGCCGCGTATCTGCTGGTACTGCAGCGCCCTCTCCAACCATGACCACCACACATTCCCCTGTAGCGACCCTGCGGACACCGCGCCTGATACTGCGCCAGTGGCAGGCCGGCGACCGGCAGCCCTTTGCCGCGCTGAATGCCGACCCACAGGTCATGGAGCACTTTCCGGCACTGCTCAGCCGTGAACAAAGCGATGCCATGGCAGACAGGATCCAGGCACTGATCGAGGAACGCGGCTGGGGCTTCTGGGCGGCAGAGCACCTTGCCAGTGGCGAGTTCATGGGCTTCATCGGGCTGCACACTCCCGCCGCGTCTTTGCCGTTCTCGCCCTGCGTGGAAATCGGCTGGCGGCTCGCCCGGCCTTTCTGGGGCCAGGGCCTGGCCAGCGAAGGCGCGCGGGCGGCGCTGGAGTACGGCTTCGGCGCGTTGCATCTGGAGTCCATCGTCTCGTTCACCGCGCTGTCCAACCTGCGTTCGCAGGCCGTGATGCAGCGCCTGGGCATGGAGCGCGACGCCCATGACTTCGACCATCCGGAGGTGCCGGCAGGCCATGCGCTGCGCAGGCATTGCCTGTACCGCCTGACACATGCCCAATGGCTGCAGCAGCAAGCCATGGCCCGAGCATGAACGCGCCCGAGCGGGCATACTGGGCGCCGCCTCCAAAAGCCTTTATCCGCATCTCCACATGACCTCCCCGGCCTCTCCCATCGGCGTCTTCGACAGCGGCATCGGCGGCCTCAGCGTGCTGCAGGCGCTGCGCCATGAGCTGCCGCATGAGCGCTTCATCTACCTGGCCGACAGCGGCTATGCACCGTATGGCGATGCACGCGGCGACGCCTTCGTGCAGCAGCGCACGCGCACCATTGCGCGCCACCTGTGCGAGCAGCACCAGATCAAGGTACTGGTGATCGCCTGCAATACGGCCACGGCCGCTGCCGTGGACATGCTGCGCGCTGAAATGCCCGAACTGCCCCTGATCGGTGTGGAGCCCGCCATCAAGCCCGCTTCGCTATCGAGCCAGACCGGCCACGTGGGCGTGATGGCCACGCGCGGCACGGTGAGCAGCGCACGCTTTGCGCGCCTGGTGGCCGACCATGGCCAGCGCGTGCAATTTCATGTCCAGCCCTGCGACGGACTGGCCAAGGCCATCGAGGAAAGCACGGAGCAGCCCGTTCCCGCCGACCCCATGGCCACCGAGGTCGCGCGCCTGTGCGCCAGGTATGTGAATGCCCTGGGCAGCTTCGGACAGAAGACGGGCGAGATGGATTCCCTGGTGCTGGGCTGCACCCACTACATATTCGCCCGCGAGCAGTTGCGCACGCTGCTGGGGCCGGACATCCAGTTCATCGACACCGGTGCCCCGGTGGCCCGCCAGACGCGGCGCGTGCTGGACCGCCTGGGCACCCTGGCCAGCGAAACAGGACCCTTGCCCGCGGCGGAGGGCCAGGTCCGGTTGATGACCACGGGATCGCTGCAGGCCCTGCAGTCCGCCGCATCGCGCTGGCTGGATCTGCCCGCGCAATGCTGCTCGTCCGTTCAGGTCGGCGAATCCAGCGCCATCCCCACGGCCGCTTGAATCACGGCTGCGCCTGCCACAGGCGCCGGCCCGAGTGGTCCATCCAGCTCAGGTACAGCCGCAACTCGAACTCCAGCTGGTGGTATTCGGGCTCCATGTGGGTGCACAACTGGTAGAAGGCCTTGTCGTGATCGGGCTCGCGCAGATGGGCCAGCTCGTGGACGACGATCATGCGCAAGAAAGCCTCGGGCGCCTGCTTGAACAGTGCGCCGATGCGGATCTCATGCCGGGCATTGAGGCGGCTTCCCTGCACCACGGTGCGGCGCGTGTGCAGGCCCAGGGCGTTGTGGACCACATGGATGCGGCCGTCGTAGGCCACCTTGTTCAGCGTGCCGGCATTGCGCATGTGCCGGCCCTTGAGGGCATCCACGTAGTCATAGAGGCTCTTGTCCGTGCGCACGGCATGGGCCTCGGGATGCTTGCGCAGCAGCCAGGCCTCGGCCTTGTCATCGGCCAGCCAGCCACGCACCTGTGACTGCAGCGCGGCCGGGTAGGCGGACAGGTAGGGAAGCGGCAGCGCGCCACCGGCCACCTCGCGCCGCTGCTCGCGCTGGCGGCGCACGGTCTCGGTGACTGCTCCGGAATACTTGGGCGTGCTGGCCTGTGCCGCCATGGCTGTACGCTGCGCGGGGCAGCGCCTTGCGCTCAATGCAGGTGGCGGGGGCGGCGGTTGCCGCCGTGGCCCGAACCCGATCCACCCATGCCGCGCGGCGGCTTGCCGATCTCCAGCGAGCTGACCAGGGCGTCGAAGCGCTGGGAGAACAGCTTGTCGATCTCCTGCACCACGCCACCCAGCTCGGAGCCGTCGAAATGGCGCTCCATCAGGTTGACCACGTCCTGCACCAGCAGGTCGCGCTGCACTTGCATGATGGCCGCGGGCGTCGGGCCCACGAAGAGCATGACGAAGTCGTCGCGCGACTCGGCCTCTTCGGACTCCTCTTCCTCGTCGAACTCGGTGTCGTAGAAGGTCACCTCGATGGCAGCGCCCTGCTCGGCCAGCTCGTTGATGCCCATGCACATGTCGTCCAGCGACTGGCGGAAGTCCTCATCGCCGCGCACCGTCCAGCACACCTGGAGCAGGCGCTCCTTGGTATCGAACTGGATGCCGGGCTCTTCTTCGTAGACGCTGCCAGCGCCATCGGCCAGGGAGCGGGCACCCGCATACTTCCACAGCGGGCCCAGCGCTTCCTGCAACTGCTCGTAGGTCGTGTCGGGGCGCAGCAGCACCTGGCCGTGCACGTGGATTTCAAATGGAGCGTTGTAATTCGACATGTTCTCGTCTGGGATGAGTTTGGCCACACCTGTCACGCCGCACCATGTGCCACGATCAATGTCAACGGAACGCATGCAGGCATCGCCATCACTGTCTGCCCGAGCCGCGCCATCCAGGCAAGCAGCCCGGGGCCTGATGAAGGGATTCTCGCACGTAATGCAGCCGGCAAGGACTTGGCGGCGCATGGCCACAATGCGGTGCTGCAAGAGCACGAAGCCAGCAACATGCACTGCGCAGCGCCGCGAAACATTGCGCAACCGCAGCATTCGCCTTAACGCAAAATTGCTACAAAGATTGCAGCATCAGAACGTTGCTGCACATAGCTCATGGTGCCCCGAGCCGGGATCGAACCGGCACGCCCCTGTTCGGAAGCGGCGGATTTTAAGTCCGCAGTGTCTACCAATTTCACCATCGGGGCCCTGCGCCGCAGCGTCACAGGCCAACGCAAGCTGCTCATGCCTGCGAACTGCAGCACCAACGAAAAAGGGAAGCGTTACCGCTTCCCTTTTTTCTGAATTGGAGCGGGAAAACGGGTTCGAACCGTCGACCTCAACCTTGGCAAGGTTGCGCTCTACCAACTGAGCTATTCCCGCATATCTGTCAAGCTGTGCGCCTCACAGAGCAGACTTGAATTCTAGCGCAGATTTCCGGCACTCCGGACCAAGTCCGGAAAAAATCCACGTCGAAGCGGATCAATGCCCACCCGCACAGCAGCCCGCTCCATGCCGTCGCTTACTTGCCGTCGATGCGGTCCTGCATGCGCTTGGCGCGCTGTTCAGACGGGGGGTGAGAGCTCAGGATGGAGCTGCCGCCACTGCCACCGCTGAGCTTGGCCAGCTTCTGGAACGATGTGACCAGGCCCTGGCGACTCATCTTCTTTTCCGTGAGCAGGTCGAAGGAATAGTCATCAGCCGCCGACTCCTGGGACTGGGAGAACTGGGCGTTGATGAACTTCTCACCCAGATCTCCGGCCTGCGAGCGCGACAGCGAGGCCAGCGCCGAATTGCCGCTATTGGCTGCAATCGAGCGCGCAGCCGATGCCGCATAGGCCGTTTGCATGCGCTTCTTGCTATGACCCAGCGCCACATGCCCGATCTCATGGCCAATCACGCCACGCAATTCATCGTCGTTCATCAGATCCATCAGGCCGCTGTAGACGCGAATGCAGCCATTGGCCATGGCCCAGGCATTCACGTCCTGCGTCATATAGACCTTGTAGACGGCTTTTTTCCCATTGACGGCCTGCGGCATGCTGGCAATGACCTTGTTCAGCCGCACCGTGTACTTGCTCTTGGCATCGGCCACCTTGTTCTGCGCATCCATGGCCGCGCAGGAGTCGTTGGACAGCGTGACCACATCGTCATCCGTGAGCGTCATGGCCTTCATGGCCGTGGAGCCTGAATCCAGCAGCCCGCCCACATCAGCGGACTCCATGGTTTTACAACCCGCCAGCACCACGCCGCTGGCAACAATCGCCGTCAATAGCTTGATCTTCATAATCCCTCCCGATGAATGAAGCGCGCATCATATCCACGACCGGCCAATTGAATCCACTGCCAATGGCAAGCCATTTGCACTTTTTTGCAATTTTCCAATCAACTTCCAATAAGCACGCTCGCGGCGAGGATCCAGGCAGAACAATTGGAAACAAAATAATTCACCGAACTGGCAATGAATTACAGAATGGAATTCTCTTCATGTCACAGAAGAACAAGCCCTGAACCACTCGCAGAGTGCCGAAACTTTAGAGAGAGGGAGAGATGGAGCTTGACCGGGCACGGGGCTGGCTCGAACCAGACAGCAAGGACAAGCAATGATCCTGACGCAGAAAAAGAAAAAGGCCCCGAAGGGCCTTTTGAACTGTTTTCGCAATGAATTTTTGGAGGCGCGAACCAGAGTCGAACTGGTCTAACCGGATTTGCAATCCGGGGCATAACCGCTTTGCTATCGCGCCAAGATCACTATCAAACAACTACAGCATTGCTGCAGTTTTTAAAAACTGGAGCGGGAAAACGGGTTCGAACCGTCGACCTCAACCTTGGCAAGGTTGCGCTCTACCAACTGAGCTATTCCCGCAAACATTCAAGCAACTACCCGTCACCTGAATCGAACGTACCAAGGCACATCCAAAACTGGAGCGGGAAAACGGGTTCGAACCGTCGACCTCAACCTTGGCAAGGTTGCGCTCTACCAACTGAGCTATTCCCG
The DNA here is from genome assembly GCF_043104185.1 of Delftia sp. WSY_22. NCBI lineage: Bacteria > Pseudomonadati > Pseudomonadota > Betaproteobacteria > Burkholderiales > Comamonadaceae > Delftia > Delftia sp. WSY_22. Next base: position 549,150 of record NZ_JBICKN010000059.1, read on the forward strand.
CTTGAATCATCCATTCTGGCAGCCAACCGCCACCAGAACCTAACACACCCGAAAGCATGTTCGAAATCTGGAGCGGGAAAACGGGTTCGAACCGTCGACCTCAACCTTGGCAAGGTTGCGCTCTACCAACTGAGCTATTCCCGCATTTCTATCGAAGCCTGACATTCTACAACGTCGTTTGCTGCGATGGGATGAATTGTAGCGTAGTTCTTGGAGGGTTCAGGAAAAACGCTACATTTTTTCATCTTCAGTGCTTGACTGCAGGCTCCACAGCCTTGGTTTCCGCCGGGGCCACGGCGGCGGCCTCCTCCTCGGACAAGGGCTCGGGCACACGTTCCAGCGCCACCTTGAGGACCTGGTCGATCCACTTGACGGGGATGATTTCCAGGCCGCTCTTGACGTTGTCGGGGATCTCCTGGAGATCCTTGACGTTCTCTTCGGGGATCAGCACCGTCTTGATGCCGCCACGCAGGGCCGCCAGCAGCTTTTCCTTGAGGCCGCCGATGGCGGTGACCTCACCGCGCAGCGTGATTTCACCAGTCATGGCGACATCGGCACGCACCGGGATACCCGTCAGCGCAGAGACGAAGGCCGTCGTCATGGCCGCACCCGCGCTGGGGCCGTCCTTGGGGGTGGCGCCATCGGGCACGTGCACGTGGATGTCCTTCTTCTCGAAGGCCTCGTCCTTGATGCCCAGCATGCGCGAGCGGCTGCGCACCACGGTGCGCGCGGCTTCGACCGATTCCTTCATCACATCGCCCAGCGAGCCGGTGCGCGAGATCACGCCCTTGCCGGGCATGATGGCGGCCTCGATGGTCAGCAGATCGCCGCCGACCTCGGTCCAGGCAAGACCCACGACCTGGCCGATCTGGTTGTTCAGTTCGGCACGGCCATAGGTGTACTTGCGAACACCCAGGTAGTCAGGCAGGTTGTCGGCAGTGACGACGACGGTGGGCTCCAGCTTCTTGAGCTGCAGGCCCTTGACGACCTTGCGGCAGATCTTGGACAGCTCGCGCTCCAGCGAACGCACGCCGGCCTCTCGCGTGTAGTAGCGCACGATGTCGCGGATGGCGGATTCCTCCACCCGCATCTCGCCTTCCTTCACACCGTTGTTGGTGATCTGCTTGGGCAGCAGGTAGCGGATGGCGATGTTGACCTTTTCGTCCTCGGTGTAACCCGACAGGCGGATCACTTCCATGCGGTCCAGCAGCGCGGGCGGGATATTCATGGAGTTGGAGGTCGCCACGAACATCACGTCGCTGAGGTCGAAGTCCACTTCGACGTAGTGATCGCCGAAGGTGTGGTTCTGCTCGGGGTCCAGCACTTCCAGCAGGGCGCTCGACGGATCGCCACGGAAGTCCATGCCGAGCTTGTCGATTTCGTCCAGGAGGAACAGCGGGTTGCGCGTGCCGACCTTGTCCAGGCTTTGCAGCACCTTGCCCGGCATGGCGCCGATGTAGGTGCGGCGGTGGCCGCGGATTTCCGCCTCGTCACGCATGCCGCCCAGCGCCATGCGGACGTACTTGCGGCCCGTGGCCTTGGCGATGGACTGGCCCAGCGAGGTCTTGCCCACGCCCGGAGGTCCGACCAGGCACAGGATGGGCGCCTTGACCTTGTCCACGCGTTGCTGCACGGCAAGATATTCAAGGATGCGGTCCTTGACCTTTTCAAGGCCGAAGTGGTCGGCATTGAGCACCTCCTCGGCATTGGCCAGGTCGTGCTTGATCTTGGTCTTCTTGCTCCAGGGCAGGCCCGTGAGCACATCGATGTAGTTGCGCACCACGGTGGCTTCGGCCGACATGGGCGACATGAGCTTGAGCTTCTTGAGCTCGGCCTCGGCCTTCTTGCGCGCCTCGGCAGGCATGCGAGCGAGCTTGATCTTCTTTTCGATCTCTTCGATGTCGGCGCCGTCCTCGCCCTCGCCCAGCTCCTTCTGGATGGCCTTGACCTGCTCGTTCAAATAGAAGTCGCGCTGGTTCTTTTCCATCTGGCGCTTGACGCGACCACGGATGCGCTTGTCGACATTGAGGATGTCGACCTCACGGTCCAGCTGCTCGAACAGGTTTTCCAGGCGCTCCTTGATGTCCACCAGGTCGAGCACGGCCTGCTTGTTCTCGAGCTTGAGCGGCAGGTGCGCGGCGATGGTGTCGGCCAGGCGGCCGGCATCGTCGATGCTGGCGATGGAGGTGAGGATCTCGGGCGGGATCTTCTTGTTGAGCTTGACGTACTGGTCGAACTGCTGCGTCACGGCGCGGCGCAGGGCTTCGATCTCGCTGGGCTTGTGGGTTTCGGCCTCAGGCGCCACGGGCACGACGGAGCCCACGAAGTGGGTCTCTTCATCCATGACCTGCTTGACCAGCGCGCGCTGCTGACCTTCGACCAGCACCTTGACCGTGCCGTCGGGCAGCTTGAGCATCTGCAAGATGGTGGAGACGCAGCCGACGTCGAACATGTCGGCCGCCGTGGGTTCGTCCTTGGAGGCGGTCTTCTGGGCCACCAGCATGATGCGGCGGTCGCCCTCCATGGCCAGCTCCAGCGCCTTGATGCTCTTGGCGCGGCCCACGAACAGCGGGATCACCATGTGGGGGAACACGACCACATCGCGCAGCGGCAGCAGCGCCAGGTCTAGGGGGGTGGAAGGCAAAGGGGTATGTCCTGACATGGGAATCCTCGGTTTGTCAGCGGAAGATGGTCCGCCCACCGGTGTATTTCAACCCCGCAGCCCGAAAGGATTTCGGGTCACAGGGACTTGCGCTGCCGGACCTTTGCAGGCAGCGGCGCATCAGGCTTTCTTGGCCGCCTCGCGGTAAACCAGCAGCGGTGCTTTTCCGTCTTCGATGGTGGACTCGTCCACCACCACCTTCTCGACATTGTCGGCATTGGGCAGTTCGTACATGGTGCCGATCAGCGATTGCTCCAGGATGGAGCGCAGGCCACGGGCACCCGTCTTGCGCGCCAGCGCCTTGCGGGCGATGGCCTTGAGCGCGGCGGGCCGGATCTCCAGCTCCACGCCTTCCATGGCCAGCAGCTTGCTGTACTGCTTGACCAGGGCGTTCTTGGGCTCGGTCAGGATCTGCACCAGGGCGTCTTCGCCCAGTTCGGCCAGGGCCGTGACCACGGGCATGCGCCCCACCAGCTCGGGGATGATGCCGAACTTGATCAGGTCTTCAGGCTCGATCTCCTGGAACACTTCCGAGACGGAGCGCTGCTTCTTGCTCTTGACCGTGGCGCCAAAGCCGATGCCCGACGCCTCGGTACGGTTCTCGATGACCTTCTCCAGGCCCGCGAACGCGCCACCGCAGATGAACAGGATGTTGGTCGTGTCGATCTGCAGGAAGTCCTGGTTCGGATGCTTGCGGCCACCTTGCGGGGGCACGCTGGCCATGGTGCCTTCGATGAGCTTGAGCAGGGCCTGCTGCACGCCCTCGCCCGACACGTCACGCGTGATGCTGGGGTTGTCGGACTTGCGCGAGATCTTGTCGATCTCGTCGATGTAGACGATGCCGCGCTGCGCACGCTCGACGTCGTATTCGCAGCTTTGCAGCAGCTTCTGGATGATGTTCTCGACGTCCTCGCCCACGTAGCCGGCCTCGGTCAGCGTGGTGGCATCGGCCATGACGAAGGGCACGTTGAGCATGCGCGCCAGCGTCTGCGCCAGCAGCGTCTTGCCGGAGCCCGTGGGACCGATGAGCAGGATGTTGCTCTTGGCCAGCTCAATCTCGTCCTTGCCGGCCTTGTCCTTGTGACGCAGGCGCTTGTAGTGGTTGTATACGGCGACAGCCAGCGTGCGCTTGGGCAGGTCCTGGCCGATCACGTAGTTGTCCAGGTTGGCCTTGATTTCGGCGGGCGTGGGCAGGTCGCCTCGGCCGTCCTTGGCCTCGGTGCTGGGCTGCTCGTCGCGGATGATCTCGTTGCAGAGATCGATGCACTCGTCGCAGATAAAGACTGACGGACCCGCGATCAGCTTCTTGACCTCATGCTGGCTCTTGCCGCAGAAGGTGCAATAAAGGTTTTTTTCGCTGGAGGAGCCTTTTTTCTCGGCCATGGGGTCGGTGCCTTGTTACAGAAATATGGAAAAGGATGATAACCAAATGGAAAGCGGCGTTTTCCGTAGGGGGAAAACGCCGCCCATTCTTATACAGCCTCCGGGCTTCAGGAGCGCTTGTTGATCACCTGATCGACCAGGCCGTAGTCCTTGGCTTCGTCGGCGGACAGGAAGTAGTCGCGCTCGGTGTCGTGCTGGATCTTTTCCAGCGGCTGGCCCGTGCGCTCGGCCAGGATCTTGTTCAGGCGCTCGCGGGTCTTGAGGATCTCGCGGGCGTGGATCTCGATCTCGGTGGCCTGGCCCTGCATGCCGCCCAGCGGCTGGTGGATCATGACCTGGGAATTGGGCAGCGCAAAGCGCTTGCCCTTGGTGCCAGCGGCCAGCAGGAAGGCACCCATGCTGGCTGCAATGCCGGTGCACAGCGTGGACACATCGGGCTTGATGAAGTTCATCGTGTCGAAGATGGCCAGGCCGGCGCTCACGGAGCCGCCGGGACTGTTGATGTAGAACGAAATGTCCTTGTCGGGGTTTTCGCTTTCAAGGAACAGCAGCTGGGCCACGACGAGGTTGGCCGTCTGGTCATTGACAGGGCCCACCAGGAAGATCACCCGGTCCTTGAGCAGGCGCGAGTAGATGTCGTACGACCGCTCTCCGCGGCCGGACTGTTCGATGACCATTGGGATCATGCCCAAACCCTGAGTTTCCAATGCGCTCATGTTTTCTCCAGTACTAGGGGGCTACTTTAGCCGTATCCGGAAAGAAAATGGGGCTTGTGCGCCAAAGCACAAGCCCCGCAGATGCCAACCCGCCCGCCGATCTCACGAAGCGGCAGGCAGGCGGTGCTCAAACCCTCAGGCCTGGCCCATCAGTTCGTCGAAGGACACGGCCTTGTCGGAGACCTTGGCCTTGCCCAGCACGAACTCGGTCACGTTGTTTTCGATGACAACGGCTTCGACTTCAGCCAGGCGTTGGCGGTCGCCGAAGTACCAGCGTGCCACGTCTTCGGGCTTTTCGTAGCTGGCGGCCAGCTCTTCCACGTGGGCCTTGATCTGCTCGGGGGTGGCGTGCAGCTCGTTGGCGCGCACCAGCTCGGCCACCACCAGGCCCAGGCGCACGCGGCGCTCGGCTTGGGGCAGGAACACGTCTTCAGGGATCTCGGCCTTGTCGGCGTCCTTGATGCCGCGCTGCTGCAGCTCGGCGCGAGCGCCTTCCAGCAGACGGGCGACTTCAGCCTGCACCGAGGCCTTGGGCAGTTCCAGCTCGGCCTTGGACACCAGGGCGTCCATCACGGCCTGCTTGTTGCGGCCCTGGACGCGGAACTTGACTTCACGCTCCAGGTTCTTCTTGATGTCGGCGCGCAGGCCTTCGACCGTGCCTTCAGCCACGCCCAGTGCCTTGGCAAAGGCCTCGTCCACTTCGGGCAGGTTGGCGGCTTCGATCTTCTTGACCGTCACCAGGAAATCGGCGGTCTTGCCGGCCACGTCCTTGCCGTGGTAGTCGGCGGGGAAAGCCAGGGGGAAGGTCTTGGACTCGCCGGCCTTCATGCCGCGCACTGCGTCTTCGAATTCCTTGAGCATCTGACCTTCGCCGACCAGGAACTGGAAGTCTTCAGCCTTGCCGCCGGAGAAGGTCTCGCCGTCGATCTTGCCTTCGAAGTCCACGGTCACGCGGTCGCCGTCCACGGCCACATCGGCCTGGGCGCGCTGCGCGAAGGTGCGGCGCTGCTTGCGCAGGATGTCCACGGTCTTGTCGATGGCGGCGTCGTCCACTTCGGCTGTCAGCTTCTCGACTTCGGCCGAGGTCAGGTCACCGATCTTGACTTCAGGCATCACTTCGAAGATGGCTTCGAACTGGGCCTCGCCCTCGGGAGCGCCTTCCTTTTCGGAGATGCGGGGCTGGCCAGCCACGCGCAGCTTGGCTTCGTTGACAGCCTGTGCGAAAGCCTCGCCAACCTTGTCGTTGAGCACTTCATACTGCACCGAATAGCCATAACGCTGGGCCACCACGCTCATCGGCACCTTGCCGGGACGGAAGCCGTCCATCTTCACGGTGCGCGCCACTTGCTTGAGGCGGTTCTCGACTTCGCTCTGGATGGAGTTCAGGGGCAGGCTCAGCGTGATCTTGCGCTCGAGCTTTTCAAGGGTTTCAACAGTAACGGCCATGTTTGTTCCTATGAGGGATTGGACCGTGCCGGCTGCTGTACAGCCCGCACCGTATTGCGCAAAAGTCACGGTGCAACGCGAGCCAAAGCCAGTCGGCCGCGCGGCACCTCAGATTTCAAGGGCTTACATCACATGCGCCTGGCCGCTGGGGACCGCACATGGTTCGCTCAACCCGTGATGTAAGCGAAGCCGGACATTATAAACGAGGCGCTTTTCCCATCAGAAAGGCCGCATTGGGGATTTGCCCTCGGTTTTCAGTGTGCGCCGGCAGCGCGGGGACCGCGCCTCCCCGCAGCAGGACCCAATCGGCCGATCACCCTGCATCGAAGCCCTGGCGCCCCCCCTAGATATCAATAAGCACATAGGTCAATTGAGGGGCTTCACCCGTGATCGCCTGCCCCTGGACATAGACGCTGCCGCCCTCCTGGCTGCCCAGGGGATTGCGTACGCGCAATCGGCCATTGCCAGGCAGATCGACCGTGGCTGTTCCGTCGCCATGCACCGCGCTGATCCGCCCGGTGAGCACAGGCTCGTCAGGCAGCAGTTGGACAAGACGCTTGAAGAGATTGACGGTGCTCATACGGTTGCACGCTCCACGGTAATCTGCTGCCGCACCACGGGCATGGCAGCGCTGAGCCGGGTTCCACGGACCAGGCCACGCCAGGATTCGTCGGTATCGACGACTTCGATCAATTGGCCGGGCCGGATCAGGCCTGGCGCCGTCCCACCGGAAAGCAAGGGCATGGTGATGGACTGGACCAGCTTGTTGCCCGATGCTCCCAGCACGGCCTCGCCACGCTGGCGTGCAGCCACGGCCTCGGTGATCAGGGCATCCGTGACCTGGGGAGCCAGGCTGTTGCCCGCCGTCCCGGCTCGGCGCACGTGACCGAGGATGCCGCCCGCCTGGCCGCTGACATAGATCGCGTTGTAGGCGGCACGCGGCTCGGGCCGCAGCTCGTCCGTCACGATGACGTCCGCCGGCATGCGCACGTCCGGCGTCGCATCCGCCCATTTCCATGGCAGGTGTGCGAAGCGCGGCGCGACGATCAGGCGCTCCTGCGTACGATGGCTGCTCACCACCGCGCCAATCGAAGCAGCCACACGCATCACGGCCGACAACGGCGTGCCACGGTGGCTCCAGGCGCCGGCCGGCACCAGCCAGTCCGACACCTTCCAGTCCAGCTGCACGCCGGTGAACTCCAGCGCATTGCGGATCAGTTGCTGCGCCGTGGCCGGCGCCGTGTTCAGCCAGGTCTGCTCCGGCATGTAGGGACTGCTCAGCAAGGCGGTGGCACTCACGCCCTGTACGGCCACGCGATGGTTGCCGAAGCTGCGCGTGCGGCTCAGGCTTTGTACGACAAAGACGAAGTCGATGCCATCGACCACCACGCGCAGCCGTGCAGGCAGTCCCCCGGACGGCGCCAGTTGATCCAGCAGGTGTTCCGGACCATTGGCCGAAAAGCTCCATCCGAAGCCGTCGTCATCGCTGGCGATCGTCACATCGCTCAGCGCAACGGCTTCCATGCCCGGCAGCAGGGCTGCCTCCATCGTGTGTACTGTCATGTAAACCTTCAGTTGCGGGATGACATAGCGGGGTGGTTGGGGATCCGTGCCCGGCCTGCAGCAGATGAACACGAGTTCGGAGCTTTCGCTCCAGACGCTCGAGAACGCCAGCTCGACGGCCCCACCCGGCGGCGGCCGATAGCACGGTGGCGGCTTGGGCGGATCGACAGGGCGGCCCGGCGTGACGCCGGGCAGCGGCGCCATGGCGTCCTGATGGCGGGCACCGCCCATCACGATGCCCAGCACCCGGGCATCGCCCATGCTGCTGGCGTGCCAGACACCTTCGCAGAGGCCGTCGCTGAAAGCCTGCCGCATGGCACGGCGCAAAATGATGCCCTCCTGGAACCTCTGCAGCACAACCGCCTGGCCAGCCAGTGCGTTGGCCAGGCCCTGGCGCGTGGCCAGGCGCAAGCACGTACCCTCTTGCCAGGCCTGGGCCGTGAGTCCCCCCACGTCCATGGCAAAGCCCATGCCTTGGCGCGTGGTCAGGCGCAGGCGCGCCGAGTCCTGCCAGCGCTGCACGGCGGCCGCGCCTGCGTGCAGCGCTCGCCAACCGCGAATCTGCGTGCCCCTGTCGGCAATGGCCGCCTGCTGGCAGACAGACACCAGGCCGCCCTGTGCCGGGGCGGCCTCTTCAAATCCCGACAATGTGCCCCCCACGGCCGGCCTGTCGGTGCGCGTCTGGTACGCCGCTCCAAGCGCCATGCGTGCCCCAGGCAGGCGAATGCCGGCGCCAGCGGTCTTGCGACGCAAGGCACCGATGGACACGCTCGTCCCCGGCAGCCGGATGGCCATCCGTGCGACTGCGTCCTGAGTCGAGCCCGGGTCCGAATCGTCCTCGTTGCCGAACACCATCTGGCTGGGTGAGCCAGCAGCTGGTGGGCGATGGAAGATCAGCTCGATGCGTGCCATAGCGCTACTCGATGTAGCTGGTCGGCGCCAGCGTCAGATAGCCGCCCGCGTACAGCTGGGTGCTGTCCGGGATCTGGATCTGACCCTCGCCACCTTCGATCGACACATCCGCGTCGAGCACCAGCGCACCGCTGGCCGAGACGACGCGGCCCCAGGTGGCGATGCCGGACTCCAGGATCATGGCGCCGGCCGCATCACGGGCCAGCAGCCGCAGCCGGCCGGCCACGATCTCGCCACAGGGTCTGGCCAGCGGCAGCTCCACCAGCATGGGCAGGGCCGAGGGCTCGCCGAAGGCGGGCCGCTCGGCGTCCGCAAAGAAGCGCACGCAGGCCGTGCCCGGACCCATGTCCAGCAGCAGATCGCGCAGGCCCTGCAAGCGGGCCTCGTTGGCCTGCAACGTGATTTCAACACTGCGCTGTGTCATGGCATGGCCTCCGGCGTGACGCGGTCGGCCACCACGGCGCGGAAGTCGCCCTCGTGGTCGTAACTCACGACCGTGTATGCGGTGGTGCTGTCGATGTGCAGGAAGTCGTACTCGCCCTGAGCGTTGCTCCAGACCTCACGGATCAACAGGCCGTCGCGGTCGCGGTACAGCCGCACGCGGCGAGAGACAGGCACCTTGGGACTGTTCTTGTCTTCCTGTTCGACGGTGCGACCGCGCACGCGGCCCAGGCCGTTGCCGCCCAGCACGTAGTCCAGTTGACTCGTTCCAGGCCGCTGGACCACATACGCGCCCCGGTAAAGTTCTCGCCCACCCAGGCCCACGACTGCCGTGGGCTGGAACAGGCTGGTTGGATAAGACAACTCGGCCATACCGTTAGCGCCAAGGCCCTGTGATATCGATGAAGCCAAAGCCCGCCGGGGAGGATGCAGAGGAGCTATGCGGAAGGGCCAGGAGGCGGCGACCGCTTACGGCTTCGATCAATGTCGAGTCACGCTCGAAATACTGGGCTACCTGCGTCTGCGGCACATACCTGTATCCCGGCACAACAGCACGCGGCGTATTGGCGGAAACCGGCATATTGCTCAAAAACAGCTGCGCGAGTTTCAACTCACCGTCAACGTCACTCGGAAAATTTCCAAACGCAGAGTCAGAACCAGATCCTGGGGCGCCGGTTGACGCAAAGCTCCTGAGCTCTGGCGCTACGCTGCCCCCCAAACCTGTAATGGCCCTCGGCAAGAAGTACCAACCACTGGATGCCGAATCAATGGATCCATTGTTGGGAGTGTTCACGACGTTTGACTGGGATACGCCGCCACAGATCAGACAGGCGTATGCATCCCCCGCCTTGCGCAATGCCAGCAAGTCACCAAATACCCTCGTCCCGCCCGCCGTATTCGTAGGTGAGATTGGCGATGCTGGTGCCGAGTTGTCGAAGAAAATCCGGCTATCACCCACAATCGTCCAGCGTGTAGGGCTGGCATTCGCTGAATTGCTCTTGGCCCACCAGGCGCCGTCAGCTCGCTGCGCAGCGCTGGGAAACGGTCCGGTCCCCGCGTCGATGGCCGACATGCTTTCGTAGCCGCGCATGGATACAGCGGTCGTTGTGCGGTCGTCGACATAGAGGTACATGCCATAGCTCTGCGGATCGGTGGACCGATACACGGCCTGGTTGGTCCCAGAAAACGGTTTGGCCCAGCCCAGCGCCGCAAACTTGAACGTGATGCCCGTGCCGTTGTCCACGCTGTCGGGCGCGGCCGTGCGGAACTTGAACACACCGCTGGACGACTCGGTCACGCGCTGCTCGCCGTTGAGCAGGGTCTGAGCGGCGCCGGCGATCAGCAGCACGCTGTCGGGCGTGGGGGGCTGCGATGCGCCCACCGAAAACTCCACCGTGGCAACGCCGGCTGCCACCGTGATGCGCGTCGCCGCGCGCAGGCCGAAACCCGTGACCAGGCAGGCGTCGAGCACGGCAATCTTGCTGCCGGCCAAGCCGTTTTGCACGGGGGCGCCGTACATGCTGTAGAGAAAGTGCTTGACGCTGGTATCGACAAGGGATGCCATGGGTGATCTCCAAATAATCAGGGACGGTCGACGCTGCCGCGCACCAGGTGCTCAAACTGGTAGTCGTCGGCCACAGCCTCGCTGGGCTGCACGGTGCGGATGAGGGCATGGGGGGCAATGCCGCCCTCGGTATTGATGCGCAGCACGTTGCCCGCGCTCCAACCCTGGCCCCAGCCCAGGGCGCGGATGGTGATGTAGGGCACGCCGCTGATCGGGTTGATGGGCGCGAAATCGACGTTGGTGGAACCCGTGCCCAGGTTGCCCACGTGCTCGCCGATGAATTCAAAGGTCGTGGCGCTCAAGAAGCGGCACATCCAGCGCTCGGGCAGCGCGCCGGCATTGGTGACGACAAGGGGCGCGATGGTGTCGTTGTAGCTGGCCAAGGCCTCGGTGCCGTCCACCGTGTCCTGCCATTTGTTGGTCCAGGTGGTCTGGTCAAACATCAGGCTGACGCGGGCGCGCAGCGTGCCGGCCATCAGCGCGCTGGAGACCACGCTGCCCACGGGGAACTCGTGGCTCAGCTGCTTGGTGATCGCCAACATGCCGTTGATCTGCACGTCGCTGACGCGCGCCATCTCCTCGATGCGGTGCTGGAACGTGACCGGCTGGGCCCAGCCTGTGATATCGCTGACGGTGATCTTGCCGGCCTCCAGATCCACGCTCCAGCCCTGCTGGATACGCTGGCCATCCGCACCGATGACATAGGCACGCGAGAGCCGCACGCGGCCGCAGTTGATGACCTGGCCGTTGGTCACGGTGACCGGGCCGAGCTGGCCTGTGTGGCCGATCACGATGTAGCTGCCCACGCGGTAGATGGGCACGCGGCCATCGGGCGGCAGCCGCACGGGGTCCAGGCCGATGACGTCCGCGTCCAGCGGCAGGTAGAAGTAGCTGACGCTGTTGTAGCGCAGCGTGGTCGGGTCCACGGGCCAGGGGCGCCAGATGCGGTTCGGCTGGACGGCGCCGATGTCATCGGCCGAATACCACCATTCGGTCTTCTGGGCAGGGGTCAGCGAGGTGTCCAGCACATAGTCGCCAAACTGCAGCTCGACCACGCCGCTCTGATAGTCGATCTTGCCGCGCAGGTGCGTGCCCGAAATCACACCGTCGATGCCAGCCGAGGCCGTGATCTGCTCGCCTGTGGCATCGGACAGGTTCATCACGAAGCCACTGGGCTTAATGGGCGCGGCGGCCGTGCGCATGAAGATGCTGGCCGTGGACCAGTTCTGGCGCACGGTCCACAGGCTCTCAACCACCAGGTCGGTGGCCGGGCCATCGACCACATAGTCGAAGATCCGCGCCACGCCGCTGGAGTAGTCCAGCGCGCCAGCCACGATGCCCAGCGCCGTGGACGTGCGGTCGCGCACCAGCACGCCGTCGTAGTCCTCGTAGACATGGCCCATCCACCGAATCCGCACGCTGCCCGGCACGATGTAGTCGGTGGTGTAGGGGCACAGGTCCAGCACCACCGGCTCGGGGACGAAATTCATCACATGGTGCTGCGCGCTGGTGAAGTCCTCGGCGTAAGTCACCGTCACGGTGCTGGCCGTCAGCAGTTCTTCGCTCACCGAGGTATCGCGGCGGTCACCGCCCTTGGACACGGTGGAGAAGCTGGGGTCGCTGCCATTGCCGCCCATCGTGGTTTCTTCAAAACTCAGGGCGTTTTCGTAGTCACTGTTGTAGCCCTCGGTCTTGCTGTCCAGCTGCACGAACTTGATGTTGAGAAACTTGCCCGCGTAGTTGATGGTGCCGTCCGGGCCGAACGTGCCCCGGCCGTCATCCGTCAACAGGTGGCGCACTGTGTCCTGCGTCTTGCTGGTCTGGTAGCTGGACCGGCTGTGCGTTGACGATGAGCTGGCCGATGTCTTGGTGGTCTGCAAGACGATGCCTGCGGAAACTCCTGCCATGATTTTTCTCCTTTGTTTGATCAGGCGCCCCAGCGCCGGTATTCGACGCCGCCGATGGACTTGACGCCCGCCGTGTACTCGGCGTCGGTCCAGACCACGCCATCGACGTCGGGCGGCACGTAGTGGTTGCCCTCGGGCGAGCTGGTGGCGCCGACCTCGATATAGACGGCCCCGCCGCTGGCGCGCGCGCCGCCCTGGGCCATGTACTTGCCTGTGGTCGATCCATCGGATAGAGGCACACGCGAAGTGATGACGGGCGCAGGCGCCGGGGGCACCTGGGGCAGGTAGCTGAATTTGCCGCTGCCGCCGTTTTTGGAGGCCGAGGTACCACCGGATGAGGCGCCGGAGCTGGCCGAGAGATTGCGCACGGTGATCCACGCCACGGACACGGTGCCGGGCGCAGGGATGGTGTCCAGGGTGATCGCACCGTAGCCGCCTGCGTCGAGGACGACCGTGACGTTCTTGCTCACCGTCACGGCATAGTCGTACTCAATGGCGAACTGCCCGCCTGCGTCGATCATGAATTGCGGGCGCAGCAGCAGCGCGGCCGAGGCGTAGTTGATCTCGCCCGTGGCGGCGCCCTGCAGGTCGCCCTGGCCGTTGTCCGTGGCCGTGCGCAGCACGCCGCCTGAGGTCCATTTGATGACCAGCGTGCCCGGCTTGATGCCCTGGTGCGGCAGACGCATGGCGTGCTCGGGCAGCCGCCAACCCGTGGCACTGGAGCGGTTCACGAAGGCCGAGGCCTCACCCCACTGGAAGATGATGGAGCTGCCCACGTCTGGCAGTGCGGGCAGCGTCACGGACACCGAGCCGTTCGCATAGTTGACGGTGCCCACGGCCGATCCCGTCAGCTCGCCCTGGCCGTTGTCGGATGCGGTGTACCAGACGCCCATCACCTGGAACGACACCACCAGGGTGTTCGGCGCCGGAAAAGGCTTGAGGATGGCCACCCAGCTGAAACTGCGGTTTTCCTGGCCAACCTTGATGCGGCGCGTGTGCGGCGCATTGGGCACGCGGATCTCGCGCGGCGAGGTAGCGAGCACCAGCTGCCGCACGCCGGCCGGGCGCTGGTCCAGCGCCGCAGTCTCGGTGCGTGAGTTGGGCACCAGCTGGGTGTAGATGCTGGCTACCCGCAGCATGCTCTCGCCCAGCTGCACAGCAGACGTCAGGGGCTGGGCGCCGTAGAAGCTGGCTGCATCGGCCACGGTAGTGTCCCGGATGCGGGTCTTCGTGTGGTCCATGCCATACGACCGGTTTGGCGGGGAGCCCGGGAAAGCGCTCCGCAGCCGGGGCGTGATTTCGCAGGTAGTGACACTGGCTGCGTAGTCGGTGTAGCCGCTGCTCGTCGAGTACGAAAACTGCAGGGTCTCGGTCTCGGCGCGCAGCACGCGCACGTACTGCAGCACCTGGCTGGCCAGCCCCTCGTTGTAGACGAGGATCAGCGTGCGGCCGATGGTCGGCGCCGGTGTGCCGGGCCGGTGGAAGATCTTGATTGAGGCCTGGCCCTGGACATGGTTTTCCAGCAGATAGCCGCCCCACTCCGTGCCCGGGATGAGGTAGGCCGCGATGGCCGCGGCGATCTCCGAGCGGCGCGCGAATACGTCGCACGGCGCGATGGTGATGGACACATTCGGATCGTTGGGCACGGCCGAGACAATGATGTTGGTGTCCATCAGCGGCTCGGTGGTGGGCGTTTGCACGGCCGCGTGCACCTGGCGGATGGACACGTCGCCGCCGGCCCTGTCGACCTCGGTGATGTCCTCGAAGACGCCATTGCTCTTGCCCCAGGCGATGACGTTGCCCGTAGGGCCGCCGCCGCCGTTGGCGTCATCTGTCATGACCTTGGATTCGAGCAGGCGGATATCGCCGTCTCTGACTGTCATATTTTCAACTCCTCAAACTGTGATGAGCCGCAACGTTGCGACATAGGGATTGGCGAGCGCGGGAAGCTCGGGCCTGCCGACGGGCCGGGCCGTGATGGGCTCGTCGCCGGAAAACTGCACGTCGAAGCTGCGGCCATCCGCCAGCCGCAGGCGGTAGACCTGGCCTGCGGCGCCAGCCATCTGCAGCAACATGAGCAAGGTGGCGCGGCGGATCCAGCCATGGGACTCATCCCCCTCCAGAGTGATCGGACGTCCCGCGGACTTGCCGGCTTCGTCCACGATCAGCGCCCCCGTGATGCTGCGCGCCGTACTGCGCGCCACGGCGGACCATGTGAATTCATCCGTCCAGGTCATCCCGCGGGGAATCTCAAGCGTTCCCAATAGGTGGTTCTTGGCTGTCATCGTCATATTCCGGAAAGGTTCTTGCTTCGCTCAAGCTCCGACAGCAGGCGTTCGATCGCCCGTTCGCCATCGGCGTCGGTCCTAACATTGCCCAGCGAGCTGCCGTTGATCCGCAGGTCGATGACCCGAGCTGCGGCCCCAACCGTGGACGTGTTGGTGGGAGACTCCAGCGGTGCCCTCTGCGCTTGGGCAACCTTGTCCCTCGCCTGCTGCAAAACAGCATCGGCGATAGCCCTGTTCACCTCGTTCGGATTCACGCCGCCCTGGATCCCGCCGAAAATGCCGGCGGGTTTGTCGTACTGCTGCTCGAACTGGTCCACGACGCGCAATGCGGCCGCGTCATCCAGCCCCTGGCCCTTGGCCATTTCGAGCACGGCCGTGCGTGAAAGAATGGTGATGCCCACTCGCTCGCCTGCGGTGTTCAGGCTGTGGCCTTCCTTGTCGATATTCCATTTCTTTCGGTACAGCTCCAGCTCTCGTTCCTTGAGCTCGTTGGCCTTTTCCTGCGCGGCGATCTCTCGCTCACGCTCGGCATTTAAGCGCTCCAGTGCAGTGCGCTGGTCGTTCACGGCACGGGTTACCTGATCGTTCGAGCCTTTCGTCTTGTCGGCAGCGTCTTTCAGGTCCCGAGTGCTTTTCCCGGTCTTGTCCACCTCGGACTTGAGGCCTTGCAAGGAGGCTTTGCCCTTGTCCAGGCCCGTATAGGCTTCATCCACCGCCTTGGCCGCCTGCTGCGCGCTCTGAGCGGACTCGGGAAGCGCCTTCTGGATCTTGTTGATTTCCTCCAGCTTCTCTGCAGCGGCCTGCAGGTTGCCCGCCTCCATCAGTTGCTGATATTCGGCACGCAACTGGCTGACGCTTTGTGACGCGGTGGCCGTCGCCGTAGCCGTACTCTCCAGCGCCACCTTGGTTTCCATGCTCTTTCGGCCGGTCTCCTCGATGGAAGCAGCCATCTGCCGGAAGGCGCGCTCCGATTCGCCGCTCGCCGTACTGGCCTCCTGGGAGCCTTGCACCAGGCCGGTGAATCCATTGCGCGCCGTCTGCGCGGCATCGGCCACGGCCTGCAGGGACTCGGTGGCCTTGTCGCGCATGGCCTGGGCCGAAGCCCCGAAGCCGCCCGCCATCACCTCGGCGTCTTGCGCGGCCTGCTTGAAGGACTGGGACAACTGGCCAAACGAGACCTTCGCGAGCTGCTCGTTAAGCCATGCAATCCCACTCGAGACACCGCTCGCGATTTCGGCGAAAACTGCACCCAGGCCATAGATGACGGTCATCACGCCATTGACGCCAGCGCTCATCGTGCCCCAGGCAATCTTCAGCACGTTGCCGGTATTCGTGCCGTACTCCTGCACCCGCGTCAGGGCGTCCTTGGCCTGGTCTGCGAAGGCCTGCAGCTTCTCGCCCACGGCCTTGAAATCGATCGTGGAAATGAAGCCCTTGGCGAATTCCAGGCCGGAGCGGAAGGCCTCGGCAATCGATTCGCCGAAGCGCCCGATGGCGCCGTCAGCAACGGCAGTGCGGAAGCCCTCTGCCACCGCATCCACCGCCTCCTTGAGAACAGGCAGCACGGGCGTGCCCAGCGCGGTCTTGACACCCTCCCAGACATTTCCGAACCCCTTGACCGAGCCATTGAGGTTGTCCGACATGGTTGCTGCCATGTCGGCGGCACTGCCGGAAGCGTTGCCCAGCGTGGTGGAGAGAGCATTCAGTGAGCCCATGCCCTGGCTGAGCAGCCCGGACAGCACGGGACCGGCCTCCGTCCCCAGTGCCTTGATGGCCTGCGCACCTTCCGGGCCCTTGACGGCCAGTTGCTGCAATGCCTGCTCGAAATCGTCGGTGACAATGCCGGCCTCGCCCAGCTCCTTGCGGAACGCGCTGGCCGGATCCGCGAACTGGCCCAGGATGGTGTTGAACGCCGAGCCGGCCTTCCCCGCATCGGTCCCAGCCTGCGAAAACTGGCCGATCATGGCCACCGTGCTTTCCAGGCTCAGTCCCACGCGTCCGGCAGCAGGGCCCACCGTGCCCAGGGTCTCGGCCAGGCTGCCGATACTGGTGCCGGTGAGCACCGACCCTTTGGCCAGCACATCCGCCACGCGCCCTGCATCCTCGAATTGCAGGCCCATGCCCGAAACCGCCTTGGTCACGGCTTCGCTGGCGGCGGACAGTTCCATGCCGCCGGCCTGCGCGAGGCTCAGGACCGCCGGCAACGTGGCAATGCTCTCCTGGGCCGTCAACCCCGCCTGGGCCAGGCTTTCCAGCGCGCCGGCAGCCTGCACGCCCGAGTACTGCGTGGTGAGTCCGGCATCCGTGGCCGCCTTGGTCAGCGCGGCCATCTCCTCGGCCGAACTGCCGGTGGCGACCTGGACACGGTCCATCGCTGACTCGAAGGCTGCCGCACTGTCGACGGCACCCTTGAACGTCGTCGCCGCCGAGGAGCCCAGGCCCTTGAACATCGATGCGCCCACCTCCTGGAGCTTGGAGTTCAGGCCGTCCAATGAGGCCATGCCCTTGCTCACCAACCCGCTCACTGCCGAGCCGGCTGCCGCTCCCAGCCCGGTGAAGGCCTGCGCGCCCTGGCTGGCCTTGGATGCCAACTCATCCAGGACTGCCTGCACGCCGTCAATCACGGTCTGGACGTTGCTGATCCCTTTGGCCGCCTTGTCGAAAGCGGATGTGGCCGCAGCGCCGAAACTCCTGAGCATTGATGCGCCCACCTCGGCCACCTTGGCCTGAAGGCTGTCGAATGCCTTCACTGAGGCATCCTTGGCACTGGTGAGCATGGAAATGATTTTCTCGACCATGATTCAGAGGTTTTTTGTAGGCATTTCTGGTTGGCCCTGCCGCCTGTCCAAGCGGCAGGGCGAACCACCCGGCGCGTGGCCAGGTGGGGAGGCTTACATCAAGGGGTGGAGACCGGACGGCCGTCGCGGTAGATGGCCTGCGCGTTGGGGCCCTTGAGCACTTCCAGCGAGAACTGCATGCTCACGGGCTTGGTGTCCTCGGTGATCAGGGGCATCTCGCCCGTGGGCGTGAGCGCCACCAGCGGCATGTACCAGTCGCTGTCCAGGCCGGCAGCGCTGTCGGACACGATGCGGATCGCACAGGTCATGTCGGACTTGGCGCCCGTCATCACGGACTCGAACTGGCCGGCCACGGGCGTGTAGCCGAAGACCACCTTGCCGGCGGCGATCTGACCGCCTTCGATGATCTGGACACGGCCGGTCTCCAGGCTCAGGTTGTAGTCGCGGCCCGCGACGTAGCTGGTCTGACCGTCCTCGCTCTTGATGGACACGGTGGAGACGTTGCGCACGCCCAGCGGATTGGCAGGCGTCGCGCCCAGCTGGTACTGACGGCCGGGGACCACGGAGCGGATCTCGTTGTCCACGGGGGTGGCGTCCTGTGTCTTCAGCGCATGGGTACCGGACAGCCAGGAGGCCACGTTGCGCGCGCTGATGTTGTCGCAGGTCAGGGCGCCGGTACGGGTGACCTTGATGGGCCAGCTGCCGTCCTTCTCGGACATGCCCTCTTCGCTGCTGAAGTGCTCGGCCTTTTCTGCCGCGACGGTGAGGGTGAAGCCCGGGCAGTTGCCCATGGGAATCTCGCCCGTCAGTTGCTCGTTGGCGTCATAGAGGTCGATGTAGACGCGGCCTCGTGGAATCTGGTAGTCATTTTTCGGGTGTGCAATCGGCATGTCGCTGCTCCAATCAAAGGTAAGAAATCACGGCTGGCCGTCGAACAGGGCCGTGGTGGTGAATGCGACCTCGTACCCCACGAGGCCTGGGTCGGGAAAAACCGCCTCCTGGATGGAGACGAACTGGAAGGGGGTCCAGAAGCGGCCATCGACCGCTCCCGGCGACCAGTTGTGCAGTGCTTCGACCAGGGCTGCGAGTGCCTCGCCCAGCGTGGCAGCAGCTTGTGCGCCGCGCGGCACCACCATGGCGGCAACCCAGGTCGGCTGCAACTGTGCCGAGGTCCTCATGGCGGTTGCCGCTGTGGCAGATGCCATGCGCACCTGCGCAGCAGGCACGGCCGAGCGATCGATGGACTCGCTGGCTCCGCTGACGCGCCAGCCCCTGAAAGCCGGCAGCGACCCGAGCCGTGCCGTCAAGACGGACTCGATCTGCAGCATCAGGCGTGCTCTCTGGTAGCGGCCATCACGCTGGGGACACAGCTGACTGCGGCATCCAGCGAGGCTGAGCTCAGGCCCGCAGTGTTGAAGGTGTTGTTTCGCGAGCTGGTGAACATGGAAAAAAGACCACCTGTATTCGTTGTTTCCGTTGCGCCCATACAGAGCGTGTTCAGGCAGTTTCTCTTTCCTCGCGTCTCATTTCCTGCCGACAAATGAGACTGTTTTCAAACACACGCCCGGCGCTGCAACGGTCGCCGTCCGCAGCGGTGCTGCACGGCTCAGCCCTCTACGGAAGGCGATGTCTCCGGACTGGAAATGCCGTTGCGTACCGAACCAGGCCGCTCACCCAGGATGCGGTACAGCTGGGCCCGCTGGAGTCCATATTTGGTCTGCAACTGCTGGCGGTTGACTCCGTTGAATTCACGGCGGATGGCTTCGTTGCGCTCCTTTTTGCTGGGCGCGGGCACGTAGATGGCAGCGCCGCGCGCGCCCATGCGCATGCCGCCATAGCGCTTTCTCAACCCGCGCAACATGGCCTGGGCGACGCACAAGGCCTGCGGACCGCTCAGGCCAAGCTCCTGTTCGGCAATCTCCAGCAGCTCGCACTCCAGCAACTGCGCCGCCGAATCCTCGGGCGGGCTGACGGATTCAATGGATGTCGTCATGGTGAGCAACGTCCCGGGTCGGCGATTCCTGCCACGGGCCCCGCGTCACTGCCTGGAGCCCACATCGCCGGACTCGCCCTTGTCCATGCCGGTGCGGTCCTGCGCGTCCACCCTCTGCCGCTGCGCATCGGCTTCGGTGCGTGGCACAGCGACGGCAGCGGGCAGGCCGTTGCCAGCAGGCTGCCCGCCCCGCCGCACCCAGTCGCGGGCAGGCAGGATGAAGTCCTCGATGATCCTGGCATCGGACATCGCCATGGGCCTGATGGACGGCAGTTGAGCACGCAGCCGCGAGCGGACCGCCTCGACAGCCTTTCGAACGAACCCCGCCTGCGGCGACTGCTCGGCCATGGCCGCCAGCACATCCTGGGCGGCGGCACGCCGACCCTCCCGGCCCTCGGCCAGCCCGTGCTCCTGGACCTTCTCACGCACATCGCGCGGGCGCGCCGCGACGATCTGGTCGAGCACGGCATCCATCCCTTCGCCAAAGGCCCCCTGAAGACCATGCTGGCCTAGCGCCTGCCGGTATACGACCCGTGCAACCTGGGCCGGCGTATGGCTTGCATTGGCAAGCAGCTGGAGCTGACCATCGGCATAGAAACCGCGCGGCACCTGCGTGCCGCCATCGGCCCCCGGTTCCCTGCCGGCATCACGCATTGCCTGCGCCAGGCGGGGCTCCTTCAGGTCGAACATGACGCGCACCTGAGGCCCCTTGGCCCATGAGGCACTGATGGCATCAGCCACCTCTTTCACCTTGCCCGTGGAGGCATCAGGCGCCGGGCTTGGACTCTTGTCTGCATCCTGGCGCGAAGCTGGCTGTGCCGCAGCAGGCGCTGTATCGGGTGCCGAGGCGCCATCGCCCGCACCAACCTTCACTGAAGCTGGCAACGCGGCGGGCAGTTCTCCATCCGGATGGGGCCGTTGCGCCGCAGCGGCGGGCGGCCCGGAGGAGTCCTGTGCACCAGAAGCCTCATCCGCAGCAGGCTCCCCACTCCGCCGCACACCCGGGGCAGGTTGCATGGATGCCTTCTCGCTGCCCGGCACCGGCGCGCTGTCTTCAGCGACAGGGGCGGCGGGCGCATTCTCGTCGCCCGGTGCACGGACCGTGGCATCCTCCACGGGCGCTGTGCGATCAGCCGAGGCTTCCCTGCGTGCAGCCTGCACGGCTTTCCAGTCATCCTGCAACAATTCCCAGGCAGGCGTACCCCTGCGCAGCCTGCCGATGTTCTCGCCGCGCTCGGACACGAACTGCAACCAATTGCGGGCCTGCACCGTAGCTGGATCGAAGGCCGGCGCATCGCCGCTAGCAAAAGCATCGGCCGGCACTTGCCGGTGCTGCCTGGCGCCTTGCGGCTTAGCCTCGCCACCGGCTCCACGGCCGGATTCCGCAGGCACTGGGCTGACGGCCTTGTCCGGTCTGGCAAGGCCTGCGGAGGCCTCCAGAGCAGACTGGCCTGCGTCCGCCGGCGCCGGTGGACCGGGCCTTGCAGACTCCGGGCCGGTGACGGGCAGCGCTGCATCGCCCTCACTGCCCGCCTTGCCTGCCCGGGCATGACCGCGCCTGGCGGCGATGGCGGCGACGCCCGCAGGCGGCAGGCCGCTGACAGCGGCCTCCACCGCCGTGCGTCCGACATTGCGCGACAACGACCGCCCATCGAAACCGCCAGCCTGGTGGTTTGTCGCGACCTGGGGCAGTACGTCATCCAACTGCTTGCCCAGCGCCGCCGATGCCATCGCTCCGGTAGCGGCATATCCCCTGCCCGCCAGAGCACGCTCGATGCGGCGCTTGCCAGGCAGCAAGCCGGTCAAGCTGCCTATGGCAGCTGGCAACACCGACTTGCCGAGGGCGATCCGTACCGCCTCGTCCTCCGGGACGTTCTGCTTGCGCAGCGTGTCGCGGATCTCTTCGAAGGCTTTTCCACGGGCGCCCCCCGCATTCATAAGTGCCTCTGTAGCACCTGCCATGGTGGTGCCGGCTGTGGCCGCCAAGGCAGTGCTGCCTCCCGCGGCCAGCGTGGCGATCTGCCCCACCCTAGATGCACCAAGGCCCGGGAGCACACTGGGCAGATTCGTGAAGATGAAGCGCGCGATCAGTGCGGGGTCCGAGCTGTAGGCCCGCGCTGCCGCGATGGATTGATCGATGATCGAATCCTGGTCCGCCGCGCTGATCAGCTTTTCGGCTTCGGCCAGCTTGCGCTGCATCACGGGGCTTTGTGCCTTGCGCCAATGCTCGCCATTGCTGCGGAAAAAATCCGCGACACCGGATGAGGGCGAAAAGAGGTTGACAACGCTGCCCAAGGTTGCATTCACCCCTTCAGCGCTTTGCACGCCGGCATCTGCGATCGCCTCACCCCAGCTGCGCTCCTGTGGCTGTGCAGGCGGCTGAGCAGGCACAGGCCGGTAGCGTGCGCCCGCACCGATGCCGGTCACATCCATCCCGTCCAGCAATTCGAATGCCTCTGGCTCGTAGGCCAGGCCGCCCGGCTGGTCCGGCCTTCCGTGCTTGTACTTCTTGCTGCTCATCTGATCCCCTTGTGGCAAGAAGCACAGACTGGCAGGCTTGGCACGACAGGCAGCGGCGCCCGGGCTCCTGAAACGGAAAGGCCCGCTGAAGCGGGCCTTGGTGGCTGCATCCCAGGATCAGTGCTGCGCTACCTGGAGGCGCCATACGGCAAGCCGCTCGGGACGGTTTCTCGGCTCGAACGCAAGCTGCGTTGAAACTCGCCTTGGGAATACTGGTACAGCGCCGCCGGGCTGGCCATGGACTTGAGAAGTCCAAGAGCCTCGCCACTGTCCTTAAGAGTGACTGGCGCCGTCTCCCGGCCATTCAGGTCTGTGCGCTTGATCTGCAAAGCTCCTCCCTGCCCCGCCTCGATGCCGGAAATTTTGTAGCCACTGGGAACAAAGCGGTTGTAGAGCTCCATCAGCGGGGCATAGTCGCCCACCGCCAGGCCAGCAGCGGCTTTGTCAGATGCCTCCTGACGCCTTTTTGTATCCATCTGGATTTTGATGTGCGACTGCGCCATCAAATCCTGGGTAGCCTGGTCCGCAGCCTCGAGATGCCCAGCCTGTGTCAGCGCCGCTATACGGCGCTGACTATGGGCAAGGTGGTCGTCCATCGTCGCTTCGCGTGACTTGCCGCTCTGGTCAATCAACGATGCCTGGAACTGCTTTCGTTGCTCGCCCTCGATGCGCCCCACTTCGTCATCCTGCTGCCATTGCTTCATCTCTCTAGCCTGGCGTTTGACATCGTGCGCCCCCAGCGTGAGCTGTTGGCGCATCTGCAGCCCGCGCTCGGGGTCCGTGCGGCCGATCACGTCGGCCATGGCCAGCATGCGCGTGCTGTCCTGCTGCTCGCGGCTCATCGAGCCCTGCGTGCGCTCGCCCATGAAATCGGTCACGCCCTGCATGGCGATGGTCTTGGTGTCACCGGCTTCATTGCGCGCGACATAGGCCTTCTGCGCGCCATCAAAGTCGATCTTGTAGCCGTTGG